>NZ_WRPR01000112.1 GCF_010367455.1 Candidatus Laterigemmans baculatus | reverse complement strand
TCCTTCGTGCTCTTCGTGGTTCCCCAATGACACGAATTAGACGAATGGTGGCCACGGAAGGACACGGAAACGCACGGAAAGGGGAAGGACCGCAGATCGCACGGAGTACGCGGATAAAAGGGAAGACCAACAGCCAATAATCCGTGGTATCTGCGCTATCCGCGGTTCAACTCCTCACCCGTCCTTCGTGTTCTTCGTGTCCTTCGTGGTTTCCCTTCCACTTCCCTTTTTGCCCGAGGTCCATCGCATGCGTTTTCACCTCTTCCTCAGCCTAGTCGCCTCGCTGACTCTCGCCGCTTCGGTCCGGGCCGACGAGGACACTCCAGAGCCCGCGCCGCAATCAGCATCCGCCCCAGAAGAAGCGGCGGAAAAAGTAACCGCTCCCGAGGAAGTCGCCGAGGAAGAGATAGCATCCGAGGAAGCGGAATGGGTGCCGCTGTTCGATGGCGAATCGATCGAGGGCTGGATCCAGCGGGGCGGCCGAGCCGACTTCGAAGTGGTCGATGGTGCGATCGTGGGAACGACTCGGCTGGGGACGCCGAACAGCTTCCTCTGCACAGCCGAGGAATTCGGCGACTTCATCCTCGAGTACGAATTCCGGGTCGATCCACAGTTGAACTCAGGCGTTCAAATCCGCAGCCAGAGCCGCAAAGATTACAAGGATGGCCGCGTCCATGGTTATCAGATCGAGATCGATCCGAGCGAGCGGGCGTGGACCGGCGGGATCTACGATGAAGCTCGCCGGGGCTGGCTATACACGCTCGAGAATCGCCCCGAAGCGCGAGCCGCCTTCAAGCCCGAGCAGTGGAACTTGATTCGCGTCGAGGCCCGGGGCGATTCGATCCGCACCTGGGTCAACGGCGTCCCCGCGGCCGATCTTAAAGATGACATGACCGCTCGCGGGTTCATCGCCTTGCAAGTCCACAGCACCAAGTCGGCCGAACCGCTCGAGGTCAGCTGGCGAAACCTGCGGATCAAACCGTTGTAGAGCGATTATTTGCCGTTCAAAATCTTGACTTCCTGGATCACGATCGGCTCGACCGGCACGTTTTCGTGGCCGCCCGGCGCGGGACGCGTGGCGACGCGAGCGATCTTATCGACGACTTCTTTCCCCTCGATCACCTTGCCGAACACCGCGTAACCAAACCCGTCGCGGCTGTTCTTGCGATCGAGAAAATCATTCTTCGCGACGTTGATAAAGAACTGGCTGGTCGCCGAATGCGGATCGCCGGTGCGGGCCATCGCCAGCGTGTAGGGCTCGTTGGTCAACCCATTGCCCGCTTCGTTGATCACCGGCGGCTGCGTCCGCTTCTCGCGAAGGTTGCGGTCGAGGCCCCCGCCCTGAATCATGAAGCCGGGAATCACGCGGTGGAAAATGGTCCCCGCATAGTGCCCGCTCTTGGCGTACTGGAGGAAATTCTCGACCGTTTTGGGAGCCTTGTCGGCATCGAGCTCGACGACAATCTTTCCGGCGCTGGTCACGACCTCGGCTTTCACCGGCTCGGCGGCCGCGGGGGAGCTCGACAGCCCCAGCACTGCGAGGAGAGCAAGAACGGTTTGGCTGGCGAATTTCATCGATTGTCGGCTCCGAAGAGGAAGGATTCAGAAAACTGAGCGTCGTGGGGTAACTCTCTTGCCAGCGGCGTGTGTCCCGCCGCCCGCAGCCCGCTGGCTGTGGCGTATCTTTCGCTTTCGCGGATTCCATGGCAAGAGGTTCCGGGGAAGCAGGGCAGTTAGAATACTCAGCGAGTGAACTGAGCGCGAGCATTCTTCGACGAGGACCACGGAATCACTGGCATGAATCTTTTTAATCGACGATCGGCGATGAAATGCCTGGCCGCAGGAGCGAGCTTGGTCAGTGGCGGGCGGACGGTGCTGGCCGCTGCTGAGGGCCCGGGCGCGGCAGGGGGCCCGGGCGCGGCAGAGATCGCTCCTTCGTTCACCAGCGATTGGCAAAACAGCCACGACCGCGTCTGGCTCGGTGCCGATTGCTGGGCTAATCCGATGGAGGACTGGGTGGTCCGCAGCGGGCGGGCCGAGTGCATCACCCGAGGCGGCAATCGCAGCGTCCATCTGCTGACGCACCAGCTGACCGATCCCAATCAGCCCCTGGCGATGTCGGTGCGGATGGGAGTCGCCGAAGAGTCTGCCGAGCCAGGAGGGGAAAAGCAAACCGCGAGCGGCGGGTTCCGCGTGGGGGTCAAGAGCGAGCTCAACGAGTATCGCAGCAACTGCTTTGCCGGAGGGGGGATCGATGCCGGGCTGAGCGACGGGAAGCTGATCATCGGCAACCAGTCCCAGCCGCTCGACCGCGCCGCGACGCTGGAGAACCTCCGCCTCGAGCTTTCCGGACGACCGAGCGGCGAGCGGTACGCGCTGACGCTCACCGCCTTCGACGGTGAATCGGGTGCTCCGCTCGGCAGCCTCACCCACACGGTCGCCCCGGCCGCGGTGCTCGGGAACGTGGGAATCGTCAACAACTACGACCGTCGCTTCCGCCGAGAGAGCGGAACTCGGTTCTGGTTCTCCGAACTCTCGGCCGGCGGCGCAGCCTTCACGGTCTCACCGGAGCACCGCTTTGGACCGCTGCTGTGGTCGATGTATTCGCTGAGCGACTCGCGGTCCGACGATGGTTTTGTGCTGAAGATCAGCGCCCTCACGCCGCCGCTCGGCGAGCGGGACAACCAGCAAGTGGAGCTCGAAGTCGAGCGCGGCGGTCGCTGGGAATCGCTTGGCGAAGCGCCCCTCGACCCGGATGCCTGGACCGCGACCTTCCGGATCGCCAACTGGGACGAAACCATCGCAACGCCGTACCGGATGGTCTATCGCCAGCGGCGCAAAGATGGTTCCACCGAAACCTCCCACTGGGCCGGAACGATTCGCCCCAACCCGGTCGACCGTCCCATCGTCATCGGTGGTTTGACCTGCCAACACGAATCGGGATTCCCCTACGCGCCGGTCGCGGAAAACCTCCGCAAACTCGATCCCGACCTGCTCTTCTTCTCCGGAGACCAGCTCTACGAAAGCCATGGTGGGTTCGGCGTGATTCGCAGCCCGGCCGACCGCGCGATCCTCAACTACTTGCGCAAATATTATATGTTCGGGTGGGTCTTTGGAGATGTGATGCGAGACCGTCCCACCTTATGCATCCCGGACGACCACGATGTCTTTCATGGCAACATCTGGGGTGAAGCGGGAGCGCCGATGCGGGAGGGGACGACGTCGTCCGAAGGGGGCTATATCCAACCGGTTCAGATGGTCCAGGTGGTTCATAAAACCAACACCGCCCATCATCCCGATCTGTACGACCCGACGCCCATCAAACAAGGGATGAGCGTCTACTATGGCGACATGGTCTACGGTCGCGTTAGTTTTGCGATCATCGGTGACCGGCAATTCAAAAGCGGACCCGAAAAAGTCGACTCCGGCAGCGGCCGCGCGGACCACGTCACCAACCCCGACTTTGATACCGAAGCGCTCGACAAACCGGGGCTGGAGTTGCTCGGCGAGCGGCAGGAAAAATTCCTCGAGCACTGGGTCGGCGACTGGCGGGGTGCCGACATCAAGATCCTGCTCAGCGAGACCGTCTTCGCCGGCGTCGCGACGCACCACGGCAGCTACGACGGATATCTCAAGGCCGACCTCGACTCGGGCTCCTGGCCGCAGACCGCGCGGAACCGAGCGGTGCGAATCATTCGCAAAGGTTTTCCGCTGCACATCAACGGCGACCAGCACCTCACATCGATGGTGCAGTACGGTGCGGACGCTCCGCGGGACGGTTCGTGGTCCTTCTGCACTCCGGCGATCTCGGTCGGCTATCCCCGCTGGTGGCGCCCCGATGAAGTTGACATGCCCCACTCCGATCGCCCCGAGCACGGGCTGCCCCACACCGGCCAGTACACCGACGGGTTCGGCAACCATGTGTATGTCTACGCGGTCGGAGATCCCGAAGTGGCGACCGAACAGAATCGCTATGACCGGGCCCACCAAAAGGGCTCCGGGTTTGGGATCATCACGGTCGATCCGAAGGCCCGAACCTATACCTGCGATGCGTACCGTTTTTTGATCGACGCCACTTCCGGAGACGCCGCCAACCAGTTCCCCGGTTGGCCGCTGACGCTCAAGCAGACCGACAACTACGGTCGGCAGCCGGTCGGCTACTTGCCCGAGCGGACCGCCGAAGGAGACGTGGAGTTCCCGGTCGTCAAAGTCTTCGATGCCGAGGGAGAGCTGGTGTACGCGATCCGCGCCGCGGGCAAATCGATCCAGCCCTTCGTGTTCGAAGAAGGGGCTTACACGGTCACGATCGGCGACCCCGAGGCCGACGTCTGGCAGACGTACGAGAACCAGACGATTCAGTCGTACTCCTCCGCACGAAGCTAGATCAGATTCGCATCAGCCGCCACGCGCTAGCGTCCGGTTCTTGCGGCGTTTTCGAGAACCGGGGGCTAGCGCCCGGCGGCTGATGAATAATCCGGGCTAGCGCGTGGCGGCTGATGAGCGCGACTTTCGCGGAAGCGAGAAAAGCGACACTCCCTCATTTCGGTGGTATCGCGGTGCGAGAGCCTCTATCATGGGAGGCCACTGCAGCGGACGGGTCGACGACTCCAGAAGACTGGGCTCTCTGAGCTGGCTCCGGGGGATCGACCCACCCACCCTTTCTTGAGGTGAGAGTGATGAAGCGGGCACGTCGAGCCGATCGCGAAGCTCACTGGGACCACGCGGGATTCTCTCGCCGCGAGGCGCTGCAGGTCGGTGCAATCGGGATCCTCGGGCTGGGGATGAATCACCTGGCGGGGCTCCGCGGGTGGACGGGGCTATCCGCCGCCGCTGCCGAGCCGCCCGCGGCCGCTCGACCGGGTGGCCGCGCCAAATCGTGCATCTTCATCTTTCTCTCGGGAGGACTCGCGCAGCACGAAAGCTTCGACATGAAGCCCGCGGCGCCGGAGGATGTGCGGGGCGAGTTCCGGCCGATCGCCACTCGCACCCCGGGGCTGCAGATCTGCGAGCACCTCCCGATGCTGGCCGAACGGAGCCCGATGTGGTCCATCTGCCGCTCACTGACACACGCCTCGAACGAGCACTCGGCCGCCCACCACATCATGCTCACCGGGCAGTCGAAGCTCCCGCCCGGGTTCAGCCCCAACCAGCCGAGCCGATCCGATCACCCTTCGATCGCGTCGATCGCCGGCCGAGCCACCACGCCGCGGAACAACCTGCCGCCCGCGGTGGTCCTCCCCGAACAGCTCGTCCATTCGAGCGGGCGGATCATTCCCGGCCAGCACGCCGGCGTGATGGGTCCTCAGCACGACCCCTGGATGATCGAGGCCTCCCCTTTTCACAACACCGCCTACGGGGCCTTCCCGCAGTACAGCTTCGACCATCAGCAACGGGGCAACCCGGACGATCGCCTCTTTCAGGCACCGCAGTTGACTCTGCCCGACGGGCTCGGGATGCGAGAGGTCCAAGGTCGGCTGGAGCTGCTCGAGACGCTCCGCAGCCAACGTGCAGCCCTGGCCGAGTTCGCCACCACGACCCAGTTCGATCGGTTGCGTGAAGGGGCGATCGACTTGCTGACCGACGCTTCGATCCACAAGGCGCTCGACGTTACCTCGGCCGACGAGCAGTCGCTCGATCGCTATGGCCGCAACTCCTTCGGCTGGTCCTTGCTGATGGCCCGGCGTCTGGTCGCCGCGGGCGTGAACTTGGTGCAGGTCAACCTGGGTAACGACGAATCGTGGGACACCCACGGCAACGCGTTCCCTCATCTCAAAGACAAGCTGTTTCCTCCCACCGATCGCGCCGTCTCGGCCTTGCTCGACGACCTGCACGCCAGCGGCGAACTGGATGAAACCTTGGTCGTGATGGCGAGCGAATTTGGACGCACGCCGCGGATCACGCTGCTGGAAAAACATTACAAGCTGCCAGGCCGCGACCACTGGGGAGCGGCCCAATCGGTCTGGTTCGCTGGTGGCGGAATCGCTGGCGGAAACGTGATCGGGGCGACCGACGCGCAAGGGGCTTACCCCTCGGAGCAGCCGGTCCAGCCGGAGAATTTCGCGGCAACGATTTATCACGCCTTGGGCATCCCCGCCACCGCCGCCTGGCACGACGCCGAGAATCGTCCGCATCACATTTATAACGGCCAACCAATCGCCGGATTGATCTAACCATGTCACATCGATCACTTGCCGCAATTCGCGGACGGATGCCGATGACTGCGGTGCCCAAGTTGACTGCGGTGCTTGCCTGGGCTGTGGGCGTGCTGGGAATTCTGGCCGTTGCCCCCGCCGACGCTCAGACCGTGGCCCGAATCGAACCGCGAGCCTGTCGCCCCGGCACGCCGGTCCATTTGCTGATCGCCAGCACTCAAGATCTGGCTGCCGATCTCCGCGTCACGACCAGTTGTCCAGAAGCGACGGTCAGCCTCGAAACGGTCGATTCCTCACGGGCCAAAGTCGAGCTCACGGTTCCGGCCGAGACCCCGCTCGGCTCGCTGCGATTGTTCGTCGCAACCGCGGCCGGCCCCGCCCAGCCGGTGGCGATCGTGGTCGACGATCTGCCGGCGATAGCCGAGGCGAACAGCCACGACTCACCTCAAACGGCGCAGCCGATCGAAACGCTCTGCGCGGTCTCCGGCACCAGCAATGGGGCGAAGAGCGACTACTACCGGCTCACGGTCGCCGCCGATCAACGCCTCGCCTTCGAGGTCCTGACGCAACCGCTCGAGTCCTCGATGGACCCGGTCGTGCGGCTGCTCGACAGCAGCGGCGAGGTACTTTGCGCGGCCGATGACGACGAACTCGGTCCCGACTGTCGCTTTGAGTATCGGTTCGCCTCAGCGGGCGAATACCTGCTGGAGGTGCGGGACAACCGCTATGCCGCTGGGGATGCCTACCATCTGCGAGTGGGCGACTTTCCGATCCTGAGGCACGCGATCCCGCTGGTTGTCCCCGCGGACACACCGACGACCGTTCGCTTCGCCGGTCCCGATGGCGCAAAGGCCGAGCCTCGCGAAGTGACTCTCTCGGCGGACGCCTTCCGCCGCACGACGACCGTCGCCACTCGGCTCCCTGGCGGCCAATTCTCCGCGTGGGTCCCACTGCAAGTTTCGCAGCCTGCGGTGGTCGAAGCTCCAGCGGCGGAGCCCCTCTCTTTCCCGGTAGCCGTCTCGGGGCAGTTGGCAGACGCGCAGCCACAAGATGCCTGTCGGCTGCAGGGCGTGAAGGGCACAGCGATCCACGTCCAAGCCCGCACGCGGAGCCTTGGCTCGCCAGCGATGCTGCGGATGCAGTTATGGAACGAAGCGGGGAAGAAAGTCGCCGAGACTCCCGTCTCCGAGGTGGACGAGTGGAGCTTCGCGTACACGTTCCCCGACGATGGCGTCTACCGGCTAGAAGTTAGCGATCTGCTCGGCCGCAGCGGCGAGGAGTTTGGCTACGGCATCGAAGTGGTTCCCGCCGACGCGTTCACGCTGCAAGTCAAAGCGGACGCAAAACTTCCCCAGCAGTTCGCGATCGAGGCAGGGCAGGGAGCCTGTGCCATCGAACTGCAGATTGAACGCTTGGGCTACGACGGAGCGATCGAGCTTTCCCTCGCCAACGATCCACCGGGACTGCGGATTCTCAACCCGCACATCGCCGCCGGAGCGAAGGAAGCCAAAGTCTACATCGCTGCCGACGAGTCTTGGAATGCTGGCTCGCTGGCGGCAGTCGAACTGTGGGGGCGGGCAGTAGAGCAACCGGAACTGCAGCGGAAGGTTTCGAGCCGGGATTGGGTGCGAGCCGGAAAACCCCATGTGCTGTTTCCCGCCTCGTCTGGCGACGGCATGATTCTGCTGAGCGGTGTCGCCGCCAGCGAGCCCCTCTTCGCTCTCGAGCCGCGTGAGCCGCTCCGCTTCGCTCGGCCAGAGCCGAGTCACACCGCGACGCTGCAAGTCAAACGCAGCGACGAAGCTTTTAAGGGAGCCGTGACGGTGCTGGCCGACGCGTTGCCCGAAGGTTGGACGCTGGCGGTCAAAACGGACCAGGACGCCCACACACTGACCTGGACGCGTCCGGCCCCGAATGAACCCAGCGGGGTGGCCCTGCCCGAGCGGCTGACGGTCCTGGCTTACGCGGAACATGGGAATCGCGGCCGAGTGCAAAAAGTGGAACTGCCGGTGGAGTGGTTCGATCCACCCGCGACGCTCGAGGTCTTCCCCTCGGAGATCGGCCTCCGCGGCCCCAAGGACCGCAGCCAATTGATCGTGACCGGCTACGACGCGGAGGGCTCAGCGCGGGACTGGACGCGGGATGCAAAGCTATCCTCGGCCAATCGCGAAGTCGCCGAGATCCGAGGCACGACCGTCTTCCCCAAAGCCGACGGTGAGACGCAGATCATCGTGGAGGTGGGTCCGCTTCGCCACTCGATTCCGCTCCGCGTCAGCGAGATGAGCGTTCCCTCGCAGACCGCGTTTGAGAACGAGGTCTTGGTGGCGCTGTCCAAGCAAGGCTGCAATTCGGGAGCTTGCCATGGTTCGCCGAGCGGCAAAGGCATGTTCCGCCTGTCGCTCCGCGCATTCGACCGCGAGTTGGACGAGCTGACGCTGATCCGCGAGGACTTCGGACGCCGCACGAATCCGATCGATCCCGAACAAAGTCTGTTGTTGCTCAAACCGCTGATGAAAGTCAGCCACGGCGGCGGCAAGCAGCTGCACACCGACGACGCGGCGTATGCCATCCTCCGCGACTGGATCGCCGAAGGGGCAAAGGCCGATCCGCCCGGCACCCCTCGCTGTATCCATCTGGAAGTCATCCCGAGCAAGAAGCGGGTGCTCCGACTCGACGCCGGCCAGCAGCAATTGGCGGCGGTTGCCCACTTCGCCGACGGCTCCAGCCGAGACGTCACGCACTTGGTGGCTTACGAGAGCTCCGACATGACCGTCGGCACGGTCGACAGCAACGGGCTGGTGACACCGCTGCGGCGGGGCGAGACAGTCATCCTGGTGCGATACCTGGAACACATCGAATCGATCCCCTTGATGTTCGTTGAACAAGTCCCGGAGTTCGCCTGGAACGATCCGCCGACGAACAACTACGTCGACGCATTGGTACACGCGAAGCTGCAACAGATGCAGTACGTCCCGGCGGAAATTTGCACCGACGAAGAGTTCTTGCGGCGGGTCTATTTGGACGTGATCGGAATTCTCCCCACGGTCGAGGAAAGCCGCAGCTTTCTCGACGACCCAGGTGAAGACAAACGGGCGCGGCTGATCGATCGCTTGCTCGAGCGGGATGAGTTCGCCAAGTTCTGGGCCCTCAAGTGGGGCGACCTGCTGAGGATCACTGGGAAAACGGTCGGCGACCAAGGCGTGCACAAATACCATCGCTGGGTCGAGGAAGCGTTTCGTCGCAACCTGCCCTACGACCAGTTCGCCCGCGAGCTGCTGACCGCCAGCGGCAGCACGCTAGCCAATCCCCCAGCGAACTTTTACCGCACGGCCACCGACCGAGACACCTGCGTGGAAACCGTTTCGCAAGTCTTCCTCGGCGCGAGGTTGCAATGCGCCAAATGCCACAACCACCCGTTCGAACGGTGGACGCAGGACAATTACTACGGCCTCGGGGCCTTCTTCGAACGGGTCCAGCGACGCAATACCCAGCGGCCGGGCGAGATGTTCATCTGGACGTCGGCTTCGGGCGAAGTCACCCAGCCGCGGACCGGGGAGCAGATGAAACCGTGGCTGCCGCTTCGAGACGAGCCTGCGATCGATGACGCGACCGACCGCCGGACCGTGTTTGCCGAGTGGATGGTCGATCCAGCGAATCCTTACTTTGCCAAGATCGAAGCGAATCGCATTTGGGCGCAGCTGTTCGCCCGCGGGATCGTCGAACCGATCGATGATTTCCGCGACTCCAACCCACCGACCAATGACGCTTTGCTCGAGCGGCTCGCCCAGGATTTCATCGACAGCGGATTCGACCGCAAGCATCTCCTCCGCGTGATCTTGAACAGCCGCACCTACCAGGCCAGCTGCGAGACGACCGAGCTCAATCGCGACGACGCTCTCTATTTCTCCCACCAGCAACCGCGTTTGCTGAGCGCTGAACAGCTGCTCGATGCGGTCAATCAAGCCACCGGATTGGCACAAACTTTCGGCGCTCTTCCGGCCGGTACCAAGGCGACGCAGTTGCCGGCGCCCGATTTGGTGGAAGTCGAGTTTTTAAAAGTGTTTGGGCAACCCGAGCGGGCCACCGTGTGCGCCTGTGAACGGACCGACGAGACGACGTTGGGAATGGCAATCGAACTGTTCAACGGCTCGGCGATTCACGAAAAACTCCGCGACCCGGCGAATCGTTTCCGCCGACAGCTCGCCGCCGGCACGCCGGTGCCCGAGGTCCTCCACGATCTTTACCTGGCCGCCCTCTGCCGCCCGCCATCGGAGAGCGAACTGCAGACGGCAGTTGCGCATTGCGAGCGGCGAGGAGATCCCGCGGCGGGCCTCGAAGACGTCTGCTGGGCGCTACTCAACACCGACGAATTTTTATTTCAGCATTGAACCCCAGTCCGACGGCGCTAGCCGCGGGTGAGCCGACGGCGCTAGCCGCGGGTTCCGTCGCGCTGCCGAACGGATCGAGCTTGTGATTGAACACCGCTTCAGGTCCACGTTTTCCCACAGCGCGGACCGGAATGGACCCGAGGCTAGCGCCTTCGGCTCAAAAGCATCCGAGCTCATGATTCCCACATCGCCACGAACCACTCGCCCACGCGCTGCCGCGCACCCTCCGCCGGAACCCCCGCCATGAGAATCGCCGCCGGGCTGTTTGCCGCCCTCCTCGTCGCTCCGACCTCGCTGTGGTCTGCCGAGCCGATCAGCTTTCGCGGCGAGATCGCACCGCTCTTGCTCGAGCACTGCGTCGCTTGCCACGGGGCGAAAAAAGCCGAAGGGGGCTATCGGGTCGACACGTTCGCGGAACTCTCCAAAGCGGGAGATTCGGGAGAGCCGCCGATCGCATCCGCAGACGAGGGCAACGGCGAACTGCTGCGGCGGCTGACGAGCGAGGATGAGTTTGAACGGATGCCAGCCGAGAGCGATCCGCTCGCCGAAGCGGAGATTGCCAAGGTGGCTGCTTGGCTGGCTGCCGGGGCGAAGTTCGATGGCGACGATCCAGAGGAGTTGCTCCCGTTCGTGATTCCCCCGCCACGCCATCCGGCTCCTCCAGCCTCCTATCCCAAGCCAGTCCCAGCCACGGCGATCGCCTTTTCGCCCGACGGCGGGCAGATTTTGGTCGGCGGCTACCATGAAGTGACGGTGTGGGATGTGGAGACGGGCTCGCTCGTCCGCCGCATCGAGAACCTCGGGCAGCGGATCTTTGCGTTGGAGCTGAGCCCCGACGGCGGCACGTTGGCGGTCGCGTGCGGGGCGCCGGGGAAAAGCGGCGAAGTGCGGCTGGTGGACTTTGCGAGCGGCGAAGTTCAGGCGGTCGTTGCCCGCTCGACCGATGTGGTGCTGGACGTCGCGTTCCGCCCCGCCACGCCCGAATTAGCCATCGCCGCGGCTGATCGGCAAATCCGCATCGTCAACATCGAGACGCTCGAGACGGTCCGCGCGATGACCAGCCACGCCGATTGGGTGACGGCGATCGCCTGGAGCGACGATGGCAGCCGTATGGTCTCAGCCAGCCGCGATCGATCGGCCAAAGTGTTTGACGCCGAGTCGGGCGAGTTGCTGGTCAGCTACCAAGGGCATGAATCTCCGGTTCGAGGCGTGGGACTCTCGCCCGACGGCCAACACGTCCTCTCCTCCGGCAGCGACGCTTTCCTCCACCGCTGGTCGATCAGCAACGGCAAGGCGGTCTCCAAAGTGCCGCTCGGTGGCGATGGGGCTCAGATCACCCGTGGCGAAGGTTTTGTACTGGTCCCGACCGCCAACGAGCGCGTGCTGCAGATCGAGCTGGCTAAAACCACCGTCGCCCGCCAGTTCGAAGGTTTCGGTGATTGGGCATTGTCGGCGGCCTGGCACGCGGAATCGGGCCGGATCGCCGGCGGCTCGTTCGACGGCGAGCTCCGCGTCTGGGATGCCGCAAGCGGTGAATTGATCCAATCGTGGATCGCCAAACCGTAAAGCTCCCTCTCCCCCGAAGAGAATCGCGGACTCCGGTCGGCCTTCACACGGCCTGAATTTCGCGATTCTCTTTGGGGGAGAGGGCCGGGGTGAGGGGGAGAAGCGGCCGGCTCGCCGGCCTTTTTAGTCCCGCGAAAGAGGCTGTTTTCGTTCTCTCGTCGATGGTGCGGTTCAGTCGCGTGGGTAGTATCTGCCACACTGCGAAGCCCCCTCACCCTAACCCTCTCCCCCACCTATTGGCTGCGAAACTTTCGTTTGCAGCCAATAGGTGGGGGAGAGGGGACTAGAGCGGCGTGCGGTCAGAACAACTCCGTGAGCGGGCGGCCTTCGTCGAGCAGGTTGTAGGGTCGTCCCTGGGCGTCGGTCGCGATCAGATCCTTGGTTCCGGTCGCAAAGTAGACGGTCTTGGCGATGTCGGCGGGGGTCAGCGGATGATCTTGCGGGTATTCGCCGAGGCGATCGCTGGAGCCGAAGGTTTGGCCGCCGCGAATCCCTCCGCCCGCCATCAAAACGCTTAAGCAGTGCGTCCAGTGGTCGCGGCCGGCACCGCTTGAGCCGCCCGAGCGGGGATCGCCGATCTTGGGCGTGCGTCCCATTTCGCTGGTCACCAACACCAGCGTCTCGTCCAACAGCCCGCGTTCGGCGAGATCTTCGAGCAGCGCCGAGAAGGCTCGGTCGAACTCCGGCAACAGATCGTCTTTGAGACAGTTGAAGTTATTGCCGTGGGTATCCCAGCTCCCGGCGCTCGCGCACTTTTTCTTCAGGGAGTCGTCACCCTGCCAGAAGACGGTCACGAACGGCACTTCCGCCTCGACCAATCGCCGAGCCAGCAGCAAACTCATCGCGTTGACCGAATCGCCATATCGCTCGCGGACCGCCGCCGGTTCTTCACTGACATCGAAGGCCGTGGTCGTGTCGGCCGAGAGCAGCAGTTCCATCGTCCGCTGCTGATGCTGTTTCCAGGTCCGCTCGATCGGAGAGGCTTCGAACTGGCGGCGGGCGCCGTCGAGCTCGGTCAGGAGTTCCCGCCGCGAGCGGAGTTGCTCCTTGGTGACATCGCCAGCCAGGGCCAACGTCGGGGCGTGGAACTTGAGTGGCTCCTCCCTCGAGCCATGGACATAGAGCGGATCGAACTCGACTCCCAGCCGTGCAGCGAACTGGCCGGGTCGCGTGTAAGGCGCGGGGCTGGGCATGTGGGGGAGCGTCAGCGCGTTCGGCAGCCCTCCCCGCGAAGGACGTCGGGAAGCGACCACCGAACCCATGTAAGGCCAATCGTCCGGGTAGGGCCGGCGGTTGTTCCCTTGCGACAGAAACGTGGGGTCGGGGACGTGTCCGGTCAGGTTGTAGTAGTAGCCCGCGTGATGGTCGTTAGTGTTGACGGTGCCGTCGATCGAACGGACGACGGCCAAGTGATGCGCCTGCTTGCTGAGCATCGGCAAGTGTTCGCAGAGCTGCAGGCCCGGAGCCGAAGTCGCGATCGGTGCGAACGGCCCGCGGTATTCCGCCGGAGCTTCGGGCTTCATGTCCCAGGTATCGATCTGGGAAGCGCCGCCGCAGAGGAAAAACAAGATCACCGACTTGGCTTTGCCGGCGGCTTGCTCGCCACCAGAAGAATTGCCCGGCGAAGCCGTCTGTCCTACCGGGGTCTGCCCCCAGAGCTGAGCGGGGCGTCCAAAGTGCAGCCCGGCAACCCCACCGGCCGAAGCCACGAGGAATGCCCGCCGACTGGCTGTAATGGGACGACTGGCTGCAATGGGACGACTGGCCATGTTCGCGGCCGAGCGAAAAGGCGTGCGCATCACCGTCCTCCAGATCGTGGAAGCCTGTGCAAAGAGTCGAGTATACTCCCCCCGGATCGGGGAGTCACCCATTTATCGACGAGGTGAACGCGACCAATCAGGATTTACTCTTGATGATGGGCGGGGTCGCCGCCATCCTGCTGATAGTCCTCCTGTACCTCCTCACCATCATCGTGCACTGCGTGTGGACCAACCGGATGAACAAGAATGCCCGCGCGTTGGGAGCCCGCGACATGGAGCACACTCCCGCCTGGGCAGTCGGCTACTACTTCATTCCGTCTCCTGTGGAACGCCCAGTGGGCGAATTGGCTCGTGTTTGAATTTTTGCGTCTGGCCCATCCATCGCTCGGTCCGCAGCCGATCCGCCCGCCGCGGCTCAGCCTGCGAGTCCCGCTCACCGACCGGATCGGCCTGCCGCTGCCACTCCTCGCCTACGATTTGCCCTGGTCGACCGTCGACAGCGAGCGGGCGGCCCGCGTGGCTGATGCCTTGGATGAGCTCGGGATCGCGGTCGCCGCGCTCGGCTGCGAGCTAGGCACCCGACCCTCGCAACCGGCCACAGCCCAAGCCTCCCCCGCCGCGGCGGTCGCTCTCTCGAATCGCTTCTGCCCCTACCGCCCCGAGCGTTACGGATTGCGGATCGAAGACCTGACAGCCGCCAAAGTCATCGACATTCGGCTCGCTGCCAGCCGCGATGGCTCGGGCCGCTTCAACTATTCGCCCGCCCAGATGCGTCGCTGGGATCTGCGAGGTGCGCGAAAAGCGGACCGCAACGAGTCGCTCGACGTCTCGACTCCCACGATGCACTGGCCCCCGGACGTGCGGACTCTCGAGGAACTGCCGGGGAAAGTGGCAGAGCTGCGGCAATTGGCTCCGGCCGCTGCGATCGGCATCAGCCTCGGGCTCGACTCCCTCGAGCTGGGATTGCCGATCGTGCGAGATGCCAAAGCCGAAATCCTCACCATCCGAGCCGATGACGATTTGCAGCGCGATGCCACCACGGCCAATGGTGGTTCCTCAACCGCTCACCTGTCAGCCGCTCGTTCGTTGGCGAACTGCGTCGCGCGCACCCGGCGATGGCTCGATGCGCACGGCGGCCGGCAGATCCGTCTGATCGTGGTCCCTCCCTCGGAAGCCGACGCCGGGGACTGCGTGAAGCTGTTGGCCCTGGGCGCCGCGGTCGTCGCCGTCGACGGCTGGTGCAAGCCGCTCTTGGCCCCGCGTCCCCCGGAGGCCAACGACGACTGGGCCGCCGCGACGCTCGGTGTGTCCACTCGCCCGGCCGCCCCCGCCACGCCCGAAGTCGACACCGCGGAGCTCCAAAGTCGCATCGAACGCATGATCGCCCTCGTCGAATCGACCGGAGTCGCAAGCCTCAGCGAGCTCGGCCCGGAGCATGTGAGAGAGTGGGGACGGGCGAGTAGCGAGTAGCGAGTGGCGAAGCGGTACTCGTACTCAGCGAAGCGGTACTCGATCGTTCGCAGGGCGTGTGGTGGTGCGCGGATTCGAGTACGA
Source organism: Candidatus Laterigemmans baculatus (assembly GCF_010367455.1). Classification (GTDB taxonomy): domain Bacteria; phylum Planctomycetota; class Planctomycetia; order Pirellulales; family Pirellulaceae; genus Laterigemmans; species Laterigemmans baculatus. The sequence goes on along the minus strand of NZ_WRPR01000112.1, from coordinate 191,404 downwards.
GTACGAGTACCGCTGCGCTGAGTACGAGTACGATGGAAAACCTGCTACCTGCTCCCTTCCCTCCGCCACTTTCGGACTTCGCTGGGGTCGGGGGAATTGCAGAGGCGGAATTTTTCGATCGTTCCTCCGGCGTCGTCGTAGAGCAGCAGCGTTGCTGGAGTGAGCTCGGCGGCTTCGGGTGTGTCGATCAGCTGCGCCGAATCGGCAGCGCTGGTTCGCCCGATGATTCGCAGCTCCAGATCGTGATGGGAGCTGCGAGGCAGCCACCGTGAGAGCGTCTCGGCGGTGGCGCAGTCGATGACCACGTGGCACCCAGCGGCCGGGCCGTCGCGGAGCAGCGTCTGCAGAGCCACTCCGCCGCCGGCACCTGCGGACCCGTCGAGCGAGAAGCCAAAGTTGTCGTCTTGGCGAAGATCGCGGAACCGCTCCAGCCCATGGATCACGATCAATGTCGGGGGCTGCGGCAGCGCATCGGCTTCCCGTTCCTCGGCTCGCTCACCGTGGTCCAGCTTCGCCGCGAGCGCCACCAGGGTCTCTTCAGCCTCGCGAGGGCGCACGACTCGGCAGGCAACCCCAGCCGCCTCGAGCCACTCGGCTAGCGATTCACTCTCCGCACCCCGCGGGCCGTCGAGCAGCACGATTTCCGGATCCTGCCCCACCTGCCGCCGCACGTCGGTGGCGAACGTTGGCAGCCACGCAGTGAGGACGCTGGTCAAGGAATCGAGGTCGCCGACGCAGAGCACGTTGCGGCCCGGAGCGTCGTTCAGCTGCAGCGTGCTCGGGGGACCAATCCGCACCGCCTCGCCGAGCAATCCACGGTAGGAATGTTCCGCGGAAGCGCGCTGCTGGGTCCCGGAAGCACGCTGCTGGGCTGCATCGGCCGGTGGGGGCGTCAGGCTTTGCTCGGCCAGCGAGGGTGTCCACCGCGTGGGGCGATTGCCTTCGAAGACGACCGTCGCCCCAAACTGCTCGGCCGCCTCCGGATGGAGGGCGGCCAGGGCGGCTAACTGCTCTCGGTGTCGCTGCGGTTCGAGCCAAGCGACTTGGAACGGCTGGTTGCCTTCGATCAGTCCCCCGGCGTCGTTGAAGATCGCTTCGCCGGGCCGACTCAGCAAGCGGGCAGCGGGATTCTCATCGGCCAGAATTAAAGCCGCATCCGACTCGCTGCACTGCAGCGCGATCCGAATCGCCATCTGCCCGAGCGTCGCCCGCGGCAGCGAATAGGCTCCGGAGAGCGACTGGCTGCTGAGCACGACATGGATGCCGAACGAGCGGCCTTGGCGGACCAGTCGATCGAGCAGCATCGTGCACTCTTGCGCCAAGCGGTCGTCGCGGACGAACCACTCTTGGAATTCGTCGACGACCAGCAGGATCCGGGGCAGCCTCTGGTGCGTCTGACGGCGGTACTCGCTGAGCTCCTGAACTCCGGCGGCGCGGAACCGTTCGCCTCGCTGCTGCAACTCCGCATCGAGCCGCTCCAGCACGCTGCGGCCAAACTCCCGCTGGCTCTCGATCCCGATCACGCGGGCGTGGGGCAGGTGGTGATCGGCGTAAACCTTAAATTCGACCCCTTTCTTGAAGTCCAACAGGTAGAGGTGCAGTTGATCGGGAGCGTAACGCTGTGCAGCGGCGGTGATCAGCGCATGCAGGAGCGTGCTTTTGCCCGACCCGGTTTTGCCAGCGACCAGAACGTGCTGCCGCATGCCTGAACCTAGATCGATCTCCAACGAGCGTCCGACGCCTTGCCGCCCGATCGGGATCCTCAGCCCCGTGGCCGAGTCGTAGCTCTCGGGTTGCTCGTCGCCGAGGAGGCTGTCGAGCGGGATCTCGACGCGCTGCGCCGCGACGGCGGCTTGCCCGATCCGCTCGGTGAGCATCGGAATGGCGGCCGGAGGAGGCGGGTCGACCGGCGCGGCCGGCAGCGACTCGAGCTCGCTGTGGCCATGCCAGAGCTGCCCTTGCTCGTCGATCCGCAGCCGCAACATCGAGGCTTCGGGCAGCGGTGGCATCTCGAGCGGCCAGGGCTGCGAAGTGTCTCGGACCAGGATCAGGAACACGCCGCACCGCCGGCCGCCGTCGATCAGCGCGCGGAGCGAATCGTAGCCGTCGCGCGAAAGCCCCGCGGGGAGGCCGACCGCGGCCACGACGCGGTACGGCTCGGCCAGGGCTCCGGCTTCTCCATTGAACGCTTCGATCGTGGAGTAGCGATCCCGCAGGCCGGTTTGCAGGAAGTCTTCGACATGCTGAGTCAATTCCGCCAGGCGAGTCGTGATCTGCGGCGTTGCCGACCAGACGCGATGTCCAATCAACTGGGGGTCGTAATCGGCGAGTGACACGAGCGAGGCGAAGCTCTGCCCGCGGCCCACCGGATCGAGCAGAGTCAGCCGCAACCGACCTCCGGCGACCGACGTCAGCGCCCGCCACAGCGCCCCGCGCACCAGCTCCGTTGCCACATGCATCTGCTCGGGCGGACAGTCGACGAGCACCGCCGAGTGGCTCTCGCGGACCAGCATCAGCGGCAGTGCAGTGGCGTCTTCCGGAGCCGCGTCACCGAGCGACTCTCGCAACCGCGCCGAGACGTCGAGCGTGCCCAGCGGCAACCAGCGGAGCGTCGACTGCAGCGGTGCAGCCGAGTCCTCAATCGCTCGCCAACTCGGAAACTGCCGCTCGACCGTCCGCTGCGCTTCGCGGAGTCTGCCGAGTCCACGCGCGACGCCCGACTCGATCCGCGCTCGCAGTCGCTGCAACTCGTCGGCTTGCTGCGTCCGCAGCGATTGGCGGCGACTCTCGCTCTCGGCGGCAAATCCATCGAGCCGGTTGGAGAGACTCGTGGCGGTCGCCGCGGCGTGGGCGGCCTGCTCGCGGCTGATCTCCCCGTACCGCTCCTCGAAGTGATTCTGGATGGTCGCGATCCGATCGTCGAACTGCCGCGTCGTCCGCGTCTGGTCGGCCAGATGCCGTTCGCGAATCTCCCGCATTTGTTGATCGTGTTGCTGGCGAAGCGCCCCAAGGGCCGCCTCTCGATTCCTCCGCAATTCCGCGACCCGCTCGGCTGCTTTGGCCGCCGACAATCGCCGCCCCACCGCCGCCACGGCACTCGCATCGAGCGCCGCCCGTTCGACACGCGGATGCAGCTCGCGGGTTTGCCTGCGAAGCGGGACCATCATCGCCGAGTGGGCGGCGACGCCAGCGACCACTGCCAGCGGCAGCCCCATCAGCATCCACAGCACCATCCGCTCGGGCCCCACCAGGTAAACGCCGCCCGCCCAAAGGAGCGCCACGCCAACCATCAGCAGAGGCAAGTAGTACGATTCGGCGAACCGCGCCGGCCAGCCGGACCGCATCTCGGCGAGCAGCGATTCGCCCCGTTCGGCGAGCGACCCGATCTCGGCCACGCACTCGCGAACCGTTCGTCGATCGTCCGGCGGCGGCGCTGACGCATTCGCCTCGGCTTCGCCAGAGGTGCTGGCGTCGGCACTGGTGGTGTCGTCGGCACTGGTGGTGTCGGCGGGAATCAGCGCGGCCAGCTGCTCGGGACCTCCGCACCGCTGCATCGTCAGCTCGCGGGCCGTGGTCAGCGAGGCGTGCATCCGCCGCATCGCGGTCGCCAGCTGGGCATACTCATTCTTCTGGACCGCCGCAGCTTTGGGTTTCTCGCGCGCGTAGCGGGCTTGAATCTGCTGCTTCTGACTGTCGAACGCCTGCTCCTCCTCGCTGACATCGTGCCGGCGCCCGCGGCGGATGGCGGCCAGAGCATGGTGCCGCTCATGCCGCGCCGCCAACGTTTCCTGCTCGTACCCAGCGATCGTCTGCTCGTCGAGCTGATCCCATGCCTCCAAGGTGCGGCGGCGTTCGCTTCGGCATTCCGCTGTGGTCCTCTCCAAGGCGTCGGCCAACTCTTGGTCGAGCGCTTCAAGCTGACGTTGGTGCGCGTCGCTCAGCTGGTCGCGGACGCGAGTTCCTTGACGAAATCGCCCGGCAAGGCCTCGCAACAGGCGAGCTTGGCGGACCGGGGTCAGCAACCCCAAGCCGTGGAGTTTCTGAACCGGCAACCCCTGCCCAGGGCGAAGTTGTGGGTCGCGGCGTGAGAGCTGCGGCGACGGGCCGGAACGAGCTGCATCGTCGGCGGCTGCGTCGTCGGCGGCAGAATCATCGGCAGCGGAATCCGTGTCGGGGGAATCGGTGGCACGTTTGGGTTGGATCACGCTGGGGTCTCGTCATCGGAAAGCGCGCGGAGAGCCTTTTGCAACGTCTCGCGAAACCGCACGATCTCGGCGGCCGTGTGGCTCATCGCTCCGGGCAACTCGGCCAAGTACTCGGTTTCAAATTGCCGCCGCCGCGCGTCCTTCCAATGCTCGGCGGTACGTTGCCAGACCGCGGTGAAGCTCAACCAGTCACGGCGAAGTTGGTTCTCGGCATCATGGAAAGCGCCGCTGCGGGGAGGATTCACGGCAATGGCTCGTCGTTACTCGGCAATGGCTCGTCGTTACTCGGCAGGGGCTCGTCGTTACTCGACAGTGGGCGGTTCGAAAGGGGGCGGTTCGTCGGTGGGGGCGGCTGGTCAGTGCTGGTTGGCGGAGCGGCGTTGGGCGAGGGGAGCGAGTCGGCGTAGCGGTCGAGGGCGTCGATCCACTGGGCGAGCTGGGCGGCCGCGGTCGGTAAGCCCGCTTCGGCGTGCTGCTGCAGCCCCGACGTAGCGGCGATCAGCTGGTCGACGGCCCGCTCCATCTCGGCAGCCCACCCGCGGCAGGCGGCCGCCCGCTCCTGGCAGAAACGGAGCCGGCGCCGCAGCTCGTTGACGCGGTTGCGAGCTTCGGTGGCCCGGGGTCGATCGCGTCCGCCGTAAGTCGTCTGCAGTGCGGCGAGCCGGGCGGTCGCGTCTTGCAGCCCCCGCTCGGCCACCGCCACCTGATGGCTCCAGTAGCGGGGCTGTTCGACCGCCGCCCACTCGAGCGCCCGCCGGGCCTCGCTGCGGAGCGTGAAAATCTGGTCGTCCAATCGCGATCCCCACTCCAGCACCGCAGCGCGAAGCTCGCGGAGCGCGTCGATCGAACGGATGTGGGCGTGCATGGCGATCGCTCTGTCAGAAAACTGCATTTCCCCGTCACCCTCCCCCCGGGAGGGTCGGGCTCTTAGGCCCGGGGAGGGACCGCTGAATCCAGGCTACGATCAGAGGTCTACGTGGCGCGTCGCCCCCCCGCTCGTTCCTCGCGACCCTCCCGGGGGGAGGGTGTCGGTCGGGTTTTCCGACCGATCCTAGCCGTGCAGATACTGTTCGACCTGTTCGGCTTTGCGGAGCAGATATGGGACGTGCTGCCGCGAGGCTTCGAGCAGACGGTTCATCTGCCGCATCTGGTCTTCGAATTCTTGGCTGAATTTCCGCTGCTGCTGGTCCCGCCAACTCTGCTCCAGTTGGTTCATTTGCGAGGCGAGTGCCGCACTTCGCTGCTGCAACTCCTCGGTGAAGATTTTCAGGTTGCTGGCAAACCGCCGCAGTTGCTCGGGATCGACGATGGCTTGGTTCATGGGGGGCCTGGGGGAGAGGGGCCTGTAGCCGATGGGGCTGGGGGTGGCGGTGCGGTTTCGGATGGGGCGTCGGCCTGCGCCTGCCGCAGGGCTTGGCGATACAGCGGCAGCGTCCCGCTCAGCCCCAGTCGTTCGGCGACATCCGCGGCTGCCTGCATCGCATTGAGGCGAATTCGCGGCGGGGCGGGGACCGCTCGCCGCAGGGCCGCGGCTCGCCACGCGGCCAGCGCTTCCAAGTCGCGACCGACCGCCTGCAGGCAGTGGCCGAGGATCAGGTAAGCCAGCGGTGCTTCGCGATCGACCAGCAGCGCCGGGCCGAGGGCTTCGATCGCCTCGTCGTAGCGGCCGAGATCTCGCAGCGCCTCGGCCAGCACGACCCGCAAGTGGTCCTGCGAGGCGTCGCGCTGCAGACGCGATTGGCAAACCTCGACGCGGCGACAGGCCCAGTCGGTTTGAGCTCGCTCGAGCTCCCGGTCGGCTTCGGGCGTATGCAACCGCTGAGCCACTTGGCGGACATCCTGCAGTTGTTGCAGGGCGCGGGCCAGCGAGGCTTCTTCCAGCTGCCACAGGACGCGCGGCTCCTCCGGTTCGCTCTCCAAGGCTTGCTTGAGCACGCGGGTCGCCTCGACCGAGCGGCCCGCCTGGCGATAGATCGCGGCCAGCTCGAGGTAGGCCTCGATATCGGCCGGCCGATCGCGCAGATACCGCTCGAGCTCCTGGCGGCGCTCCAGCGAAGGGGCTCGAGGGAGCTCCCGCGAACCACCGGCCTCGCTCACCTCCTCGCGGCGGAGCAGTTCTTCAGGACGGACCGGTCGCCAGCGTCCCCCCTCGAGCGGGCTGAGCGGGGGGCGCTCCGCGGCGTCGGCAGGCGTCTCCGATCGGGACATCAGTGAAAGGCTCGGTCCTCGGCAGGATCTTCCGACCCGGTGCAGGTCAACTCTCTATTTTTCAAGGTCCCGCCTCGCTGGGTCAAACGCAACCCCGCAAGCCGAGACCGGTCGCTGCCTCCAGTCTAGCTTGCAATTCCTGTTCAGCTCCCCACCCCTTCCTTCGTGCCCTTCGTGCCCTTCGTGCCCTTCGTGCCCTTCGTGCCCTTCGTGCCCTTCGTGGTTTTCCCCCACCGTCCCCAGAGGTTCTATTCGCCACCCCGGAGCGTGACCCCAAAACCACCGGAATTGTCGGCTAACTCTCCCACCTCGTCGGCCACTCGCAGCAACAGCCAGCTCTCGTTCGTCGCGGTCAGCTCTCCCTGGCGGCCGATCCCCACGACTTCCAGCGGCTCCAGCTTGGGGTCGCTGACCGGAGCGGTCGGGAGCAACGTCGCCAACAGCCGGCCTCGCGGCCAGCCGCGGTGGTAGCGAACCGTCACCCCTTCAGGCTCCGTGATCCACGGCTTGGGCTCCCGTCCGATGACGCACTCCCCGTCGGCGGCGATCGCGATGCGAGTCCCAGCCGGAATCCGGACCCCCACCGATTGCCAGCCTCGATCGGCCGCCACCACCCGTTCGACTGGCCGTCCATCCCAGAGCGGATCGTCGGCGGCGATCTCCAGCCGATGCCGATCCCACTCGTAGCCGTAATCGAGCCCGTCGATCAGCACCCGCCAGCGGGCCTGGGCCACCTTCCACTGGTCCCCCAGCGCCGCCACGAACTGGCGCGTAAAGTTCGGCGTCGCGTCCCTCCCCTCGCGGGCCGCGGCGAGCAGCGCCGTGCGGTACTCGGGGTACATCTCGAACAGGATCGCGGCGGCCCAGGTCCAGGCGTAGGGTTCGACTTGGCGATGCGACGTGTCGCTGTAGCGGAGCACCGAAACGAGCGAGAGCGTGCCGCCGGTTTGCCGCCGTTGGTCGAGCAACTTGAAGCGGCCCCAGTAGGGAAAGGCTTCTTTCGACTCGGGCACGATCGGCAACTCCATCCGCTCCCCGTCCCAGCGGTGGGTGCTGAGCAGCTCGGCTGTCCCCTCCATGAACCAAGGGGGGCCGGCGCCGCTGAAGGCATGCGACGCCAACGCATGGGCCCCCTCGTGAAGCAGCAGATGCCGGGTGTAGTAGTCGGAAGGCTGCTGCTGAACCCAGGCCGAATCGCCCCACTGGTAGCCGTGAGGAAAGTCGGGGAGCGAGTCGGGAATCAGCCCCCGCTCGCGAAACAATTCCCGGTCGCTCATCAGGTAAGCCGTCACCCGCCAATCTTCGACCTCCGCTGCGGGCAGCTCCCAAAACTGGCACCACAGCGGAACCGCGGCGTCAAAGGCCCGGGGCAACTCGTCGATCGCCGGAGTCGAGCGGATGTCGGTCACGATCCGCACATACCGGCCTTCGAGCTGGCGAAGTTCTTGAGCCCACGCGGGACTCGCCCCAGCCCAAAGGAACCCGACGGCCCACAGCATCAAGCCGCCGATCCCAAGCGAAGACCACGAGCGGCGATGGAGGAGCATGGCGGCGATCATCCCGAAGCGAGCGCGTAGGCGGTGGCGTGGCTGCGGCAGTGGGAGATGCTGATATGCATTTCCTCGATCCCCAGCTCCCGGCACAGCTCGCACGCCTTGCCACCGAAGGCGATTCGCGGTCGCCCCCCCGGTTCGTTGCGAACTTCGATATCGGTCCACTGGATCCCCTGTGACCATCCGGTGCCGAGCGCTTTGAGGACCGCCTCTTTGGCGGCCCAACGTCCGGCATAGTGCTGCGTCGCCGCTTTCCGCGAACTGCAGTACAGAATCTCGTTCTCAGTGTAGACCCGCTTGAGAAAGATTTCGCCGTGCCGCTCGATCATTTTGGCAACGCGAACGCATTCCACGATGTCCGTGCCGATGCCAATAATCCCCATCGAATCCCGCTTTGCTCTCGGCCGAAGAAAAGTCCAATCGCCCACCTGCCGCAGCCCCACCTGCCGCAGCCCCGCTGCCGCTCACCGCAGCCCACACGCCTTTTGAGCTCGCAGCAGCACGGCCGCCGCTTCGCCGCGCGCTTTTTCGGCCCCCTGGTCGAGGACTTGAGTGACGTAGTCGAGGTTCTGCTCCAGTTCCCTCCGCCGCTGCCGAGCCGCTCCAAAAAACGCTTCGCTGGCGTCGGCGACTCCCTTTTTGACTTCTCCGTAACCGAAGCCCCCACGGCGGTACTTCTCCGCCATCGCCTCGACGTCCGCCGGCGGTGCGACGAGCCGGTAGAGCTGGAAGAGGTGGTCGTCCTCGGGCACTTTGGGCTCCTCCATGGGGCGGCTGTCGGTGACGATCCGCATGATCATTTTGCGGATCTGCTTTTCGTCACCGAACAGCGGCAACGTATTGTCATAGCTCTTGCTCATCTTTTGGCCGTCGGTCCCGGGAACTTTGGCCGCATCGGTCATCACTTGCGCTTTGGGAAGCTTGAAGACGTCGCCAAAGGTGTGGTTGAAGCTTCCCGCCAAATCGCGGCACACCTCGACGTGCTGGACTTGATCCTGCCCGACCGGGACCAGTTCCGCATCGTAGGCCAGGATGTCGGCGCTCATCAGCACCGGATAGGTAAACAGCCCCGCGTCGGCCGGCAGACCTTTGGCTTTCTTTTCCTTGTAAGCGTGGCAGCGTTCGAGCAGCCCCATTCCCGCGCCGGTCATCAGCAACCAGCACAGCTCGGAGACTTCCGGGACGCGTGACTGGACGAACAGCGTCGCCCGCTGCGGGTCGAGTCCGAGGGCGAGCAGATCGAGGGCCGCGTCGAGCGTGTTCTGGCGGAGCGCCGATGCGTCGCGAACCGTGGTCAGGGCGTGCAGATCGGCGATGAAGTAAAACCCATCGTGCTCCTCCTGCAGGCTGATGTACTGGCGAATGGCCCCAAAAAAGTTTCCCCAGTGAGGGCGGCCGGTCGGTTGGATCCCGGAGAGGACACGCATGGTCGGTTTTGTGATCAAGGGCGAGCGAGGGCAAACCGCGGCTGGAAACGCCGCACCGCCGAATTGTTCCGCCTCGAGCGAATCCTGCAAACCGGGCATCCGCAGCGCCGAACCGGGCAGCCGCGAACTATCCGGTCACGGGTCTCCGATTTTCTCGCGTTGCGGCGGCGGCCGCTTGGCCAGTAAGCTCGGCGGCGAATCGTCTTTTGCCGGCTCTCGCGACGGGAGCCGGAAAGGTTCCGCATGGATGCGAGACTCCCAATGTCCCCAGCCCGCCCCTTGCTCGATCAGGCGGCTTCCACTCCGCCGCTGACGCCTCTCGAACGGCTCCGGCTCGCCCGCGACGTGATGCGGAGCGAAGCCGCGGCGATCGAGCAGATCATCGACGCGGTCGGGCCGCAGATCGTGGTCGCGGCCGAACGGATCGTCGAGTGCAGCGGATCGATCGTCGTCACCGGGATCGGCAAAGCGGGGCTGGTCGCGCAGAAAATCGTCGCCACGCTCGCCAGCACCGGTTCGACCGCCCATTTCCTGCACCCCTCCGAAGCGATCCACGGCGATCTGGGCCGCGTCACCTCCCGCGATCTGGTGTGGGTTTTTTCCCACAGCGGTCAGAGCGAGGAAGTCGTCCGGCTGCTGCCCGCCCTGCGGCGGCAATCGGCGGGGATTCTGGCGACCACGGCCGACGCCGAAAACCCGCTCGGCAAGTGGGCCGATTGGCGGATCGAGATCGGGCATGTCGAGGAAGCCTGCCCGCTGGGACTGGCCCCCACGACCAGCACCACGCTGATGCTCAGCACCGGCGATGCCGTGGCTCTGCTGGCCAGCCGGATCCGCGGCTTCACGGCCCACGATTTCGCCCGCTTCCACCCCGGGGGGAGCCTCGGCCGCAAACTTTCCAAAGTCGATCGCTGGATGCGTCCCCGCCCGCAGTGCCGGGTCGCTTCGGCGGCGGCCAGCGTCCGCGAGGTCTTCAGCACGACGACCTGCCCGGCCCGCCGCAGCGGTGCGGTGATGCTGGTCGATGACGAGGGCCGCTTGGCGGGGTTGTTCACCGACAGCGATCTGGTGCGTCTGCTCGAACTTCGCCGCGACGAGGCCCTGGATGGCCCCATCGCCGCGGTGATGACTCGCGACGTGCAGACGGTGCTGTCGGGATCGCTGCTGGGCGATGCGATCAGCATCTTGGCGGGCCGCCGGATCAGCGAACTGCCGGTCCTCGACGCTGGCGGACGCCCGATCGGGTTGCTCGACATCACCGACGTCGTCTCGATGAGCGAGGTCGATCCCCCCACGGTTCCGCTCCGCAAGGCGTAGGCGCTGCCCCATGTTTTCCGACGATTTGCGCTCCGACCAAAGCCTGGCCGGCCCGATCCGCGTGATCCTCTCGGACGTCGACGGCGTGCTGACCGACGGCCGAGTGATCTACGACAACAGCGGTGTGGAGACCAAGTGCTTTCACATTCGCGACGGGCTCGGGATCAAGCTCTGGCAGCGGGCTGGCTACCAGTTTGGAATCATCACCAGCCGGACCAGCGAAGTTGTGCGGACACGGGCGGCGGAACTGGGCGTGCGGGTCGTTCGCCAGGGAGTGCCCGAGAAGTGGTCCGCGGCGATCGAGATTTTGCAATCGCTCGAGGCGACTCCCGAGGAAGTCTGTTACATCGGCGATGACCTTCCCGATCTGGCCGTGATGCGGCGCGTCGCCTTGCCGGTGGCTGTGGCCGACGCCTCGGAGGATGTTCGCCGAGCGGCGCGGTGGACCACGCGGTTGCCCGGCGGTCACGGCGCGGTTCGCGAATTGATCGAACGGTTGCTGAAGGCGAAATCGCAGTGGGAAGATTTCGTCAACAATCCCTGAGGATCCAAGCTCCCGAATGTCTCGACCGATTGTGGATTACCTGATCGCCCTGGCTGTCTGCCTGGGCGCCGCAATCGCGTATCGCGCGACCGTGGTTCCCCTGCTTCGCCCGGAAGTCGGCGAAGTCGTGACGGTCGACGACGCCAGCGACGAGATCGCTGGCCCCGATATGTCGGGCGTGTTTCCAGCCGATTCCTGGCAGCGTGGACGCCCCAAAGTGCTGCAGGCCAGCTGGGGGGTGTTGCTGTTCGAACACTGGGAACAGATCGCGCCGGATCGCTGGCAGGTCAAGCCGGTCTCGGTCGTCCTCAGCCGCGAAAATGACGACGAAGGGTTCGCCTCCAGCATGCTCCCGGCCGCGGCCGCCGAACAGCCTCGCGACGGCAGCACCGTGATCATGGACGCGCCCGACGGAGCGATCATCGAATTCGCCGAGCCCCTGAACATGCTCTCCGGCGGATCCCCTCCGATCAAAGGAGGCCAGCTGGTCGGAGAAGTCCACATCTACAACGAACCCTCGCCCGAGTACGCCGACGAGGCGCTCGACCTGCGGGCCCGAAACGTGCGGATCGACAGCCGACAGATCCGCACCGTCGAAGCGATCGATCTCCGCATCAGTGGAGCCCGGATCTCGGGCCGCGACCTGACGATCCATTTGGCCGGCGGCGGCACGATCCCGACCGGCAACCGCGAGTCACCGCTGGCGGTCCTCGACTCGATGGAACTGATCTATCTCGACGACTTGAGCGTCCCCTTGCCCGATGGGGGACTCTGGGAACCGTTGCCCGAGGTCGTCGCGAACCAGCCCCAGCCCCAGCCCCGGCCCCAACCCCAGCCCCGGCCCCAGCCCGCCCGCTCGACGCGGACGCTACCGAACGGACCCGCAGCGGCGCTCCCCACAGCCCCTGCCGGCAAGCTCTCGGTTCGCTGCGGGGGCCGAGTCGTGTTCGATTTTACCGACTACACCCTGCGGCTCGGCGATGGCGTCGAAGTCCGGCACCAGGGTGGGCTGGTGGCCGACGATACGTTTCGCTGCCGCGAGCTGTCGGTCCAGCTGGTCGATCCCTTCAGCCGCACGGCCAGCCTCGACCGCGAGCGCGCTGAAGGTGCCATGAAGGCCGCGGCGACGATCCGCAAAATTGAAGCTCGCGGAACTCCGCTCGACGCCAATCTTCCCTCGCTGGCCAGCCGGGTGAAGGCAGCCGAGCTGGTGGTCGACGTCTCCCGCGGCTCGCTCCGCGTCGCCGGGACTCCCGAAGCCGACGTGGAACTGGCCCATCGCGGCTTTCAGTTCACCGTCCCCGAGCTGACCTACCAGATCGACTTGGCCCATCCCGAACAACTCGGCACGCTCGTGACCCGGGGAGCGGGGATGCTCCGGATGACCGACCCCGAGCTGCCGGTCCGCAGCGTCTCCTGGCAGGAAACGCTGCAGCTGCTCCACGACAGCGAAGGACACCATCTCTGGGCAGCCGGGAAGATTCGGGCGAACACCAGCGACGGCGGATCGGCCGGCGCCGATTCGGTGCTGCTGACCTTTCAATTGCCCGCTGACGACTCAGCGGGCAGCGACGCAGCGGGTGGCGAACCGGCGGGTGGGGCGCTCGCAGGCCTGCGGCCCGAGCAGCTGCGGATCAGCGGCAATGTATCGTTCGATACCTCGATGCTCTCGGCCGAGGCCGAGCTGCTGCAGGTTTGGTTTGAGCACTTGGACCCGGCTCCCGCCAACGCCGCCCCGCCGGCTCCGAGGCTCGGACTCAATCCGGCCACCGGCACGCCGCTGCGACTCTGGGTCACCGGGCCCGATGGGCGCAGCGACGGCAGCGCGGTCGCACCGCTGGCCGGGCCGCGCGTCAAGCTCCAAGGACACACGATCCAGGCCAACCTCGTGCTTCGCGAAGGAGAGGTGGTTGCTCGCGACATGAGCGTCGTGAAAGAAGTTCGACTGGAGCACGAGCTGCAAACCGAGACGGGCCGCCTGCCGCTGGTCTACACGGGGGATTCGCTGCGGCTGAAGACCGGAGACGGCGAAGACTTGATTCAGATCGCGGGCCGGCCGGCGCGGCTGGCGCTCGGGGACGGCTACTTCGAAGGTCCGCTGGTGCTGATCAGCGGCACGCAAAACCGCGTCTGGATCCGCGATTCGGGGACCTTTCAAATGCCCTCGGCCGTGCTTCCCAGTGGAGCTGCCAGTGGAGCTGCCAGTGGAGCTGCCGGTGAAGCTGCCGGCGCGATGCAGTGGGCCGGTCCGCCGCGGTGCGAGTTCCGCGGCGAGTTGACCTTCGACGGCCAGAAAGTCGAGATCGGCAACCAAGTGCGGCTGTCGGCCCGGATGAAGGTCGGGGACGCGGCCGACCTGTGGGACGTGCTGGCCACCGCTCCGAAGCTGGAGATGACGCTCGACCGGGGCGTTCAAGTGATGCAGCCGACCGCAGCCCGCGCCGCGGGCGTCGAACGCGTCTCGCTGCTTGGGCTCGATCAGGACGTGCTGGTGACGGCGACCAAGCTCGATGCGGGGGGCGTGCCGCAGAGCCGCCATGTGCTGAGCAATCCTCGACTGGACTTTTTCGCTGCCAGCGGCGAGCTGCAGGGAGCCGGCCCCGGGTGGTATCGCAGCTGGGCGGCGACCGACAGCAAGACGCCGCTGCGGTCGATCGCTCCGCCGGGATCGTTGCTGAGCACGCATTTGATCTACAACGGCGGGATCGAGGGGGATCTTTCCCGCCAGCAGATCGAGTTCGTTCGCGGCGTGCGGATCGGCCTCGGCACGGTCTCCGGCTGGGACCAGCAGCTCGACGCGGCGACGATGACCCAGCTGCAGCTGAATCAAGGTACGGTCGATTGCGAGCGGTTGCGGATCGGGACCGCGCCCCACTCAGGAGCCACCGGCACAAACTTCGCCAGCGGTCGCGGTGGTTCCCGCGTACCCTGGGAAATGCAGGCGCTCGGCGGAGTGGCCTTTCGGATGATGAGTCCGCGGGGCCTAATCGACGGCACCGCGACGCGGATCGCGTACGACGCTGGCGGGGATCTATTCGTCTTGGAAGGTTCGCCCCAGCGGGCCGCGGTCGTCCGCCAAACCAGCCCCACTGGTCAGCAGCTGCTCAATTTCCAGCTCGAGGTCATCACGTTGCGTTCCGAAACGCTCGAGGTCGAAGCGATGGTTCAAGGAGCCACCGTCGGAGCGCTCCCCGGGATGACGCGGTAGCCTTCCGGCCCCCTCCGTTGAGCCGCAGGCGCTAGCCTCGGGTTCCGCCGGGCCGCTAGGCGGATCGAACGCGTGACTAAACGTCGCTCCAGCGCAAAGTTTTCCCACGCCGCGGACCGGACTGGGCCCGAGGCTAGCGCCTTCGGCTCAGGCTTCGAACGATGCGACCGGACGCACGAAGCACGGCGGCTGGTGACCTGTTCACAGCTCGATCTCCCCTTGGGCCCAGGCCGAGAGGAACTGGGGCATGCTGGGGAGGCATTTGGCGGCGATCTCGAGTTCTTCGCGGCGCATCCACATGTAGGCTTCGACTTCGGCCGGGTTCGGAACCGGTTCGGCATCGGCTTCGATCCGCGCGGTCCACCAGGCCAGCTGGGTTCCCCAGGCCGTGACGCTCCGCCACACGCAGGCGACCGGCTCGGCTTCCAGGGCGAGTTCTTCTTGCAGTTCGCGAATCAGGGCTTGGGGCTCGCTCTCTCCCGGTTCGATGCCACCGCCGGCGAAGCACAACAGGCCGGGAGCAGCGACCCGCTGGGAACGGCGGATGACGAGAAACGTTTCGTCGCGCATGATGACACCCACCACCCCTCGCCGCCCGCGCGGATCCTTGGCGCCTTTGGGAACGTGGAGTCCTCCGAACGACGGATCACTCGACTGCTCCTGAGCGGGATCGGTCACCGATGCTGTCTCCTGAATTGAAATGAAATTGATGAACGATATTGTGCAGTCGATCGAGCTGGCGATCGCGACCGATCCCAACGCCGTCTTGGCGCTGGAGATTATCCAGCGTCTGCGGTCCGAGGGCCACCTCGCCTACTTGGCCGGAGGCTGCGTCCGCGATGGGCTGCTGGGGCTAACGCCCAAAGACTACGACGTCGCCACCGACGCCCACCCGGAGCGGATCCGCAGCATCTTCGGTCATCGCCGCACGCTGCCGATCGGAGCCGCGTTCGGGGTGATCAACGTGCTCGGGAAAAAGCGAGCCGGACAAGCGCCGGTCGAGGTGGCCACCTTCCGCAGCGATGGACCGTACACCGACGGTCGTCGCCCCGACACGGTTTGCTACAGCACGCCGGCCGAAGACGCCCAGCGGCGCGATTTTACCATCAACGGGCTGTTCTATGATCCGACCGAACACCAGGTGATCGACTTCATCGGCGGCCGCCAGGACCTCGAAGGCCGACGGATCCGAGCTATCGGCGATCCGCATGCGCGGTTCCAAGAGGACCGGCTCCGGCTGTTGCGGGCCGTCCGCTTTGCCGCCAGCTATGGACTCGAGATCGAGCCGGTGACGTGGGATGCGGTGCTCGTGCATGCCGCCGAAGTGACGGTCTGCAGCGGCGAGCGAATCGCGGCCGAGATGCGCCGGTTGCTGCGAGACCCGGCCGCCGGGGAGGGACTCGCGCTGCTCTATGACAGCCGCTTATCGGCCGCCATCATGCCTCGAGTCGATGCGGCCCTGGCCGACGCGGCGACGTTGCGGGAGTTGCAACTTCGGCTAGCGAATTTTGAGGGGACCAGTTTTGGAGCCCGCCTGGCGGCGCTGGCCCTCTGCTGCGATTCCTCGGCCACCGAGGCGCTGGAGGAAATCGTCACCGGCTGGAAACTCTCCACGGCCGAAGCCGAGGCGGCCCGCGCGGCGCTGCGGGACCACGCCGAATTGCTCGGCGCCGACCAACTCCCCTGGTCCCGCCTGCAGCCGCTGCTGGTCCAGCGACACGCCCCGGCGGTCGTCGCGCTGGCCACTGCGATCGCGCGTGCCGACCGCCACGACGATGCCCCGCTTGCCCTGGTCCGCGAGCGAATGGCCTGGCCGCCCGAGCAACTCAACCCGCCTCCGCTGCTCTCGGGCGAAGACCTCAAGCGGATTGGAATGCGGCCTGGCCCCGAGTTTCGAGTCATCCTGCAGCGAGTCCGCGACGCCCAGCTCGACGGAGAGCTGACCACCGGCGAGCAAGCCGAACAGTGGCTCAAGGGGCAGAGGGACTGAGCAATCCTATCTTTTGAGCCGTAGGCGCTAGCCTCGGGCCACGCGCGTCCCGGGTTTTCCGGTGCAGAACCCGCGGCTAGCGCCGTCGGCTCAGTTTTTTTGGACCGAGCGCCGCTGACAATCCCGCTAGAACAAACGGTTGTACCCGTTGAGCGCGGCCACTCGGTAGGCTTCGGCCATCGTTGGATAATTGAAGGTGGTCTCGAAGAAATATTCCAACGTGTTGTGCCCGGGCGGCTGGCTCATGATCGCCTGGCCGATATGGATGATCTCGGCGGCTTGCGAGCCGAAGCAGTGGACGCCGAGGATCTCCAGCGTGTCGCGGTGAAACAACAGCTTGAGCATGCCGGTCGTCTGCCCGGTGATCTGGGCGCGAGCCAGGCTCTTGAATTGACTGAAGCCGATCTCATAGGGGATGCAGGCGGCGGTCAATTCGCGTTCGGTTTTACCCACCGAGCTGATTTCGGGACTGGTATAGATACCGGTGGGAATATCATAGAGCCGCAGGTTTCCATCCTTGGCGCCTTGAATGTGCATCGCTGCGGCGCGGCCTTGGGTGTACGCGGCGCTGGCCAGCGACGGGTAGCCGATCACATCGCCGACGGCATAGATATGCTCGAGCGCCGTCTGGAACTGGTCGTCGACTTCGAGCTGGCCGCGGTTGTTGGGCTCGATGCCGATCTTCTCGAGCCCCAGCGCCGCGGTATTGCCTTGGCGGCCGTTGGCCCACAGAAACACATCCGTCTTCAGCCGCTTGCCGCTCTTGAGGTGCAACACCGCTCCGTCATCGCGACCTTCAACCCGCTCCATCTCCTCGTTGTGTCGAATCAGCACCCCCTGGTCACGGAGATGGTAGGAGAGGGCGTCGATGACTTCGTCGTCGAGAAACTCGAGCAACTTTTCGCGGGTGTTGACCAAGTTGACCTTCATCCCCAAGTTGCGAAACATCGAAGCGTATTCACAACCGATGACGCCCGCCCCGTAGACGGTGATCGAGTAGGGTTTCTCGGGGATCCCAAGGATCGTGTCGCTGTCAAAAATCCGCGGATGACTGAAATCGACTCCCGGCGGCCGGTAGGGGCGCGAGCCGGTGGCGATCACAAACCGCTCGCCACTCACCCGCCGATCGCCGTCGATCTCGATCGTGTGTTCATCGACGAACCGAGCTTCGCCTTGGAGGATCGGGACTCCGTTGCGATCGTAGAAGGACTGCCGCATCGCGACCTGCTTGTTCGTGATCGCTTGGCTGCTGCGGCGGAGTTGATCCATGGTGGGGCTGACGTGGATCCCCATCTCGCGGACCGTGGGGTTGTTCATCGCCTGCGTGATCGCACTGATGCTGTACCGCAGCGCTTTGCTGGGGATGGTTCCCCAGTGGGTGCAACCGCCACCGATTTGCGTGTATCGTTCGACCACGGCAACGCGAGCGCCCCCTTTGGCCGCTTGCATCGCAGCCCCCTCGCCCCCCGGACCGGTCCCGATCACCACGACGTCATAGTCATATTTTGATTCGCTCATGCGAGTAATTATCGCGAGAATGGGCGCCGCCGGTAGACCATTCTTCCGACTTACCGATCCGATCGCTCTGACGCCCCCTTTTGTTCTGACGCCCCCTTTTGTTCTGACAGCCCCTTTGTCCTGACAACCCCTTTGTCCTGACAACCCAGGAGAACCCGATGCGCGTTGCCGCCGCTCAGATCGATGTGAAGCTCGGAGAGGTGGAAGCCAATCTGGCCGCCGCGGTCGACTGGATCGGCCGAGCGGCCGAGGCCGGAGCGGACTTGGTCGTGCTCCCGGAGTGCGCACTGACGGGCTACTGCTTTGAAAGCCGCGAGGAGGCTTTGCCGCATGCGCGGGCGATCGACGATCCCTTGTGGCAACGGATCAGCAAGGCCTGCGGTGCAGGGGGAAATCGGTTTGCCGTGATCGGCTTTCTCGAACGGGACGGCGAGTGCCTCTATAACGCTTCGGCTCTGGTCGGGCCCGCAGGAGTTCTCGGCAGCTACCGAAAAATTCATCTGCCCCATCTCGGCGTCGATCGATTCGTCGACTGCAGCCAACGTCCCTATGCGGTGTACCAAGCGGGTGAGATGCGGGTGGGCTTGGCGATTTGCTACGACAGCTCGTTCCCCGAACCGATGCGGGTGCTCGGACTCGAACAGGCGGATGTGATCGCGCTGTCGACCAATTGGCCGGTCGCCGCCCGGCGGACCGCCGAGATCGTCCCCCCGGCGCGAAGCATGGAGAACCACCTCTATTTCATCGCCGCCAACCGGATCGGCCGCGAGCGGAGCTTTCACTTCTGCGGACTGAGCTCGATTTGCGGCCCCGATGGCGTCGAACTGGCCCGTGCGGTCTCCGACGAAGAGACCCTGCTGGTCGCCGAGATCGATCTCGCCGCGGCCCGCAACAAACGCATCGAGCGGACGCCAGGGAGCCACGTGATCGATCGTTTCGCCGACCGCCGCCCCGAGTTCTACGGCAAACTCAGCGAGCCGCAGTGACGGGCTAGCGCCCCGGTCAATTTTTTCGCAGCGGAACCGGACGCTAGCGCGTGGCGGCTGATTTGACACACGGTTTCGGGACGCGACGCCCGAGGCTAGCGCCTACGGCTCAGAAAGCCCCCGGCCTCGCCGACGGCGGACATACGCCACCAGCTGCCGGATCGCCAGCGGAAACAGGGCCAGGCACAAGAACGCGGCCACGATCTCCGCCGTCACCACGCTCCCAACGCCGCGGTCGACGAGCGTCTGGAGATCGGGAAAAGCGGACCCCACCCACACGTACAGCAGCGTGCCGGGAAGCATCCCCAACTGGCTGGCCCACCAAAACGTACCCACGCGAATCGGCGTGAGTCCCATCACCAGATTGATGACGACGAAGGGAACCCCAGGAATCAGCCGAGCGGTGATCAGGTAGTACACCCCTTCGCGGCGAATCGCGTCGTTGATGCTCCGCAGGCGCGCCCCAAAACGACGCTCGACGGCATCGCGAAGCAGATATCGGCTGCTGAGAAAAGCCAGCGTCGCACCACTGGTCGACGCAAAGCTGATCAGTACCACCGCCGGGAGAAACCCAAAATACCATCCATACACCACGGACAGTGGAACCGCTCCCGGCAGCGACGCTCCGGTGACCAGCACGTACAGCGCGAACGCGGCAATATAAACCCACAGCGGATGCGATTCCTGCCACTCCCGCAGTTGCTGCTCCCAATCGAGCAGCACCGCCAGCGAAACCCAATCGCGGAGGACCAGCGAAAGGCCGACCAGTGCGACCACGAGCCCCGCGGCGATGGTGATTTTCGCTCGGCTCGACAAACCGCCGCTATTTGAGCCCGGATCGGGCGGGGCAGGGGGCGGTGACGGGTCCGCGGAGGAGCGTTCCATGGGAGCCGCGGTCAGCCGCGGGGATCCTCCGCGGATGGGCGGCCGCTGGCCAATTCATGGGTCGCCGCATCGTACTGGCCGCGAAGCTCGTCGGCCACCGAACGATGCCACAGCGGAACGTTGCTGATGTACCCGGCACGCGCCACCATGTGCGCGGCCACCGGCGCCGTCAAGAACAGGAACACGATTACCAACATCGCCCGCGTCGTGACTCCCGCGTCGCCAAAGTGAATCGCGACCGAGAGAATGATGCACACAACGCCCAGCGTGCTCGACTTCGCCGCTGCCTGCATCCGCGTGTAAAGGTCGGGCATCCGAAACACGCCGAGCGAGGCGATCAAACAAAAAATCGCGCCGGCGAGCATGAACAGGCAGACCAGCAGGTCGTTGAGGTGCGCCATCATTCTCTGCCTCGCTTCTCCAGGAAAAACGCAAATGCCACCGTGCCCACGAACGCTACGAGCGCCAGCAGAATCGCAACCCGCAGGAGCATCGGCTGGCCGGTGAAAACCGCGTGCACCGAGATCATTCCCACCGCCAGCACACCGACCAAGTCGAGCGCCACGACGCGGTCCGACAAACTCGGCCCTCGCAGCAGTCGGACCACCGCAAAAAATATCGCCACCACCAGCAGATTCATCGCTAACAGAGACACTACCGCGACGACAGGATAGCCATAGAGAGTCATGAACGGAGAATCTCCAACAGCGGCGTCTCATACTGCTCTTTCAGCTCCCAACGCGTTCGCTCCGCATTCTCTACGTCCATCACATGCACGTACAACACCCGCCGGTCCGTGGAAATATCGACCGAAAAGGATCCGGGAGTCAGCGTTAGGATATTGGCCAGCAAGGTGGCTTCGAAATCCGTTTGGGGTTCGAGTGGAACGGCGATAATTCCCGGCTTGAAAAAGCTCGAGGGGGTGATCACATGCCAGGCAACATGCAAATTTGCCCGCACAATTTCTTTGGCTAGGAACAGCGAAAAGCGAACGATCTGCCGCACCTTGCCAAAATAGCTCGACCCGCCAACAAGCGGTTGGAAGAGCCACAGCAAAAGAAAGCCAAACGCGAATCCCATAATCAGGCTGGCCACCGAAAACTCGGCGATCATCAGCGACCACACGAACGCCAGCAGGAGGTTACCCAAAAAGAGTCTCATTCGCTCACCACCGGATGCACCGCGTCGATATAGATCTGCGGATTCAGCAATTGAACCCCCGACTGCATCGCCACTTCGAAGATTGGCCCCGCTGCCAGACCGATCAACAGCGTGATCCCAGCGAGTCCGGCGATCGGGCCGATCATCATCGCCAACCCCTTCTCCTTCGATAGCCGCTCCTCACTGGCTGGCCGCTCCTCACTGGCTGGCCGCTCGGCAGGATCGGGCGCCCAGAAGACGGCTGCCCAAATCTTGGTCATGGAGAACAACGTCAATACGCCGACCGCCAGCGCGATCGCCACAATCCCATACTGCTCAAGCCTCAGCCCCGCCTGGACGAGCGCTAGCTTTGCCCAGAAACCGGACAAGGGAGGGATTCCGGCGAGCGACAGCGCGGGAACTAAAAACAGCAACGAGAACACAGGACGGGAGGCATAGAACCCGCCCAGCGAATCGAGCCGGCCGGTTCCTTGCAACCGCTCGACCACTCCGCTGACCAAAAACAAGTTCGTTTTGACCACGATATGGTGGGCAATATAGAAGACGGTGGCCCCGAGCCCCATCGTGACGGCCGCTCGTGTGGCTTCGGTGTCCGACCATGCCAGCACGACCATCAAGCCGAGCCCCATCAGCATGTAACCGATCTGGCTGATGATGTGAAAGGAGAGGATCCGCCGAAACTCACTCTGCACGGCGGCCCCGAGGACACCAGTGACCATGGTGAACCCCGCCAGCATCAAAATCAGGCCGTGGGTAAACCCGATATCATGCACGAATACGAGGGTGAACACTCGGAGCAGCGCATAAACTCCCACCTTGGTGAGCAGCCCGGCAAAGATCGCTGAGATTGCCGCCGGAGCGGTGTGGTAGGAAGCGGGCAACCAGAAGAAGAGTGGAAAGATTGCCGCTTTGATCCCGAAGGCTAACAGGAAGATCATGGCCAGCATATTCGCCACTTGCGGCTGCCCGGCGGCCGGCAGCTTGATCGCCAAGTCGGCCATATTCAGCGTCCCCGTCACCCCATACAGAATTCCCGCCCCAGCGAGGAATAATGCGGAGCTGATCAGGTTCAGCGTCACATACTTGATCGCCCCCTCGACCTGCCCCCGCTCGCCGCCCAGCGTCAGCAGGACGAACGAGGACATCAGCAGCACTTCAAAGAAAACGTACAGGTTAAACAGGTCGCCGGTCAGGAACGCCCCGCAGACTCCCATCAACAACACGTGCAGTAGCGGATGGTATCCGTAGGCCTCGCGTTCCGCGTCGATGCTGACCGTGGAATAGATCACGACCGCCGTTCCTTTCATCGCGGCCAACAGGACCATGATCGCGGCCAGCAGGTCGGCGACCAGCGAGATTCCATAGGGAGCCGCGTAGCCGCCGAGCTGAATCGCCAGCACGCCGTCGCGGTAGACCGTGACGAGCAGCGTGATCGCCGTGGCCAGCAAGCCGAGCATGCCGAGGACGCTGACCAGACGCTGCGCCATGGGCCGCCGCCGCAACAGCATCATTCCGCTGGCGACCAACATCGGTAGCAAGATGGGCAGCGTCAGGAGCCAGTTCATGTGTCGGTCGAATTCATTTGGTCGAGGTCATCGGTACCCACGCGTTTGTAGGCGACCTGGAACAGTGCCAGGGTGAACGCGATCACGCCAAAGCCAATCACGATCGCCGTCAGAATCAGCGCCTGAGGGAGAGGATCGGCAAATCCCTCCGGCGGAACCTTCGCTCCTTCGGGAACCAGCGGAGCCTGACTGCTGCGGAGACCGCCGGCGGTGAAAATCAGCAGGTTCGCCGCCTGGGAGAGCAGCACCAATCCGATCACGACCTTCACAAGACTCCGCCGCATCAGCAAATAGAACCCCGCGGCGTACAGCCCCCCGACGACGATCGAGATGATCCATTCCATCGTGCGGTTACTCCTCGGCAAGCGGAAAGAGGATCATCAGCACCACTCCCACGACGGTCAGATAGACCCCGACGTCGAATAACAAGGGAGTTCCCAGCTTCAATTTGCCAACCGTCGGAATCACCCACTGCTCGGTCCAGTAGGTGGTGAGAAATGGCTCGCCGGCGAGCAGTCCAGGCAGCCCGCTGCAGGCCGCCAGCAATAGCCCCATCCCGATCAACTGCTGCTCTTCGACACGCAACAACCGCCGCGCCGCTTCCACGCTGTCGGCCAGGGCGTAGAGGGCAAAGCAAAGCGCCGCCAGCAGGCCTCCGACGAATCCGCCTCCAGGCTCGTCATGGCCGCGGAGCAGCAAAAAGATCGAGAACAGCGCGATCACCGGAAACAGGTACCGCGTCGAGGAGCGGAGAATCGTCGAGGTCATGAGAGTTTCTCCCGCCGCGGCCGCAGTTTGAGCAGCGCCAGGACGCCCAGAGCGGAAACCGCTAAGACCGTGATCTCGCCGAGCGTGTCGAGGGCTCGGAAGTCGACCAGGATGACGTTGACGACATTCCGCCCATGCCCCACGTCGACGCTGTTGGCGGCAAAGTATCCCGAGATCCTGCCATCGATCTGCACCCGCGCCGCCACCAACACGAGCAGACTCATCACGGCCCCCGCGGCTACGGCGATCAATAGATCCCGAAGTCGATGGGCGGGAGTCGATTGGCGAGGCGAATTGGGAAGGTAGTAAAAAACGAACACGAACAGCAGCACCGTCAGCGTCTCGACGACAAACTGCGTCATCGCCAAATCGGGCGCCCCGTAGAGAGCGTAGATCAGAGCGACGCCGTAGCCAACGACGCCGAGCGAAGCGATCGCCGTCAGCCGCGAACCGGAGTGCACCGCCCCGACGGCTCCCAGCAAAATCATCCCGGCGACCGCCAAGCGATACGAATTCGCATAGAACCATTCCTCGGGCTTTTCCGGCCACGGTCCGATTCCCAGCGGCAGTGAGTCGACGCGGAGCAGCGTCCAGCCGAGCAGCCCGATCGCCGTCAGCAGCACGGTCCGCAAATAAGCCCGCAGCGAGCCGTTCTGGAGCAGCCCCGTCTGCCAACGGGCGACCGCCAACAGCCCCTCGAGCCCCCCGTGGTACCAGGCCTCGGGTCCGAACCGATGGGCCGCATCGCCGCTCTGCAGCAGGCGGCTGACCTGAGGATGCAGCACGTACAGCCCGACCCCCGTGAGAATCGCGATCGTGCTCAACAGCAACGGCAGATTGAAGCCGTGCCAGAGCGCCAACTCGATCGGCACCAGCTGGTCCGCTCCCAGCACCGCCGTAACCGCCGGAGCAACCACGTGCTCGCCGATCCCGTGGGGAAGCACCCCGCAGACCAATCCGGCTCCGCCCAGGAGCAGCGGTCCGATCCACATCGGGAACGACACTTCATGCGGCGAAGCCTCGGTCGGCGACGAAGCATCGGCTGGCGGGCTCTCCGTTTGGCGGCGGCCGAAGAAGGGTCCAAAGGCGACCAGTCCGGAGACGACGATGAACAGGATCCCCCCGAGCAATGCGGCAGCGGTCGTCAGGATCGCGAGACTCGGCTGCTTGAGCGTCGCCTCGAGCAACAGTTCCTTGCTGAGAAAACCAAACGACGGCGGGAAACCGGCCATCGAAAACGCGGCCAACCCGGCGGCCAGGGCCGTCAGCGGCATCGCTTTGGCCAGCCCCCCGAGCCGCCGCACGTCGGCTGTGCCCGCCGCGTGGGTGACCGAGCCGGCGATTAAAAACAGCGTCGCTTTGTAAAACGCGTGGGCGAGCAGAAAGACGGTGAAGGCCTGGGCCGCGTAGACCGCGATCTCCGTCTCGACCGGAGCCGCTCCCCCGGCGGCAGCTTCCCCTCCGGCAGCCCCCAGCCCGAGCAGAAAAGTCAGCACTCCCAAGGCGCTGATCGTCGAGTAGGCCAAGATCCGCTTCAAGTACGTCTGGCGGATCGCCAGGTAGGCCCCGATCACCATCGTCGCGCCCCCCACGATCGCGAGGATCGCGAACCACAACTGCGTCCCGCCCAGCGCGGGACTGAGCCGGGCCATCAGGTAGATTCCCGCCTTGACCATCGTCGAGGAATGCAGATAGGCGCTGACCGGAGTCGGCGCCTCCATCGCGTTGGGCAACCAGTAGTGGAACGGGAACTGAGCCGACTTGGTGAAGCAGCCGGCGAGGATCAACAGCAACATCGCCGGATAGAGGGAGTGGCCGCGAAGCGTCTCGCCCTGCTCGAGCAGCTCGGAAATCTCCCAGCTGCCACCGGCGACCGCCATCACGACCAGCCCGGCGAGCATCGCGAGCCCGCCGGCGCTGGTCGTCAGCAGCGCCTGGAGCGCCGCCCGCCGCGCCGCTTCGCGGGCGTGATCAAAGCCGATCAGAAAATACGAACTGATGCTCGTCAGCTCCCAAAACACGATCAGGCTGATCACGTTGTCGGCCAGCACCAACCCCAGCATCGATGCCATGAACACCATCAGCCAGGCAAAGAACCGGCCGCGCGCCGGATGCCCCTGGAGATAGCTCCCGGCGTAGAGCGTGATCAAACCGCCGATGCCGGTGATCAGCAGCGCAAACAGCAAGCTGAGCCCATCGAGCCGGAACGAGAGCTGGGCGCCGAGCTGGGGCGCCCAGTGGAGCGTCTCGCGGATCGCTCCCCCCGCTTCGATCCGCCCGCCGGGCTCGAGCAGTTCCGCGCGCCTCAGAAGCATCGCAAAGAGTGTCAGTGGTGCTGCCGCGAGCACGACCCCAGCCAAGCGGCCGGTGACGCGTTCGACACCTGGCGCGATCGCGGCAACCAGGAAGCCGGCTAGGACCAACAGGAACATTCGCCAGGGCTCGGTGAAGCAAGAAAGGAAGACTCGGGCGCGACTCGAGCCATCCTAGCAACGCCTCCCCAACCTCGACAGGCGGCCCCAAAGCGCCCCCCCGAAGCCTCCAGCCGGATTCCTCATCAGCCGCCGGGTGCTAGCCCGGATTATTCATGCGTTTGGGTAGATGTGTCGCAAGTTCTTGTGGCGTTGGAAGTTGCGACAGACCATGACAGAACAGTGTGTTAAATCAGCCGCCACGCGCTAGCGTCCGGTTTTTGCGGAGTTTTCGAGAACCGGGGGCTAGCGCCCGGCGGCTGATGAATAATCCGGGCTAGCCCGTGGCGGCTGATGTCCCACACTGCGGGCCTGGGTGAGCAAGATTCACCAGCTCTTCACCGTTCCCCTCCCCACGTGGCACAGGGCGTGGCTTACGATGGGGCTCTTGGCGGGGCCAGCGGCCACCGGCAGGCGAACCTGCCGGGGAAACGTGGCGGATTAGGTGCAAGATGCAAAGCGACGACGGACGCAGGAGCCATGGCAGCCGAGGGAGCGGCTCCACCGATCGAGCGCGCCGCGCCGCTCCGGCCGGCTTGTCGCCGCGCCCCGGAGACCAGCTCGGCGGCTTCCGACTGCTCGACCGCATCGGCGAGGGAGGAAGCAGCCTGGTGTTCGACGCGGTCGAAGTCTCCTCCGGCACTTCCTACGCGCTCAAGGTGCTGCTCAACCCCAACGAGCTCGGCATCGACCGGCTGAAACGCGGATTCCGAGCCCTGGCCGACTTCTACCATCCCAACCTCGTCAGCCTCGACCGCTTGCACTTCGCGTCGCTCGTCCGCGAACCGTCGAGTCCCCCCGAGGCCGGTTTTTGGTTCATCACGATGGAGCGGATCCACGGCTCGGATCTCGTCAGCTTCGCCCATCAGCAACGGTCGGCCGAGGACGATTTCCAGTGGCTCGCGAAGCTGATCCGCCAGATCGGCGCGGCGCTCTCGGCCCTGCACGCCCGCTCGCTCGTCCACCGCGACATCAAGCCGAGCAACTTTATGATCGACTCGAGCGGCCGCTTGCGGTTGCTCGACTACGGCTTGCTCGGCTCCTTCGAGCCCTGGTTCGCGGCCGAGCCGGAGTCAAACTATGTGGCTGGCACGCTTCCCTATATGGCTCCCGAGGTACTCGCCCAGCGGACGTATCCGCCGGCCAGCGATATCTACAGCGTCGGCCGCGTGGTCCTGGCGCTGCTCTGCGGCGAGCTGCCAGCGACCGACCGCGAGGCGGGGGAGGATCCGCAGGAATGGGAGCGTCAGAACGGCGGGCGGTTGCCTCGAGAATTGCCCCCGGAGCTGCGTGAGCTGTGCGCGGCGATGCTCGAATTCGACCCGCTCGAGCGGCCCACGGCGTGGGATCTGGAGCGGTTTGGCCAGCAGGATGCCGAGCGGGGTGCGCTGCCCGCCTGGGTCCGCAATCACCCGCTCCCGCTGATCGGACGCGAGGCGGAGATGGCGACCGTGCACCGCTGGATCCAGGACGTGGTGCGGGGGCGAGGCGGAGCGATGCACCTGAGCGGTCCCTCGGGAATCGGCAAAACGGTCCTGCTCGGCGAAGTCGTCCAGGCTGCCCGCTCGGAGTGGATCGAGGTCTACCGTTCCCGTTGCCGGCAGCGCGAAGCGCTTCCGCTGCGGGCTTTCGATGAAGCGATCAACGGGATCGCCCGCTGGATCGCCAGCGGCGGCTGCGGACCGCTGCGGTTGAGCCAGGCCACCCGGCGGTCGGTCGCCGACCTCTTTCCCGTCCTCGCCCCAGCGCTACTGGCCGGGGCGGAACCCGAACCGACGGTCCCTCCCCCAAGCGACTGGAGCTCGACGGAGCTCCTGGTGACCGAGCCGCTGGAGGGGCTGAGCGACCAGGCGCTGCGGCGTCAGGAAGCGCTCGAAGCGGTCGTGCGGCTTTTCGCGGCGCTGTGTGAGCAGACGCCGATGCTGCTGGTGATCGACGACCTGCAGTGGGCCGACGGCGACAGCATCGCGCTGCTCCGGCGGCTGCTGAGCAACCCTCCGCGGCGGCTGGGAATTCTGACCGCCAGCCGGCCCGAGTTCGCCGCTCGCGATCTCCCGCTCGACCAGCGGATCGAGCTCTCGGGCGTTTCTCCGGCGGCGGCGCAGGCGATCATCTGCAACCGGGCCCGCCGCCGCGGCGTCGAGCTTCCCGAGCCGCGGGTGCGAGAGTTGGCCAAGGCTGCCGAGGGGAATCCGTATTTGCTGACCCACATCGGCGACCTGCTCGGTGCGGACGGCGCGCAGACCACCGATTTCGGGTCGCTGTGGGCCCTTCGGCGGCGGCGGCTGACCCCGCTGGCCCGACTCATGCTCGAACTGCTCGCGGTCGCCGGAAAACCGGTCGATGTCGGCCACCTGCTGGCGATCGCCCAAGCCGCCGCAGCCGGAGAGCTGGTCCCGGACAAACCCCTCTCGCCCGACGATTCCGATGCGACCGGGACGCCTGCGCCAGGATTCGAGGGAGGGGGATTCGAGGGAGGGGGACTAGCGAGCGAGGATTTTGCCGCGGACCCCGCCGCCGCTTCGCTTCCGGCAGCGGCGCTTGCGGAACTGCGGCACGAGATGCTGGCGCGGGACTACGGGCCCGAAGCCGAGACGGTCGAGATGTACCACGACCGGATCAGCGATGTGGTCCTGCGGACGGCGGGGCCGCGGACTTGCCGCGGTCACCATCGCCGCTGGGCCCGCTGGTTGGCGAAGCAGGCGGACCTGTCGAGTGCCGAGCTCGCCCGCCACTGGATCGCTGGGGGGCGGACGGCCGCGGCGGTCGAACCGGCGATCCGCGCCGCCGAAGCGGCTCGCGAACGGCTGGCCTTTGCCGATGCGGCCCGCTGGTATGCCTGGGCTGCCGAGCACGTCGAGGAAGTCTCCGCGACTTGGCCCCGCTCGTCCGAAGCATCATCGGCCCGCTCGGAGCTCCCCTCAGCGATCGAATTGCTGCAGAGAGCCGCCGACTGCTACGCGCACTGCGGACGCAGCGGCCGCGCTGCCGGGCTGTTTGAACGGTTGGCCGAACAGTCGAGCGGCGACGACGAGCTGCGGTTTCGCCGGTTCGCGGCCGAGCACTACATCTGCAGCGGCGAGCTGGCCGAAGCGCGACGCACGATCGCCGAAGTGGCACCGCGATTGAAGCTGCCGCGGTTCCACTCCCCCCTCCGGACCAAGCTGGAGATCCTCTGGAATCTTTCGCGGTTGCGGCTGCTCGGACCGATCGACCCGGCTGCCGAAGGTCGCTCGGTCGATCCGCGGCAGTTCGAGCGGATCGACACCCAATTGAACCTCTGCCGCGCGATGTCGATGTTCGACAGCCTCTACACCGGCAGCCTGATCACTTCGGGGATGTTGCTCGCGGCCCGCCACGGCGATCGCCCCCGCATGCTGCATGCCTCGGTCGCCTTTGCCGTCATCAGCAGCTATGACGCCGGGCGAGGTCGCGAGCAAGCCAACCGCCTGATCCCGCGAATCCTGCAAACCGCCGAACAGCTCGGCGACCGGAAACTCATCGCCGACGGGCTCTCGGCCGCCGGAGCCGTCCATTTCACCCAAGGCCGCTGGGCCGAGGCGCTCGAACCGCTGCTCACTGCTCACCGGATCTACCGCACGGAATGCTCGGGCTGCATCTTCGAATCGGTGCACCTGCACTGGCAGGCGGTGTGGGCACAGTTCTTCCTCGGGCGGATTCCAGAAATGGTCCGCACCCGCGACTGGATCCAGCAGGATGCCCTCGACCGCGACGACTCGCTGGCATGGCTGACGTCGGTCTGCGGAAACTCGGTGGCCGGCGGTTTGGCGGCGGATCGCGTCGCCGAGTTCCGCGCGGCCGACCGCCGCTTTCGCGCCCACTACCGCGGCCTCGGCTTTCAGCTGATCCACATGCTGCGGCTGATCAGCGCAACGATGCTCGACTGCTACTCGGGACGGCTCGAGGCGGCGTGGCGACGGCTGCAGGCTCACGAGCGGGCCTACCGCCGCAGCGCTTTCTCCAGGCTGCAGATCATCCGCGTCCACTGGCAGTGGATGCACCTCCACACCGCGACCTGCCTCGCAGCGACCTCCCTCGCAGCGATCCCGCCCCCCGCTGCCTCGCCCCCTGCTGCCTCGCCCCCTGCTGCCTCGCCTCCTGCTGCCTCGCCCCCAGTCGAGCGTTGGGTGCGGGAGGCCGAGAAGTGGCTCCGCCAGCTCCGCCGCGAGCCGATGGAGTTCGCCGCGACGCTCAGCGAATTCGCCGCCGGTCAGCTCGCCGAACTCCGAGGAGACCCTGGAACGGCCCGAGCCGCCTATCAAGCTGCATCCCGCTCCGCAGCTCGCCAACAGCTCGAACTCCACCGACTCGCCGCCGAGGATCGCTTGGCGGCGCTCGCCGCCGAGCCCGCGAGCGAGGGTAGCAGCCAGCCTCGGCTGGAAGCCTACCTGGCGGCCCAGGGGGTCCACGCTCCGGCGGCCTTCGCGCGGCTCCTCGCGGCACCGCTTCCCCCCGGGCGGCTAAGATAGTCGCGACCTCCCTTCGCGCTTCCCTCCGGATGAACGAGCCTCCGATGACGAACTACTCCCGACGAACTTGGATGAAAGCGGCTGGCGGAGCTTCGCTACTGCTCGGCTGGAGCAGCCGGCAGGGGCCTTCCCAACTGGCTGCAGCCCAGCCACCCGCAGCCCAGCCACCCGCAGTCACGAACCGCGGAGCTCCTCCCGTGCCGGTGCGAGTCGTCACGCGGGGGCCGCGGCACCACTGGTTCGGCTACTACGACAAACTGCAGTTCGATCCCTCGCAGCGGTACCTGCTGGGGATGGAAGTCGATTTCGAGCATCGCTCCCCCACGGCCGAAGATCGGATCCGGATCGGGATGGTCGACCTCGGCGACAACGATCGCTGGATCGAGCTCGGCGAGAGCACTGCCTGGGGATGGCAGCAGGGATGCATGCTGCAGTGGCTGCCGGGCTCGGCCACGAAAATCATCTGGAACGACCGCAGCGATGACGGAAAGCGGTATGTCAGCCGCATCCTGGACGTTCACAGCGGCGAGCAGCAAACGATTCCCTCACCGATCTACGCCGTCAGCCCCGATGGACGCACCGCGGTCACGGCCGACTTCCGCCGCATCAACGACGTCCGCCCGGGCTATGGCTACGTGGGGCTGCCCGATCCTCACGCCGATGAGTTGGCTCCTCGCGGTGCGGGCATCGACGCGATCGACTTGGAAACCGGCGAGGTAACACCGATCATTTCGCTAGCCGAGATCGCCCAATTCGGAGAAATCCCCAGCCCCGACCCGCCCAACTCAAATTCGCAGGTCAAGCACTACTTCAATCACCTGCTCTTCAACACCGACGGGTCGCGATTCGTCTTCCTGCACCGCTGGCGATACCCCGACGGCAGCCGCAAAACGCGAATGCTGACCGCCAACCCCGACGGCTCGGATGTCCGCGTGATCGACGACAACGGGATGACCTCGCACTTCATCTGGCGGGACCCCCAGCATCTGCTCGCCTGGTCGCGGCAGCCATCGCACGGAGACGCTTTCTATCTCTTCGAGGACGCCCCGCAGGGAGCGGTCGAGGTCGTTGGCCAAGAGGCGATGCCGCGCGATGGTCACTGCACCTATCTGCCCAACCGGGACTGGATCGTCAACGACACCTATCCCGACCGCGACCGCTATCAAACCGTTTACCTGTACCACGTCCCGAGCAGGCGGCGGATCGAGGTGGGCCGCTTCCTGCTCCCCAAGGCCTACACCGGCGAGTGGCGGTGCGACACCCATCCACGGCACAGCCCCGATGGAACAATGCTGGTGATCGATGCCCCGACCGCCGAGCACGGTCGCCAACTGCACCTGCTCGACATCCGCGAAATCGTCGAGCCGTAGGCGCTAGGGAGCAAGCTGCTACGCCACCCTCCCCCCGGGAGGGTCACGAGGAACGAGCGGGGAGGGTGAAGGCAAGTCGTAGGTCCCGTCCCGATGCACCCCGGGCAGGGCAAGTCTCAACCCTAACCTGCGGCTTTGACGGCGCTCGAACTTGCCGGCATGTTGGGAGTCGCCGGGATGCTGGGCAGGATCGGCACGTCGACCCCGCTTCCGCCTGGACGCACGCCATGCATTCGGATCCCGATCCCGACGACCGGGATACGGATCGGGAGCCGGATCGGCAAGGTTCGCATCAGCAGTCCGATCGCCAAGATCCGACCGACCGACGAGAGGGTGAAGAGCAGCATGTAGGCTCCGTGCGACGCCCCGAAGTGCGACAGCAAAGCGGCCCCGACGAGCGAGCCTCCGCACCAGGCAAAGGTGTTCCCCAAGTTGTACAGGGTCAACATCTTGGTTCGCGCGCGGAGCGGCAGCGTCTCGAAGAAGAGCAGGAAGAAGCCCAGTTCGTAGGCCGCCCACAGGGCACCGCTGAAGATCTGCACGGCGACCAACCAGAAGAAATTCTGAGAGACCACCCACAGCAGCGACATCGGGGCGATTCCGCAGCCCCCAACCCAGAGCAGCCACGCCGCCCCGCGGCGTCGCGCGAGCGAAGCCCAGACGGCCAGCGCCACGCCCTTGGCGGCGAACGCCACGGCGGTCAGCGTGACGAATTGGCTATAGGAGTAATCGAGCTGCTCGAGCATGAACGGCGTAAAGTAGGGCCCGGAAATCTGCACCATCCCCTGGACCACCACCAGATAGACCAGCAACCGCCGCCCAGTCGCGGAAAACTCGCTGGCCGAGAGCGTGGCCGAGGCGGCGCTGGCCCTGGCTTGGCCGCCCGCCGCCGCGGTCTCCCGCAGGGACAACGCGGTGCGCGGCGGAGCGAGAGGCTGCCGGTCGCCCGGCGGCAGCGCATGATGCCGCACGAGACAGGCGACCGAGATCAGACGGAACAGTCCGGCACCGAGAAACAGCAGGGCGAAGGTCGTCAATTCCGTCCCGCTTCGCCGGGCCCACTCCAACAGCAGGCCCCCGAGCAGGAAGCTAACGAACGTGGTCAGCTGACTGGCCCGCGTGCGACGGGCAAAATAGGTCGCCCGCAACCGCGCCGGGACGATCCCCTGCATCCAGGTATTCCACGCTGGCCCGGAGGCCAGTCCGCAGCCCCAGTAGACCGAGGCGATCAAGAGCAGCGCGGCGAGCGGAATGGAGCCGTAGCAGGCGGCGATGACCAGCGGCACGAACGCCAGCCCCTGGAGCGTCGCGCAGGCGATCACCCACCGCTTCTCCGAACCGACCAGGCGGACCGCCCACAGCGAGACCAGTTGCAGCAAGCCGCCCGCCAGCAAGGGCAGACTCGAGACCAGACCGGCGGCGACCTCGCTCATCCCAACGGCCAGCGCGAAGGCGGCCAAAAACGTTTCGCCGAGCCCGACCATCACGCCAAATGCCGCCCCATCGGCCGTGCTGGCGCGAAGGTTCGACCGCGTGCTAATCCCGTCCTGCGGACGGCGATAGATCTTCGAAGGTGCCAACATGAAAGTGTGCCGGCAGCGTGCGCGGCGCTGACCACAAAGCCCAGGGTGAGGAAGGCTGGCGACCGTGCCAGCGGACGAAGCAATTCGCCAGAAGAAGCTCCAATCAAAGAAGAAATCCGCAATTTCCGCAATTGCATCTCAGGCAGTTTTCAGAATTGCTGCTGCGGATTTCCGCTGTTCGCGGTAGCGGCAGTTTCACCGCCGGTAATGCCCCCTTAGTGTCGTGCCTCGGCATCTTCTTCCCTTGGCAACTGCGCGCTGCGCGACCGTTTGCCACCCCTCTGGAGAGGCTGGCGAGCGACCACTGATTGCTCAGCGACCACTGTAGCCGACGCTCCAGAGCCGCACCGCCTCCACGAGCGCGCCTCCAGCCCCCCACAGGGACAAAGCGGCGGTCTCTCCGGTTCGCGATGGCGGCATGGGGGCGGCTCCTCAGTGGCCCACGCTGCTCAGTTGGGTTTTCCTAGGGTTTCGCGACGATTTCGCGCGTTTCCGTCTCGTTTTCGTCGCGTTCTCGGTGCCTGACGGCCGCTGGATGGCGGCCTTTGCTCCTCGAGGGCGGCGATCGGCAGCCGCAGCAAGCGCGGCTTCCCTCTAAAAACTTGAAATGTTTCGCCAGCACGCTCGAGCTTTGGCACGTCAATCGCTTCTGGACGCGATTAACGATCATCGGGCTGTGGGGCCCGCCGCTGCCGCAAGGCATCACCGGCTGAGACCCCCAGTCCACAAGATTTTAGCTCCCGTTTAGGGGCTCCTCTCCGGGGCGTCTCGGGACTTCCGGGCCTTACGGCCTTTCCTTGCGACTCATTCTTGAAGGGATTCAGCAATGTTGGTTCTCAGCCGCCACGCGAGTGAAACGATCCGGATCGGCGACGACATCGTGGTTTCGGTCCAGCGGATCTCGGGCAACCGGGTGATCATTGGAATCGACGCTCCGCAAGAAGTTGCGATCCGCCGCGGCGAACTGGCGTTCGAGGGGGACGGAGCCACGCGTGCCTCGGACGACCGAGCGGCTTCAAAAGGGCAACCGGCCTCGCAAGCTCGACCGGCCTTGCAAGCTCGACCGGCCCGAGCAGCGGCCAGCAAGGCTCGTTCTTCGAGCGGGAGCGCGGCCGGCAGCGGCTTGGCAGCCCGGCGGCGGCCTCAGGACCGCCGTCCGGTCGCGGTGCCGCTGACCGATTCCGCGACGGAGTGGTCGGCCAGCCACATTTCCTAGGCATCGGACTGCGGCGGGGCAAAATCGGCAAACTTGATCTTGCCAAAGCCACCGGGCCCGGCGACGATTCTCGCGCAACCTTTTTGTGCGTTTGGTTCCGTCCCTGGGGGTGCCTCTCCGTGCATCGCGCGGCCACTGCCGTATGAACAAGCATTTGCATCTGGAAATGCTGGCCCAGCCCGACGACACCACCTGCGGCCCAACCTGCCTGCACGCCGTCTACGATTACTACGGCGACGTCATCGAGCTCTCCGAATTGATTGAGCAAGTGGGGCGTCTCGAGGACGGGGGCACGCTCGCCGTGCTGCTTGGCTGCCACGCGCTTTCGCGCGGCTACACCTCGACCCTCTACACGTATAATTTACAGGTCTTCGACCCGACTTGGTTTCACCACGGGGTCGATCTCGTCGACAAACTGCGGACTCAGCGGGAGAGGAAAGCGATCCCCAAGCTCCGCGTGGCGACCGACGCGTACCTGGAATACTTGGAGCTCGGCGGCCAGATTCGGATGGAGACATTTTCGATCAGCCTCCTCCGCAACTATCTGCGGGCCGGCGTGCCGATTCTGACGGGCCTGAGTGCGACGTTCCTGTACGGCGAAGCGCGGGAGCGGGTCTTGGAGAAGCCGGTCCATGGCGTCACCGTCGTCCCGGACGACATCGGCGGTTCTCCGGCCGGGCACTTCGTCGTCCTGTGCGGCTACGATGCGGAGCGGCGGGAGGCGATCGTGGCCGATCCGCTCGAACGCAACCCGCTCTCGCGGGACCGCAAATACGCTGTGGGCATCGACCGGGTGTTCGCATCGATTATGCTCGGAGTCGTGACCTACGACGCCAATTTGCTCATCCTCCATCCACCGCAGTCCTAGGCGTTTTTTCCCGCGAGGATCCCCCGCCGATGCCGGCGCTCATTGTCTCTGATTCAGCGGAAGATTGGCCGCTGGAAAACACCAGCGTCGACGTCTGCGACGCCTGGTCCTACTTAGCCCCCGACATGCCTCAGCAGCGGCGGCACTCGCGCGTCTTCAATCTCTGCAGCAGTTACCAGTACCAGACGACCGGCTACTACGTCTCGCTCTTGGCCGAGGCGCGGGGGCACAAGCCGGTCCCGAGTATCATCACGCTGCAGGACATCCAGTCGCCGTCGATGTTGCGGCTGGTCAGCGACGAACTGGACGAGCTGATCCAGCAATCGCTCAAGCCCCTGCAGTCGGAGAACTTCACGCTGAGCGTCTACTTTGGACGCAACACGGCGGCGCGTTACGAGCGGCTCAGCCGGCAATTGTTCAACATCTTCCCGGCCCCCTTGCTGCGGTTTCGCTTCTCGAAGAGCGATCGCTGGCGGCTCCGCGCGATCAAAGCGATCGGCTGCCGCGAAATTCCTCCCTCGCACTGGCCGTTCGTGCTCGAGTCGGCGGACAAGCATTTTGCCGGGCGGTCGCCGGCCGGCCGAAAGCGTCCGCGGATGCGGTACGATCTCGCGATCCTCCACGATCCGCAGGCCGGGGATGACTCGCCGTCGAACTCGTCGGCGCTGAAGAAATTTGCCAAAGCGGGCGAGTCGCTGGGGATTGCGGTCGATCTAATCACCAAAGACCAGGCCGCCCATCTGCTCGAATACGACGCGCTGTTCATCCGCGCGACGACCTCGGTCAACCATTTCACCTACCGCTTCGCCCGCCGCGCGCTGAGCGAAGGTCTGGTGGTCATCGATGATCCCGAATCGATTGTCCGCTGCACCAACAAGGTCTATTTGGCGGAGTTGATGCAGCGGCATAAGATCGCCACGCCAAAGACGTTGATCGTGCACCGCAACAATGCGGAGGAGATTGGCGAACAGCTCGGCTTTCCCTGCGTGCTCAAGAAACCTGACAGCGCTTTTTCGCAAGGCGTGGTCAAGGTCAAGACGCCCGAAGAACTCAAGACGCGTCTGGACGAATTTTTTAGCAAGTCCGATTTACTCGTCGCTCAGGAATTTCTATCTACCAATTTCGATTGGCGCATCGGGATCCTCGACCGCAAACCGTTCTTCGCTTGCAAGTACTATATGGCGCCGGGACACTGGCAAATCATCCAGCAATCGGCCGAAGGGAACGGAAAATACGGCAAAAGCGAAACGATCCCCGTCGAGCTCGCCCCGCGAAAAGCGGTCGCCGTGGCGCTCAAAGCGGCCAACCTGATTGGCGATGGTTTGTATGGCGTGGATGTAAAAGAGTCGGATGGCAATTTCTATGTGATCGAAGTCAACGACAATCCGAATCTAGACGCGGGTTACGAAGATCAAATCCTCCGAGACGAATTGTATCGAAGAATTATGGAAGTCTTTCTGAAGCGGATTGAGCAACGCAAATCGGTTCATGGAGAATCCGCGTGAACACGACGCTGGGCCTGTTCTCCGCCCTGGGCATCGAGATCGAATATGGAATCATCGATGCGAAACGCATGAACGTGCGACCGGTCGCCGACCGCATTCTGGTCGATCGCGACGGCGATCCCGTGTCGGACCTGCGGCGCGGTGCGATCGTCTGGTCCAACGAGCTCGTCAATCACGTCATCGAGCTCAAGACCAGCGAGCCGGCTCCGTCTCTGGCCGGCCTCTCCGAGCATTTCCACCAGAATGTCAAAGCGGCCAACAAACGCCTGGCCGCTTTCGGGGCTCGCTTGATGCCCACGGCGATGCACCCCTGGATGCAGCCCGCGCGGGAGACCCAGTTGTGGCTGGGCGACTCGAGCGAGATCTACGAGACGTTCAACCGGATCTTCGACTGCACCGGGCATGGCTGGTCGAACGTCCAAAGCATGCACCTGAACCTGCCCTTCGACGGCGATGAGGAATTCGGGCGGCTGCATGCGGCGGTGCGGCTGGTGCTCCCCATCCTACCGGCCCTGGCCGCCAGTTCGCCGATCGTCGACGGTCGCCGCTCGGAGTATCTCGACACCCGGCTGAATGTCTACGAGCACAACTGCGACCGCATTCCGTCGGTCTGCGGCGGGGTGATCCCCGAGCCGGTCTACAGCGAAGCGGAATACCGCAGAGCGATCTTCGAGCCGATGTACCGCGACCTCGCTCCGCACGATCCCGATGGCGTCCTGCAGGATGAGTTCCTCAATTCCCGCGGCGCGATCGCCCGCTTCCAGCGGGGGAGCTTGGAGATCCGCGTGATCGACGTGCAGGAATGTCCGGCGGCCGATTTGGCGATCGCCGGTTTGACGACCAGCGTGGTGCGGCGATTGGTCGAGCAAATCCACACCTCGACGGCCGAGCAGCAAGCGGTCGACAGCGGATCGCTGCGCCAGCTGTTCCGGCAGACGGTCCGCGAGGGGGAAGCGGCGGAGATCACCGACGCCGCCTACTTGGCTCATTTTGGGATCACGCTCTCGCCGGCTCAGCCCTCGGTCTCAGCCGGAGAGCTTTGGAAACATCTGCTCTCCTGGAGCGACCAATCGGGGGCCGAAGCGCTCCCGGCGGAGCTCAAACCGGTCGCCGAGAAACTGGTTCACTCGGGAACCTTGGCGTCGCGGATTCTGCAGGCGGTCGGGGACGATTTTTCGCCCAACCACCTTCGCACCGTGTACGCCCATCTGTGCGACCGCCTGGCGGAGAACCAGCTCTTCATCCCATGAGGATCATTACCTGCGAGCATGGCGGCAACCGATTGCCGCCCGCTTGGGCCGAGCGGTTCGCTTCGGCCAGCGAGGCGCTGCAAAGCCACCGCGGGTTCGATCCCGGGGCGCTCCAGCTCGCTCGCCAACTGGCTCGGCGGCTCGATGCTCCGCTGTACTCGGCGACCGTCACGCGGTTGTTGGTCGACCTCAACCGCTCGCTCTCCAATCGCTCGTTGTTCTCCGAGTGGTCCCGCGACCTGCGCCCGGAAGACCGCGCGCGGTTGCTCCGCGAGCACTACCATCCCTATCGCCAACGGGTGGAAGAAGCGGTCGGCAAGGCAGTCGCGGAGGCGGCAGCCCGCGCCGCGTCGGTGCTGCATGTCCCCGTGCTGCATGTCCCCGTGCTGCATATATCCGTGCACTCGTTCACACCGGTCTGGAACGGCAGCGAGCGAGCGGTCGACATCGGGCTGCTGTACGACCCCCGGCGAAACGGCGAACGAGCTTTTTGCGGGGCTTGGAAGCGAGCGCTCGAAGAGGCACAGCCCGGGCTGCGGGTGCGGATGAACCATCCCTACCGGGGCGTCGCCGACGGGTTGACCACCCATCTGCGTCGCCGCTTCGCCCCCGAGCACTACCGAGGAATCGAGCACTACCGAGGAATCGAGCTGGAAGTGAACCAGGGCATCGTCGCCGGCCCGCGGGCCGCTTGGAGCCGACTCCGCCAAACCCTCGCGGGAACGCTGGCCCGGATGACGCATTAGCCGACGGGCGGTGATCTCTGTCAGCAAACCGGCACCTCACCAACACCCTCCCCCCGGGAGGGTCGCGAGGAACGAGCGGGGAGGGCATCCGCAACGCTGAATTTCACTTGGGGCTCATCGTTAGGGATTGCTCCCCCTCCCCTCGCTGACGCTCGACCCTCCCGGGGGGAGGGTGTCGTTGCTCGATACGAACCGGTGGGCTCGTCCGCTCTCGAACCGCGGCCGGTTTGGGCTCGGCAGCGGCTAGAGTTTCGTTACTATTTTGCGGTTCGCGTGGGCGGTGCCAGGGCGTCGAAAGCGGCGAGTCGGGTACCGGCTGGCGCGTTTTATCTCCTGGCTCCTGAGATGGTGGGACGCGGATGCACGCTACTTCCCCGCTGTCGGAAACGATGCTTTCCGTCTTCGCCGGTGCGTTGCTGCTCTATTTGCTCGCGATGTATGCCATCGGCTACCTGGCACAGCGGAGGATTCGCAACGTCGAGGACTTCGTGCTCGCCGGACGGCGGCTCCCGGTCTCGCTGGCGACGATCACGATCATCGCGACGTGGTTCGGTGCCGAATCGCTGATGACGACCGCCGACGAGGTGGGCAACGAGGGTCTTCGCAAAGCGATGCTCGACCCGCTCGGGATCGCCCTCTGCCTGCTGCTCGCCGGGCTGTTCGTGGCCGGGCCGATGTGGCGGATGAACCTGCTGACGGTCCCCGACTTTTTTTTCCGTCGGTTTGGGAAGCGGGCCGAGATCGTCTCCTCGCTGATCCTGGTCCCGAGTTATTTCGGCTGGGTCGCAGCCCAGTTCGTCGCCCTGGCTCAGCTGCTCGAGACATTTTTTGGCATTCCCAAAGAGGTGGGGATCGGCTTGGTCGCCCTGTTCGGCACCGGTTACACGTTGCTCGGCGGGATGTGGACGATCACCTGGACCGACGCGGTGCAGATCGGTTTCATCCTGCTCGGCTTGCTGATCCTGGGGTGGGCGGTGCTGGTCGAGCTCGGCAGCGGGCAACCGCTCTCCGGGGTCGACCGGCTGTGGAATGACACCGCCGAGGAGCGGTGGCGGATCGCTGATCCCGAGACGTTTTGGCGGGACACGCTGACCGCCCTCTCGGCTTTAGCGATTGGGGCTCTGGGGAATCTGCCGATGCAGGATTTGATGCAGCGGATTTTCTCGGCCGGTTCGGACCGCATCGCCGCCAAGGCGTGCCTCTGGGCCAGCGGCGGCTATCTGCTGATGGGCGTGCTGCCGGTCGGGACGGGGATGGCCGCCCACCTGCTGTTGCCGGAGGCGACCGGGGAGCTGGAAGACGTGGTGATGGTCGTCGCCAGCGGCTTGCTGAGCCCCTTGCTGCTGCTGGTGTTCTTCCTCGCGATCGTCTCGGCCGTGCTCTCGACGATCGTCAGCGCCGTGCTCGCTCCGTCGGCGGTGATGGCCCACAACTTGGTCGAGCCGCTGCTGCGCCGTCAGCTGGGGCGAAAACCGTCGGAGCAGTCACTGTTGCTGCTGCAGCGTGCCTCGATCCTCGCGGTCGCCATCGCCTCGGCGTGGCTCTCGTACAGCGGCGAAGGAGCGTATGAGCTGGTCCAGGGCTCGTATTCGATGGCCTTGGTGGGTTTGTTCGTGCCGTTCCTGGTGGGGCTGCGGACCCGCCGTGCACCGGCCACCGCGGCGATCCTTTCGATGATTTTTGGGATCGGGCTGTGGAGCCTGCACATGCTGCTCGGCTGGGAGATTTTCTTCGAGCCGTGGCTCGAGCCGCGGGGAGTTCCGCTGCCGCATGAATTGGCGGCGACGGTGGCCAGCGGGCTCGGGTTCGTGCTCGGCTGGGGGCTCGCCGGGTCGAATCCGGTCGAGGCAGACCCGGTGGAGCTCGGGCGGTAGCGAAGGGTCCCCCCTAGATCGGAACCGGAGGAAGACCGACAACATCTGCAGTTTCCTTCCCCCTCCCGCTCCCGTTTGGCCGCATGAACTATCTGCTGCTCAGCCGCTTGGTGGGGATCGTCTGCCTCTTGATCGGCGGCTCGATGGTGTTCAGCCTCCCCTGGGCCCATCCGGCGCTCTCCAACCGCACGCTCGCCGCACCGCTCCCCAACGAGCATGTGGAGTGGGCCGGCGTCCTGGGGCTGCTCGGCAGCATGGCGATCTGTGGGATGGTCGGGGGAACTCTCTGGTGGACCGGGCGAGCGGCTCGGGGGCCGCTGTATCGCAAGGAAGCGATGGCCGTGGTCGGACTCTCTTGGGTGCTGGCGACGATCTTCGGCGGGCTTCCCTACTACCTGAGCGGGACGATGGTCGCCGAACAGCGACCGATCACGATCATCGAGGCGCTGTTCGAATCGCAGTCGGGCTTTAGCACCACCGGGGCGACGGTGCTGACCGATTTAGAGAATCCGGACCTGGTCCCCTACTGCATCCTGTTTTGGCGGAGCAGCACGCACTTCCTCGGCGGGCTGGGGATCGTCGTGTTGTTCGTCGCGATTCTCGGCCAGGGCTCGGCGGGAAAAGCGATGATGCGGGCCGAGATGCCCGGTCCGACCAAGGAAGGGAGCATGCCGCGGATGCAGCACACCGCGCTCGTCTTCGCGGCGATCTACATCGGCCTGAACATCGTTCTCTCGGCGATTTACCGGCTCGAGGGCATGACCGGGTTCGACGCGATCTGCCACGCTTTCGCCACGATGGCCACGGGCGGCTTCAGCACCTACAACCTCAGCCTGGGTGCCTTCAATAGTCCGCTGATCGAATACACCACGATCGTGTTCATGGTCCTGGCGGGGACGAACTTTACGTTGCTCTATCTGACCGCCGTCGGCCAACCGATGCGGCTGCTCCGCGACGTCGAGTTCCAGACCTACATCGGGATCATCGTCGTGGTGACGATCGGCATCATGTTCTTTGGAATGCGGTACGGGGATCCCCATTTTGGCGACGCCACCGAGGCCCTCCGCTTCGGATTGTTCCAGGTCGTGTCGATCTTGACGACGACCGGCTATGGCACGGCCGACTTCGACGTCTGGAACAATTTTGGCCGCGGCGCACTCTTGCTGCTGATGTTCATCGGCGGCTGTGCGGGCAGCACCGGGGGGGGAATGAAGGTCATCCGCCATGTGCTGTTTTATAAAATCCTCCGGCTCGAGATCGAGCAGGCTCACCACCCGCGCGTCCGTCGCCTGCTGCGGGTCGGCGGCCAGCCGGTCGAAGATCCCGATCTGACGCGGAACATCCTGGTCTACTTCTGTTTGATCCTGGCAATCTTCATCGCCTCCTGGATGCTGCTGATCACGTTTGAGCCCGATACGACGTGGGGCGTGGCCCGCGACGACACCGGCGAGCTGACGCTGATCACCCCCACCGCACCGACCGAAGCGCATGCGGTGGAGATCGAGCGGGAGATGATCCGCAGCATGCTCGGCGAAAAACTGCTCGACTCGGCGAGCGCGGTGGCCGCTACATTAAACAATGTCGGCCCCGGACTGGGGGTCGTGGGAGGAACCAGGAACTACGCCGGGTTCAGCCAAGGAGCCAAACTGTGGTTCGTGTGGCTGATGATGCTCGGCCGCGTCGAGGTGTTCAGCATCCTCGTGCTGATCTTCCCGGTGTTCTGGCGACGCCACTGAGCGTCGGCCAACCGCCCGCTCACCGTCACCCCTTCACGAGCTTCCGCCATGCTGCTCGCTTTCCGGCTCTCGCCGTGCCTGCTGTTCGCCCTCGCCATCCTCGCAGCGTGCAGCTCGTCTTCCCCCGCTGCGGCCCAGCCCCCTGCTTCGGAACCGGCCCCCACAGCGGAACCGGCCCCCACAGCGGAATCGGCCGCTGCTGCGGAATCGGCCGCTGCTGCGGAACCGGCCGCTGCCGAGGCTGCCCCGCCGGCCGCCGGGGCGATGGCTCGCCCGAAAACGTTCGTGATTCCGCTCGAGGGGGTGATCGAGCCGAATCTGCGGGGATTTCTGGAGCGAAAGTTCGCCGAGGCCCGGGAAGCGGGAGCGGAGTTGATCGTGCTGGAGATCGACAGTCCCGGGGGACGGCTCGATACGACGTTTGAGATCGTGACCCTGATCCGCGAGGCGGAGGATGTCGAGACGGTGGCCTACATTCGCCAGAACGCGCACAGCGGGGCGGCGATGATCGCGCTGGCTTGCGATCGCATCGAGATGCATCCCGAGGCTCAGCTCGGCGACGTGGGGGTGATCATCGGCGGTCCCTTCTCTCCCTTCCAGTACGTCGAAGAGAAGCAGCGGAGTCCGGTCGTCGCCTCGATCCGGACGCTCGCCGAAGCCCAGGGGCGACCGGCGGCGCTGGCCGAAGCGATGGTCGACAAAGACGTCACGGTTTATTCGCTAACGCACCTCGAGGACGGCCGCCAGCGGTACGTTACCGAAGCCGAATGGGAATCGATGGCCGACCAAGAGCAGTGGCGGCGGGGGCCACCGGTGTTCGAATCGCGCGAGGGGACCTTCCTGACCGTCAGCGGCTCGCGAGCGGTGGAGCTGGGTTTGGCGGAGGCGACCAGCGAAGGGCTGGACGAGACCCTCGACCGGCTCAACGCGGTCCGCCCGGTGACGCGTCTGGAGCGGACCTGGGTCGACAGGACGGTCGATCTGCTCAACTCGGGCTGGGTCGCCGCGCTGCTGATCCTGATCGGTCTGATCGCCCTCGGGGTGGAGCTCTGGGCTCCGGGGCTGGGGATCGGTGGCCTCGTCTCCGCACTTTGCTTTGCGCTGTTCTTTTGGAGCCGGTTTTTGGGGGGCACCGCCGGTTGG
This sequence comes from Candidatus Laterigemmans baculatus, assembly GCF_010367455.1. Taxonomy (GTDB): domain Bacteria; phylum Planctomycetota; class Planctomycetia; order Pirellulales; family Pirellulaceae; genus Laterigemmans; species Laterigemmans baculatus. The sequence goes on along the minus strand of NZ_WRPR01000112.1, from coordinate 147,817 downwards.
CTGGAGGTGATCCTGTTCCTCGCGGCCCTGGGTTTCCTCGCTGCCGAAGTGTTCGTGTTTCCCGGGTTCGGAGTGGCGGGAATCGCGGGCATCGGCTTGCTGGCTTTTTCGCTGGTGATGGCTTCGCGACGGGTGCTGCTGCCGCAGTCCGGGCAAGACTGGTTTGACCTGGCCACGACCGTCGTGGCGGTGTGTGCAGCCTTGCTGGGGGCGGTGGTGGTTGCCTTCCTTGCCGCCGACTCGCTCACCTCGCTGCCGTTGTTTCGGCGGCTGGTGCTCGAACCGCCCGCGCCGCAAGGCACCCCCGCGGCCAGCGACTCCGGAGCCGAAAGCGAGTGGCTCGAGAGTGGCAACAAGAAAGAGCCGACCGCGATGCCCCCCGCCTGGCAACGGATCGGCGTCGGCGACCTCGGGCGTACGGTTTCGCCGTTGCGACCGAGCGGCAAAGCGGAGTTCGCCGAGGACGTCGTCGACGTCACGACCGAAGGGGAATACATTGCCGCCGATGCGGCCGTCCGCGTGATCAAAAAACAGGGCATGCGGCTGACGGTCCGCTCCGCCTGACGCACTGGAAAGGATGACCATGACTCACCTCGACGCCGTTCAGATCGTCACGACGGTCGCGGAAAAGTCTGCCGCCGAGACGCTCGCGCAGGGGCTCGTCCAGCGTCGCTTGGCTGCCTGCGTGCAGATCGATGGCCCGCTCGCGAGCGTCTACCGCTGGGCGGGCGAGATCGAACAGGCGAGCGAGTTCCGGTTGACCCTCAAGACGACCGCGGCCGCCGCTCGGCAGGCGATCGCGTACCTGGGCGAGGCGCATCCCTACGACGAGCCGGAGATCCTGATGATCCCGGTCGCTGGCGGCAGCGACGGTTACCTTCGCTGGCTGGCTGCTGAAGTGGACGCCGATGCGGCCGGTTCCGAAGCAAATGGTTCGGATGCGGATCGCTGAGCGGGGAGAGGGACGATGAAGCCGTTCGCGATTTATCTCTACGGGCCCGGCGGCGGCCCCCTGCCGAGTCGCTTTGAGGACGTGGCGGTGCGGCTCGAGCAGATCGAGCGACTGCACTTTGAGTGGGACGGCTCGTTCGCCTGGCGCGGCGAGCACCGGGAGCAGGGGGAAGGAGCTGGCCGATGGCAGCTCGACGGGATGCTCTACGATCTCGGCCCGCAGATTCAGTACGTGGATCTCAAGGGGAGCTGCCCGCGGCACGTCTGGCGGGAACTGGTTTCGATCCTGGTCGGGGAGCGGAACGACGAGCTGTCGATCCTCCGCTTGCCGCACCGCGAGCCGTGGGACCAGCGAGGCTTTGAGGAAGAAATCTGGGGAAAACCCGCGCAGCCGAATTAATTGGCATAACCGTTGCTTGATGGGGGAGGTGACTGACAGGACCGCCCACCTCGGCGGCTCGCCGTCAGTCCCACCGGTCCACTGGAGATTGGACAGGCCGAGATTATCCCCCTTTGCTCTGGTAAATCAGGAAGAATGCCATGTTGACCACCACCCCCACCGCTGTCTCTTTCACGACCGTTCCGTCTCACTATGAGAGCCTCCGCGAGGGGAGTGGGGATTGCGGGCCGAGCCCGGAAGAAATCTATCGCCGCGTCCGCGAAATTCGGGCGTCCTGGGGTTTGGAAGAGCGGATCGCACGTCGCCGCGAAGCTCAGAACCGCTTCGAGAACCTGGTCGAAGCCCTGTGCGGCGGACACGCAGCCTGAGTCCTACTTTCTGGAACTAGCGACCCGATGACCATCCGCAGCGACGGCTCGGAGCACCCTCACCCGAGGGCGGCTCACGAGCCGTTTTGCGTTTCGCTCCTGATGGTAGCGCAGCCCCGCGACGCACAGTTGTGCCCGGCGCTCCGCTTTGACCCTGCGGCGCGCTCCAGAGCAGTTTGCTCGTCGCTTGCAAACTTAATCTCGTTTTTACAAAATCGCCGGCGTGAATCCCGACCACCCAGCGCCACCCGATGCTTCTTCGCCCGATGCTTCTTCGCCCGATGCTTCCGCTCCGGATGCGGCGGTGCTCGAGGCGAACCGGCGAGCGTGGGACCGGATGGTCGAACAGCGGCGGCCGCTCTGCCAGCCCGCTAGCGATGCCGAACTGGCAGACCCCCTGGCGCATGTCGATCCCTTAGGGTGGCTCGGCGGAAACATCCGCAACTGGCGAGTCCTCTGCCTGGCTGCGGGAGGTGGTCGCCACAGTGCGCTCTATGCGACCGCCGGTGCCGCAGTGACGGTGGTCGATCTGAGTCCGGCGATGCTGGAACTGGACCGCGCCGTGGCCCAGGAGCGCTCGCTATCGATCCGTGCGATACGCGGAACGATGGACGATCTGCCGATGCTGCGGGACGGTGAATTCGATCTGGTGATTCACCCGGTCAGCACCTGTTACGTCCGCCGCGTCGCCCCGGTATTCGCCGAAGTCGCCCGCGTTTTGCGTCCTGGCGGGTTGTACGTCAGCCAGCACAAGCAGCCGGTGAGCCTGCAGGCCTCGATCGATCCCCAGCCCACCGGCGGTTACCAGCTACGGCACACTTACTACCGCGAAGCGCCGGTTCCGCCGCCGACCGAGAGTTGCAGCTCGGCGGCCAGGCTGCGCGAATCGGGAGCGACCGAATTCCTGCATCGCTGGGAGCAGATCATCGGGGGCATCTGCCGAGCGGGATTCGTCATTGAGGACTTGGTCGAACCGGTGCACGCCAAAGAGGACGCCGAGCACGGTTCGTTTGCCGACCGCGCCCGCTACATCGCTCCCTACGTGCGAATCAAAGCCCGCCGTCGCGGCAGCGGACCAGCCCTCTGGCTACCGTAGGCCGACTCAGTACTCAGTACTCAGTACTCAGTACTCCGTCTTCCAGAGGCGGAGCAGTTCGACCAGGTGCTCCACGGCCGCGACCATTTCGTCGAGGCTGGCGAATTCGTGCAGCGAGTGGATGTTGTGCTGACCGCTGGAGAGGTTCGGCGTCGGCAGCCCTTTCTCGGTCAACTGCGAGCCGTCGGTCCCACCTCGAATGATTGTCTCTTCGCACTTGCGGCCCAGATTTAACATCGCTTGTCGGGCGAGCTGCACCGCCTCGGGGAGTTTTTGAAGTCCCTCCTTGAGGTTGCGATACTGCCGCGTGACCTCGATCTGGCAGTCGAGGCCGGGGAACGCTTGTTGGGTGCGGTCGACCGCCGCGCGGACCTCGGCCGCTTGCCGCTCGAGTTCGGCCGTATCAAAGGACCGCAGCAGCAAGCGAACTTCGGCACGACCGACTCCGCCTTCGAAGTGATAGGGGTGGACGAACCCGTCCCGCCCGTCGGTGACCTCTGGAGCTTGGCGATCGCGAGGGAGAGAGGCTACGAACTCGGAAGCCGCTCGGAGCGCATTGACCATCCGGTCTTTGGCGATCGCCGGATGGATGTTGCGGCCGGTGAACGCGACTTTCATCGCATCGGCCGAGAACGTTTCCACGTCCAGCTCGCCAGCTCCGCCGCCATCGATCGTGTAGGCGACGGTGGCGTTCAGTTTCTGCAGATCGATCTTTTCAGTCCCGCGACCGATCTCCTCGTCGCAGGTGAACAGGATCTTCACCGGACCGTGCGGCAGCTCGGGATGTTCGCTCAGGTGCCGCGCCAGCTCCATGATGATCGCCACTCCCGCTTTGTCGTCGCCACCGAGCAGCGTGGTGCCGTCGCTGGTGATCAACGTGTGGCCGACGAGCTCCCGAAGCTCGGGTGCGGCGTCGACAGCGATCTTGGCTCCGCTTTCGAGCTCGATATCGCCTCCCGCGTACGACTCGATCACCTGCGGGCGAACATTCTTGCCAGCCGCTTCGGGGGAAGTGTCGAGGTGGGCGATCAGAGCGACGGTCGCCGGCCCGCTGCCGCCCGCTGCTTGCCCGCCCGCTGCTGGTCCGCCCGCTGCTGGTCCGCCCGCTGCTTGCCCGCCCGCTCGGCCCGCGGTGGCGGGAATCGTGGCCCAGACCAAACCATGCTCGTCCTGATGGACATCCTCCAGCGGCAACTCGGCGAGCTGTTCGGCCAACAGCCGCCCCAGCTCCCGTTGCCCGGGGCTGCTCGGATAACCGCTAGCATCCGGATTGGCGGTCGATTCGACCCGCACGTACTGAAGAAAATTCTCCAACAGCCGTTGGCGGTTGATCGCCGGGCGGGGAGATTCAGAGAGTGGGGCAGAATTGGAAGTGCGGGCGGATTCGGGAGTGCTAGCCACATCGGGCTCCAATCGAGACGCTGTTACAATCACTGGACCAGATTCACGCCAACTGATTATCCACGACTTTTGAAATCCGCGGAGCCCCGTGTCCGATGAGCCAGTGTGACGACGTGAGCTACTTTGTCTTCGACGTCGAAAGCGCGGCGGACGGCGAGTTGATCGCCAACATCCGCTATCCGGGAGACGACCTGCAACCGGCTGAAGCGATCGAGCGGTATCGCGCCGATCTGCTGGCCGAGTCCGATGGCAAGCGGGATTTCATTCCCTACACCTTCCAGGTCCCCGTGGCGATCGTGGTTGCCAAGGTGGCTTCCGACTTTCGCTTCCTCGATCTCGTCTCGCTCGACGAACCGCAATTCCGCTCGCACGTCATGACCCAGCAGTTTTGGCGAGGCTGGGATGCCTACAACCAGCCGACCTGGGTCTCGTTCAACGGCCGCACGTTCGACATGCCGCTGATGGAGCTCGCTGCCTTCCGCTATGGCTGCTCGCTCCCCAATTGGTTCCGGCCCAAAGCCAAATCGTTCGACCAACCTCGCAATCGTTTCAACTCCCACTGCCATCTCGATCTGCTCGACGTGCTGACCAATTGCGGAGCGACGCGGTTCACCGGCGGACTGAACTTGGCCGCGGAGCTGATCGGCAAGCCGGGCAAGATGTGCGTCGAAGGCCACATGGTGCAGGACATGCACAACGACGGCGACCGCCAAGGCATCAGCGATTACTGCCGCTGCGACGTCCTCGACACCTACTTCGTCTTTCTGCGGTGCGCGGTCCTGCGAGGCGAACTGACGCTCGAGCGCGAGCATGAGTTAGTCGCCCAGTGCAAGGAGTGGATCAGCGACCGGGCTGCGGAGAGCGAAGCCTACTCGCGCTATTTAGCCGGCTGGGGCGACTGGAAGAATCCCTGGGCAGCACCCGTGGCGTGCTGAGCGGAGTCGACGCGGGCGTGCGAAACATTTATCAGCCGCCACGCGCTAGCGTTCGTTCAGAAAACCCGCAACAACACCCTCCCCCTGGGAGGGTCGCGAGGAACGAGCGGGGAGGGTATCCGTAACCTCGGATTTTACTCGGGGCTTATCGTGTGGGATTGCTCTCCCTCCCCTCGCTGACGCTCGACCCTCCCGGGGGGAGGGTATTATGCAAGGGGCGCTTGAGCCGACGCTCCGCGGATCACTCGGGTCGCGGCGGGGTCGCGGGGGGAACGTCCTCGGCAGCGGTGTTTTCAGCGCCGGGCGGGGCGAACCGCGACTCGAACTGGACGCTGTCGAGGAACTGCGTCGCGTTCACATACAGGTGGCTCGGGAGCGACTTTTTGTTGCGATCGAGGATCGACCGCATCGCTTCGACCGATCGCCGCACGCGTTCATAGGTGCGGCTGCCGAGTCCGACTTCATTCACCGAGCGGTTCGCCAGGGCTTCTTCGACCGTCACCCGGTACGGCTCGAGAACGTCGGCTTCGAGCAGCGCCGGCCAACGAATCTTGCCCGTCTCCGGGTCAATTTGCTCGGCCGTCAGGCGATCCGCGCCTTCCGCTTCGGCGATCCGGCGATAGCCTTCCATCGAGAGCGGTTCTCGCCGCGTCGCCTCCTGGTAGTCGAACCACAGGTCACGGCGAGCATAGTAGGTCTCGGCGTAGCGGAGCGAATTTTCAAGCGACCGCCGATAGGCCTCCTGATAGTTCATGGCGGCCAGCGAGTTGTCGAGGTTCGCCGCTCCTAGGCCTCGCGCCAACTGACCCGCCCCTCGCAGATAACCCTCGGCAAAAGTGCTGCTGTGGTCGAGAAAGCTCATCGACTGATCCGGGTAGCGGATTGCGGGGGCGTAGCCAGCTTCGGCCGCGATTGCCGCTGCCTGAGCTCGCCGGTCCCGCCGCAGGGGTGCCGCTGCTTCAGGCACCGCCGGGACCACTCCATCGGCCGCAGCCGGCTGGGGCGGGGGAGGCGGGGCGGGTTGAGCAGCCTCTTGAGCCGAGGCCGGAATCGCCATGGCCACCATCAAGGCGGCACCTACCGTCGATCGCTGGAAGAGAGAGTTCATCGCCTTGGTCCCTGCCATGATTGGGTTATCTGCCACGCCGGATACAGTTTCGATTTAATTGCGGAGTGTAGTAAATGCAAGGATCATGCCATCGGACGAGCAGGCAGACCTGCGAAGCGGCAGCCGCTCAGTGCTGGCGGGGGGAAGGGGAAGGCAGGAGCCGTAGAATGCTGGCAAAACGTTTCCGCAACGCTTCCCGCACTCCCACACCTGCTCTCCCACATCGGCTGGCTGGAGCGAGTCGCTCGTGGTGGATGCTAGAGAGCGGCAGGGGCCGCAGTGTCTCATCTTGAGACGCCGATCTCACCCTTCGTGCGGAGGGGGCAAGCCGGGCGGCTGGTCGCTTGCTCGGAGAAGACGATACACTGGCTCCATCGATTTTCGTCGCTGGCATTTGCCGTCGCCTCCGCTCGTGCTGTCCGGAAGCTCGCCAGCGACCCTCGCTTCGGCGCCTCGAGATGTGGCGCCGCTTGATTTTCAGCGGACTCGCCGATGCACCGCACTCCTCCATTGTTGAAGATCAGCCCGCGGATTACGGCGCTGCCGATCATTCACGGCAGCGGTCAATGCGCCCTGCTCGTCCGCCGCTGGATGCTCGAGCACGACTTTGACTGCGTGGCGGTCCCGCTGCCGGAGTCGTTTCGCGAGCCGGTCGAGCAGGCGGTCCTCGAGCTCCCCAATCCCTCGATCGTGATCCAGCCGGGGCGAGCGGAGATCGAGTATCGCGAGTGGAACGGGGAGCCGGCGACGGGGATGGGGGGCGAGTACGACGAGGAGGACGAGGAGGATGAACGCGACTCGCTGCCGCTGAGCTATGTGCCGATCGATCCCTGCCAGCCGGTGATCATGGGGATCCGCGCGGCGATGGGCGAGCACATCCCGCGGGCGTACATCGATCTGGATACCGATCGGTTTCTGCCCCTCTCGGCCTCGATGCCCGATCCCTACGCGCTGCGGCAGGTTTCCCCCGAGCGGTTTGCCGCGGCGCTGCTGCCGGGAATCCCCAAGCCGCCGGACCGCCAATCGCGCGATCGCATTGTCTACATGGCGAGGCAGCTCCGAGAGCTAGAGAAAACGCACGCGCGGATCTTGGTGATCAGCAGCGTTCTGCAGTGGCCTTGGCTGCGAGAGGCGTATCGCGAAGCGGACGCACTGCGGGGCGCGGAGGCTTGTCCGGAGCCCGATCCGGTCGAGCGACCGGTGGCGTACGAGCTTGCTCCCCGCTCGCTGATGTTTTTGTTTGGCGAGCTGCCATTCATCACCGGCTTGTATGAGCGGGCGCGGGCGGAGCTCGAGGATGACGAGAACCTCTCGGTCGACGGCGTCAAGGAATTGCTCGTGGCCGCCCGCGATGCCTATCGAGCCGACCTCGGCAAGCGGGCTCGGCGGATCACGCCGCTGCTGCTCTCGCAGTGCCTCAAGTACATCCGCAACCTGTCGCTGCTGCATCGCCGGATGACGCCCGATCTGTACACGATCGTGACCGCCAGCAAACAGATTCTCGGCGACCAGTTCGCGCTGCATGTCGTCGAGACTGCGCGGAGCTATCCCTATGAACAACCTCCGCTCGACGCGCCGCGAGTGACGCTCGGGATCGATCAAGCGCGGCTGCCCGATGGTGAAATCGTGCCGCTGGTCAGCCGCCTAGCGGGCCCGGCGACGACTTGGCAAACGGTCGAGCTGCAGCGGCGACCGACGAGCGACGAGCAGCGTCGCTGGCGGTACCAGTGGAACCCGCTCGGCCAGTGCAGCTACCCGCCCGAAGACAGTCGCATCGAGCGATTTCGGACCCGCGTCTTCGACCGCGCGAGAGCGATCACCGGAGCCGACCTGGCGCGGACCGAGAAGTTCACCACCAGCGTCAAGGACGGGATCGACATCCGCGACACGCTGCGGCATTGGTACGAAGGGGAGATCTACGTCAAAGTCATCCCGCCCGACCGCGGCTCGCTCGACGCCTGCGTGATGCTCTTCGACAGCCCCGCCGACCCCCGCGATTATCCCTGGCGGACGACCTGGTTCGCCGAGCACGAGGAGGAATCGACGCTCGCCTTCTACGCCAGCGATTTCCGCCGCGAGGTCGTCGGCCCAGGGATCTGTCTGGCGAATTACGGGGGCGCGATGTTCCTCTACCCGCCCCGCATGATCCACGACATCTGGAACGACCGGCGGCTCGACTTCGCCGAAACGCTTGAGGAACGGCTCCTGGCGGCCGCCTGCATGCATGGCCGTAGCCGGCAAGTCGCGCTGCTCAGCTGGCTGCCGCCGGGAGCCGGCTGGCGGAGGCTCGCCCGCCGCTTCCGCAAACAACTGGTCCACGTCCCGCTGAGCGCCTTCAGCGACGCCGAAGTCAGCCAACTGCGGATGGTCCACGTGCTCAACGGAACCCACGTCCGCAGCTACGCCGAACACTTCATCCGGAAAGCTTAGGGAGAGGGTTCAGGGAGCAGGTTACGGGCAGAACTTTCTTTTCGTACTCGTACTCAGCGCAGCGGTACTCGTACTCGTACTCGAATCCTTTGTCCGGGCTGCCTCCGAGTACCGCTGCGCTGAGTACGAGTACCGCTCCGCTGAGTACGAGTACGAGTACGAGTACGAGTACGAGTACGAGTACGAGTACGAATGGGAACCGCGTGCCTGCTACCTGCTACCTGCTACCTACCACCCGAGCAGGTAGGCGAAGATCAGTGGCGCGACGATCGTGGCGTCGCTCTGGATCATGAATTTGGGCGTCTCGGCGTCGAGCTTGCCCCAGGTGATCTTCTCGTTGGGGACCGCCCCGCTGTAGCCGCCGTAGCTGGTCGCCGCGTCGCTGATCTGGCAGAAGTAACTCCACATCCGGATGTCGGCTTTGAGATCCTGATTGAGCAGCGGGACGACGCAGATGGCAAAGTCGCCCGCGATCCCGCCGCCGATCTGAAAGAACCCGATCTTCGACTCGTCGCTCGTCTCGCGATACCAACGAATCAGCCGCTCCATCTGTCCGGTGCCGCTGATGTACGCGCTGTGCGAGGGAACAACCCCCTCGTAGACGCGGGCGGCGAAGATGTTGCCGAGCGTCGAATCTTCGAATCCGGGGACGAAGACGGGAATGCCGGCTTCCTTGGCCGCCAGCACCCAGGAGGCGGAGGAGTCGACCTGGAAGTGCTGTTCGAGCTCGGGATCGTCGAGCAAGCGGAACATGAACTCGGCCGGCGTCTTGGGCTCATTCTGCTCGCAGGCTTCGATCCACAGCTTCAGCAAGCGGGCTTCGATGTTCCGCATGACCGTTTCGGGGATGCAGGTATCGGTGACGCGGTTAAAGCCTTCTTCGAGCAGCTTCACCTCGTCCTCGGCCGACAGCGCCCGCCAGTCCTGGATGATCCGGTACTCGTCATGAGCCACCAAGTTGAAGATGTCTTCTTCCAGGTTGGCGGCGGTGCAACTGACCGCATGCACCAGTCCCGCGCGAATCATCTCGGCGAGCGACAGCCCCAGTTCGGCGGTGCTCATCGCGCCCGCCAAACTGACCAGCATCTTGCCTCCCTCGTCGATGAACTGGCGATAGCCGCGGGCTGCGTCGATCGTTTCCCGAGCATTGAAATGCCGGTAATGATGCTCCAGGAAAGCGGCTACTCCCGGCTTTCCGTTGCCATACGCCTGACTCATGATCTTTGCTTCCTCGCGGGTGACGTTCGAACAAGCGGTCGAAGATAGCCCCGCGAGAAAGGTTTGCAACCAGCCCTGCCAGTACGCAGCACGCAGTCCTCAGTACTTCGTGCTGTCGACCACTTCCGAGCCTTGGCGGGTGGCCAGCGCCTTGTAGACCGCCAGGTCGATGTTGTCGCTCAAGTGCCGGACCGAACCGTCGCCCATCACGAACCCGGTGACGCCTCGGTGGTAGCTGCTGAAGTCCTCGAAGTGCCCGACCGGATGGTTCGGCGTGTGGTCGGTGACGCCGACGATCCGGGCTTCGAACTCGTTCGCTTCGGGGATCGCCCCGTGCCAGATCGTGCCTCCCAAGCGACTGCTCCGCTCGCCGACCATCAGCGTCGTGCTGGTGCCGTCGACGATGTCCCGCATCCGCAATTGGCTGTTGGCGTAGAACAGCCCGTCGCCCTTGAAGGGATTTTCATGGAGGTCGAACGTGCCGAACACGCCCGAGTAGTTGCACTTGGCGATCTCGAACAGCGGGTGGAGCCCCTCGTCGGCGTGGGAGGGTCCGTGCTCGTGATCGTGGTCGTCGTGGTCGTCGTCTTCGAGCGACCCGATCCCGCTGTGACCGTGACCGTGGCCGTGCAGCCCGTCTCCCTCGGCGATCGCAAAAATGCTCGGCCCGATGTCGCTCGGGCACATGAAGTTGCTAACCGTCATCGTCCGCACCGGGCTGTGCTCGGGCGTCTCGATCGGCTCGTTGAAGTTGATCAGATCGTGCCCCGGCTGCTGCTCCATGAACGGCAGCAAGCCCGCGGCCCAGCCCCAGCCGGGCTCATGATGCTCGTCGATCGCATCCCAGCCATCGGGAAAGTAGCCGTAGGTGTCATGGTGGTTGTGCAGGGCGATTCCGAGTTGCCGCAGATTGCTCTGGCAACTCATCCGGCGGGCGGCTTCGCGAGCCGCTTGCACCGCTGGCAGAAGCAATCCGACCAGCACTCCAATGATGGCGATCACCACCAACAACTCGACCAGCGTAAAGGCGCGGCGCGCAGAAACTCGGCGTACAGACATCTCAGGAAACTCACGTGATTTGGAAAGACGAATGGACTAAACCAAAATCACGTCGCCAGGAGGGCCCCGCAGCCGGTCCCCACGGAGATCCGCGGCACTGAACCCAGGGCCGCTCGCAGCCAGTGCCGCCTGAAGCTGCGGTACCGGAGGGAGCATCGGCAGCGGCTCGGCCAGCGGCGTCTGAGCCGACCCGGTAAAGCCACACACGGCACAGTCGTCGCCGCACGCCGCGTCTTGAGGGACGGTTGCCGCAATCGCTGAGCAGTGGTCTCGATCGCTCGCCGTGGGGCAGCAGTCACGAGTCGCCGAGGACTCCGCCGCACCATCACTGGCCGCACCATCACTGGCCGTCGCTGACGCCTGATCGTGGCAGGGAGCTTCGTGCGAGTGGCCCGCGTGCGAGTGGCCCGCGTGGAAGTGGCTTCCGTGTGCATGGCCCTGATGCGGAACTCCCGCCGCCGCGTGCACCCACCCATACTGGTGCGCCGCTGGGATGGCTAAGCCACCAACCAGATAGGCGAGGAGGGCGATGCGGGCGGCAAACAGCTGCATGGGAGCAATCAAGGGAGCCAAGTCGATCGAGACACTTGTTTGATAATCTTTGCAAAGGAGCCGTCAAGAGCGAAACGCAAAACCGCCCGCATCTTCACGCAACTTTCGTGATTCAGAACTTCTTCAGCAATGTCCAGCTCATCAGCCGCCACGCGCTAGCGTCCGGTTGTCACGGCGTTTTTTAGAAACCGGGGGCTAGCGCCCGGCGGCTGATGCAATAGCCGCGTTGGAACTCTGGCGGATTTTCTGCGAGAACTCGGGGGCTCCTAAATGCTGGCGGACGCGGCTGGAGACCCAGGCCTGCCGCCGTGCCTCTTCGAACGGAAGCGTCGTCTTCAGCAGCCCGAGCGAGTGGGCGAGCCGATCGCTCTGACCGGGCAACTGACTCCGCCAATCAGCCGGCACTTGCCCCAGCTGCGTGCGGTTGAGGTGTTGTACGAGGTTCGTCGTGCAGTTGTTCGACAGCGAATCGTAGAACTCGGGCTCGGCGACCAGCTGGTCGACGCGCTGCAAAACATCGCGGAGCAAGCGGGCGGCCGCCGCTCCCGTGGCGCGAGTCTCGTAGAGGTACAGGTCGTCGCGGCGGACTTCGGCGCGGAGCCCGTACAGGTCGGGTTCGTCGGCCAGCACATACATTAATTCAAACTGGCGAGCCGCTCCGGCGACGACCGAGTACGTCTCGCCCCGCTCCAGGCGAGCTTCGACCGAGAGCCCCAAGCAGCGACCGTCGGCCAGCCGGAAGCTGAGCATCGTGTGGGCTAGCAGCGGCATGTCGCGAAACGGAGCGACGACGAAATCAACTCCCTGCACATCGCCCCAAGCGAACTGCCAGTCGGCGTGCCGGACCTCCTTCGACTCCTCGCTCCGCCAGCGACATTGGCGGACATTGCGGACCGTCACTCGTCGCTGATCCCACTCGACATACGGCAGCACCGCCTGCTCGATCCGCCACAGCCGCTCGTGCGACGGGACCGGAACCTCGAGAACCGCCTCGCCCGCCGCGGCCGTCCTCTCCAGCAGCGCCCCATCGAGCAGCGAGTTACCGGCGGGAACTTGCGCGCAGCCGCCGAGCATGCACCCAACCAGCCCGACCGCGCAGCAGAGCCAGGCGAAGTTGACGCAGCGGCGGCAGAGGCTTAGGCGGGACGGGTTCATCACGCCGCTTCCAGTCGCAATTCCGAGCCTTGCGAGTCAACCCCAACAGGAGGTAGCGGGAGGCGTAGGGAGCGGAGAGGAGCCACGGAAAGACACGGAACAGCACGGAAGCACGGAAGCACGGAAGCACGGAAGCAAGGAAGCAAGGAAGCAAGGAAGGGGCGGGGAGCAGCGAGAAGCGGGCTGGAGAGGGAGCTAGCAATCACCGTCACCTCCTGCCGTCACCTCCTGCCGTCACCTCTTGCCGTCACCTCCTGCCGTCACCTCTTGCCGCTCCTCTTCTCTTCCCTCTTTCCTTTTCTTCCGTGACCTTCCGTGTCCTTCCGTGGCTCACCCGTATTTCCTTCCGTGGCTCACCCGCATTTCCTTCCGTGGCTCACCCGTATTTCCTTCCGTGGCTCACCCGTACCTCGAGGCCCCGGCTTTCCTTCAAGGCGGCGTGCGGGACGTGCCGATTGTCGGAGTTATGCCGCGGTCTTTCCGCGTCTTGGCTCGATCCGCGCCTTCGGTGGCGACTCGTACTGGTGCTTTCGCAAATGTCCCACTACGCCTACTGGTCACTGCACCGGATGCCTTTTGGGCGACCGGAATTGGCCGATGACTTTTTTGCGGGTCGCCCGCAGCGGGAAGCGCTAGCGCGGCTCGACTATCTGATCTCGGGGGGCCGCAGCAGCGGGTTGCTGATCGCCCCGGCCGGCGCCGGGCGGACGATGCTGCTCCACCGGATCGCGGTCTCGGCGGGCTTCGGGGACACGGCCGTCGATATGGTTCGCACCGGGGCCCGCAATCGCTCGGCCGAGGAGTTGTTGGTCCATCTGGCGCAGCGGCTCGGAGTCACGCATCTCGGAGTCACGCACTTCGGGAGCGGGCGACTGGGAAGCGGTCGACTGGGGGACGTGTACCGTCAAGTCTCCGAGCGGATCGCCGCCTCGGCTCGCCAAAGTGTCCGCACCGTCTGGTTGCTCGACGATGCGACGACGCTGGCCGCGGAGACGGCCGGGGCACTGGCTGCGGAAACGCCCTGGTTCACCGCCGTGATCGGCTGCTCGCCGCACGATGCATTGTCGCTCGCCGCGGCCGTGGGAGGCTGCCCGCTGCGGATCGATCTCGATCCATTTGACCTGGCCGATACGGCGGGATACATCCGCCACGCTCTGGCGCAAGCGGGCGCCCGCGAGGAAGTTTTCAAGGACGCGGCCATCGTGCGACTGCACGAGCTCGCCGAAGGCCGCGTGGGGACCATCGCCCGGCTGGCCGACCTGGCCTTGCTGGCGGGAGCCGGCGAGCAAGCGAAGCAGATTTCCGCCGAGCTCGTCGAGGCGGTGCAGTACGAAGTCATGCCCGCGGCCGCCTAGCTCTAGCCAAAGCCCGGGTCACACACCATCACCCTCCCCCCGGGAACTGGTCTCTACACAAGTCGCACGACCTGTCATCACCCTCCCCCCGGGAGGGTCGAGCGTCAGCGAGGGGAGGGAGGGCGATCCCTACCGATAGCCCCAAGTGAAACTCACCGTCGCGGAAACCCTCCCCGCTCGTTCCTCGCGACCCTCCCGGGGGGAGGGTATTGGCTGTGCCTTTTCTAGCCCTTGGACTTGTGTAGAGACCAATGCCCGGGGGGAGGGTATCGCGCACGTTTACAGCTCGGGCGAAAACGCTGGACTTTGCGAAGCAGCTTGTGTCATACTAGGGGCGAATCCTCTGGCGGTGGGATGCTCTGCAGCCCCACATCCCCGGCCGTCCCTTCTTGTCTCAAGTTCTTCGGAGTGGTGCGATGTCTAAACGCTCTCGTCCTGGTTTCACCTTAGTCGAGTTGCTGGTCGTTATCAGCATCATCGGCGTCCTGATGGGCCTCTTGATTCCAGCGGTCCAAGCCGCCCGTGAAGCCGCCCGGCGGACCGAGTGCGCAAACAACGTCAAGAACCTCGCCCTGGCCGCGGTGACGTACGAGACGACCAATCGCAAGCTGCCCGGGTACATCAATCACTTTGGCTCGTTCAGCGGTGCCAACGACCCCGGCGATCCGGACAACACCTACACCACCGCACACGAAAAGTACGGCACCTGGCACGTCGCCCTGATGCCGAACCTCGGCGCCCAAGCGACCTACGAGCGGTACAACGAAGACAAGTACCCGCTGTATGCGACCGACACGCCGAACGCGGTGGGCGGCTGGCACATCAACTCGGTGCCGAACATCCCGATCTTCGTCTGTGCAAGCGCCACGGGAGTCGCATTCGACTCGCAAGAGGCTGCGCAGAACACCTACATCTCGAACAACGGCTTCTGGCCCACCGAGGCTGCAAATGGCACCGACGCTGGAGATCCTGCGACCTATGGAGCAGTGACGGCAGTTCAATTGAAGAACGTCGAGACGAAGGCGAACGGCGCATTCAATAACAAGGCTGAGGCCCTCGGTCCCGTTGGGCCCACGATCCGCATGGATGATTTCAAGGATGGCGGCAACAACACGATCCTGTTCAGCGAAAGCCTTCAGGCTCAACCGTGGAATCGTTGGACTCTGGGCTCGAGCACGACTGCAGCCAATGCGAAGGTGATGCAGGGGATGGTCTTCCACTTCCGCGACGAAAGCGAAGGCACGACGCTGGCACCCGCACCGGAATCGGTCATGAAGATCAATTGGCAAGCGATGGAAGGACAGATGACGTCGGCCGACGCTCCGTTGTGGGCCCGTCCCTCCTCGGCTCACAACGGCGGGGTCAATGCCGGCTTTGCCGATGGCGCGAGCCGGTGGGTGAGTGAGTCGATCGACTATCGCGTCTATCAGGCCTACCTGACCCTCCGCGGCAAGAGCAGCAGCGTGCCGTTCAAAGAGTTCGTGCCGGCTGGCGACGCGCTCTAATCGCGACAGCACTCCGAACTTTTCTGCGACCCCACGGCGAGCCGCTCTCGCCGTGGGGTTTTTTCATGCGCTCCCACCGCCCCGCGCATCTACTGACTCTCACGGAGTCCATGTCCGGATCGGGCCGGGGGTGCAACCAGGAAGCGCACGAAGGGTGGCCACGGAAGGACACGGAAAAGCACGGAAAGGAGTGGGACCGCGGATAGCACGGAGAACGCGGATGAAGGGGGAGTCCGAAAGCCCACAATCCGTGTCGTCCGTGGTTCAACTTTCCTTCGTGCACTTTGTGGTTGTACTCCCGGTCAGATCTTTTTGGCGCGGGATTTGTACTTTCCCCATGTAAATGACCGAACACGCGAGCCCACGAGTCAGGCCGCATCCATTTACACACTCAGGAGGAAAGGCAGATGAACGGGACGTCACGAGACCGGGACGATTTCCAGTCGCGCGCTACGAACCAATCGCACCCAGCGGCCGGCACCAACATCGAACTGGAAACGACCACCACGACGATCGAGAAAGGCAAGGCTGACCAAAACGGTGGTGCTCGCAGCGCGACCGAGCGAGCCAAGGCTGAGCAGGATCACGTCCGGCAGCAGGCTGCCCATGCCGGTGATCAGGTTCGACGCTCGGCGGCTGAAGCAGGAGAGCGAGTTCGCCGGCAGACGCGGGAAACCGCGGAGCTCGTTCGCGAGCAGGCGATCGAGCAAGCCGGAATGGTCAAGCACCGGGTGGTCGAGCAGGTCGATTCCCAGAAGAACGGTTTTGCGACCAAGATCTGCGATGTCAGCAGCGCCTTGCAGCGTGCGGCCGACGACCTCGAACAGCACCATGATCCTCGGCTCGCCGCCCAGGCTCGTTCGCTCGCTCAGCGGATCGAGGGGATGGGCAACCACCTTCGCGACTCGCAGGTCCAAGATCTGCTCGAGGACGCTGAACACTTCGTTCGTCGCAATCCCACGCTCGTGCTCGGCGGCTTGTTCGTCGCCGGCCTCTCCTTGGCGCGCTTCCTCAAAGCCCGCCCGCCCCGCTATCAGAGTGCCGGCTTCCAACCGCCGGCCGGCGGGCCGGCGGGCAGGCCCACTGGAGCGAACCCCAGCGCGCAGCGGGGCCCGGTTCCGCCGTTGCCGCACGACCATGAATTGACCGTCGGCAGCAATCCGGCTGCGGCCGGTTCGGCGGGAATGGCTCAACCCGGACAGGGAAGCCTCGGACAAGCGAGCATGGGCCGCCCGGCAACGCCGCCGACGACCCCGCCGGCGACCGGGTCGCCACTTGGCACCAGTGCTCCGCGGAGCGGTGCTTCGCCCAGTCCTAAACCGTCGACGGATCAGTCCCCTAGTTGCTCCACTCCCGCGGGAAATAGCTCTCGAGGAAACCAATCGCAGCCCAGCCAGAGCGGCGATCGAAATTCGGGCGGCTCCGCTCCGCGGCCCCGCTGAGTGCGACTTCGACCCATCTCCCTAAATACCGCTTCCGAGGAGGAAGATCATGATCGATTCAACGGATCGCCAGCGTCGGGCTGAGACGGCCGATCCACGCTTTCGCGACGACCCGCACTACGTCGAACCGAGGCGAACCGCAGATTCGGCCGCTGGCATCGGCACTTTGCTGAAAGAACTTCGCGACGAGACGACGCTTCTCGTCCGTCAGGAAATCGCGCTGGCTCGGACTGAAATGAGCGAGCGGATCAGCAAGATTGGTCGCAATGCGGCCTATCTTGCCAGCGGAACGCAGGTCGCTTTTGCCGGCCTGATCTTCGTGCTGCTCGCGATCACCGCGGGCATCTATGTCGCGTTCGTCGCGGCAGACATGGAGTACCACGGGATGTGGATCGCTCCGTTGATCGTCGGCTGCGTCGTCAGTTTGATCGGCTTGATGCTGGTCATGAAAGGCAAGAACGCCATTCAGTCGACCTCGCCTCTTCCTGAACGAACCATCGAAACTATGAAGGAGAACAAGGAATGGATCCGCGAGAAAGTATGAACCCGCAGCCGATTCCCAACGATCGACTCCCGCGCGCCAAGGCCGAATACCACTACGAGCATGAAGACAGCCGAGAGATCTATCGCGACATCGAGCGGACTCGGAGCTTGATGGACGAGACGATCGACGAGCTGACCGCTCGGCTGCAACCGGCCGAATTGCTCCGTGGCGTCTGGGCCGCGTTCCGCTCGTCGTCCTCTTCCGGCAGCAGTCGAGCCCGCGAACGGGTTAGCCACGCTGCCTCGTCGATGGGCCACAGCGTGAGCTCGGGCGTTCGTCACGGCATGCACGCCGGAGCGGAGAAAGCCGCGGCGCTCGGCCATTCGGTCAGCTCGTCGGTCAGCTCGGGGGTGCGTAGCGGCAGTGAATCGATCTCCGAAGGGGTCCAAGAGGGGACCGAAGCGGTGATCGATTGCATCCGCCGTAACCCCGTTCCTTCGGCGCTGGTCGGCGCCGGTGTGGGATATTTCCTTTACAACGAATTCCTCCGCGATCGCCGCGAGGAATCGATTTCCTCCGAGAGGTTAATCATGCAAGGCTACACCCCTCAGCCGGTTTCTGAAGAAGATGTTTTTTGTGAGCCGGCGGGGACGGCCGAGCGGTCGATCGTTCTGCCTGCTGGATCGGATATCGAATCGCCCAAATACCCGCTGCAGGCCGAAGTGGAAGCGAGGAGCGGCAGCGACGGATCATCGCTGGCTTCGAAAGCCGGCCAGCGGGCGAGTGAAGGGGCTTCGGCCGTTGGGGGTGCGGCAGGTTCCGCTGCCTCCTCTGTCCGTCAGGCAGCCTCGTCTGCCGGGAACCGGATGAGCGATTCGGCTCGCCACGCTGCCTCCTCGGCGAGCCATGCCGCCTCGGCGGCTGGGCACAGCATGAGCGAAGCCGCTCGACACGCCGCTTCGTCGGTCAGCCACGCGGCCTCCAGCGCCGGACGGTCGACCTACGGAGCGATGCAAGGAACCGGTCGCTCGATGAGCCATGCGGCGTCGGCCACCTATGAAGGGGCCTATCGCGGGGCGACGACGGTGGGCGAAGCAACCGTCGATGGCTTGCGAGCCAGCGGCCGGGCGATCAACCGCGGAGCGGCTTACACTCGCGACGCTACCAAAGAGGCAACCGAGCAGTATCCGCTCCTGGTCGGCCTCGGTTGCCTCGGACTGGGAATGGTCGCCGGCTTCCTGTTGCCGCGGACCCGCCGCGAGGATGAAGCGTTTGGTGAGACTGCCGAGGAGGTTCGCCACCGCGGCTACGAGATGGGCAACGAAGCAGTCAAACGCGGCAAAAGTGTCGTATCGGCGACCGCCGCCCACGCAATGGAGCAAGCCGAAGAAGAAGGTCTGACCCCCTCCGCACTCGCCGATCACGCCGGCAACGTCGTGAAGAAAGTGGCCGCGTCGGCCAAGGAAGCGATGCACGAGGAAGGACTGACCTCCAAGGAGCTCGCCGACAAAGCGGCTGCGGTCAAAAACGAAGCCAAGGAAACGGCCAAGAACGAAGCGAAAAAAGAGACCAGCAAGTAGGTCTCATTTTCGCCCAGGCTGACAGAAACTATCAGCCGCCGGGCGCTAGCCCCCGGTTTCCGGAACCGGATGCTAGCCCGGATTATTCATCAGCCGCCGGGCGCTAGCCCCCGGTTCTCGAAAATGCCGCAAGAACCGGACGCTAGCGCGTGGCGGCTGATAGAGCTGTGGAAAACCCTCCCGTCTCAACAGCGGCCGGGCGCTAGCCTCCGGTTTCCCTCGGCGCAGTAAAAAAACCGGACGCTGCCGCGTGTCGGCTGATTTTTCGAACCTGAGGCTGCCGTGACGACTGCATCTCCCGCCGCGTTCGACGCTGCCGCACCAGCCCCGCTTGCTGTTGCTCCCAAGACGATGCAGGGCGTTTTCTACGAAGACTATGGCGGTCCCGAAGTTCTCCGCTACGGCAGCCTCCGCACACCCGAGCCGCACTCCGGACAGGTTCGCATCCAAGTCGTCGCCAGCAGCGTGAACCCGATCGACTGGCGGATGCGTCAGGGGGAGATGCGGTATTTACTGCCTGGCGGCTTCCCGCGGATTCCGGGTTTTGACGTGGCTGGTTATCTCGAGGAGGGGGGCGAGCCATGGGGACTGGCTCGCGGAGCGCGTGTGATGGCCTTTCTCGATTCGGTCTACGGCGGAGCCTATGCCGAGTGGGCCGTCTGTTCGCCGCATGCGGTATCGCCGATCCCCGATTCGCTCTCGTTCGAAGATGCCGCGGCGCTTCCACTCGCCGGGTCAACTGCGCTGCAATCGCTCCGCGACCACGGCAAACTGTGTCTCGGTGATCGCGTATTGATCAACGGGGCCAGCGGCGCGGTCGGCGGTTATGCAGTGCAAATCGCCAAAGCTTACGGGGCGCACGTCACGGGGGTGGCCAGTGAGGGCGCTGAGGCCCATGTCCGTATGCTTGGGGCTGATGAATTTATCGACTACGAGCGTCAGAACTTCAGCGAGGCCGACGAGCGTTGGGACTTGATCTTTGACGCGGCCGGCAAAAGCTCGTTCCACGAAGCCCGCCGCGTGCTGCGCCCCCGGGGCCGATTTGTCAGCACCGAGCCGAGCCTCCGCGGAGCGCTGACGAGCCTCGCGACGCTGACCACTTCGCAGCGAGGCCGCATCATGGTCGCGCGGTCCCGCCGCGAGGACCTCGGCGAACTCATCCGGCTCCACACGGTCGATCAATTGCGGATCACCGTCGACGCAATTCTGCCGCTCCACGAAGCCCCCGAAGCCCACCGCCGCAGCGAAAAGCATCAAGTGCGAGGCAAATTGGTGCTGAGAGTTGGAGGGTGAGTTGGCCTACCAATCATCCGCCAATCAGCCGCCACGCGCTAGCGTTCGGTTAATACGGCGTCTGCGAGAACCGGACGCTAGCGCGTTGCGGCTGATGAATATTCCGGGCTAGGGGCTGGCGGCTGATCCGCCACCCGGGCTCGCCTCGCGTGTCTCGGCTGAGCCCTCGAGTTTTTCGCGGAGCAGTCTCACGGCGGTTTGGAAATCCTCGTTCTCTGGCTCGAGCGAAGCCGCCCGTTGAAGGTGCTCCATCGCTTTGTCCATCTGGCCGTCGAGATAGTAAGCCCAGCCGAGGCGGTACTGCAGCGGAGCGCTGGTAGGTGCGAGGCGAGCGTCGCGGGCGAGCAGTGGGAGTTCCTGTCGCCGCAGTTCCGCAATTGCCTTTCGCGTCGCAGCGATACTCTCGGGCGTCCCTTCGCCCGCGGCCAACTGCCCCTCGACCAGATTCTCGAGCAGTCCGGCGAGGTTGCTCCGCGGGCCGACCGTGTTCGGCTCCACGCGGATCGCGGTCTTGTACGATTCGACGGCTTCCGCAATCCGGCCGGTCGCTTCGCAGAGCAGCGCCCAGTCGAGGTGGGCTCCGCTGCGATCGCTGATCACTCCCAGCCCCGCTTCGATTTCGTCCATCACTTGTCCAAACCGAACACGCTCGCCTGCATCGAGCCCGACATAACTTCGCGTGGTCGCCAGCGTGCGAGCGGCGTGGACCCGGACCAGCCTCGAGGAATCGTCCAGCAGCGGTCCCAGGCGGTCGGCTAATCGTTCCGCACCGTCGGGGCGAACCAGCTCGCCGGCCAGAGCGCGAGCGGCCGCGGCGCGGACGATCGGGTGCGGATCGTCCAGCGCGTCTCGAGCCGCGGAAGCGCCAGCCGCGGCAGTCCTCGGATCGGCCCCTTGGGCCAGCTCGTCGAGCGCCGTCGCGCGGGCGATCGCCGGGACGCTCGCCGCCTCGCGGGCCAGTTGCGCGAGCGCGTCGACACCCCCCGACGCGCCGCGGCGAAAAGCGGCGAAGGCTTCAGCAAAATGCGGATCGCGGCGTCGCTCCTCGCCATACCAGCGGTCGCACGCTTCGTCCGCCCAGCGGTCGACACGGTCAATCTCCGCTTGCACCGACTCGTCACCGGCCGCTGCCAACCGCTGCCAATCGGCGTACTCCCGCAGCTCGGGTCGCTTCTCCGCGTCGACGTTGTTGGGATCCAAGTGGCAGCCGGTACAAGCGTTGGGGGTCCCGGTCGAGACCGACAGGTCGGGGCGTGGAATCCTCAGGCTGTGATCGCGCCGCCGGTCGAGGGCCATGTAAGTCGTCTCGGGCATGTGGCAATCGACGCAAGCCGACCCCGGAGTCCCCGGAGCGTGCTTGTGGTGCGACGGGGTGTCGTACTTTCCGGCCGGATGCTGGTGGCAGGAAGTGCAAACTTGGTTGCCGGGAGCTTTCAGCTTGAGCGAGTGGGGATCGTGACAATCGCTGCAACGGATTCCCTTGTGATACATCTTGCTCTGGGTGAACGAGCCAAACTCATACACCTCATCCAAGATCTGACCGTCATCGTGATAGAGCGTCTCGCTGAGCCGCGACGGATCATAGAAGTCGCAGAACTGGTTGCCGGGCTGGAAACCAGGAGCGATCGGCCCACGCCGGCTGTGGCACGGGGCGCAGGCCTGAATCTGCGGCTCGTTGCTTTCCCCCTTGAGCGTCGCCAGTCCGTAGCCGAGGTGCCGGTCCCAGAACAGCGATTTGCGGCGGGCCAGCGTCACGTGCGTGCTGCCCGGACCGTGGCACGCTTCACAGCTCACGTCGATCTCGGAAAACGTGGTGTGATAGCGGTTCGCTTTGGGATCGAAGCCGGCCACGAGATTCGTCGAGTGGCAGTCGGCGCACATCGTGTTCCAGCGCTGAGCGATGCCGGTCCAGTGCAGGTCGTCCTCCGGGGCGAGCTTCTCATCGACATCGGGAGGCGCCAAGTAAAACCACTCGCCCCGTTCGGTATCCCAGCTGATCCGCAGCACCTGCACGCGGGCGTCGGCATTCTCGGGCGTCGCAGCGTCGCGATCGAACTCGACCATGTACTGCTGCAGCGGCTCGACCCCGAAGACGTACTTGATCTCGAAGTCGCTCATCTCGCCGTCGGGGCCTTCGGTGTGGATCAGGAACCGCTCACCGTCGCGAAACATGCGGCTGACGATCCCGTGATGCTCGAACGTCGCATCGTTGAAATCTCCGAGGACCGTCGCCTCGGTCGCCAAATCCATCGCCAGGTCGTGGTGCGAACCGTCGTAGGCGGCCGCCTCTTCCTGGTGGCAATCGATGCACGCGGAGCGGCCGACGTAGGTCGCCACCGTCTCCGGCGGCAGCGTCCGCCAGTAATCCGCGAATACGCCCGCGGCGACGAGCAGCAGCGAGGCGGCGGCGATCCAGATCCAGTGAGCGACCCCGCGCCTCCGCAACCGACGGAGCGAGCGGGCCCGACGGCGCTGCTGAGACCGCTCGACCTGATAGGCAAGGCGAGCGAGCGGTGCAAAATGAAGGTCGGGGGGATTCAAACTTACTTCCCGCGAATGCGTCGGCTGTAGCGTTCGAGCAGGCGACGCTCGGCGGCAGTCAGACTCGCTTCGCCCGAATCGTGAATCTTCTGGAGGATGCGATCCGCTTCGGCCGCTTCCTTGGCGAGCTTTTTGTCCGGGTCGTGCAACCGCAGCTTGGGCCGCGAGCGGAACCGGTCCCGCAGCCCGCCAGCGAACCCTCCTGAAGAACCTCCTGAAGATCCTCCCAGCCAGTCCGGCAGCGCGGTCCCGAGATTCCAGCCGCCGAGGTAATACGCCGCGGCGAATGCGACCCCAGCCAAGTGGACTTCGAACGCCGTCGAGTCGACTTGGGCTTCGCCGCGTCCCCCGAGGGCTCCCAAGAGGTTCATCGCCACGAACAACACGCCGACGATCCAGGCTTTGACCGGGAGTACGAAGAACAGCAGGATCTTGGCGTGCGGATAGCAAAAGCAAAACAGAATCGTGACGGCCGCCACGGCTCCCGAGGCTCCGAGCATCAACGAGCGGACCTGAGGCGCATCGGCTCCGGCTGCTGCCAGAGCGGTCAGCAGCGAGTAGACGACGCCGCCGGCGACGATCGCCAACAGATAAAAGCGAGTGAACTCCGCCTTCCCCAAGCGCCGTTCCATCGCCGACCCGAAGAAGAACAACCCGAGCATGTTGAAGAAGATGTGATTCAAATCGCCGTGGGCAAAACCGTAGGTCAACCACCGCCACCACATCCACGGCTGGTACAGCGTCTCGTCGTGGACGCTGAGGGTCGTCGTCAACGAGTCGCTGCGGTTGAAGAACAACCCGTTGATCAGGAAGGCCGCTACGTTGATGACCAGGATGATCAACCAGGCGGGGTGGCTCGCCAGCCGGCCTCCGAAGCGAGGCTCGCCTCCGTCGTCAAACTGGCTGTAGTCGCGATCGTACAGACCCATCGAAAATCGGCTTTCCGGTGCACTGGCTAATTGGGGAGGGGGGCAGTCATTTCAAACGTACGTCAGCTCACAGCGAATGCTCGATCCAACCGCCTCCGAGGACGCGGTCGCCCGAGTAGACGACCGCTGCTTGGCCGGGGGCGACCCCCGCTTGCGGCTGCTCAAACTCGACCGTGAACTGCCTGGGGTCGGCAACGTCAAGCGTCACGGTCGCCGCTTGGGGCTCCCCGTTATAGCGAATCTGCACTTCGCACCGCGGCGGCAGTTCCTGGGGATCGACGAGCCAATTGGCCTCGTTGGCGAGCAGCCCTGGACGGAGCAGCGCCTCGCGGTCGCCGATCACGACCCGCCGGGTTTCGGGTTCGATGCGGACCACGAAATGCGGCTCGCCGAGCGCCACGCCTAAGCCTTTGCGTTGGCCGACGGTAAAGCCTTCGATCCCCGCGTGCTCGGCGACCGTGCGGCCATCGGTCGTGACGATTTCTCCCGCAGTCGACGGGGCATCGGCGCCGCGACGGCTGCGGACGAACTCCGAATGGTGCCCGGAGGTCACGAAGCAAATTTCTTGGCTGTCCCGCTTTTCGGCGACTCCCAGACCGAGTTCAGCGGCGCGACTGCGGATCTTGCTCTTTTCAAAATCTCCCACCGGCAACAGCATCCGCTCGAGCCTCGACGCCTCGACGCCGAACAGGGCGTACGACTGGTCCTTGGAACTGTCTCGACCGCGAAGCAGCATCGCTCGGCCCTGCGAATCGCGCCCCATCCGGGCGTAGTGGCCGGTGGCGACGAAATCGGCGTCGACCCCGTCGGCATACTCGAACAACCGCCCGAACTTGATCCAGTTGTTGCACATCACGCACGGGTTCGGAGTCCGCCCGCGGGTGTAATCGTCGACAAAGTAATCGACGATGCGGCGAAAATCTTTCTGCAGGTTGAGGGCGTAGAACGGGATCCCCAGGGCGTCGGCGACCCGCCGCGCATCGGCCGCATCCGAAGCGCTGCAGCAACCCTGTTTGTGATCGGCTCTCCCACTCCCAGCCCCCCTCCCGTGGAGGATCGGCAGCAGTGGCGAAGCGCCGCCGTCGTCGCTCCGGCAGGCTTCGACCGATTCCTCGCCGTGCCGCATGAACACGCCGACCAGATCGTGTCCCGCCTCGCGGAGCAGGTGCGCAGCGACGCTGCTGTCCACCCCTCCGCTCATTGCCAATACGATCCGTGCCATGTTCTGTCGTGCGTCGAGTGGAGGAGAGTGGGTGAGGTGGGAGTTGTTGGCCAGTTGCCCCGTTGACCCCGTTGGCCAGTTGACCCCGTTGGGTGGGCGATCCCTTTCGCTATATTCAACGTAACGTAGGTCGCTCGAGTTCGACACTCGAGACTTCTCCGCACGGGCTGCTCCACTCCACTTCCCCCCATTCTTTCGCAGCGGGCTTTTCATGGAATCTGCACTGTACGACCGCGCCGCCGAGATTCAGGATCGTTTGGCCTCTCTCCGAGACAGTCTTTGACTACGCCAACAAGCGTCAGCTCGTCGACGAGATCGAGCAGCGGATGGGGCAACCCGATTTCTGGAACAACCAGGAACGGGCTCAGGCAACGGTCGCTCAGCTGAAAGGGCTCAAGGGACTTACCGGTCCGATGGGCGAAGCGTTTGCAGCGGCCGAGGACCTGCAAGCGATGCTGGAGATGGCCGAAGAGGAGCCCGAGTTGGTCGGGGAAGTCCGGGGCGAAATCGAGCGGCTCGAGGAGGTGCTGAGCGCGCTGGAGCTCAAAGCGCTGCTCAGCGGACCGAATGACGACGCCGGCGCGTTGCTGACGATCAACGCCCGCGACGGCGGCACCGACGCCAACGACTGGGCCGAGATGTTGCTGCGGATGTACTCGGCCTGGGCCGCCAGCCACGATTACAGCGTTTCGTTGCTCGACCGCCAGGACAACGAGGAAGCGGGCATCAACCACGCCACGATCGCCGTCCGCGGGCCGCTCGCCTACGGATACTTGAAGGGCGAGGAGGGGATGCACCGGTTGGTCCGCATCAGCCCCTTCAACAGCGAAGGCAAACGCCAAACGAGCTTTGCAGCCGTCTCGGTTTCTCCAGAGCTGGACGACTCGGTCGAGGTGGAAATCCACGAAAAGGATGTCCGCGAGGACCGCTTTCGGGCCAGCGGAGCAGGGGGTCAGCACGTCAACAAGACCGACAGCGCGATTCGCTTGACGCACATCCCGACCGGAATCGTCGCCACCTGCCAGAGCGAACGGAGCCAGCACCAGAACCGGGCCACGGCCTGGAAGATGCTGCGGGCTCGGATGGCCCGAATCGAGGAAGAACGCCGCGAGGCCGAACAGGCGGACAAATATGCCAAGCGGGCCCGCACCGGTTTTGGCAGCCAAATCCGCAATTACTTCCTGCATCCCGACCAGCGGGTCAAGGACGCGCGGACCGGGCACTACGCGGGCAGCTTCCATGCCGTGCTCGACGGAGGCGAGTTGCAGGGCTTCCTCGACAGCTACCTCGAATGGCGAGCCCGCGACGGAGAAGTCGACGGCCAAGCCTCGGAGAAAGCCGGAGCGGCCGAGTGAGGGGCGCGCTGAACGGCAGTACCGCATTGCGTTGGTAGATGGCAAAATCAGCCGCCGGGCGCTAGCCCCCGGTTCCCGAAAACGCCGTGCGAACCGGACGCTAGCGCGTGGCGGCTGATGAAGATTCCGGCCCGGCGGCGAGTGGGCGTCGCGAAATTGCCGCAGAACCGGGCACGGGTTCAAGATACACTGGTTTAACAATCGAGCTTGGGGCAGAAACGCCCGCATTGGGTTTGACCTCTTGCGGGCCGCTCGCCGACACTTGAGGCGATCCTGCGTTTTCGATCCTCTACCGCGCTAGCTGGAAACTCCGACTGCTGCCATGGCGACCGTCGACAACCCCTCTTCGTCTGCTTCGTCGAACCTCGACGCGGTGAATGGTTCTTCTTCCGCCGCGGAGAACGGAGCTGAAAATGGCTCCGCGACCTCCCCTAAAAAACGGGGAGTTCCCGAGGGGCTATGGATCAAGTGTCCAGGCTGTTCCGCCTCGGTGTACCGCAAAGAGGTCGAGCGGCGGGCGAATGTTTGCCCCAAGTGCGAGCACCACTTTTACGTCTCGGCTCGAGAGCGGATCGCCCAGGTCCTCGACGAGGGGACCTTCGAGCCGATGGACGAGCATCTGCGGCCGACCGATCCGCTCGAGTTCGCCGACCGCAAGCGATATTCCGAGCGCCTGCTGTCCGAGCAGCGACGGACCGGACTGACCGACGCGGCGATCACCGGCACCGGGATGATTCGCGCCCGGCGGGTCGCGTTCGCGGTCACCGACTCGGCCTTCATCATGGGGAGCATGGGATCGGTCGTCGGCGAACGGCTCACCCGGCTGATCGAGTGGGCGACCCGCGAGAACATGCCGCTGATCATCATCAGTGGCTCCGGCGGCGGGGCGCGGATGCACGAGGGTATCCTCTCGCTGATGCAGATGGCCAAAGTCTCGGCGGCGCTTGCCCGGTACGACCAGGCCGGGGGACTGTTCATCAGCGTGCTGACGAATCCCACGATGGGCGGGGTCGCCGCCAGCTTCGCTTCGCTCGGCGACTTGGTCTTTGCCGAACCCAAAGCGCTGATCGGTTTCGCCGGCCCGCGGACGATCAAGGCGACGATCGGCATTGAACTCCCCGAAGGCTTCCAAACCAGCGAATTTCTGCTCGAACACGGCTACATCGACCGGATCGTGACCCGCAAAAACTTGAAGAGCGAAATCGCCCGCGCGATCGATTACTGTGGCAAGTAGTCTTTCCCTGCAGGATCCACGCGCGTGAGCTTTCTCGATTCTCTTCGCTCGGTTTTCAAGTCACAGAAGAAGCTGGACGTCGAGGCGCGTTTCGAGCGCCTCCGCTCGAGCGTCAGCGGCACGATGGGGGACGTCAGCGTCGTCCGCGACCGCACCGATGGCCGGATCGTCGCGCTCAAGCTCTGCGACCCCGAGAAGTTCGCCCTCTTCGAAGCCCGCTTCAAAGGCCAAGGAAAACCGACCGAGGGCCAAATCGCTCTCGAGATGGACCACCCCCGGGTGATGAAAACGTACGAAGCGGGGATGACGACCAAGGGTCAGCACTACCTGATCATGGAGTTCATCGAAGGCCCCGGGCTGCAGCAACTGGTCCAAAAACGGGCCGAGGATCAGCTTCGCGGCAAGCGTTTAATGCTGATCCGCCAGATGGCCGAAGCGATCGAGTACGTGCACGCCCAGGGCTACATTCACCGCGACGTTTGCCCGCGGAACTTTATCTGCTTGCCAGGCATTACGGGGCTGAAGCTGATCGACTTCGGGCTGACCGTCCCAGCCAAAGGGGTCTTCATGCAACCGGGTAACCGGACCGGGACGCCGCTCTACATGGCTCCGGAGATCGTCCGCCGCCGCGTCACCGACCAGCGGGTCGACGTGTTCGCTTTCGGCGTCACCGCCTACTGCGTCACCACCTTTGAGTTCCCTTGGCCCTCGGGCGATACGACCGGCCGCGCCGCTCTGCAGCACGATACGGCCGAAGCGGTCGACATCCTCCAGTACCGTCCGGATCTGAACCCGATTCTCGCCCGGGCGATCATGGGCTGCATGGAACCGGAAGTCAGCAAGCGAACGCCGTCGATGTCCACGTTCCTCCAGCAGATCCGCTCGCTCGGCCCCGACGATTCGCCCTGACCGGCCCCGTACGCCAGACCCCCTATTCTCATTAAAACGCCGAAATCGCCCGTTTTCGTTGACACTGTAAAAAATCGGCAACTATATTTAACGGGTACGGATTCGCTGCCCGAGCGGCACTGCGGGCTTGGTGCCGCTTGAGCGAGCGATCCGTGGCTGCCCCCTTGTCCGCCGCGAGCCGATCTAAAGCGTGGTACGGGCTGCCGGCGATGCCGGAAACTTCATCCATTTGAGCTGGTAATCGATGACTTTCCTGGGAAAAATCTTTTCGACCATCCTGGTCTGCCTCTCCTTGGCCTTCATGGTCCTGGCGCTGGTTGCCAATGCTTCGCACCGCAACTGGCGCGACGAGGTGCTCGACCCGGTGAATGGCTTGAAGCACCAAGTTGAACTGGTCGAGCAGACCAACCAGCAGCTCCGCGATTCGCGTCAGCGGACCGAAGAGGCGTTGGCCCGCGAGCAGGTCGCTCGGCGGACCGCCTTGGCCGCTCTGCAAACCCAGTTGGACGAGCTTCGCCAGCAGCTGCAGAACAGCGAGCAAACTGTCCAGGCCTTGCAGGCGACCAACAACGAACTGGTGCAAACCGATCGCAGTCGCGCCGAGCAACTCTCGCGGCTGACCGAAGCCAACAAGGATCTCGAGCAACGGATCATTGCCGAGCGGACCGAGCGCGACGAGCTGTTCGCTCGCTCGCTGAAGCTGACCGACGAATACAACCAGGCGATCGGTTTGCTCGAGACCGAACAGGAGCGGAACGAGCAGCTGGTCAGCGACGTTTCGCGGTACAAGGAAGTGCTCGACGCCCGCGGAATCAACGTGAACGACCCGCTCGACGGAGCCCCGCCGGAGCGGAATGGCGTGGTGCTGGTCGTCAACCGCCCGGCGAAGCTGGTCGAGATCTCGATCGGCTACGACGAAGGGCTGCGGGACGGACACACCCTGCACGTCACCCGCGGCGGCCGCTACATCGGCAAACTGCTCGTGCGGCGAACTCAGCCCGATCGGGCCGTCGCGGAAATCCTCGAACCGTACCTCGAAGGCCCCATTCAGAAAGGCGACCGTGTCGACACAAATATCCAGTAACCCAGGCGCCCGCGGCCCGGCCCGTAAACGGGGCATGGACATTTACACGGTGATGCTGCTGCTGAGCGTGGTGTTCATGACCGTGGCCGTGATCGCGATGACGATCGAAATGCGGCGGTATCTGCCCCAGCTGTGGAATACCAGCGAAGCTCGGCCGGCGGTCGGGATGCTCATCGGTCTCCGCTAAACCGCTCGCAGCATTGAAAATCCATCCAGGCGTTCCCATCGCGGGGACGCCTGTTTTTGTTGGTGGCACGCCGAATGCTTACACTGCTGCTCGGATCGGCCGTGCGTCAAATTGACAGCGCCCGGGAGGTTCCTACAATCCTGCATTCGGCAACGAATGTGAAACGCAACCCAGCCGCCGGCTTACGGATGCAATCGCGACCGATTTCCTTTCCCCGGTGGTGCGGCGGCACTGCAACCGTTCTTGAGGTGATTTGATGGCAGGAAACGTGAAGGAGTTTACCGACTCCAATTTCGACGCCGAAGTGCTCCAAGCCGACGGCCCGGTCTTGGTCGATTTTTGGGCACCGTGGTGCGGCCCCTGTCGGCAAATCGCTCCGATGATCGACGAGTTGGCCGGCGACAATCCCGGAGTCAAAATCGGCAAGGTCAACATCGACGACAACCCGCAAGCCGCGCAGAAGTACGGCGTCAGCAGCATTCCGACGCTGCTGGTCTTCAAAGGGGGCGAAGTCGCCGAGACGTTTGTGGGAGTGCGGCCGAAGGCCCAACTGCAAGAAGCGCTCGACTCGGTCAAAGCCTAAGGAGCCGTCGCGAGACGCTGCGAAGAAACAAAAAAGCTCGCCGAGCCCTCGGGCCCGGCGAGCTTTTTTTACGTTTCTCATCCCATCAGCCGCCACGCTTCTTGCGTCCGGTTGTCACCGCGTTTTCGGGAACCGGGGGCTAGGCCCTGTCAGAAAATCCAGTGATTTCAGTCTTTTGAGCCGTAGGCGCTAGCCTCGGGCCTCGCAGCCCCGGAATTTTCGCTGCCGCACCCGCGGCTAGCGCCGTCGGCTCAGGGTTTTCTGACCGCGCCTAGCGCCCGGCGGCTGATAGTGCCAGCCTGGAAAGGCTGACATACACTCAGGCTGCGGCCCGGTTTTGCTTGGCGAAGAAGCTGCCGATCGACGCCACCACCCGCTCCTGCTCTTCGGCCGTCAGTTCCGGGAAGATCGGCAAGTTGAGGATCTCGCGGGCCGCCCGCTCGGTCTCGGGCAACTCGACTCGGCTCCACGGCTCCGAGGCGTAGCAAGCCTGGGCGTGCACGGGGATCGGGTAATAGACTTCGCTGCCGATCCCGTCGGCCGCCAAGTGCTGGCGAAGCGTGTCGCGCTGGGAAGCCTCGATGCGGATCGCGTACTGGTTCCAGACGTGGTAGGCGTGCGGATCGACCGCCGGCAGCACGACCGCTTCGTCCAGGCCGGCGTCGGTGAACATTTCGGTGTAGCGGGCGGCGTTCTCCTGACGAGCCGCCACGGCGACCGACAGATGCTTCATCTTCACCCCCAGCACGGCAGCTTGGAACGTGTCCAAGCGGCTGTTGATCCCGACCACGCGGTGGTGGTAGCGAGGCTGCATCCCATGGGCGGCGAACAACCGCAGCCGCTCGGCCATCGACGCGTCCGTGGCGGTCAACATCCCGCCGTCCCCCATCCCGCCGAGATTCTTGGTGGGATAGAAACTGAAGCAACCGATCTGGCCCCAACTCCCAGCGGCCCGGCTGTGGTAGGCCGCTCCGATCGCCTGGGCGGCGTCTTCAACGACCGCGATGTCTTTCTGAGTCGCCAGCCGGCAGATCGCGTCGATTTCGGCGCACTGGCCGAACAGGTGCACCGGGATGATCGCTCGCGTGGCCGGAGTGATCGCTGCGGCAATCGCCGCGGGATCGATGTTGAAAGTCCGCGGGTTGATGTCGGCGAACACCGGCGTGGCGCCGAGCCGCGTAACGCAGCTGACGGTGGCAAAGAAGGTAAAGCTGGGGACGATCACTTCGTCGCCGGGACCGATGTCGAGCGCCATCAGGGCCAACAGCAGAGCGTCGCTGCCCGAAGCACAGCCGATCGCGTGGTCGACTTGGCTCAGCCGAGCGACCTCCCGCTCCAGCTCACTCACCTCGGGTCCGAACAGAAAACGGCCGCTATCGATGACGCCCGCAAGCGCCTCGATGAATTCTTCGCGAAGAGGGGAGTTTCCGCGTGCAATATCGAGCAGCGGCACCCCGGCGACGGGACCCGACATGGTAAAAGCCTTCCGTTGGCAATTTTTAAATGGAATCCGTCCGATTGCGTTCGAAGCTACTGCGGGCGTGCCGGGGAAGTCAAGCTCGGTCGGTCGACCCGGCTTTCCACCGCGCCTATCATGAAATGAACACTTGCCGCTGCAGCTAAGCCACTCCACCTTCGAGGACCTCCAGACCGATGCGGAAATCCTGCCCACCCACCGCCCCCGTCCGGCGCGCCTCCCGCCACCTCTGGGCCAAGCTGCTCGTCGTCCCGCTGCTCGCTGGACCACTGTTCGTCGGCCAAGCCTCTACCACGCTGGCCCAAGACGACGCCGCCCCCACGCAGGCGCAGCCCGCGCAGCCGCCGGCTTCCGAGCAACCAGCCCCCGCCGATGCGGCGGCACCGGCAGCGGCAAAGATCAGCGACGAAGTGCGGGCGGCCGTGGCCCCGATGGTGCGGCGGATCGCGGCGGCCGAATCGCTCCGAGCGACGGTCAAGATGACCGTCACCTCGGCCGTCGCTGACGAAGTGCTGGGCACCACCGAAGGACTCTTTCAAATTGCCTCGGTCGTGCCGAACAAGATCGCCCTGAGTGCAAAATTCGAGAGCGAAGCGGTCCGCTTCGTGTCGGGCGGCCAGCAGCTGAATATCCAGTTGTCGCCCGAAGCGTATGTCCAGACCGACGCTCCCGAATCGCTCGCCGCTCTCGTTTCGGCGATGCCAATCCAGCTCGGCCCGCAGCCCGAGCCAATGCTGTGGCTGAGCGTTGCGGGGGTCGATCCCTCGGTCTCGCTGCTCAACAACGTCGTCTCGGTCGAACTGGTCGGGCGGGAACCGGTCGGCGACGTTCCGGCCGTGCAAGTTCGGGCCAAGCGGCGGGAAGGAATGGACTGGACCCTCTCGATCGCCGCCGACGACCGGCCGCGTCCGCTGACGCTGCTGATCGACATGACCGAGATGATCACCAAGGCGAACGACCTGGAAGTCCCCGAGGGTTACTCGTTCTCGATCCGCTACGACTTCGAGGGCTGGGAGGTCGACCCGAAGCTCGCTCCCGAGCTGTTCACCTACCAGCCGCCGACCGGCGCCGAGAAGTTTGATTCGATCGCCGATTACCTGCTGCAGGCTAGCGAAGCCGGGCCGCACCCGTTGCTCGGCAAACCGGCTCCGGAGCTGGAAGCCCAACCCGTCGAGGGCGAGGCGGTGACGATCGGCGGCCAAAGCGACGAGGTGGTGGTCCTCGAATTCTGGGCCACCTGGTGCGCCCCGTGCGTCGAAGCGATGCCCAAAATGGCCGAACTGGCCCGCAGCTTCGAGGGCAAGAAGGTCAAGTTCTATGCGGTCAACGTCAGCGAAGATCGCGAAGCGGTCGAGACGTTCCTGGAGGATCGCGAGTTGGCGATGCCCGTGCTGCTCGATCCCGAAGGAGAGATCGCTTCGGCTTATGCCGCAACCGCGATTCCCCAAACCGTGCTGATCGGCAAAGGGGGCCGCGTCGAAGCGGTCCACGTCGGCTTCGACGCCAACGAATCGACCGCGCTGCTCACGCAAGAGCTGGAGACGCTGCTCGCCGGCCGGCGGATCTACGAGCCCGAAGAGGTCGCCGAACCCAAGGGCGACGCCGAGGCCAATCCCAAAGCGGCTGACGAGCAGCCCGCCGAAGCGAGCGACCAGCCAGCTCCTGCCGACAACGCAGCTCCTGCTGGCGATGCCGCTCCTACTGGAGATTCGGGGGCCTGATGGCGGGCCGCATGGGTCTGGCGGCAGCCATGGAGTTCTGCCGCCGCTTCGGGACCGCGTTTCGCGCAGGCGTCGATATCGTCTCGCTCTGTCGCGCCGAATCGCGCTACGGCAACAGCCGCCAGCAGCAAGTCATGGCTGGGGTGGCCGATGCGGTTGCCGAAGGCTCCTCGTTCGCCGACGCGATGCAGCAGTCGGGACCCAAGTATTTTCCCAAGCTGCTGCTCTCGATGGTCCGCGTCGGCGAGCAGACCGGCCGCCTCGAGCGGACGATGTTGCTGATGGCCGAGCACTACCAGACGCAGCTCTCGACGCGACGGATGTTTTTGATCGGGATCGCGTGGCCCGCCCTGCAACTGATCGCCGCAATCCTCGTGATCGCGCTGCTGATCTGGATCTTGGGAATGCTGCAGCCGGTCGGCGGCGGCGAGTCGTTTGATCCGACCGGGTTCGGGCTCCGCGGGACCAGCGGCTTGATGATCTACTTTGGGTTCGTGGGGTTATTCTTCGGGACCATCGCGCTGATCGTATTGGCGATCCGCAACAACTTGCTGAATCTGCACGCGGCGATTCCGCTCTTCTACCTGATCCCCAAGCTCGGCCCGGCGATCCAGACGATCACCTTGGCCCGTTTTTGCTGGACGTTGGCCATGGCTCTCGACGCCGGCCTCGACCCGATGCAGAGCGTCTCGTTGGCGATGGACAGCACCGGCAGCGACTACTACCGCTCGGAGACGAAGACGGCAACGCGGGCCATTCAGCACGGTCAATCGCTCGGCGAGGCACTGGCCAAGACCGAGATTTTCCCCAGTGAATTCCTCAATTCGATCGAAGTCGCCGAGATCTCCGGCACCGACGCCGAGTCGCTCGCCTCGCTGGCCTCCCAGTACGACGAACGGGCCAAGGTCGCGGTCCGCACGATCGCTGGTCTCGCGACGGTCGTGATCTGGGTGCTGGTCGTCGTTGTGCTGGTGACGCTGATCCTGCGGATGGCTTTTCGGGTCTTCGGAGCGATGCACGAGGCGACGCAGTTCTAAATCTGCACCTCGATCCGCCCTTCGACCTCCCGCGCCGGGTACGAACCGATCAATGGGGTGCCGCTCCCCGTATGGACTCCATCGGCCAGCTGGTACTGCCAGCCGTGCCAGGGGCAGGTGACGCATCCCCCGACCACCTGTCCTTCGGCCAAGGGACCACCGTGATGGGCGCACAGCGCCTCGATGGCATAAACCTGGCCGCCGTGGCGGAAGAGGGCGAGCAGCTGTCCTTCGACCGCCCGTTCGATTCCCACGTCTTCGCGCAGCTCGTCACTAGCCGCGACGGGGACCCAGCGCGGCGGTTGCGCCGCTTCGCCCGACGCGGATGGATCTCTGGAAGTGGGCTGCATCGAACGGCTCCCGAAAACAAAACGCACGGAGTGAGGGGAAGGTGGCTGGAGTCCCGGCGAATGCCGCATCGCGGTACAATCGGGGGCTTCGCTGGGAATCGCCGGCCGAAGCATTGCTGCTACCACGAAGGATTAAAACCGTGAAGAGCTGGGTCAATCAAACTGTCTTTGGAACTGCGATCGCCGTGCTCTGGTGTGCGTCATCCTGGCATCATGTTTACGCGGAAGAGCCGATGAAAGTAGCCGAAATTGAAGGCATCAGCGAATACGTCCTTGAGAACGGCACCCGCGTGCTGCTCTTCCCGGACCCGTCGAAGAACGTCGTGACGGTCAACATGACCGTGTTCGTCGGCTCTCGGCACGAGGGCTATGGCGAAGCCGGGATGGCCCACCTGCTCGAACACATGCTGTTCAAAGGGACGCCGAGCCATCCCGATGTTCCCAAAGTCTTGCAAGACCGCGGTGCCCGATTCAACGGGACGACCTGGGTCGACCGCACGAACTACTACGAAACGCTCCCCGCCTCGGAGGAGAACCTCGAGTTCGCCATCCGGCTCGAAGCCGACCGGCTGGTCAACAGCCTGGTCCGCGGCGAGGATCTGGCGAGCGAGATGACGGTGGTGCGAAACGAGTTCGAGCGTGGCGAGAACGATCCCTTCAGCATCCTGCTGCAGCGGATGACCGCAGCCGCTTACGAGTGGCACAACTACGGCAAGAGCACGATCGGAAACCGCAGCGATATCGAGCGCGTGCCGGTCGACCGGCTCCGCGATTTCTACCGCAAGTTTTACCGTGCCGATAATACGCTGGTCGTCGTCGCCGGAAAGTTCGAGCCCGCAACGGCGCTCGACTACCTGCAAAAATACTTTGGCGCTCTGCCGGTTCCCGAAGAACCGATCGACGATACCTACACGACCGAGCCGCCACAGGACGGCGAACGGACGGTGGTGCTTCGCCGCGTCGGCAACATTCAAGCGGTCGGCTCGCTGTACCACATTCCCAGTGGCAGCCATCCCGATTTCGCCGCGGCCCGCGCCCTGACGCTGATCCTCGGCGACGAGCCGAGCGGACGGCTGTACCAGAAGATGGTCGAAACCGGACTCGCCAGCCACATCTACGCCTTCGCCCGAGCCTACCATGACCCCGGCCTGCTGATCGCCGCCGCCCAAGTCCCCGAGGACAAGTCGATCGAGGAAGCACGGCAGGTCCTGATCAGCACGCTCGAGCAAGATCTCAAGGACAACCCGATCACCGAGCAGGAACTCGAACGGGCCAAGCAGCAGATCCTCAAACAGCGCGAACTCGAAGCGGCCTCGACCGATCGCCTCGCCGTTGCCCTCACCGAGTGGGCGGCCCAAGGCGACTGGCGGCTGTACTTCCTGTTCCGCGACACCGTCGAAGCGCTCACCCAGCAGCAAGTCCAGGAGGTCGCCGAGCGGTACCTGGTTCGCAACAATCGCACCGCCGGACTCTTCATCCCCACCGAACAGGCCGAGCGGGTTTCGATTCCCGAAGCGCCCGACTTGAATGCCTTGCTGGCGGATTACAAAGGCCGGGAATCGGTCGCCGAGGGCGAAGCCTTCGATCCCTCGCCCCAAAACATCGAACAGCGAACGACGCGTGGGGAGCTGACCGAGGGAATCAAATACGCCTTCCTGCCGAAGCAGACGCGGAACGAAAGCGTCTCGCTGATGCTGACCTTGCGGTACGGCGACGCCGAATCGCTTGAGGGCAAAGTCCCGGCGAGCGAACTGCTGCCCACGTTGATGAGCCGCGGGACCGAGTCGCACACCTATCAGGAGCTGCAGGACGAACTGACTCGGCTGCGGGCGGAGCTGCGGATTAGCGGCCAACTCGGAGTGCTGCAGATCCAGGTCAAGACGCAGCGCAAACACCTCCCCGAAATGCTCGACCTGCTGCACGACGTGATTCGCCGCCCGCGGTTCGAAGCCAGTGAGTTGGAGGTGGTTCGGCGGCAGACGAAGTCGGTCATCGAGCAGGCCCAGAAGGACCCGCAGGCGCTAGCGGCCCTCGCGACCCGCCGCGCCCTCTCGCCCTACCCGTCGGGTGACGTACGCTACGTGCCGACGCTCGAAGAGGAACTCGAGCGGCTCGATTCGGTCTCGATCGAGGACGTCAAAGCGCTGTACACGGAATTCTTCAGCAGCCAAGCAGGCGAGCTGGCGGTCGTCGGTGATTTTGAGCCGGAACTGGTTCAAACCAAACTGACCGAAGCGCTCGCAGACTGGGAAACCGAGATCGAATACACCCGGATCGATCGCCCGGCTCACACCGACATCGCCGGTCAGACGAATGTGATCGAGACGCCCGACAAAGCGAACGCGGTCTACTTCGCCTCCCAGCACTACGCGCTCAGCGACAACGACCCTGACTATCCGGAATTGGTGCTGGGCAACTTTGTGCTCGGCGGCGGCTCGCTCAGTAGTCGGCTCGGCAATCGTGTTCGGCAGCAGGAAGGCTTGTCCTACGGCGTCGGGACCTACCTGAGCGCCTCGGCCAAGGACGAACGAGCGGAACTCGGCGTCTACGCCATCTCGAACCCCGAAAACAAGGACCGGCTGCTCAGCGTGATCGCCGAGGAGCTCAAGAAGATCCAGACCGAGGGGATCACCGAAGACGAATTGGCCCGCGCCAAGGAAGGCTACCTGCAGCAGCAGACGGTGGCTCGGACCGACGACGCTCGCCTTGCCACGCTGCTAATCACGACGCTGTTCAACGACCGCACGATGGAATTCTACGCGGACCAAGAACAGCAGATCGCTGATGCGACGCTCGAAGAGGTCAATAAGGTGATCGGCGAGTACATCGATCCGCAAACCCTCGTGATCTCGATCGCCGGAGATTTCAAGGCCGCCGAGAAAGCCGAGTAAGGAAGTACGTCAGCCTTTCCGTACGTCAGCCTTTCCAGGCTGACTCTCCAGTCCCGGAGGGACGACAGAAAATAGCCTGGGGCGCGAGCCCCAGGACGCGCTTTCGCGTCTCCGTTGAGCCGTAGGCGCTAGCCTCGGGCCCAATCCGCTCCGCGCCGCAGCAAGACGTTGCGCTGCAGTGGCGGTTAAACACGAGCTCGAGCCGTTCGGCAGCGCAACGGAACCCGCGGCTAGCGCCTTGCGGCTCAAATGGAGTTTGCTTGGGGCTCACGCCCCTGGCTATTCTCTGTCGCCGCTACGCGGCTGTTGTGCCAACAAAAACAGCCCCCGCGACAAATTCGCGGGGGCTGTTCGTTGTTCGACAGGTTCGACAGGGCGGGCGTTACCGCTTGCTGAACTGGACGCCGCGGCGGGCACCGCGGAGACCCGGCTTCTTGCGTTCCTTCATGCGGGAATCGCGAGTCAGGTAATTGCCGTCGCGGAGCGGATCGTGCAGCGATTCGTTGAAGCTGACCAAGGCTCGCGCCAATCCCATGCGGACCGCTCCGCTCTGGCCGGTCAAGCCGCCACCGCTGACGCGGACCAGCACGTCGACGTTGTTGCGTTGCTCGACGACCGCCAGCGTATCGACGATCGCCCGCTGGTCCTGCTCGTTGACGAAATATTCTTCCATCGGCTTGCGGTTGATCGTGATCTTACCGCTGCCCGGACGGACGCGGACGCGAGCGACGCTGGATTTACGACGGCCGGTGCCGAGGGCATCGCCGCTGATCTTGTCTTTTTTGACTGCGACCATGGTTTCTGGAGAATTCTACGAATACGAAGCGGGATGGATGGAGGGGAGCCGGTTTCGGCGAGAATCAGCGGAGAAAACCGGGGCTGCTCAGATCCGCTTGCCGATGTTTTCCAGCGGCTGCGGCTGCTGAGCCTGGTGCGGGTGGTCCGGACCCGCGTAAATCTTCAGTTTCTTGAGCATCTGCGTCGCCAGCTTGTTCTTCGGCAGCATCCGACGAACGGCGTGGTAGATCAGATCCTCGGGCTTGCGAGCCTGGCGATCGCCGTAGCTTTCCAGCCGCAGCCCCGGATATCCGGTGTACCACGTGTAGTGGCGGACATCCATCTTGTTGCCCGTCATCTTAATCTTCTCGGCGTTCGTGACGATCACGAAGTCACCGCAGTCGACGTGCGGGGTGTATTCCGGGCGATGTTTGCCCATCAGGATCATCGCGATGTCGCTAGCCAGGCGGCCGAGCACTTGATCGGTGCCATCGACCACGTGCCATTTCTGCTCCACTTGGCCCGGCTTGGCGACGAATGTTTTCTGTCCAATCACGGTCGGCACCTCGCACCGATGCGGTTCGTATACGGCTAAATGTTCGGTTGCTTCGGGAGAACGCCAGTCGTCGGTCCGCGGAGGTCGATTGCTCCACGCGGGGCACCGGTAGCCCGAAGGAATCGCGAAGTTTACTGACCGCGTCCGAGATCGACAAGGGCAACTCAGGCATCGGCCCGCTCGGGAACTTTCTCCAGCAGCTCCAGCAGGACCGCGTCCGCTTCGACCCCCTCGGCCTGGGCTTCGAAGTTCACCAGCACGCGGTGCCGCATCGCTGGCAAGTATACCCGCCGCACGTCTTCGAAGCTGACGTTGAAGCGGCCCCCAAGCAGTGCCCGGACTTTGGCGGCCAGAGCGATCGTTTGCGCTCCCCGCGGGCTGCTCCCCCAGCGGACGTACTGGTTCGTGATCGGCAACGCCTGCGGCCCCTCGGGATGGGTCGCCAGCGTCAGCCGCACGATGTAGTCCTGCACGTGGGGCGAGAGGATCACGTCGCGGACCAGCCGCTGCCAGCGGAGGATCTCGCGGCCATCCATCACCTTCTCCGGCTCGACCACCTCGCCCCGCGTGGTCCGGTCCAGAATCACCGACAACTCTTCGCGGGTGCTGTAGCCGACGACCAGCTTGAACAGAAACCGGTCCAGCTGAGCCTCGGGAAGCGGATAGGTGCCTTCCTGCTCGATCGGGTTCTGAGTCGCCAGCACCAAGAAGGGGCGGTCCAGCACAAACCGATTGCCGGCGACCGTCACCGTTCCTTCCTGCATCGTTTCGAGCAGCGCCGATTGGGTCTTCGGCGTCGCCCGGTTGATCTCGTCGGCCAACAGGATCTGCGTAAACACCGGGCCCTTTTGGAACTCAAACGTCTTGCGACCCTGCTCGTCCTCGACGACCAAGTTCGTTCCCAAGATGTCCGCGGGCATCAAGTCCGGCGTGAACTGGATCCGCGAGAATCCGAGGTCGAGCGTCTCGGCGAGCGTCCGCACCAGCATCGTCTTACCGAGCCCCGGAACGCCCTCGAGCAGGCAGTGCCCGCCGACCAACATGCTGGTCAGCACGCCCTGCACGACCTCTTCGTGCCCCACGATCACGCGGCCAATTTGTTCGCGGACGGCCGCGTAACGGGTGCGGAATTCCTCCGCCTGCTGCTGCAGGGTTTCGGCGACGGTAGTCATCTGAGAAGGAGAACTCGGCGGAGGATCGAAAAGGTCCAAGCGACCTGAGCCGGCGGAGTGCGGCGACGCGGACCCGATTGTATCGCCCCCCACGCCAGCGGGCGAACCGGTACCCAACCGCCTCCCGATCCTTCCCAATCCTTCCCGATCCTTCCCGATCCTTCCCTCTCCTTCCGTGCCCCCTCTCCTTCCGTGCCCCCTCTCCTTCCGTGCCCTTCCGTGGCCCGTCTTCCTCCGTGCCCTTCCGTGCCCTTCCGTGTCCTTCCGTGGCCCGTCTTCCGCTTCCTACCGGCGAGTACAATGGCGCCAGGATTCGGAATCGAGCCGATTTGGGTTACAACAACGGTGCATCTCCGAATCGCCTTTCCTCCCCGCCACCCGCAGCGTGATGCCCGCCCACCCCACTTCTCTCGATATCCCCTTTGCGGTCCCGCAGACGTTCCGCTTTCGCATGACGCGCGACGTGCTCGGCGGGGATTCCCAGACGCTCGTCGAGTTGCTCGAGCCCTCGGGCGATTCCCGGCCTCGCGTTCAGATCTTCGTCGACGCTTCGCTGCCGCGCGTCGACCCCGAATTTCTGCCTCGGCTGGAGCATATTTTTGAACAAGCCTCCGACCGCGTCCTGCTGACCGAGGAACCGCGGGCGATCGGCGGGGGCGAGCCGTGCAAGAACGACCCGCTGCTGGTCGAGGGGCTGCACGAACATTTTTACCGGCACGACCTCGACCGCCGCAGCTACATCATCGCGATCGGGGGAGGAGCGGTCCTCGACACCGTCGGTTTCGCCGCTTCGATCGCCCACCGCGGCATTCGGCTGATCCGCATCCCGACCACCACGCTCGCCCAAGCCGATTCGGGCGTGGGGGTCAAAACCGCGGTCAACTGGTTCGCCAAAAAGAACTGGAAAGGGACCTTCGCTGTCCCCTGGGCCGTGATCAACGACCACCATGTCTTGCGGACGCTGCCGGACCGCGAATTCCATAGCGGGTTTAGCGAAGTCGTCAAAGTCTCGCTCCTCAAACGCCCCGACGTCTTCGCCGAAGTGGAACAGAATGCGACGCGGATCGCCGACCGCGATGATGCCGCCGCCAGCCAGGCGATCCACCACTCGGTGATGATGCACCTGCACCACATCACCAGCGGCGGCGACCCGTTCGAGATGCTCGAGGCCCGCCCGCTCGACTTCGGCCACTGGTCGGCCCACCGCCTGGAGCCGATGAGCGATTACCGGATCCACCATGGCGAAGCGGTGGCGATCGGCGTCGCCATCGACACGCTCTACAGCCGCAACGCGCTCGGCTTCCCAGCGGCCGATGCCGATCGCGTGATCGACTGCCTGCACCGCTTGAAACTTCCCACCGGCGACCGCTTGCTGAACGACACCGAGGCACTCCTCGAAGGACTCGAAGAGTTCCGCCAACACCTCGGCGG
Source organism: Candidatus Laterigemmans baculatus (assembly GCF_010367455.1). Taxonomy (GTDB): domain Bacteria; phylum Planctomycetota; class Planctomycetia; order Pirellulales; family Pirellulaceae; genus Laterigemmans; species Laterigemmans baculatus. Next base: position 106,029 of record NZ_WRPR01000112.1, on the reverse strand, counting down.
TCGCCTGACCCTGACGCTGCTCGAACAGATCGGCCAACCGGTCAACGTCCACCAGATCGACCTCTCGGCGATGCGAGACGCCATCCACGAAGCCGCCGCCCGAACCAAACCGTAAAACCGGCGAGCCGGGGAGGCCACGGAAGGACACGGAAGCGCATGGAAGGATTGCCTTTCATGGTCCCTTCCTTCCGTGCTGTTCCGTGTCCTTCCGTGGCTCCTTCCACCCTCCAGCCCAAATCTGCCCCCGATGTCTCTACCGACTGAAATCGACGTTGCCTCGGTCTCCTCGATGCAGGAGAACCGCGAGCCCTTCTTCTTTCTCGATTGCCGCGAGCCGGACGAGTACGAAACGGCGGCAATCCCTGGAGCGACGCTGTTGCCGATGAGCGAACTCCGCGAACGGCTCGAGGAACTCGAACCGCACCGCGATCGCCGGATCGTCGTCCACTGCCATCACGGCGGCCGCAGCTTGCAGGTCGCCCAGTTCCTCCGCCGAAACGGCTTCGAACAAGCCCAGAGCATGGCCGGGGGCATCGACCAGTGGAGCCAGCAAATCGACCCCAGCATCCCCCGCTACTGATTCGCCGGTTGCCGGTTGCCGGTGGCCGGTGGCGAGTGGCGAGTTGCGAGTTGCGAGTTGCGGGGAAGGAATAAACCACGAAGGACACGGGTTTCGGAATCCCCTTTCATCCGCGTTCTCCGTGCTATCCGCGGTCCCTCCCTTTTCCGTGTCCTTCCGTGGCTACCATTCGTTTAATTCGTGTCCTTCGTGGTTCCCCCCGATACCGGACACCGGCTCCCGGACTCCGCCGATCCTGCCTTGCAGAGGAATGGGTGATCGAGTAACTTTTCTCACTCGCACGCGGATGTGGCGGAATTGGCAGACGCGCTAGATTCAGGTTCTAGTGGCCGCAAGGCCGTGGAGGTTCAAGTCCTCTCATCCGTACTGGCGAAAGCTGACCCTCGAAACGGGTCAGCTTTTTTTATGCGCGGGCGCGACCATAGTCGCCTTTCGCTCCGCGAAAGTTGCGCAAGCTGAGCATGTTCACATCTTTCGCGGAGCGAAAGGCGACTAATTGGCTCAGCGGGAGAGTTTGTAGGCGATATCCCCAGCGACTTCGTCGAGCATGTCGAATTCGGCGAACTCAGCATCCTCCTCCGAGACGCACTGGCTGAGCCCGCGCGAGCCTTCGTTGACGACGATCCGGAAGCACCGCCGGTGCGAGTCGTAGCGAATCGTCAGCTCTCCTCCCTGCTGTTTGAGCAGCCGCAGCATCGCCCGCCAACCGTTCATTCTCTCCCTCTGCCTCTTCGCGTCGGTTTCGCCTGCCAGCGACCCCCTAGGACGGATCCTTTCGGCCGCTGGCGTTCCAGTCCCGCCGACGCTCACGCGGCAAGTCGCGCGCCGTCGATCCCCCTTGAGCCGACGGCGCTAGCCGCGGGTTCCGTCGCGTCGCCGAACGGATCGACCTCGTGGTTGAACGCCGCTGCAGCGTGATACTGCCTCATGGCGCGGAACGGATTGGGCCCGAGGCTAGCGCCTACGGCTCACAGCGGATGCAAAAACTGGCAGCGTCAGCCGCGGTTTTCAAAAAAGCCGCTCTGGCGTTGCCTTACGCCTCGTCGAGCAAATCCACGGCGGCGAACCGCTGGCCTTCGAGCATCGCCAGCGAGGCTCCGCCGCCGGTGCTGACGTGGCTGACCGCGTCGGCGAAACCGAGTTGCTCGATCGCCGCTGCGCTATCTCCGCCACCGATGATGCTGGTCGAATTTCCGTCAGCGATCGCTCGGGCGACAGTCTTGGTTCCTTCGTCGAACGGAGGCATTTCAAAGACCCCCATCGGCCCGTTCCAGACGACCGTCTTGGCGTCGCGGATGATCGCCGCGTAGCGTTTCGCAGTCTCGGGACCGATGTCGAGCCCTTCCCAGCCCTCGGGGATTTCGCCAGCGGCAACGACTTGCTTGTTACAATTGGGGCTAAAATCGTCTCCACAGTGGGTGTCGATCGGCAGCTCCAGCTTGTCGCCTGCTTGGGCGATCAGCTCAGCAGCCAGCTCCGTCTTGTCGGGCTCGACTAAGCTTTTGCCGACTTTCCCGCCCCGCGCGAGCGAGAAGGTGTAGGCCATCGCCCCGCCGATCAGGACTTTGTCACAGATCTCCAGCAGGTTGTGGATGACTTTGATTTTGTCGCTGACCTTGGCGCCCCCGACGATCGCCACGAACGGCCGCTCGGGGCTGGCCATCACGTCGCTGAGGTACTCGATCTCCTTCGCCACCAAGTGCCCGACGACTTTCGGTTTGCCCTGCATCGCTTCGGGGACGGCAACCATCGACGCGTCTTTGCGGTGGCAGGTTCCGAACGCGTCGTTGCAGTACACATCGGCCATGCTCGCAAGCTCGGCGGCAAACTCCGCGTCGCCTGCCTGCTCGCCTTTGTGAAAGCGGAGATTTTCGAGCACCACGACCTCGCCCGAGTTCAATGCGGCGACCTTCGCTCGCGCATCGTCGCCGACCGTATCGCTCGCGAACTGAACTTTCTGGTCGAGCAATTCCCCGAGCCGTTCGGCAACCGGTGCCAAGCTGTATTTGCTGTCGTTGCCTTCCCCCTTGGGACGACCCAAGTGGCTGATCAGGATCAACTTGCCGCCTCGGTCGAGCACCGAACGGATCGAGGGGAGCGCCATCCGGATGCGGCGATCGTCGGTGATCTGCTGGTTCTCGTCGAGCGGGACGTTGAAGTCGACGCGCATCAGCACGGCTTGGTTGGCTACGTCGACGGCATCGATGGACTTCTTAGCCATGGGGCGGGATTCCTGAATCTATTTCGGGGGTGCGGGATGCAAACCAGGAGACGCGTGCGTCGCTGCTGCGATTATCGAGATCCACCCGATCGTTACGAGGGGAGGCGGAGCCCGTTTTCACTGGACACGAACCGAGTCGCTGGCCGAAATAGAGTTATCGAGCGGCGGATGGGCTGCGAGCCGAGCGTTCGCACCACGGACGCCCCCCTGGGGCTCGCGTCGGCGTGTGGCTCGCCGGCCGATTCGCCTGCAGGGCCGATTCGCCTGGGGAGTTCGCATGCTGCGCCGCAACATTCCGCTGGTCTCCAGCCGAGCGCGTCTCTCCTGCCGAAGCGTGGCGCTGGCCGCGGTTTCGCTGGTAGCGACCCTCGCCACGGCGACCATCGCTCCGGCCCAAGGGCCGGGCGAGGCCCGCCAGCGGCTGGCCAGTGGCCCCAGCAGCCAGCTTCACCCCAGCAACCAGGCCCACGCTGGCAACCAGGCCCACGCTGGCAACCGGGCCCACGCGGGTGGGGGCGTCATCCCTTACGACCGGTTGACCGCTCCGGCCGCCGCTCGGATCCGCGGCATCGTCGACTCGCCGACGCTTTACCGCCGGCTCCCGACGCAGGCGATCGACTGCGACCCGAAGATGTTCATCTTCCTGGTCCGCAATCCGGAAGTGCTCGTGGGGATTTGGCAGCGAATGGACGTTTCGCAGGTCCAGACCCGGCGGCTCGGTCCCTACCAGTTGGCCGCCGACGACCGGGCGGGAACCGAGTGCACGATCGACCTCGTCTACGGCGATGCGACGACGCACGTGTTCTTAGCCAGCGGCAGCTATACCGGCACACTCGCCCCGCGACCGATCACCGGCAACGCGGTGTTCGTGCTGCAAAGCCGCTATGCCGAGGGGAGTGGAGGGCGAACGACCGTCACCGGAACCCTCGACTGCTTCATCCAGCTCGACAGCCTCGGCGCGGACTTGATCGCCCGTACTCTGTCGGGGTTGATCGGCCGGACCGCCGATCACAACTTTGTCGAAACCGCCCGATTCATCTCCCAAGTGTCGCAGGCCTCGGAGCAGAATCCGTCGGCCATGCACGACCTGGCGCTCGAGCTCGACACGATCGAGCCGGCCACGCGCCGCGCCTTCGCCACCGCGGTGGTCGATGTCGCCCGCCGCGCCGGAACTCGGCTCGGCGCCGCACCGCGACAAGAAATTCCCTTCGTGGCCCGCCGCGAGAAGTAGCTCCCGTCAGAAAACCCTGAGCCGACGGCGCTAACCGCGGGTTCTGCAGCCGACGGCGCGCGGTAGCCCGACTTCTCGATCAGCCGCCACGCTTCTTGCGTCCGGTTCTCACGGCGTTTTCGGGAACCGGGGGCTAGCGCCCGGCGGCTGATGAATAATCCGGGCTAGCGCGTGGCGGCTGATGACCGGACGAACGGCAGATCCTGCAGCGGAAAACGCACCGCCGCGAGGCCCGAGGCTAGCGCCTACGGCTTAAGGGGCCCGAGGCTAGCGCCTACGGCTCAAAGTCTATTCCGTCTGCGCGACGCCTCGGTCGGCCGTGAGCTGCTCGGCCAGCTGCTGGGCTCCCTTGAGGTCGAGCTTGCCGGTGCCGAGCAACGGCACGTCCTCGACTTCAAAGAAGGCATCGACCGCCGGCAGGTAGAGGTTCGACAATCCGGCGGCGATCAGCCCGGCGCGGAGCTGTTCGGGGGTTTGGGAAATCGGCCGGTGGAGCACGATCAGCCGCTCCCCTTTCCGCTGGTCGGCGACCGAAGTCACCACCAACAGCGGGCGTTCGCCCTCTTCGGCATCTCCCTCTTCCGGCTCGCCCCCCTCGGCAATCAGCCGCAGCAGTTCCTCTTCGACGCGAAGATGGGGAACCATCTCGCCGCCGATCTTCGAGAACCGGCTCTGCCGCCCGGTGATATGGATGAAGCCATCGCTATCGATGCGGGCGATGTCACCGGTCCGGTACCAGCCATCGAAAATCACTTCCGCCGTCAGATCGGGCCGCCCCATGTAGCCCCGCATCACGTTCGGTCCGCTGATCATCAGCATCCCCTCCTGCGCGTCGCCGGGGATCTCCTCCATCGTTTCGGGATCGACGATGCGAGCCGCGACGCCCGCCACGGGCCGACCGACCGAACCTTCGCAGCGATCGGGCTGGTACTTGGCATGCGATCGCGTGGGGGGAATGTTGACCGAGACGAGCGGGCTCAGCTCCGTCGCACCGTAGCCTTCGATCGGGCGGACGCCAAAGCGAGTTTCGAAGGCCTCGAACAGGTCCCGCGGCATTTTCTCCGCTCCGGCCACGACCACGTCGAGCCACGCGAACTGCTCCTTGGGAATCCGCCGGAGGTAGCCCCGCAGGAACGTCGGCGTGCCGAGCAGCACCGTCGCCTTGTAGCGTTCCGCGAGATTGCCCACGGTGCGGCCATCGAGCGGGTTGAAGTGGTAGACGGCGGCCGGCGACAGCGTCATCGCTCCCCAGAGCGTCACCGAGTATCCGAACGAGTGGAAGAAAGGCAGGATCCCGAGGACCACGTCCTGGTCGTTCAAGCGGATCGCTCCGTCGATCGCGTCGACGTTGTGACCGATGTTGGCGTACGACAGCATCACGCCTTTGGGGGTGCCGGTGCTGCCGGAGGTAAAGACGATCGTCAGCAGATCGTCGGGTTTGATCTTCTGCAGCCCGAGGACCCGTTCGAGCAACCAACTCGGAGTGGCGTAGGTCGCCACCGCGGCGGCGAGTTTGTCGCTCCTGCGAACCTGCGGGCGGATGTCTTCGAGGTAGACGAGTTCGGCATCCAGCTGGAAATCGAACTTCTCCATGAACTTGCGGCTGGTCAGCACCTTGCGGATCCCGGCCGTCGCGATGCACGCGTTGAGCGTGTCGCTGGTCGCCGTGTAATTCAGATTGACCGCGACGCGACGATCGAAGCTGAGCGCGACGTTGGACGCTACGGCCGCAACGCTCGGCGGCAGCAGGAGTCCGACGCACTGATCGTTGCCCAGATGCTCCCGTGCGAGCACGCGGCGGAGCACCAGCGTCCGCAGCAGCAGCTCGCGACCGCTGACTTCGACCTTGGTCGAATCGGCCGCCTTCAACCGATTGCCGCGGCGTTTCCACGAGCGGAGAAGGCGGCGGGGAAGGACTCGCGTGCGTTGGGATCGTGCTTTCATCGCTTCAGCTCCGAGGGCGGCAAGCCGCGATCGAATGAGGGGCAGCGGCGTCTCGGCCGGCAGCGGCTCGCCGATGTGCAGCGTCAGGATCCGGCGGGGGTCCCGCGGCCACTTGCGAAAGAAGCGGCCTTCGGAATAACTGAAAATGCTGCCCCACATCCCATCGAGCCACACCGGAACGACCGGCCCGGGACGATCCTTGAGCATCTTCGACAGCCCGGGACGAAAACCCTGAAACATCCCGCTGCGGGTCAACGTGCCTTCGGGGAACAGCCCCACCAGATCACCATCGCGGACCGCGTCGCGTCCCATCCTGAGAGCCCGTCCGATCGATTTCGGTGACCGCGACATCAAAATCGTATCGAACGCGCCGGCCAGCCGCTCCATAAATCCGCCGTTGAAGTTTCCGCCGTCGACGATGAACCGCACGTTCCGCGGGAGCATCCAGAGGATCAGGATCCCATCGATCCAGGAGACGTGATTGGCGACGATAAAGGCGCCGCCGGTGCGGGGCAGATTCTCGAGCCCCACCAACCGCTTGCGGTAGAGCATCCAGAGCAGCGGTTTGAAGACCGCCCGCACGGTGCGGCGGGGGAACACGAAAAATCCGATGACGACCGCCGCGATCAGCACCGCGAGGATCAGCAAGATCCCCCCTACAATCCACCAGTCCATCGCTGAGAGCCATCCGCAATCGTGTTACCCAGGCTGTGTCAACCCTTCGCGCCCCTCGAGCTCCCAACTCGAGGGGCTCGCCCGAATCGATAACGGTAGTGGCCGCGGAGGTCGGCTCACAAGTCCCCGGCGGTCCGCCAGTGCTCGGCCAAGGAGCGTTTGGGAGTCGGCAGCTTCAGCAGCGGCGCGAATTCGACCGCCGCGGCGTCGGTCTCTTCGAGCAACCCGAGCAGGCTCGCTTCGGATTCGCCGGAGAGCCGCTCGAAGCCGTCGAGCAGCATCGCCCGCTCGGGCCATGCCTGGTCGACCGTGCTCGGCAACAGCGAAGCCAGGGCGACGCAGACCGGTCCCTGAGCGGCCGTGCCAGCGGCCAGCAACCGCTCGAGGTGCGTGTGGTTCTGGATCAGCTCGGCGAACGACTCCGGCAATTTCCAGTTCCGCGCCAAGACCGCCGCCGCTTCGGCATGGTCCCAGCCAAACGCCTCCCGCTCGAGCAAGCTGAGCCGCATGCCCTCGGCTTCGCGGCGGGCGATCAACCGTTCGTAGTCGTCCGGCAGCTGCTTGAGCAGCAGCGGCAGCGCCATGTCCTGCAGCAGCGCTCCGGCGAACAAGTCTTCCGCTTCAGGCAACTTCAACTCCTTGCCGAGCCGCCGCGCGAACAGCGCCCGCCGCAACGAGTCCTGCCACAGCCCCTTCAAATCAAATCGACCGAACTTCGGATTCGGGATCACACTGAAGACGGCACTCCAGAGCGCAAAATTCGTGATCGAGCGGACGCCCACGAGCGTGATCGCCTGCTGAATGCTGCCGATCTCGCGGCTGAAACCGAAGTACGACGAGTTGACGAACCGCAGCACCTGACCCATCAATCCCGCATCGGCTTCGATCGGCTTGGCGAAGTCCGCGGGCCCCTTGTCCCCCTGCTGGGAAAGCTGCAACAGCGCGATCGCGCTCTGCGGCAACGCGGGAAGCTGAGCGGAAGTGAGAACGGAGTCCAACGTGATCGGTTCAGCAAAAGTCGACATGAGTTCTCGTGCAGTGCAGAAAGAGTCGGGGGATCGCGCGCGGGAGAACCGAGCACCGGGTCACCGCCGTGACACCCGCCCACGGCGGATGCTCCGGCTGTCCGCAGCAAACCTAGGTTGCCATTGCCAGAGCGGCAAATCGCCAGCGGCAAAAACCGCAGCCCCGAACCGAACCGCTCCCACTCGCCCCGGGTGGCCGGTGTGGCGAAAATGCCACACGCGTTCCCCAGCAACTCCACCACCCCCGGAGGAATGGGGCGGGCAGGCAACAGGCGGACTTCCCGCCAACAGCCCTCCGGGCGAAGGTAAAGCGTTGGGACGAGAGGGCTTAGGCGAGAGCCCAGAAACTTCGGCCGAGTCCTTCCGCGACCCGTGGCCCGGCCCCTGCACTCAGTACTCAGTACTCAGTACTCAGTACTCAGTACTCCCTCCTCTCCTCCAACCCTTCGATGCGCGTGGCACTTGCACTTCGATCCTCGGCTCTGGGACTCGCTCTGCTGGGCGCCGGCCTGGCGGCGGTTCCGCTCGCGGCCGAGACCGCTCCCTCGACCTCCCGCTCCGAGGTCGTTCTCGACCCGGCTTGGGAGCGACGCAGCGGGCCGAGCGAAATTTGGCCGCCGGGCTGGAAGAAAGAGGAAGGGGTTTGGAAGCGGATCGACGGCACTCCGCTCCCGGTCGCCGATCCCGGCAAAACGATCAACGACCTGATCCGTCGTCAGGAGGAACTGGAGTCGGCTGGGCAGGGCACGTGGCTGCTGGCGACGCTGATGGTGTACCTCCGCGCCCTCGACCCGATCACGCTCGCTTCGGCCCAGATCTCCGCCTTCTGCCTGCTCGCCTACCGCGTGATGCGGCGGGAGTGAGTGGAAATACTTTTTGGGGAAAACGGAAAATTTGTTGCACGGATCGGGAGCCTCCGCGGCACTAATCAAAGAGAGGGACAACGGTCCCAATCGAAACCGCCTCCCGATGTCTCGTGCCCCCGAAAGCTCCGATGCGGCTGACCCTGCGAACCCTGCTCGCCTACCTCGACCATACGCTCGACCCGGCCGACGAAGCGGCGCTCGGTGAGAAAGTCCAGCAAAGCAGCCTGGCCAGCGAACTGGTCCGCCGCATCGAGCGGTTGCTGTCCCACCCACAAATCGATGCCCCTTCGGCCAACGCGGTCGGCCCGACCGATGACGCGAACGCGGTCGCCGAGTATCTCGACAGCACCCTCGCGGCCGAAGCGACCGCGGAAGTCGAACGCCAGTGCATCGATTCGGACGAGCACCTAGCCGAGGTCGCCGCCAGCCACCAGATCCTGACGATCGCGCTGGGCGAACCGGCCGTCGTCCCGAGTCCCCTGCGCCAGCGGATCTACGCGCAGCGGCCGAATCGAGAGTCGGCGGCGAGTTCCGGCGACGCGGCGGCGGCCGATGCTCCCCTGGCCGCCGGATCGATCACGCCGGTGGGGCCCGCCGATTCGGGGGTCTCGGACGCGACGACGCGGCTGCCGCAGGAAGCCGACCTGCCGCAAGAGGCGGGCCCACTCGCCACGAAGCTCCCGGTCGACGCCAAGCCGTCGCGGGCGGCCGACCTGAATGCCACGCTTGCCGCTGCGACGGCCGCCCTTCGCAAGAACCGCGGTCGCCCCAAGCGGAACGAGCCGCAGCCTCCCCTGTCGCGGACGGCGATGGCCGGTGACCGCTCGCGGGAAGCACTCGAAGCGATGGGCCCCTTCCTCTCCGGCGGCCGCCCCTCGCGGATCGCTCCTTGGCTGGTCTCGCTCGCACTGACCGCCGCGTTCCTGTTCGTGCTCACCCGCGTCTTTGAGCCGTTCGCGCGGCGTCCCGCCGGCGACGCGATCGATCAGCAGCAACTCGCCCAGGAGGACGACCTGGGCATCGTCGCCTCTCCCGCGGCACCTCCGCCCCCGCCGAGCGAATTGCCCACCGACGCATCTCCCGCCTCCGAATCTCCCGCCTCCGAGTCACCCACCTCCGAAGCCCCTCCGCTCCCCGGCGACGCCGGACCGGACGTGCTGGAGGTTCCCGCCACCGATGCCGCACCGCCGCTGCCGAGCGACGCACCGCTCGAGTCGGATGAAGCCCCGCCACTGGCTCCCGCGTCGGAGGCGCCGCCGGTGCCGAGCGATTCACAGCCCCCCACTGCCGATCGCCCCGCGTCCCGGCCCGCCGACTCCGACGTGATGGAGGTCACCGAAGGGGCTCCTCCGGCTCCGGTCGGGGAACCCGCGGCGGCGGAAGCAACTTCCGAAGCGCCCCCGGTCCCCTCGCCGCGTCCCTCGCCGCGCCCCTCGGCCAGTGGATCCAACGGAGAGGGGACGGAGCTCGACCCCTCGGCGATGCTCGATGCGGCGGCCGCCGAAGCGGATGCCGCCGGGGCGATCGGTCGGATCGAGAACGACGGCGGGCTGCTGCTGACCCAGGATCCCCAGAGCGGGATCTGGGGCCGCCTCTTCACCGACAGTGACATCGCGAGCGGCACGGTGCTCGTCTCGAGCCCCACTTTCCGCAGCCTCGTCACGCTCGATGCCGGCGCTGAAATCACCCTCATCGGCCCGACCGCCGTCCGCGTCGATTCCCGCAATGCGGAGGAACTGCCAGCGGTGACGGTCGACTTTGGCCGCCTTCTGATCACCTCCATCCATGGCCCGGTCGAGATCCTTTTGGCCACCCCCGCCGGCAGTGGCATCGTGACGCTCAGCGAAGCCGGGGCGACGGCCGCGGTCTCGGTCGACTTTCGCCGTCCGAGCGGGACCGATCCCGGCGTTGCGGCCAACAGCACGGCGGTGCTGAGCCTGCTGTCGGCGCAGAGCGACCTGGAGTGGATTCCGCTCGGCGACGACCAGGCCACCCCGCTGGCCACCGGCGAGCGGCTCCGAATCACTGCGGCCGGCGAGCGCCGAGTGGACGTGCCGAGCAGCATCCCCGCGTGGCTCGATCCGCCCGAGGAGAGCGTCTCGTCGATCGAAGCGACCGCCCGCAGCGGCTTGGTCGAACTGCTGGCCACGGAGAAACCGGTCGAGCTGGCGCTCCGCGAGGCTGTCAGCTACCGGCGGGAAGAAGTGGCAGCCCTGGCCGCCCGCACGCTGCTGAACCTGGGCATGCCCGACAGTTACTTCGGCCCTAGCGGCGTGCTCAACCGGGCCGCGCAGCGGACCTACTGGCCGGAGCTGGTCGACGCGCTCATCCAGTTCGTCGATCGTGGCCCGCAGTCGGCGGCAATCGTCGCGCGGGCAGCGAGCGAGCTCGAAGGCGAAGCGGCCGATGAGGTCCTGCGTTTGCTGCAAGGCTTCTCCAACACCCAGCTCGAAGAGGGAGGCGACGCCACGCTCGTGGCCATGCTCGACCATCCCGCGATGTCAGTGCGGGCCCTTGCCACCGAGACGCTCCGCCAGATCACTGGCACCAGCCTCTACTTCCGAGCCGACTACGACACGCCCGCCCGCCGCTCCGCGGGAATCAAAAAATGGGAAGCAAAACTCAACCGCGACCAAATCCGCTGGACCAGTCCCAGCCAACCAGCGGAGTAGCGGCAACCGCCACCAGCGTCACCCTCCCCCCGGGAGGGCTGACGAAAATGCCAAGTTTTGGGCGAAGTGGAGAGGGCGTAGCCTTCTGCTCAAGTCTTCCCGCCCCGCAGGGGCCCAAACAATCCAGCCCAGGGCACAGCGCCGCGGCAACGCCGCAGAGCGACGCCCTGGGTCACGCGTGTCCCGCGCACCCAAAAGCCCTGAAAGGGCGAAACACACCTCCGCTCCACGCGTCCGAGCCTGTATCGCCCCTTCAGGGCTTGGCGCACTGGTGCGCTCCGATACCCAGGGCGGCGCTCTGCGGCTTCGCCGCGACGCTCTGCCCTGGGCTGTTCTGTTCGAGCCCTTCGGGCTGAGGATTTTTCGCAGCGCCGCGATCATCTCATTTCCAAGGAGCACGCGATGTCTCGTTGGCGAGTGTCCTATTGGTTTCGCGTCTGCGCGACGACCACGTTTTGCTTGGCTGGCTTAGCGCCACCGACCGTCGCACAAGATCCCGCTCAACCGTCTCCCGCGGCGTCTCCCCCGGCGGTGCTGTACCCCGGCTTCAGCGGCTATGCGAGGCCGGTGACGACGCGGGTCCCTGAAGCGCAGCAGTGGTTCGACCAGGGGATCCAGTTGCTCTATGGCTTCAACCACGACGAGGCGATTCGCTCGTTCGAGCGGGCCGCCGAGCTCGATCCGGACTGCGCCATGGCCCTCTGGGGTTCGGCCTACGGGCGCGGCCTGCACATCAACAATCCGCAGATGGGCGAGGAGCAGAGCCGATTGGCCCACCAGGCGGCCCAGCGGGCCGTGGCGGCGCTGGACGATGAAACGGAGGTCGAGCGGGGTTTGGTCGAAGCGGTCGCCACACGCTATGCCTGGCCCGCTCCGGAGGATCGCGGGCCGCTCGACCAGCGCTACGCCGATGCGATGGAGCGGGTTTGGCATCGCTTTCCCAACGATCCCGATGTCGGAGCGCTGTACGCCGAGTCGCTGATGAACCTCCAGCCGTGGGACCTTTGGACCGGCGACGCGGAACCGAAAGGCCGAGTGCTGGAGATCTTGGCGGTTCTGGAGCGGACGTTGGCCCAGGCGCCGCAGCACCCCGGTGCGAACCACTTTTACATCCACGCCATCGAGGCTTCGCCGTGGCCGGAACGCGGAACCGCGGCGGCCGAGCGTCTCGTCCCCGGCTCCGGGCACCTGGTTCACATGCCCTCGCACATCTTCATCCGCACCGGGCGGTATCGCGACGCGGCGGCGGCGAACGAGCGGGCGATCGCCGCCGATGAACGCTACTTCGCCAAGGCGCCTTCCCCCGAGTTCTATAGCCTGTACTTCCTCCACAACATCCACTTCCTGGCCTACGCGGCGATGATGGAGGGACGGTACGCGACGGCCCTCGATGCGGCGAGAAAAATCGAGCAACAGATCCCCGAAAAATTCCTTCGCGACTACGTGGTGATCGCCGACGGATTCATGCCGACCGGGCTGCACGTCCTACTGCGGTTCGGCAAGTGGGAAGAGATTCTGGCTGAACCCGAGCCCCCTGCCTGGCGGCTGCTGAGCCGGGCCGAGCGCCACTTCGCCCGCTCGGTAGCCTCTTCCGCCCTGGGCAAAATCCCCCAAGCCAAAGAAGAACTCGAAGCCTTAAAAAAAATCGCCCCCGAGCTCAGCGACGAGTGGAAGGTCGGTAACAACTCGGCCCGCGATGTCGTCGCCGTGGCTGCCACGATGGCCGCTGGCGAACTGGCGTTCCGCGAGGGGGACCGAGAGCGGGCGTTCGCCTTGCTCCGGGACGCGGTGGCGCTCGAAGAGGCGCTTAGCTACGACGAGCCCCCCGGCTGGATGCAACCGGTCCGCCACGCGCTCGGAGCCCTGCTGATGGCTGACCGCCAGTTTGCCGAAGCCGAGAAGGTCTACCGCGAGGACTTGGTGCGGCACCCGAACAACGCCTGGTCGCTGCTCGGGTTGCAACAGTCGCTCGAAGCCCAGCTCGCCACTCAAAACGAGCTGGATGCGGCGACGCGGCAGGAAAAAGCGAGCGAACTCGAAGCGCTGGCCGCACGGGTCGAGCAGGCCTGGGCCCGAGCCGACGTGGTTCCGGTCGCGAGCTGCTATTGCCATCCCGATGCGAAACCGGGAAAAGCCGATTAGGCACTGGCCGGAAAACTCGGACGACACCCTCCCCCCGGGAGGGTCGCGAGGAACGGGCGGGGAGGGTGCTCCGCTGGCCCTCCCCGGGCTGAAGAGCCCGACCCTCGCGGCGGGAGGGTCATGGTGAAGAACAGGTTTCCCGGCAGAGCCGATTCCGGTTAAAGCAGATATGCCGTTAAGGAGGGGTCGCCGGATCACGGTTGACCCACATTGCCTAAAGGCATAACTTTAACGGAACTGGAGACTTACGCGATTTATCCAGCCGTATATCGACCGCGTCTCCCGCGTCGCACGGCATTTTCCCTTCCCTGGGCCCAATCAACGCCTTCCGCCGCCGCGCATGGACGCGTGTTCGCCCTGCCTTCCGCCGGTGTTTTTGAAGCGGGACGCACACGCTGATTCGAACGTGGTCGGCGGAGTCGATCCGCCCCCGGGCGCGTTCGGCCACAGGGCGTATCAGGTACGACGATGGCAGTTTTGGAACGCATGTGGGAATTGGCCGGAGTTGTCTCCTCTGGCGTCTTGAGTTCAGTGGAACGCTCGGTGACCGGTCTGTTCGGCTCCAGCAATGCGCGGCAAATCAACCGCATGCAGGGGACGGTCGAAGCGATCAACGCCCTGGAGTCGAAGTACCAGGCGATGAGCGACGAGGAGCTCCGCCAGCAAACGGTCGAGTTCCGCCGTCGGCTTCGCGACGGGGAGACGCTCGACGCGCTGCTCCCCGAAGCTTTTGCCGTCTGCCGCGAAGGGGGCCGGCGGTTCCTGGGGATGCGGCACTACGACGTTCAGATGATCGGCGGGATGGTGCTGCACAGCGGGGCGATCGCCGAGATGGTCACCGGGGAAGGAAAAACGCTGGTCGCCACGCTGCCGGCCTATCTCAACGCGCTCGAAGGCAAAGGCGTTCACGTGATCACCGTGAACGACTACTTGGCCCGCCGCGACATGGAGTGGATGGCGCCGCTGTACATGAACCTCGGGCTGACCGTCGGCGCGATCCAGAGCGGGATGAGCACTGCGGAGAAGCAAGCCGCCTACGCCTGCGACATCACCTACGGCACGAACAACGAATTCGGCTTCGATTACCTCCGCGACAACATGCGGCCGGCTGCCCGCGGCGACGACCGGTTCCCTAAGGAAGCCCAGCAGAGCCAGGGTCCGCTGCACTACGCGATCATCGACGAAGTCGACAACATCTTGATCGACGAAGCCCGCACGCCGCTGATCATCAGCGGTCCGGCCGACATGGATCTGGGCAAATACGGCGATGCGGACCGCGTCGCTCGCCAGCTCAATAAAGAGACCCACTTCAAGATCGACGAGAAGAACCACAACGTCACGCTGACCGACGAAGGGGTTCGCGAGGCCGAGCGGCTGGCCGGTGTGGAGAGCTTCTACACCGCCGGCAACATGGACTGGCCGCACTTGATCGATAACGCGCTCAAAGCCCACTACATCTACAAACTCGACGTGAACTACGTCGTCAAAGAGGGCGAGATCGTCATCGTCGACGAGTTCACCGGCCGCTTGATGGAAGGCCGCCAGTGGTCCGACGGCTTGCACCAAGCGGTCGAGGCCAAGGAAGGGGTCAAGATCAAGCAGGAGACCCAGACCTTCGCCACGATCACCCTGCAGAACTTCTTCAAGCTGTACGACAAACTCTCGGGCATGACCGGCACGGCCATGACCGAGGCGAACGAGTTCTGGAAGATCTATCACCTCGACGTGATCGCAATCCCGACCAACCGGGTGATGCAGCGGATCGAGCACCCCGACGTTATCTATCTGACCGAGAAGGACAAATTCCGGGCCCTGGCCGAAGACATCGAACGGGCGTCGAAGTGGGACGTCCTGGTGATGAAGGACGGCAGCGAAGTCTGGGGAAAAATCGGCGCGGTCAGCGACGAGTCCTACGAGATCGTCCCCAAGCAGGCCAAAGCCAAAGAGCAGGTTCCCAAGAGCAAAGTCGCCCGCGTCGAGCGCGCCGGACGACCGGTTCTGGTCGGCACGGTCAGCATCGAAAAGAGCGAACGGCTGAGCGAGCTGCTCGATAAGCGCGGCATCAAGCACGAGGTGCTCAACGCCAAACAGCACCAGCGGGAAGCTGACATCGTCGCCCAAGCCGGACGAATCGGGGCGGTCACGATCGCCACGAACATGGCCGGCCGTGGGACCGACATCATCCTCGGCGGTAACCCCGAGACGATGGCTTGGGCCCAGCTGCAACACAAATACCCGACCCGTCTGGAGGTTCCCGACTCGGAATGGAATGCGCTGGTCGAGGAGATCGACCAACGCGAGAAGATGAGCGAGGAAGGGGAAGTCGTTCGCGAGCTCGGCGGGCTGTTCGTGATCGGCACCGAGCGCCACGAGTCGCGCCGCATCGACCTCCAGCTCCGCGGTCGCTGCGGACGCCAAGGGGACCCCGGTGGCAGCCGCTTCTACCTGTCGCTCGAAGACGACCTGATGCGGATCTTCGCCGGCGACTTCGTCAAACGGATGATGGAAAAGATGGGGATGAAGGAGGGCGAGGCGATCGAATCGTCGCTCGTCACCCGCCGCATCGCCGCCGCGCAGAAAAAGGTCGAAGAGCGGAACTTCGAAGTCCGCAAAAACTTGCTCGAGTATGACGAGGTCATGGACGAGCAGCGGAAGCGGGTCTACGGCTACCGCCAACAGATTCTCGACGGCGTCTCCTGCCGGACGTTGGTGATCGCCCAGATTCGCGGCCAGATCAAGCAACTGGTCACGACTTTCCTCGAGCCCGATTACGGTCCCGGTTCGTTCGCCACCTGGGCCGGCGGTCAGCTGACTTGCCAGCTCGAGCCGCGCGACTTCCGCAACATGGACTTCGCCTCGGCCGAGGAATACGCCCGCGACCAAGCCGAACGCGCCAGCGAAGCGGCGATCTACGAAACGATCGAAGAGAATCTGCCGAGCGATGGCGACGAGGACGAATGGAATTGGCAGGCGATGGCCTCCTGGGCCAATACTCGCTACGGCACGAACTACCGCGACCGCGATCTCAAGAAGCTCGACCGCGACGAGCTGGCCGACCAATTGACCGCCGAGGCGCACAAGAAGATCGCCGCGGTCGACTTGAGCGACGGCAAACCATTCCTCGACGCTGACTTCGGCTTGCAGTCGGTGTGCGGCTGGATGCGGCACAAGTTCGGCATCGAAGTCACCCCCGATGAACTCCGCGACCGCGAGCGGGACGAGATCATCGGCATGCTGGTCGAGCGGGCGACTGAGGCCTACAACCGCAAGGAGTCGGAGTACCCGGTGCTGACCGGCATCTCCGCGTTCACCCAAGCCCAAGGCAGCCAAGTCCACTTGGACCGCGAAGGGCTGGCTCACTGGGTCGAAGGCCGCTTCGGCGTACACGTGGCCCCGGAGGACTTGCGGACCACCCGCGACGAACTGAAAGCTCAACTGGTGGCATTCAGCGAATCGGCCCATGGCAAGGCGGCTGCCACGCAGGAAGCCGCCGAGCAAAAGCTCGCCAAACTGTTCGGCCAAACCGACCGCACGACCACCGCGTCGGTGGCCAGCGGCAGCAACGGCGCCCTCGACAGCTTCGCCGAATGGATGACCGACGAACTCGGCTGCCGGCTGCCCAAGGACGAGCTGGCTCGCATGGACTTCAGCCAGTTGACGAAGACGGTCGATGGCGCTGTCGATGATCGCTTCCATCCCGAGATGCGGCGGATGGAGCGGCAAGTCCTGCTCTCGATCGTCGATTCGGCTTGGAAAGACCACCTGCTGGCGATGGACCACTTGCGGAGCAGCGTGGGGCTGAAGGGCTATGCCCAGCTCGACCCGAAAGTCGAATACAAACGCGAAGGCATGCGGCTGTTCGAAAAGATGTGGGACTCGATCGCCGAGCGGACGACCGACTTGATCTTCCGGATGGAATCGTTCAACGAGGATTTTGTCCGCAGCACGTGGGTCGACGCCCGCACGCGGCACGACGAAGCGGCCGCTCCGAGCGACCTGGCCCGCCAGCAACAGCAGCAGCAACAAGCGGTCGACAACAGCAACGAACCGGCGGCCAAACCCGAACCCGTTCGCAACACCGCACCCCGCGTCGGCCGCAACGAACCTTGCCCCTGCGGCAGCGGCAAGAAGTTCAAAAACTGCTGCATGCGAAATTCGGTCGAGCTGTAGCTCTCCGCCGATGCTGCTGAACCTCGTCTACCTGGTCGCCATTCTGCTCGCCTCGCCGGTGTTGGCTTCGCGAGCGATCCGGCAGGGCAAGTACCGCCGCGGCTGGCAGGCCAAGCTCCGCGGACGGGTCGAACTTCCTGAGCCGACGCGGCCGCGAGTCTGGTTCCACGCCGTCAGTGTCGGCGAAGTCAATCTGCTCGGCGGACTCGTCGCTCGGCTCCGCGAGCGACGGCCCGACCTGGAGATCGTCGTCAGCACGACGACGGCGACCGGATACGAGCTGGCCCTCAAGCGGTTTCCGCCCGAGCACGTGTTTTACTGCCCGCTCGATTTCAGCTGGGCGGTCGAGCGCTCGCTGCGAACGGTTCGTCCCGACGCGCTCGTCTTGGCCGAGCTGGAAGTCTGGCCCAACCTGATTCGCCAAGCCAAGCGGCACGGGATCCCGGTCGCCGTCATCAACGGGCGATTGAGCGAGACGTCGTTCCGCGGTTACCAGCGTCTGCGACCGCTGATCGCTCCGACCTTCGCCCGGCTCAGCCTGGTCGCCGCCCAAAACGAAACCTACGCCGACCGTTTTGCGCGGCTCGGGACCGATCCGGCCGCGATCGCGGTGACCGGTTCGACCAAGTTCGACGACGCGCCGCTGAGCCGAGAGACCGAGGCGATTCGCAGTTTCCGCCGCCTCGTCGCCGCCGCTCCCGAACAGCCGATCTTCGTCGCCGGCAGCACCCAAGCCGGTGAGGAAGCAGTCGCGCTCGAGGCCTACGCCGCGCTGCTCGAGCGGTCTCCCGAACTGCGGATGATCCTCGTCCCGCGGCATGCCGAACGGTTCGACGAAGTGGCCGCGGAGATCCAGCGGCACGGTTTCCTCTGCCGCCGCCGCAGCGAGCTGGCCGCTCCCGCTCGTGAATGGGACCCCCGCACCGTGGTCCTGGTCGACTCGATCGGCGAACTCCGCAGCTGGTGGGGACTGGCGACCGTGGCGTTCGTCGGCGGCAGCTTGGGAAGCCGCGGTGGGCAAAACATGCTCGAGCCGGCTGGCTACGGAGCGGCCGTCTGCTTTGGCCCCAACACCCGCAACTTCCGCGACATCGTCGAGGAGCTGCTCGCAGCCCGAGCCGCGGAAGTCGTCACCGACCGGGACGCGCTGGTCGAATTCGTCGCGCGGATGCTCGCCACCCCCGAGCAAGCCGAGCGAATGGGAGCCGCGGCTCGCGAAGTCATCGAGCGGCATCAAGGCGCGACGAATCGCACGCTCGAGCACCTGGAAAAGATTCTGCCCGCCGCGAACTAGCGCCTCTGTACTCAGTGCTCAGTACTCAGTCCTCGCGCTCGCTTGGCGATTCTCACTCCGTACCAGATCAACCCGGCGACGACCGCTGCGAGCCCGACCGCCGTCGCGGCGATTGGAACCCTCTCGAGAACCAAGAGCGGCAGGGCGATCGTCAGCACACCGCCGCCGATGAAAGGGGCGGAGAGCGGAGCGGCCAACGCATAATCTTCCGCCGCGGCGGTCCGCAGCTCGGGGTCGACGATTCGCAGCAGCACAAACCCGGTCGCCGTCACTCCGGTCGACATTCCGTAGTTGATCAACCCCAGCTCGAACCAGTGCTCGCGGGGCAAAACGCGCCTCGAAATTCCCAGCAAGCAGATCGCCGTCCAAACCACCCCGCCGATAAACAACAAGGTGAACGGGACCCACAGGCTGGCCACCGCAATCAAGTCCAGAGAGCTGATCGCCGCGACGACCAGGATGTCCATCGCCACCGCCGTAAGCCGCTGCAGACTCGCCGCGTCGATCCAATCGCCCCGGCCGCTCTGGTGGAGCACGAGCCGCACGATCCCGCCTCCGAACAAGGTGTAGATGAACAGCGGGAAACTGCCTAGCGCGGCGACCACGTTCATCCGCCGCCCGAGCTCCGCCTCTCCCGCTTGGGTCGCGCCCGCTTCGCCCGAGTCTCCCACTGCCCCCGAGGGAGCGGCATCGTCCGCGGCAACCTCGGGGGCCGCCGATGACGCTGCTGCCGGCGCCATCCAGACCCGATCGATCTCTTCCGCCGCGAGGCCGACGAGCGTTTGCAGCCCCAGCCCGATTCCAAACGCCAAGGCCAGCCACACCATCTGCAGCAGCAGCGGATCGAGCACGTCGTGGTCGATCACCGAGTACCCGATCGGCGTCCGCTCGACCGGTGGAGCCGCCACGCCACTGCGGCCCGACGCCGCTGCGGAATCTGCAACCGTCGCTGAAACCCAGCCGGCTCGGACCCCGATGTTGATCCACACGATTCCCGAGACGATTCCGTAAACCAATCCGGCGGTCGCCATCAGCATTCCCAGATCGCGTCCAGCGGCCAGTCCGATCTCCGGATGGGTGAAGACTTGCCCCATCGCCGCGGCTGTGCCGTGGCCGCCGGCGAATCCCGTTTCGATCAACATCCCGATCGAGTTGGGCAAGTCGTAGAAGGGGCGAATCAACAGCCACGTGATCAGCAATCCCGTCGCGGTCTGGCCGAGGACGATGATCCAGACCATCAGACCTTCGCGAAGCGCCCGCCGCACATTCTCGCCGCGAAGGCCCGTTTGACGCTCCAGCAGCAACCCGGCAAACACCACCGCGATCAGCCAGCCCGGCCACGACTGGAGCGTTTGGTCGACCCGCACGCCCCACCGCTGCACATCAGAATCCGCGAAGGTGACTCCCAGCGTTGCATAGCTGACGATCGCCAGCCCTATGCTCCCGGCGATCACGGAAGCGGGAATGTAGAGCCAGCGAAAGAGCGGTACGTACATCCGCAGCAGCACGCCCACCAGCAGTAACACAGCTACGAAGATCAACGTCAAAGTCATGAAGCAGCAGTTCGCTCGAGCGTGAGAAGCGCCTCGCGAGGGCGTCAGCGGGCAGCAGCTGGTGGGGAAGGGGCAGGGGGCATTCTATCGCCTCAGGGGAAAAGGGGGGGAAGCCGGGCCGTTCGCAGCTCGCTCGCCCTTGCAGACCGCCGCTTGCGTCTATAAATCTCATTGAGACGATAGCCGCCGGGGAATCCGAGGGTGCTAGTTCGGATTATTCATCAGCCGCCACGCGCTAGCGTCCGGTTCTTGCGGCGTTTTCGAGAACCGGGGGCTAGCGCCCGGCGGCTGATGAATAATCCGGGCTAGCGCGTGGCGGCTGATTTGACCCACCGTTTCGCGGCGTTCTGTCGCGACTTTGAACGCCACGAGGCCCGAGGCTAGCGCCTGCGGCTCAGCAGACATGCGAACGGGCCGTCAATCACGACAAGGATAGAATCGATGAGCATGCTGAAAGAGTTTCGGGAGTTCGCCCTCCGCGGCAACATGATCGACATGGCGATCGGGATCGTGATCGGGACTGCCTTCGGAGCGGTCGTCAAATCAATGGTCGACAATATTCTCATGCCCCCGATTGGCTATTTGACCGGCGGCGCCGACTTCTCCGAGTTGGCGGTCAACCTCCCGGTCCCGGGCGACGAACCGGTGGCGATCCAGTACGGATTATTCATCAACTCGCTGATCAGCCTGCTGATCATCGCCGCCGCGCTGTTCTTGGTCGTCAAGCTGATGAACCGCATCCGCCGCCAGTTCGAAGCGAGCCCAGAGACCCCCTCGCCGACCACCAAGACGTGCCCGGAGTGCCAGATGGAGATTCCGATCAAAGCCCGCCGCTGCGGTCACTGCACGAGCGTCCTCGCCGCCTGAGTCGCGTGGAGCACTTCTTCGATGATCCTTCGCAGCTTTGGCTCCGCCCGCTCGCCGGCTTCAAGCACATGCTCGTGATCGGTGGGCTGCGGGGCGGTGGGATCAGCCCAGTTTTTGGGGAAGGCTAGATTGCTGATCATCGACAGCGCCAACACTCGCATCCCTCGGCGGCTCGCTTCGAGGACTTCGGGTACGGTACTCATTCCCACCGCGTCGGCGCCGAAGTGCCGCATCATCCGGTACTCGGCGCGGGTCTCGTAATTTGGGCCAAGCGTCGCCAGATAAGTGCCGTGGTAGGCGGCAAACGCCCCTTGCTCTGCCGCGTCAAGCGCCACGCGGGCCAGCTCCGGGTCGTAGACCGCGTCCGCCCGAGCGGTGCGAGGCCGGTATCCGCAGGCGTCCACCGCCGCGACGCCAGGCCGGCCATCGCCCCTCGAGCCGGGAAGCAGGTTGATGTGGTCGCGGAGCACCATGATGTCGCCGACGCAGAAATCGGCGTGCAACCCTCCCGCCGCATTGCTGACGATCAACACTTCCGCTCCGAGCGCCGCCAGGACGGCGACCGGGAAAGTGACTTGGTCGAGCGACCAGCCTTCATAGCAGTGCAGGCGACCGGCCATCGCCACGATCGGCGTGCGCTGAGCGCCGAACTCGCCCGCGACGATCTCGCCGCGATGCCCCGCAGCGGTGCTGCAGGCAAAGTGTGGAATCGCCGTAAAGGGAACCGATCGCGAATTCTCGATGGCCGCCGCGAAACCTCCCAGGCCGCTTCCAAGAATCACCGCGGCGCGAGGAATCCGATCGCCGATGCGAGCACGGATCGCGGCGGCCGCTTCGGTAATCCGACAATCGATCATCATCTGTCGAGCGGACCTGCGAATCAGGCGATGCGAACTTGATTGACCTGGGCGATCGTCTCGCGGACCAAGCGAGTCAGCTGCGGTTCAGCGCGAGTGGCCACGGCGATAATCTCTTCGACGCTGGCCGGCTTGAGCGCGTCGGGCAAGCACATGTCGGTGACGACCGAGAACCCAATGACTTTCAACCCGCTGTGAACCGCCACGATCGTCTCCGGCACCGTGCTCATGCCCACCACATCGGCACCGATCGTTCGCAGGTAACGGTACTCCGCTCGCGTCTCCAAATTCGGACCCGCCACCGCCACGAACACACCCTTGTGGGCCACGATGTCGTTGCGGCGAGCGACCGCCAGCGCGACGTCGATCATCCGTTGGTCGTACGGCTCGCACATGTCAGGAAACCGCGGCCCGAGGCGATCGTCGTTGATTCCGATCAGCGGATTGTCCCCCATCAGATTGATCTGGTCCTCGATCAACATGATGTCGCCGCAGTTGTAATTCGGGTTCAAGCCTCCGCAGGCGTTGCTGACCACCAGCATCTCGGCCCCGAGTGCCTTGAAGACGCGGATCGGCAGCGTGATCTGCTTCAGCGGATATCCCTCGTACATGTGGAACCGGCCTTCCATCGCGATCACCGGCACGCCGTCGAGCTTCCCGCAAACCAGTTGTCCGCGATGGCTGGTCGTCGTCGACTTGGGGAAGTGCGGAATCTCTTCGTAGGAAATCGTCGCTTCGGTCTCGATCTCCGCGGCCAACCCACCAAGCCCGGTTCCGAGGATCAGCCCGGTCTGCGGCGTCCCGCTCCATCGCGACCGGATGAACGCAGCGGCTTCGGTAACTTTGTCGTACAGATCGAGCATGGCGAAGAACCATCCGGAGGGTCAGAAGCGGTCGGGCGAGCCACGGTGTGGCGGCTATCATAGAAGCCTCGCCCCGGCGGTGTTGAGGGGGGCGAACCTTCAAACATCGCCCTCCCCCCAGGGGTCGTGCAGTTTTCCGGTCCCCTCTCCCCCGCGGCTTGGCTGCGAACGAAAGTTCTGCAGCCAAGCCGTGGGGGAGAGGGCTAGGGTGAGGGGGCCGGTTGCCAGCCGCTAAGACCCCCTCACCCCAACCCTCTCCCCCAAAGAGAATCGCGAAAATGTTCGGGGGTGAAGGTCTAGCGATTGCCGCGATTCCCTTCGGGGGAGAGGGGGCTAGAAACTGCCCGACCCTCCCGGGGGGAGGGTGGTGGTTGGTCCACGGCGCCTACATGGCATGAGCCCAGGAAACTACATTGGGGCTCCCCTCTCCGTTCCTGCTCTCGCCAAAGCCCGCCGATGCTCGCCACGTGTCCGTTTTGCCCGCTGCGCTGCGACGATCTGGTCGTCCGGGCTGAGGGGACGCACTTGGTTCCGCACGAAGTCGATTGCCCTCGCGCCCACGCGGGTTTCGCAGGCGTTGCTGCGGAGTCCGCACGGCTCAGCAGCCTCGCCGCTTGGCGGACCGCCTCGGTGCTGGCCGAGTCGATCGCTGACCGCGTCGCCGGCGCGGCAAGCCTGCGGATCAGCGGCACGATCATCGACATCACCACCGCGCGGGCGGCTGTCCGCTTGGCCGCGGCCTGCGGTGGCGTCGTCGATGCCGCCGAATCCGTTTCCTCCGCCGCGATGCGGCGAGCCATCGAACGCGAGGGAGTCGTCGCGGCGACCCTTGCGGAGCTCTCCCAGCGTGCCGACTCGGTCGTGCTCCTCGGCGATCCGTCCGACGAGTGCCCGCGACTGGTCGAACGCTTCCTTGCCCCAAGTCCCGCCCCACCCGCCCGTGTCGGGGAGCGGGCCCGCCGCCGCTTCCTCTCGCTCGGCGAGTCTCGAATCGCGGGCCTACCGGGCGAGCGATACACGCACATCGAAGTCGCCCGCGGCGATCTGCATCGCCTGCTCGCCGAAGCGAGGGGAGCCTTGCGGGTGGGCAAAACCGACTCGAGCGGCATCGCGACGTGGCTCGCCGACGCCACCTACAGCGGTTGGCTGTGGTCCTCCGAAGCGCTCGACCCGCTGGCCGCCGGAACCCTCGTCGGACTCTCGACAGAGTTGAACCGCGAGCGGCGAGCGGTGTTGGTCTCGTTGGCGAGCGACACCACGCTGCGGAGCGTGTCGACTTGGCTGAGCGGGTTTTCCGGACCCGTCGATTTCGGCAGCGGGGCTCCGCAGTTGCTGGAAAACTCGACTCCGGCCGAGCTCACGCTCTGGCTGCAGCCGTACCCGACGGCGCCACCTCCGCCGCTGGAGGACACCTTCTTAATCGTCCTGGGGATGGCCGACGCGGAGCTGGCCGAGCGAGCCGACGTCTATCTTCCCGCCGGTGTTCCGGGAGTCGATTTCGCCTCCAGCACCTACCGTGGCGACGCTGCGGTATGCCTGCCGCTGCACGCCTTGCTCGACCGCGGGCTTCCTTCGGCCGCGGAGGTTCTCGGGGAACTCCAACTGCGGAGGACCGATCGGTGCTGATCGAATTAGCGGGCGGCGCGGTCTACGATCCGCGGCAGAATTGGGCGGGTGACATTCGCAATCTGTACATCGAGGACGGACGCCTGCGGGGCGACGTCCCCCAGCCCAGCGAAGTCGACGTCCGCTACGATCTGAGCGGCCACGTGGTGATGGCCGGAGCGATCGACCTGCACACGCACATCGGCGGCGGCAAGACGACGATCGCCCGGATGCTGCTCCCCGAGCTGCTCGCCGCTGGTTACCGAGCCGAGCGACCCCGCGGAGAAGCGGTGGGCCACGGAGTACAACAGGGGGGCGGGCTTCTCTGGAACGGTCCGGATGGCTTTTTGCCCTCAGCGCCGGTCGCCGGCCGCCGCTACATCGAAATGGGCTACACGGCTTGTTTCGAACCGGCGGTGCTGCCGAGCAATGCCCGCGGCGCCCATGCCGAGCTGGCCGACACGCCGCTGATCGACACCGGCGGATACGTGATCCTCGGCAACGACGACGTGCTGCTCGGAATGCTTCGCGATGGTGTCGAGCAATCGCTGATCAATGCCTACGTCGCCTTCATGGTCACCGCGACGCAGTGCATCGGCGTGAAAGTCGTCAACGCCGGAGGGATCAATGCGTTCAAGTACAACCAGCGGATGTTGGATGTCGACGATCCCCATCCGACTTACGGCGTGACGCCCGGAGAAGTGATTCGGCGACTGGCTCGAGCCGTCGAAGAGATCGGCTTGCCGCACCCGCTGCACGTCCACGGCAGCAATCTCGGCGTCGCCGGGAACATCGAATCGACTTTAAAAACGATCCGGGCCGCCGACGGTCACCGCATCCATCTAACCCACGTGCAGTTCCACAGCTACGGGAAAGAGGGACCGCTGGGCTTCTCCTCGGGAGCCGAACAAGTGGCCAAGGCGGTGGCGGAAAACCCCAACGTGACGATCGATGTCGGGCAAGTGATGTTTGGCCAGACCGTCACGATCTCCGCCGACACGATGCACCAATTCCAAGGGACCGGCCGGGCGACTCCTCGCAAGAGCGTAATCCTCGACATCGAGTGCGAAGCGGGCTGCGGCGTGGTCCCCTTCCGTTATCGCCATCGCCGCTATGTGAACGCATTGCAATGGGCGATCGGCTTGGAGTTGTTCCTGATGGTCGACGATCCGAGTCGCGTGTTCCTGACGACCGACCATCCCAACGGCGGACCCTTCACCACGTATCCGCACTTGATCCGCTTGCTGATGGACCGCTCGTTCCGAGCCACGGCGCTGGCGGAAATCCATTCCGATGCGGCCGCCGCGAGCCAATTGAGCGGACTCGACCGCCAGTACACGCTACGGGACATCGCGACGATGACTCGCGCCGCACCGGCCGACCTGTTGGGGCTCGGCGACTTGGGGCACCTCTCGGCTGGAGCGGTCGCGGACGTGACGGTCTATCGGCCTGACGACGATATCGAAGCCATGTTCGCCCGTCCGACGCATGTCTTTCGCCGAGGGAAACTGGTCGTCCGCGACGGTCGGTTGGTCGATTCGGTCGACGCAGCGATCACGCACACGGTCCGTCCGGCGATCGACCCGGGGCTACAAAGTCGACTGGCCGAGCGGTTCGCCGCCGCTGGTGGGATGTCGATGCGTTCGCTCCGAATCAGCGACGATGAACTCGCCTCATCGATCCTCTCCCGCCCCGAGATCCATCCCTGCCGCTGATGCAAATCCGCTCCGTAACAATCGCTCCGACATTTGCCGAAGCCTTCGACATGAAGGCGACTCGGGTCATCGTAACCGCTGCCGATATGGGTTGGGCTCGCGACGCGGCGGCGGCGATGACCGGCTTCGGAACGTCGGTCGTGGGCTGCGGGATCGAGATCGCGGTCGAGCGGGAACTAGCGCCCGAGGAAACACCGGACCATCGTCCGGGAGTCGCGATTCTGGCTTTCGGCGTCTCGGGCCAGTCGCTCGAAAAGCAGCTCCCGCTGCGGGCCGGCCAGTGCGTACTGACTTGCCCGACGACCGCCCTGTTCGCAGGAATCGATGGTGAGAAGCGGGTCCCCCTTGGCCGCACTCTCCGCTACTTCGGCGACGGTTATCAGATCTCGAAATCGATCGGCGGCCGGCGGTACTGGCGGGTGCCCGTGATGGATGGCGAGTTCCTGTGTGAAGAAGACACGGCTCGCGTCGATGCGGTCGGCGGCGGCAACTTTTTTCTAATTGGCGAGTCGATCGAAGTCGTCGCGCTCGCCTGCCGGGCCGCCGTGGCGGCGATCCGCCCGCTCCCCGACGTGATCACCCCGTTTGCAGGCGGGGCGACGCGAAGCGGATCCAAAGTCGGATCGAAGTACCCGGCGCTGGTCGCCTCGGTCAACGAGGCCTATTGCCCCACGCTCCGCGGCGCCGTCGACTCCGGCTTGGATGCGCGGAGCAACGCGGTCCTGGAAGTCGTCATCGATGGGCTCACGCCGGGAGCAGTCGCCGAAGCGATGCGGGTCGGGATCCACGCAGCCTGCGAGGCGGCTGGCGAGCGAGGGTTACTGGAGATCACCGCCGGAAACTACGGCGGCAAGCTCGGACGCCACTGCTTTGATCTCCACGAGGTGCTCGCATGACGCTGACCCTCCGGCTGCGGTCGACGCCTCCCACAGCGCTCGACGTCTCCTCGCTCACGCTCGAACGCCTCGGCCCGCTCTCGACCGACCAGATTCGGCGGCTGCCGCTACGGATCGGTTGCCAAGCGACCGATGTGGCGACGTGGTTCGACGTCGCGGGGCGGGCCGATGAGAAGCTCGGCTTCGAAGGCGATTGCCGCCGCATCGACGGCATCGGCACCGCCTGGGCCGGAGGCGAGCTGGTCGTCGAAGGCTCGGCCGGAGCTCAGCTCGGTCGCCGCATGTCGGCCGGAATCGTCCGCGTGCAAGGCTCCGTCGGCGCCCTGGCCGCCTCGGGAATGCGCGGCGGAGTCATCGAAATCGCAGGCGACGCGGGCGAAGCGCTCGGCGGCCCCCTCCGCGGCGAACGGACAGGAATGCGAGGCGGTCGCGTCGTGGTCCAGGGCAATGCAGCCGCGGCGACCGGGCACCGCATGCGGCGGGGCACGATCCTCATCGGTGGACAAGCCGGCCCCCGCTGCGGATGGGAAATGGTCGCCGGCACGATCGCCGCCGGAAGGGTCGACTCGACCGATCTCGGCTTCGCGATGCGGCGAGGGACGATCCTGATCCTTGCCGCTGCGATCTCCGCCTCCGCCGCGACTCCCTCAGCCGCCGATCCACCCCCGCCGGTGCGTCCCCCGTGCTTCACCCCGCCGACAGCCGCTCCGAGCGGGTTCCTCCAACTGCTGTTGGACGACCTCGCACGTGGTGCAGGGACCGAGACCGCGGCGGCCATCGAGCAGCGTCGCTGGGACGGCGGATGGCTGCGGAGTCTCGGCGACTTGTCACGCGGCGGGCTTGGCGAGGTGATTTGGTAGCCCCCCGCTATCTGCCAACCCGCCGCTATCTGCCAGCCCCCCAAACGCCACGGTGGACGCCGCGGCCGCTTCGGCTGCTTCTCCACGAGACTCGGAGCTGTGGCCCGATCCGGGGCGTTTGTGCCGCGAGCCCTTGCGAAACTCCGAAGGGGTCCCCAGCCAACGAGCCACCGGTGAGCGGCGGACGAGCACCTCGAACGTGAGCCCGGAAAACAACAGCGCAACGGCCGTCGCGATCACGACTTTCAGCTCCGGTGCCAACTGCGGGGCGTAGACTTTCAAGTCGATGTGGATCAGACCGATCACCGGGTGATGGATCAGGTAGACCCAAAACGAAGCGGCCGCGGCATAGCGCAGGCGACGACCTCCGATCCAGCTCGGGCGAAGCGTGGTCGTGCGGGACGCCCAACCGACCAGCCCGAGCGACAACGTCCATGCGGTGACGACCGTCACAGCGGTCGCCAGCAACCGCAGCGGGACTCCACCGCGGCCTTCGAGCCATCCGTAGCCGAGTCCCACCCCGACCGCGGTCGCGGCCAAGCCGCCTAGGGTCAGCGGCAACGCCCACCGCCGCGTCCACTCGAGAAACCGGGGCTCAGCCGCGAGCAGCAATCCGCCGACGAAGTACGTTCCACAGTAAATCCACTTCGAGGGAACGGGCAGGAAGGCGTGCTGAAAACCGAACACCACTTCCGGGACCGCGGCCAGCGTCACCCAGCCCACCAGCGCGAGCCCCGCTAGCATCCCGACCAGCGAGCTCGTCCGCCGACTCCTTAGGCTCCCTCGCCCCCGCCGCGCAGCGAATCGCGGGGGAGAGGGTTGGGGTGAGGGGCGAGGTTTTCTGACAGAGCCCAACCACCGCGCTGCCCGCACGGCGGCGACCGCGGCGACGCAGTAGAAGAACAGATAGTGCAGGAACCACAGGTGGCTGAGCCCCCACAACCCATCGTCGACGCCGGGATCGAATTTCAGGCTCCGCATCTTGCGCAGCGCGATCTGCCCTTCGATGACCCAGCCGAGCAGCCACGTGTACAAGTCCATCGGCAGGATCAGCACGGCGGCGAAAGCCAACGGCCCGAGCAACCGCACCGCCCGATGTTTCACGAATCCGCGGTCGCCGTGCCGCTGCCACAAAGGAAGTGCGAAGAGTCCTGCGATCATCAAGAACAGCGGCATGATCGACAGCTCGATCCCCCATCCCACCGCGTCGGCAATCGCACTCGGCTGGTCGAACACCGGCCAAGTCAGCCCGGGCATCGGGTGAGCCAAGTAGGGAGCCGTGGCGTGCAGAACGACGACGGCCACCGCAGCCCCAACCCGCAGCAGATCGAAACCCGCCAGCCGCTCGCTGGCTGAGGCACTGGCGGGCGGAGTCGTTACGGCAGGGGCTGGGCGGGCCTGAGTCATACCACGGAACCGGGCGAGGGAGGCTGGTAGCATCGGTGGCCATTCGCCATGCACACTCACCAAATCCTCCCGGCAAATCAAGACCAGAATCGGGGGAGGGGGCAGATATCGGCCCTCGATTTCACCCTCCCGCCGGGAGGGTGATGGATTGGGCCACCTGAAGCCACAGGGGCCTCCCGGCTGCAGCTTGCCGGACGTATATTCGCTTGTGCCCGAAACGCTCAGACGAATTGCAAAACGTGTCCGAAATCCAAATCTCCGAGGCCGTGCAATCGTTGCTCGGGGCCGACGCCGATCGCGTTGCAGCCGGGGCGACGCTTCAACAACTTGCCGCGGCCGAACCGGCATCGCTCCCCGACCTGATCATCCAATTGCGGGAGCGGGCCGAACGGCTGGACTCCTCCGACCCGGCGATCCTGGGCGGTTTGCTCCGCGTCCTGCAGCAGCTCGCCGCGCGGGCGGTTGCCAGTGAGCCGGCCGCAAGCGACGCCCCCGCGACGGCGACGCCCGAACCTTCACGTGAGCCTTCTTCGAGCAGCTCGCCGGAGGAAACGACGCCGGGCTCCAGCCGCGGATCGGTGCTGGCGAAGATCGACCCGGCCGCGATTCGCACCCTCGCCCAGTCCCTCCCCGAGCGGACTCCCAACCGCCATCTGCTGCTGTATCTGCTAGCGGCGGCCCGAACTGCCGCGTCGCTGCAGATGCTCGCCGAGCTGCTGGCTACCTCACCACCGGACGACTGGATGGCGGTGGGACAAGTGCTCAGCCCGCTGATGCAGCATCGCGACTGGGAGCCGAGCGACTTCTTTCCCGCCGCCTTCGATGCACTTTCCCACCCCAGTGCCGCCGCGCCGATCCTCGACTTGGCCAACTTTCTAACTCGCACCGGTCGCGTCAGCGAACATCCGGGAAGCAGTCGAGGCGAGACGCTCGCGGCGCTGCTCGGTGGGGTCTCCGGTCGACTCGGGCAATTCGAAGAGGACCCGAGGAGTTTTGGCAGCACGGTCGAGGAGGTTCAGAAGGTCTTGTCCGAAGCGGTGGCGCTGGCGGTCTCGCTCTGCGACGCGTTTGGCTTGATCGGCTGGGAGGGAGCCATCCCCAAATTGAATCAAGCCATGGAGCTGGCCCATCGCCGCGTCCAAAGCGAAGCGGCCGGTGCGCTCGCGCGCCTTGGCAACGAGGAAGGCCGCGAACGCTTGCTGGCCCTCGCCGCTGAACCTTCGACCCGGCTCCGCGTGATGGCTTACGCCGAGGAACTGGGCTT
Organism: Candidatus Laterigemmans baculatus; assembly: GCF_010367455.1. Classification (GTDB taxonomy): domain Bacteria; phylum Planctomycetota; class Planctomycetia; order Pirellulales; family Pirellulaceae; genus Laterigemmans; species Laterigemmans baculatus. The sequence goes on along the minus strand of NZ_WRPR01000112.1, from coordinate 75,322 downwards.
CGCCGACGCAATTGCGGAAGAGTACACGACCGACGAAGCGCGGGCCGAAGCCGAGATGGCGCTCTGGCTTTCGCAGCCCCAGCAGATGGCGGTGCCGCCCACGGCCGTCGAAGTCATCGATCGGCGGACGCTGTACTGGCCAAGCTACGCATCGCCGACCGACTGCTTCCTCGTCCGCTTCGAATACAACCTGGGCGAGCGAAACTACTCGAACGTCGGGATCACCGGGCCGATGGTCCACGCCGTCGGAGCCGATGTGGCCGATCTGCCGGTCGACGACATCTATGCAATCTACGCCGGCTGGCAAGCCGAGCACGAAGACATCTTCACCGTTCCCGCCGAACGCTGGAACGCGGCCCAGAAGCGGCTGGCCAAACCGCTGGTCGAGCACCTCGACCGCATGGGCTTTGAACAGCTCGAGCCGGTACTGCTCGGCTTCATCTTGGACGAACATGCCCTCGTCGCCCGCGCAGTCCGCGACGAGACCGCCTGCCTGGTCGTCACCGATGGCTTGGAAGTGATCGACCACCCGACGCAGGGCCGCCAACGCCCGCTCGGCACCGAGGAGATCTGGAATCTGTTCCTCGGCCGCAAATTGCTGCGCACGTTCAACTAAACTGAGCGTTCCATAGCAGTCCGTTCGCTGCAACATTGTTTAACGGCAAGCCGAAGGCGACTGTGTTTGATCAGCCGCCAGGCGCTAGCCCCCGGTTCTCCGAAACCTCAACGACACCCTCCCCCCGGGAGGGTCGCGAGGAACGAGCGGGGAGGGCGATGCGAGACGCAGAACCCGGAGCGAACATGGATTCAGCTGGCCCTCCCCGGGCCTAAGAGCCCGACCCTCCCGGGGGGAGGGTAATGATTAGCCGAACGTCTGTTGCAACCTCCCGCCTCCCACCCATATCTCGGAACCAGCGCGCCATGCCTCATCGATTGGTGTTCCGTCCCTGCGTGTTGTTCACGCTCCTCTTGATCCAGGCCTGGATCGGTCCTTCGTGGACGACGCCGCCGTCGGTTCAGGCCGCGGACTTCATCGTCGAGCGCGACGTGATGGTCCCGATGCGAGACGGGGTTCGCTTGGCAACCGATATCTATCGTCCGGCAAAGAACGGCAAACCGGTCGAAGAAGCGCTGCCGGTGATCCTCACGCGGCTTCCTTACAACAAGGACGGGTCCGAGACGGCCGGCGTCTACTACGCGACGCACGGGTACGTGTTCGTCGCCCAAGACACGCGAGGCCGCTATAAATCCGAAGGCGTCTGGCACATGCTGACCGACGACGGCCGCGACGGCGTGGACTGCGCCGCCTGGATCGGTGAGCAGCCCTGGTCCAACGGCCGAATCGGGATGATTGGCACCTCCTACGTCGGCGGAACCCAGCACGCGATGGCGCTGGCCGGCGCTCCCGAACTCGTGACGGTGATCCCGGTCGATGCGATGTCGAACCTCGGCCGCCAGAGCCTGCGGAACGCCGGTGCGTTCGAGATGCGATTCTGGAACTGGATCTTTTTGAATGGCGGTCGTGGCAGCAACGCAGCGACGGACCCGGGAACCGCCGAAGTCCTTAAAGAGATGGCCGACCAGCGTTTCACCTACCTTCGGAATCTTCCCACACGCCGCGGCATGACGCCGCTCAAACTTTCGTCCGAGTATGAGGAGTGGCTGATCTCCGCCATGGAGCATGGAGCCAATGATGAGTTTTGGGCGCAAAACAACATCGTCGACGCCCCGGAAAAATACAAAGACATCCCGGTCTATCTCGTCTCGGGTTGGTATGACTCCTGGGCCGGAAACAACACGGCTAACTTCATAGCGCTCAGCAAAACCATCAAGGGCCCGGTCTACATGATCATGGGTCCGTGGATTCATGGTCGGCAGTCGAGCTACACCCACGGCCAAGTTTCCTTTGGTCGCGACGCGGCGATCGCCGACCAGTGGGCATGGCGCAAGGAATGGTACGACCATTGGCTCAAAGGCATCGATAATGCGGTCGGCAAAGAAGCTCCGTTCGCCACTCCGGTGCGAATCTTCGTGATGGGAACCGGCGACGGCGGCAAGGACGACCAAGGCCGAATCGAGCATGGCGGGTATTGGCGAGACGAGCACGAATGGCCGCTCGCCCGCACCGTCTACACCGACTACTACCTCCACGGCGACGGCGGACTGGCCACCAAACCACCCAAGGGCGACTCCTCGACAACCCAGTTCCAATTCGATCCCAACGATCCCGTCCCTACGATCGGCGGTAACATTTCCTCCCACAACGACATCCTCCTCCAAGGAGCATGGGATCAGAAAGGTGGACCGCACGTCTGGAATTTCTTCGATCCAATTCCTCTCTCAGCGAGGAACGACGTCCTCGTCTTCCAGTCCGAACCACTCCAAGAAGATCTCGAAGTGACTGGTGAGATTGAAGTCCGCCTGCACGCCTCGAGCTCGGCGGTCGATACCGACTTCACCGCAAAATTGATCGATGTCTATCCACCCAGCGCCGAATGGCCGGGAGGCTTCGACTTGAACATCGGCGATGGCATCGTCCGGGGGCGGTTCCGCGAATCGCTGAAAGAAGAAAAGCTCATGGAGCCGGGCGAGGTGTATGAGTTCACGATCAAGCTCTACCCGACGTCGAATGTGTTTAAAAAAGGACATCGCATTCGAGTCGATATTTCGAGCTCAAACTTCCCCCGTTTCGATGTCAATCCCAACAGCGGCGAGCCCCTCAATCGCCACCGACTGATAAAGACGGCGACACAGACGATCTACCACGACGCGACGCATCCGAGCCGCATCATCCTGCCGGTGATCCCCGCAGAAACCGTGGACGCGTCGCGGTAAAACTGGCTGTTGTGACAGAGCCCCAGTACGCCCGTAGCACCAGAGCATAGATCAGCCGCCGGGCGCTAGCCCACGGTTCCTCGCGACGCCCTCGAACCGGACGCTAGCGCGTGGCGGCTGAGGAGAGCCCGCGATAGTAAGCACTCCCTTCACCTCCCTCCCACCCTGCGAGAACTTCCATGCGTTGTTTGACCGCAATTGCAATTCTGCTTCTAGGCGTCTGCTTGGGCCGCGACGCCTGTGCCGACGAATCGCGTGCGAGCGAGACGAACAGCGCTGACCGCGCTCGCATGAATGTCGTGTTTATCTTGGCCGACGATCTCGGCTGGGGTGAGCTGGGATGTTATGGCCAGGAGAAGATCCCCACTCCGAACATCGATCGCTTGGCCGCTCAAGGCGTTCGCTTCACTCAGCACTACACCGGCGCGCCCGTCTGCGCTCCAGCTCGTTGCGTGCTTTTGACGGGACGGCACCTGGGCAATGCGGAAATTCGCAGCAATCTTTCCGCCCCCAAAGTTCTTCCGCAATTCGATGAAGGGCAGTATCCCATCTCGGCTGAAGCCGTCACGATCGCCGAAGCGTTTCGCGAGGCAGGTTACACGACCGGCGCAATGGGAAAGTGGGGACTCGGTCCGGTCGGCAGCAGTGGAGATCCGAACGACCAAGGTTTCGACTTGTTCTTCGGTTATAACTGCCAAAGCGTCGCCCACAGCTTCTACCCACCTCACTTGTGGCGAAACCGCGAACGGATCGTGATCAACGAGAATCCGATCCCTGGACACCAGAAACAACCCAAGGGCGAAGTTCGGCTCGAGGACTGGATCGGCGAAACCTACGCGCCGAAATTGATGATCGCCGAGGCGGAAAAATTCATCGAAGCGAACCGATCCAAACCTTTCTTTCTCTATCTCCCCTTCACCGAGCCGCATGTGGCAATGCACCCGCCCAAGGATTCGGTCGAAAAATTCCCCGAGGCCTGGGATGATAAGGCCTACCGCGGCCAAAATGGATATCTTCCCCACCCGCGTCCCCGAGCGGGCTACGCAGCGATGATCTCGGACCTCGATGGCTACGTGGGCCGAGTGATGGCCACGCTGGAAAAAACGGGAGTCGCCGACCGGACGCTCGTCGTGTTCACGAGCGACAATGGGACAACTCATCCGCGAGGCAACGACCCGCGATTCCACGTGGGAGGAGTCGACGGCGAATTCTTCAATAGCACCGCGGGGCTGCGAGGTTATAAGGGAAGCGTTTATGAAGGAGGCATCCGCGTGCCCATGATCGTTCGCCTGCCCGACGGAAGCCAGGCTGGCACGGTTGAAGAGGCACCGAGTTACTTTGCCGATTGGTTCCCCACGCTGTGCGATGCGGCGGGACTGTCGAGGCCGGCGAATCTGGACGGTGAAAGCATCTGGTCGGTGATCAATGGAGAACCGGCTCCGGAGTCGCGGAAGCCGATGGTCTGGGTCTTCACCGGGTATGGCGGACAAGTGGCGGTACGGATCGGAGACTTCAAAGTGGTTCGGCAGAACTTGCATTCCAACAAGCCCGGAAACTGGGAGGTCTACAACCTCCGCCGCGACCCGGCGGAGTCGCAGGACATCGCTGCCGAGCAGGAGGAAATCATCGCCGCGGCGAAGGAGATTCTCCGACGAGAAACGGCGGAGAACGAGCGGTTCCCGATCACCATCCCAGGGGTGACCGACGTCGCGGCCACCCGCTGAGCCGTCAGCCATGCAGCGTCGCGGTGAGCCGACGGCGCTAGCCGCGGGTTCGGTCGCGTCGGCGAACGGATCGAACCCGCAGTCCATCGCCGCTACAATGCGATGTTGTTTCAGGACGCAAACCGGATTGAGCCCGAGGCTCGCGCCGACGGCTCGAAGGATGCGAAAATCCAGGCGCGGCGGCTGGTCGTGCGTCACCCCGTCAGTTATCCCATGGCCCAGCCGCAGCGATCCGCAAAAGCTCGACGGTCCGCACCGGCCCGAGCCTCGGCGTCCGATCTTGGTTCAGCGGCCAACACGACTCCCAGCAAAACGCAGCGGCGGCTCGACCTTCTGGGGCTGGTTTTAGCGTTGAGCGTCGCCGCGGTTGCGGCGCTGCAGCCAATTTGCAGCGAGGATCTGTGGTGGCAGCTGAGCCGGGGCCGCCAAGTCCTGCTCGGTTCGGTGCAGCCGAGCGCGGACCTGCTGACGCTCGAAACGGCGCGGGAAGCGGATTGGCTCGGCGGCGTCCCCGGCTATCTGCTGTACGCGGCTCTGGGGGCCGGCGGTCTGATGGTGGCTCGCCTCGCCATCGTGACCTTCCTGGCCTGGCGTTGGATTGCAGCCGGGCGATTCGAAGCCTTGCTCACGGGCGGCTTGGCACTGCTGGCGATTTCCCCGGCACTTAGCCCACTCCCGGGCGGGTTTGATGTGATCGCGATCGTGCTCCTCATGGCGTGGTCGAGCAGGGCCCGGTCGCTGATCGCCGAGCAACGCTCCGATCGCCAGGAGCTCGCCGCCGCGCAGCCATTGCTGCGGCGCCATCTGGCATGGCTCGGGCTGCTGTTTTTCGCCTGGGGCAACTTGGGCGGGGGAATCGGTTTGGGGGCCGGGCTGCTGCTGGTCACCGCCACCACTGCGACCCTGCTGAGGCAATCCCTGACGTTCCGCTTCGGCTCGCTCGCCCTGCTCGTCGCGGGGGTTGCCGGCAGTCTTAATCCTCGAGGCCTGGGAGCCTGGTCCGACTCGGTTCGGTTGCTATTTCCAGCCGCGACCGTTTCGCCCGCGGTGCTCGAGCAGACGCCCTGGGCACCGCTGCCGAGCGCCGCCTGGGGCTTTCCGTCGCTCGCGCTACTCATCCTGACGCTCCTTTGGCTCGCGCGGTGCGTCGGGGCTGCGCGGCTGGGCTCGATCCCCCTGGGAGCGGTGTCGGGAGAACGTCGCACCCGCGCTGTCCAATTTCTGTTCGTGCAGGGTCTCGCCTGGTTTTCGGCGGCCAACGTCCCACTCGCGATCGCGTGGCTGGCGAGCGATTTGGTCGACCGCTGGCGGATCGCCTCGGAGCACCACGACGGCAAGAGTTCGCAAGGTGCTGGAGTCGCCCTTGCGACCGCCGCCGCTCTGATCCTCGCGATGTTTTTCAGCGGGCGGCTCGACTCGCTCGGCTGGGGCATCGACGCCCGGCTCGACCCTCGGCTGCTGGAGATTGCCCTGGCCGAGACGCGTCCGGCGGGGACTGCCTTCGCTGACGATGTCCGCAGCGGGGGGATGTTGGCCTGGACGCTTCCTCCGGTGAGTGACAGGCCCGGCCTGCGACTGCAGGACGTCCCGAGCCGAGCTTTGATCGGCGGTCGCTTGGCCGAGCACCAGCATTTGCTCGTGGACCTGCGCACCGGCCGGCAGACGCGGTACTGGCGGCAAGATCGCTCGCCGGGCGGCTTTTGGCTCGCCCTGCAGCTCCGCAACACGTCGCTGCTGTGCATTTCGAGCGATCGTTTTGAGCTTGTCCGAGCCCTCGAGCCGACGATTTGGAAGCCGCTTTCGCTCGACTCGCCCGTGATCCCCTATGCCCGGGCAGGGGACGCAGCGTACGCCGACCAGTTGCTCGCCGTGCTTCGCTACCGTCAACTGGTCAATCTCGATCCGTGGACTTACGTCGTTCCTCCCTCGAGCGGATCGGAGTTCGACCGCGACCTGTTTGGGCTGCGGGAAACGGCCGTCGGCGAGTCGCTGCTCGTCCGGCAAGCTCGCACGTTTCGAGCCATGGAGCTCCATTACGCCGCCCTCCGGGTGCTGTTCGTCGGCCGCCAACGGTGGCCGCAGAGCGGGGCCATCGAAGCCGAGATCCGCCACTGCCAAGAGGAGCTGGCTCACCAGGAACGGCGGGTCGCCGGCCAAGCGAGTTGGCTGCGGGACTGGGCCGCACAGAGCAGCGACATCGAACAGCTCGAGCCTCGCGACCCACCGCGGCTCGGCCGGCCCAGCGCCCTGCTCGCAGCCGCAACCAAGCCCGCAGAACCGCCTGAAGTGGACGCCGACGAGCAGGAGACGGAGGCGAAACGCACGCTACTCAGCCAGCTGCGGGTTTACTGGGCGGATGGCCCCGCGGCAGCCCTGCAAGCAGCTGGCGAGCAAGCTCACCGCTCCGCAGCGCCGCCGCCCGCCGCCGCGGTTTCCCCCCACCCGCAACTCGCCTACGCTTGGGTGTGTTGGGCGATCGAGAGCGGCCAGCACGAGTTCGCCCAGGAGCTCGGCCGCAGCCTCACGGCTCGTCCGCTCCCGCCGAACCTTCGCATCTTGGTCCAGTACCGGATGGAGGATGCAGAACAGTGAAGACCGCGGCACTGACCTTCCTGGCCCTGGGGCTGATCATCGCCGGAGCGATCTGGTGGAGCCACGCGGCGACGCTGCCTGGTCCCGTGGTCGCAGCCGAGACCGAGCTGGTCAAAACGCAGACATGTGCCGAGTGCCATCCGGGAGTGGTCGAGGACTTTGCCACCGCTCCCCATGCGCGGACGCTGCATCGCGTCGCTGGCTCCGAGTGGCTCGACCGGTTCGCGGGCCGCTCGGTGGAGCTCGAAGGGCGGCGGTTTCGCTTCGAGTCGATCGGCGACGAGTTGTGGTTCGCCGCCGACGACGTCCCATTCGCGATCGAAGTCGATTGGATTTTTGGTTCGGGGCAGCATGCGCTGACGCCAGTTTCGATCGACCCGGATCTCGACGGCCGTCCCAACTTGACCCAGCTGCACGTCTCGTGGTTCCGCGACGGCAGCATCGGCCGCACACCCGGCAGCGACCGGATCGCCGATGGTCCACCGACGCTCGGGCTGCACCACGACGCCGCCGAGACCGAGCGTTGCTTCGGCTGTCACGCCAGCTGGCTGCCGCAGCCCGAGGGGCGGATGGAGCTGGAGCACGCGGTGATCAATCTCGATTGTTCGCGGTGCCATCCCGGGGCAGCCCGCCATGCTGCCTCCGACGGCGAGCTGGCCTTGGGAGTCGACTGGGACCAGCTGAGTCCGCTCGAGTCGATCAATCGCTGTGGCGAGTGCCATCGCCGGGTCGATGAGTTCACGCCCGACGAGCTGACGCCCGCCCACACCCACCTGGTTCGCTTCGCTCCGGTCGGACTCGCCCTGAGCCCGTGCTTTAAAGTCGCCAACGATCCGGAGCAGGGGGAGGGCTTTCCCCGCTTCGATTGCCTCAGTTGTCACGATCCCCACCTGCCGACGCGGACCGCACCGGAGTACTTCAATGCCCAGTGCCGGCAGTGCCATGGAGACGTTTCGCCCGCAGCGATCCTGGATCGCGTCGCCTCCGATTCAGCGGCCGCGCATGCCCGGCCGCTCGCCTCGCAGCGGGCCGCTCCCTGCTCGGCGGAGCCGCTCGATTCCTCCTGCATCGAGTGCCACATGCCCAAGAGCCAGATCGTGCCGGGGCTCTCGTTCACCGACCACTGGATCCGGGTTCGCGAGTAGGCGCATGGCGGTTTAAGACGCCGTAGCAGTCCCTTTAGCAGCGTTCGCTGCCCCAGAATTTTGTTGACCCCTACTCTCGGCTGGCGTAAAACCGAGTAGATGGGGATCTAGGTTGTGAGGATCTTCCGGATTTAGAAACGACGTCGGACCCCACTGCGGGCCTGGCTTCTGCGACCGCGGTTGTAACCCGCTCGCACTTCTGATAGGGCGCTCAGCGGCCTATTTTCCTTTCCGGATTCTCCGTGCCGCCCCACCCTTGTCCGCGGCAGACTGCTTCCGATGCGACCACACCGGCCATTTGGCGAAGCCTTCTTCCGCGACCTTTTCCTTCTTTCATTTTTGAGGTCTTTAGATGGATGCATCGAGAAGTACTCGGCGCGGCTTTACGCTCGTAGAGCTGCTCGTGGTGATCGCGATCATCGGCGTGCTGGTGGGACTGCTGCTCCCGGCGGTGCAGGCAGCTCGCGAAGCGGCTCGGCGGATGTCGTGCTCGAACAACCTGAAACAGCTCGGGTTGTCGCTGCACAACTACCACGACGTTTACCAGGCCCTACCTCCGCTGCGGGTGCGCGACAGCGTGCTGGCCACGGCGACGGGAACCTCCACCTGGAACACCAACAACATCAACTGGGCGGCTCGCGTGCTGCCGTTCATGGAGCAACAACCGCTGCATGACAACCTCGACTACACCATTCCCTACTGGTGGGACGACTCGTTTCAACCCAATGGCAACTTCGACGTTGCGCGACTGACCGTCGTCCCCAGCTTCCGGTGCCCGAGCGACGGCGGAATGGGGGGAGTCGCATGGACCGCTCCGGATGGGACTCGAGTCAGCGGCAGTCCGGCGAGTAGCGGGTGGGCTCACATCAACTACTTCGCCTCGGTCGGACCCGACTCCGGTACTACCGTGAACGGTTCAAACTGCTTGGGAATGTTCACGGAAATGTCCAATAGTTCCTCAGTCCGTGGCCAAACGACAACCTTTGCTTCGGTCACTGACGGTCTGTCCAACACCGTCGCCTTGGCCGAGAGCGTCATTGGCTTTCCTCGGCTTGCAGTGAACTCGTCATTGCGATCGCAAAGCGGATACGCGATTACACCCGTAACGGGCGACCTCGCTGCCGTAGCCAACGACAACGGTTGCGGCACTGGTTCACACGACACGAGCAGTTCTCGCGCCCGGGGTAACACGTGGCTGCGAGGCTATCACCCCTCGTCGATGACCTTCACGACGCTGATGGCCCCGAACTCCAAGCTTTGGGACTGCCACTCGAACAGCGGCGATGCCATGCATGCTGCCCGCAGCTTGCATCCGGGTGGTGTTCAAGTCGCGGTCGGGGACGGCTCGGTCCGGTTCGTGGGGGAAACCATCGACATCGTGCTTTGGCGGCACCTCGGCGGAATCAGCGACGGCATGGTGGCGCAGTTCCCCTGATCTCGCCTAGGCCGGTCCCATGGCGGCTTGCCCCGGCTATACTGTGCCGGGGCGGCCCGCCAGCCCCATCGAGTGTATCGGCAATTACTCTGAATCGTGGAGAAGGACTTTGATGACGCGACACATGCTTAAAACGTTTTCTCTGGTGTTCTGCCTGACGCTGGTCGCAGTTCCGCTGGTCGGTTGCGGTGGCGTGGAGTCGGAACCGCAGGGCGTGCCGATGTCCGAGGATCCTGACGCGGGGCTCGAAGGCGTGGACATGTCGGAGGAGCCGGGCGCCTAACGCTCCTCTCCCCGACCGCTAGCGCAACACTGCAGCGAAGACACCAACGGTCTTCGCTGCATTTTTTTTGCGCGGTACCGTTGCCAACCGACCCAACCCGGCTGCGACGGAGAGTAAACTCGGTCGTTTAACGGCGAGCCGAAGGCGTCGGTGTTTCGGAAAAGCAGTCGCCTTCGGCTTGCCGTTAAACGATTGGCTGTCCCGTCCCACCTCCCACCCGCCTTCTCTGGTACTCCGATGCAAATTCTCGACTACATCGTTTTGGTGCTTTACTTCAGCACGATGGTCGGCATCGGGATATGGGCGATGCGGCGTGTGAAGGGGCAGGAAGACTATTTCATGGGAGGCCGCGGCTTCGGCAAATTGCTGCAGACGTTCGCCGCCTTTGGTGCCGGCACCGGAGCTCACGAGCCGGTGACGGTCGGCCGCACCGGATGGACCAGCGGGCTCAGCGGAGTTTGGTCGGCGCTGATGTGGCTGTTCGTCACTCCGCTGTACTGGATCGTGGCGGTCTGGTATCGCCGGATGCGACATCTCACACTCGGTGACTGGTTCGTCGAACGGTATGAGTCTCGTTCCCTGGGAGCGGCTTATACGCTCTTCGCGATCGTCTTTTACATGTTTTATTTGTCGACCATGTTTTCGGCGGTCGCCAAATTCGCGGTCCCCTTGATTGGCATCGAGGAATACGCCGGGCTCGAATTGCGATACATCCTGGTCCCGTTGATCGCGGGGATCGTGATCATCTACGGCGTCCTGGGAGGCTTGACCGCGGCTTACTGGACCGACCTGATCCAGGGAATCTTCATCATTCTGCTTTCGGTGCTGCTGATCCCCTACGGCTTGAAGGCTTTGGTCGCAAAGTTTGGCGATCCAACTAGCGATGGCATGATGGAAGGCTTCCGGATCATGCACGAGCGGGTCTCCGGAGACTACTTCAGTCTCTTCGCTGGCCCGAGTTCGGGCGAATTTCCGTTGCACTACATCATCTCCTTGACGCTCCTCGTGACGGTGGGAATCGTCGTCCAGCCGCACTTCATCGCTACCGGCGGCGGTTCGGCCAAGAGCGAGGATGAGGCGCGGGTCGGGTTGCTGGTGGGCAATTTTCTGAAGCGGCTCTGCACGGTGGGCTGGGCGATGACGGCATTGATCGCCCTCGCGCTGCTGGCCGGAAACACAGAGATCGCGAATGATCCGGACCGCGTTTGGGGCGTGGCGGCCCGCGAGATCCTCGGCCCCCTGAATCTGGGGCTGGTCGGTTTGATGCTGGCCTGCCTGCTGGCAGCGATGATGAGCTCAGCCGATGCCTATATGATCGTCACTTCGGCGCTCGTCGTTCGCAATGTCTATGCAGCCTACATCGATCCGCATGCGACAGAGAAAAAGTATGTCGCCGTGGGCCGACTGACCGGCTTGATTATCATCATCGGCGCGGCTGGCCTGGCGCTGACCTATGCCGACGTGTTCGGGCAATTCAAGATGGCGGTGGAGCTGCCAATTCTGTTCGCCGCCCCCTTCTGGATCGGAATGTATTGGCGGCGGGCCAACCGCACGTCGGTTTGGGCAACGATCGGTTTTTCAGCGCTACTGTTCTTCATCCTGCCGACCCTGCTCCCGATGGTCGCCCCGTCGCTGCGCACCGACCCCCGTCTGACGACCACCACGCACGAAGTGACCCGCACGACGACGCGGCCGGTCACCGCATCGGATGTCGCCCAGCACGAAGCCTGGGAGCAAGCGGTCGCCGAAGCCCGGGAGCGCTATCAGGATCCCGAACGGTTGGACGAAGTTCTCAAGGCGATCGGGACCGAACCGGCCAACGCAGCGCTCGGTGAGCAGGCCGAGTTCACGACGAAGCGCGGGGGCCAGGCCATCTTCTGGGACAGCACGGTGCCGGTCGGCCAGCCGCAGCTGGAAGTCGTCGAAGAGTACGAAGAGGACAATACCCGCGTGACGGTCCGACGCCAAGCCGGACCGCTCGAGGGGCAGGGACCGCTGCGGCTCGACTTCCTCGTCTACCGGGGGCTGGGAGTCGACTTGGCGGCGGTCTCGCCGGCAACGCTCGAGACCCTGCGGCTCCCCTCGCGACTCCTGTTGCCGTTCGTGTTCCTGATCCTGGTCAGCTTCATCACGCCGCGCAACTCCGAGGCAACGCTCGACCGCTACTACGCCAAGATGAAGACCGAAGTGCATCCCGATCCGGCAGTCGATCACCAGCGGCTCGAAGAATCGTATCGCAACCCGAGCCGCTTCAACGATCGGCGGCTGTTCCCCGGCACGCAGCTCGAATTCTCCCGGCCGAGCGTGAAGGACATCGTCGGAGTCCTCGTCTCGATCGTCGTCGTCGGTCTAATCATCGCGCTGCTGATGGGCCTCGCCTCCATCGGAGCGTAATAGCTGGCCTGAGGGAAAACCACGAATGGTGGCCACGGAAGGACACGGAAAGGCACGGAAAGGGGAGGGACCGCGAATCGCACGGAGAACGCGGATGAAAAAGAAGGGGGAGGAACGGCAACCGGAAATGGGAAATCTCAGGTCTGATCGATCTGATCTTTCAGATTCCTTCGTGTCCTTCGTGGTGCCCCCTGAATCCGAGCACGAGCACGAGCACCGCTTCGCTGAGCACGAGCACAATTATTAACGACTTTCCCCCTTTTCCGTGCCGTTCCGTGTCCTTCCGTGGCCCCTGCCGGACTCTCAAATCTCAAACCTGAAACCTGCTACCTTTCCCCCCTAATCGTATTGAGCAATCGTCCGACGTAGCTTTCGGTTCGGGGCCCTTCTTGGCCGGAGGTATTGGGGAGAGCGGCGATGGTGGCGCGGACCGGTTCGGCCGTTTCGCCGAGCGCTTCGATGGCATTCAGGGCAGCCATCGCGGTGTATTCGCTGTGCTCGCGAACGTCGGACAGCTCGGCCAGCACTTGCAGAGCGCGGCCGCGCTGCTCGGGGCTGCCGTAGCGGGCGAGTCCTTCGGCCGCGGCAACGCGGACGTCGGGCGAGCGATCTTCCAGAGCGGCAAGCAGCGTCGCGCTGGCCGCCTCGGCAACCGCCTCGCCTCGAATCGTCAGCCCGAGCACCGCCCAGTAGCGGACGGCGGAATCGGGATCTGCGGTGGCGGCGAGCAATGCCTGCGTCGGGTTCTCGCGGCGATCCGAAGCCAGCTCGGCTATAGCCAGAACTCGCTCGACAGGATACTGCTGCGGATCCTGAGCCATCTCGTAGATCGTGGTCCCCTCGGCTCGCCGATGCATTTCGCCCTCGGGCAGCAATCCGACGTCACGCACTTCGAGCATCCAACCGCGAACCGCCGCGGCGAGTCGTTCGAGGGTTTCGGCGTGGGCGGGGTCGTCGGCCAAATTGACGACTTCGTCCGGGTCATTCGCCAGATCGTACAACTCGTGCACCGGCTTTTCTTTCCAGAACTTTGCTTGCACCTCGTCGAGCTTTCCTTCTCGGTGCATTCGTTCCCAGACCTGAGTCGTCGGCGTCTGAAACATATAAGAAACGTGCTGGCCGTAGATCTCGTGGGGCATGAAATGCCGCAGGTAGACGAAGCGTCCGTCGGTGACCGATCGCACGAGATCGATCCGCTCATCCATCCGCCCGCGGAAGCCGAACAGGTACTCATGGGCTGGCCCCGCGTGCGGCCCTAAGAAAGCCTCACCCTGCAGGTACTCCGGCGGCTCGACGCCAGCGAGGCTGAGCAGGGTGGGAGCGAAGTCGACGAACGAGACCAAGCGATCGCTGACCCCGTTCGCTCGGTAATCGGCCGGAGCCAGCTGGCGAAACGCTTCGGGGATGTGCACGATCAGCGGAACGCGGAGCCCGGAGCTGTACGGCCATCGCTTGCTCCGTGGCATCCCCGATCCATGGTCGCCGTAGTAGAAGATGATCGTCGAATCGCTCAGTCCGTCGGCCTCGAGCTCGGCCAAAATCTCACCAACGCCCGCGTCTATCTCGGTCATCTTGTCATAGTACTGAGCCCAATCGTGCCGCACCTCGGGAGTGTCGGGATGGTAGGCCGGCAGCGGCGCTTTGGCTGGATCGTGAACCAGCGTGTGCGGCCGTTTGCGGAGCTGACTTTCATGGCTGACGGTAATGTTAAAGACCGACAGGAAAGGCATCTCAGCCGAAGGTCGATTGCGCCAATGGGCCTGCCGATTGGACTGGTGCCAGAGGTCCTCGGGGGTCTTGACGTTGTAATCCGTCTTGCTGTTGTTGGTGCACCAGTAACCGGCCTGCCGCATCAGCGTCGGATAGAGCTCCATCGAGTCGGGCAGCTGCACGCGGCTCCGCATCGCCTGACCGCCCGTGCTGGTCGGATACATGCCGCTGATCAGGGCGGTCCGCGCCGGGGCGCAAACCGGAGCGTTGGACCAGCACGTCTGGTACCGCAAACTCCGCTCCGCCAAGCGGTCGAGATTGGGGGTGTCGGCGTACGCATCACCATAGGCCCCAAGCTGCGGGCCGTTGTCTTCGCTGGTGATCCACAGGATGTTGGGGCGAGGCGTCGCTGCACCGGCCGACTCACTCGCCGACTCACTCGCCGACTCACTCGCCGAGCAAAGCGACGCTCCGCCGCTCAACGAGCCTACCAGCCCCGCCAGCAGAACGAGCATCCAGCTCCCACTGCTCCAGTTCCAACCCTTCTTCATGACCGAATTCCCTCAGCTTGCATGGGTGAAAGCAATTGCATTGCCCCACTATAAACAACCTGCAGGCGAACCGATCCGCTCCGAGGGTTTCTTACTGCTTGTCCGCCTCGTCGGTCACCAAGACGTTGTTCGCTTCGTCGCCTTGCCGCTCGGCTTCGCTGCGGATCGGCGGCGTTTTGAGGCCGCTGAAGAGGTTTCCGGAGATGGCGACCGGCGAGGTGGTCTCGAGCAGGATTCCAGTCGCTTCGTTGGGGTTCTCCTCCAGGCTGGTCGATTCGGTCCCGCGGCGGGTTTTGCCGTCGCCGATATAAGAGTCGCTGAAGGCGTTACCAGTGATCGCGATCCGCCCAGAGTCTTTGCGGACGGCGACCGCGGCGTTCTTGACCAGCGGAAACGAGTTCCCGGTGACCGCACAACCGTGAGCGTCGCGGAGATCGATCCCGCCAGCAAAATCGTGAGCAATCACGTTAGCGGACATCGTGATTCCATAGCAGTCGCGGTCGATGATGATCGCCCATCCTTGGCATTCTTCGATCATGTTGCCCGACAACACGGAACCATACGTATTTTCGATGATCACGCCGTCACCCAGATGGTCATCGAGGTTATTGCCATTCATGGTGAGGTTAAAACCGTCGAGGCACCGCAACCCCGTTTGATTCTCCTCAAAATGGTTGGCCGAGACGACGATATCATGACACCCAATGAGATGAATGCCGTCGGCGGCGTTATAGGTGAGCAGATTGTCGCTGAGGCGTGGGTCTTCGTAACAGTGGTTCAGCAGAATACCGTGGCTTCCATGCTCGGTGAGGCTCAGGTCGTGGATGAAGATCTCTTCGATATAATGGGCTTCGATTCCCGCCCCACTTTTCTCGTTGCCCAAAATTCGCATTTCGGCCAACTCGACCCGCCATAACCGTTCGGCTTTTGGCGTTGCCCGGCCTGCGAACTCGGGTTTGCCGACGAGGATTGCCGGCTTGCCCTCTTCATTGGTATTGATCAACTGCGTGGCCGATCCGGCACCGACGATCGTGGTATCGGTCGTCCGAACTTGCAGCGGCTCACTGATTTCGAAGCGGCCCGGCGGGATCCGCACATAACCACCTTCGGCGGGAACGGCATCGAGAGCCGCCTGCAGCGAAGCGTATTCAGCCGCGTCGATTACTTTGGCGGCCCCGGGGAGCTCCGCGGCATTTGCGGCGACGGGAACGAGGCTCGCCGCCACCAACATCAGCCAGCGGGCGGAACGGAAAACGTTTGGTGAGAGCGTCATGGTGGGACTCGTGTTGGCGGGAAAAAGCATCAATTCAAAAGCATCCGACGCAACAGCACACGGCACTCCTCCGGCGAAAGAGCGAGTCCGCGCTGCGCTGCGAATGCCGTCGCCATCGTATCTTCCCCTCCGGCTGCCGCCAACGTTTTAACCGCTACAGATCCCGCAGCCCTCCGTTTAAAGTCGATGTTCCGCCAAGATTAAGGAAAAATAGAGAAGGGGGGAGCACGAAACAAAGCTCAAGGATCCCTGAGCCGACGGCGCTAGCCGCGGGTTCTGCAGCCGACGGCGCTAGCCGCGGGTTCTGCAGCCGAAACGATGGGCTCAAGAGGCCCGAGGCTAGCGCCTACGGCTCAAAGGGCCCGAGGCTAGCGCCTTCGGCTCACGATATGGGATCACGGGAATATGATTTGGAAACGACGGCGGCAGCGATGCGAATGAGCGAAAGCGTGGAGCTTCGATCAGCCGACGGAGGCTCGCTGGCCTGGCTCCCCTTGGCCCACCTGAATCTGCGTTACAACCCGTTTGGCGAATTGACCCGCCAGCAACGTGCTGCCGCGGCGGTCGTTGAAACCGACGAGCTCGTTCCTTGGATTCAGGCCGCAGAGCCGCACGCTCCCTCCCCATCAGCCGCTGAGGCCCGTCGGAGTACGAAAGCTTGCTCCATGCGGGCGCTACAGTTCATGGGGGACTGCGGGCGGGGCAAGACGACGCACCTGCTGACCCTGCAGACTCAGCTTCCCGACTCCGCCTATGTCTACCTCGCCGCCGACGCACCGACTCCGGCGATTCCCGTGGGCGTTCCGCTCTTGATCGACGAGGCGCAGCGACTGCCGTGGTTGGTGCGCCGCCGCGTCTTGCGACGCCGCGTGCCTTTGATCCTGGGCACCCATGTCGACCTCGCGGGCCCGCTCGAGCGAGCCGGCTACCGGGTGCGAACGATCGACGTCTCCGAGCACCTGGACGCCCGGCGGCTCGTGGAGATCCTCAATCGCCGGATCGAGCTCGCGCGACTGCGACCCGGCGAACTTCCTCGCATCAGTCAGCAGGATGCCGAACGATTGATTGGGAGATTTGGAAATAACATTCGCGCGATCGAATCCTACCTGTACGACCAGCTGCATATTTTGACGAGAACGAAGCATGGCAAAGTGCGATTTGTCGATTGAGATGGCCGACGGCGACCGCATCGTCCGCGGGGGCGAGCGCGTGCGTGGGACGGTCGTGGTCCGGCCCGACGGCGATTTTAATTGCAAGGGACTGCAGATCAGCACCCGTTGGGAAACCCATGGACGTGGCAATATCGATTCGGGCGAAGTCGATTCGGTGACGGCTTTTGAGGGCGAGTGGCGGGCAGGCGAGACCTACCGGTACGAGTTCGATCTCGCCAGCGGCACTTGGCCTCCGACCTATCACGGCAGCTTTCTGACGGTGGAGCATGTGGTTCGGGCCACCGCCAAACTGCCCTGGAAGTTCGATCCCACCGTGGCCCACCCGTTTCGCGTCTATGTGACTTCCGCTCCCGAGTCGGGAGCCCCGGAAGTGAAGGCGAAATCGAACGGCCCGATCGCGACTTTTCTGATCACCCTCTTTTTGATCGTGTTCGGGCTGGTCTTTTTGCTCAATCCGTTTTTCTGGTGCTTTGGGGCCGTCGTCGCCGTTTTCAGCGGCGGTTGGTGGTTCTTCCGCAAAGTCCTGCCCAAACGTCGGCTCGGTCCCGTCGAATTCCGACTCGATACGCCGCGCCTCAGTCCAGGCGAAACGGTCCGTGCGGAGTTGGTCGTCAAACCAAAGAAGAACATCACCCTCAACGGAATCACGATGCACCTGCACGCCAAGGAAGTTTGCGTTTCCGGTTCAGGGACCAACCGAACGACGCATGCGGAGACGGTGCACGAGGAACGGATCTCCGTGATGGCCGCGGGAGAATTGCAGGCTGACAAGGAACATCGCTTCCCGATCGAAGCGACGCTGCCGATGCGGCCCATCTATTCGATCGATTTGTCGGACAACGACATCGAGTGGACGGCGAAGCTCCGCATCGATATCCCCCGTTGGCCCGACTGGGTCGAGGAACAAAAAATCAAGGTGGTTCCCCCGACACAACCGGCCGCCGCCGCGGCACTGCTCCCTGGGGCCCGCGACGCCGAATTGGGGAACGACGCCTTTGCGGGGCTCGGCGAGCAAGGGAGCAATCCGTCCACTCCGCTGCCGCAGGATTCCCCTGAACCGGCAGGCGTCAGCTTCGAGGAAACGGTGAATCTAGTTTGGGCCAACCGCGAACAATTTGAGATGATCGACCAGGTGGTCGAAGCGGTGCAGGGCCTCGTGATGAACGTATCGGTCGACATCGAGCGCCGAAGCCTCTACGCCGACTCCGACGAACCCTCCTTCGCCGACCGCGAGGGAACGAATTTCCTGGCGACTTATCCCGATCCGCCGCAGCCAATCATGCTGCACATCAGAGGCCTCTCGCTCTCCCAGGTCGCCGACATCGAGCGACAGAAACGCTGGAGCGGACCAGCCCAAATTGTCGGCTACGACCGCGACGAACGAAGACTGCTGGTGAAGAGTGAAGAGTGAAGAGTGAAGAGTGAAGGGTGAAGAGTGAAGAGTGAGAACAAAGTTCATATTTGAAATATCAAATCTCAAATTTCAAATCTCAATGCTACCTGCTACCTGCTACCTGCTACCGGCTACCGGCTACCGGCTACCGGCTACCTGCTACCGGCCACCGGCTACCTGCCACCGGCTACCGGCTACCGGCTCCCTGAAACCTATTCGGGGATGAATGTCTGGACCAGAATTTCATTGGCCTTGCTCCAGCTTTTGGCGGCGGATTGAAAGTCGACTTCCATCCAGCGTGCTCCTTCGGGCGGGAGCACGCGGGGTTGATAAGTGGCGCTGCGGGATAGGGGAATCTGGGCGCCGTCCCCCATGGCGAATCGCTCTTCGGTGGCGGGGCTGACGAGGTAGTCGGCCAGAAGCTTGGCCGCAAGCGGATGGGGTGCGTCCTTGAGAATCGCCACCGTGTTGGGGATTCGCAGCGTGCCGAACTGGTTCGGTTGCTGGTCGGGGAAAATGATCGCCACCGGCATCCGACCATCGCGCTCAAGGATCGCCGCGTCGCTGTCGGTCACTCCCCACGCCAGCCGGCCTTGGGCGACCGCCTGGGCCACGCTGGAGTTGCTCGGGAGCAGCTTTGCATTCTCGGCGACCGCGGCAAAAAATTTCTCGAACTCCTCACCGCCGAGCTGTTCGTAGAGAACCGCCGCATGGGTCGCGGAAGTCCCGCCCCACCGCCACGGTTCGGCGATGCCACACTTGTCACGCCACCGCGGATCGGCCAGATCCAGGACGCTCGTCGGCCGCTCGGCCGGATTGGGAAGAAGCGTTTCGTTGACGATCAGGACGCGGGCTCGAGCGGCAAAGCCGCACCAAGTGCGATCCTCCGCGATCGCGGGCCAATCGGCAGGCACGTCCCAGTCGTGCGGCGCCAACAGCCCTCGCTCTTGCAACAGCAGAGTTTCTAGCACTGCATCGTCCCAAAACAGATCGCCCTGCACTCGTTCCTCCAGTCCATTCGCGTGGAGGATGATCTGCATGGACAATTCGGGCATCGACGCCGATTCAAAGACGGCGCGGGGCTTGATCTCCTTTCCCTCGCTGCGCGTGAATGCCGAGAGGATCGGAGCGGCTGACTCCTGGTCGACCGTCGCGTAGACCACGACCTCGCCGGCAGGCTGCCGCGCGCAGCCCGCGGCGATCGTCCACAGCCCGACCAGAAACAGGAGAGGAGCGAGACGCTGAGTCATGCCGCGAAACCTTTTGGGACTCTGGGGAAGGTTTTTTTGAGAGAGCTAGGCTAGCAGCGTCGCTTCGCTCAGATCGATCACTTGGCGGATCGCGTCGAGCAGGGCTTCGGGGGCTTCCGGGGTAAAGTCGACGTCGGTGGCGATTTTGTGCTGAAGGTTCTTGACCTGCACGCGTCCGGCGTCGAGCTCGCGTCCTCCGGCGATCACCGCCACGCGGAACCCGCGGCTGTCGGCGTACTTCAGTTGCTGACCGAGCTTTTTGGGCTCGGGGTACAGCTCCGCTCCGATTCCACCGGCTCGCACGGCGGCAGCGATCCGCAAGTAGTCGTCGATCCGCTCGGCATCGAAATAAGGAATGAAGACCGGAGCCGGGGTGCGGGTTTCGGGGAGCATTTTGAGCTGCTCCATCGCGGCCAGCAGTCGGTCGAGGCCGAGCGACGCGCCGACTCCCGGGAGGTGCTGCTTGGTGTACAGCTCGGCCAGGTTGTCGTAGCGGCCACCGCTGCAAACGCTGCCGATGCCAGGCAGATCGTCCAAGAAAGTCTCAAAGACCACGCCCGTGTAGTAGTCGAGTCCGCGAGCGATCCCCACGTCCAGCCGAATCCGTCCCTCGGCCACGCCCGCGGCCTGCGCCCCACGGACGATCGCGCGGAGCCGTTCGATTCCCGCCGCGGCTGTCGGATTACCACCGGTGACGCTCGGCAGTGCGGCGAGCGTCTCTTCGGTCGTGCCGCTCAGCTCGGCGAGCTTCAGCACGCTCTGGGCTTGCGCGTCACTCACTCCCGCGGTCGAACGCATCTCCTCGGCCACCGCGTCGGGACCGATCTTGGCCAGCTTGTCGAGAGCCCGCAGGACCGGCACCGAAGCCTGGAGCAAGCCGAGATGTTCGAGCAGCCCGCTCAGAATCTGGCGGTTGTTCAAGTGGATCCGAAACCGCTCGAAGCCGAGCGAGCGGAGCAAGTCATCGATGACCACGACCGCCTCGGTGTCGGCGACCACCGATTCGGTGCCGATCGTATCGAAATCGCACTGCACGAATTCGCGGTACCGTCCGGCCTGCGTATTCTCCCCCCGCCACACCGGAGCGATGTGATAGCGTTTGAACGGCGTGCCGAGGACGCCGATGTGCTGGGCGGCAAACCGCGCCAGAGGGACGGTCAGGTCGAACCGCATCCCCACTTCGCGGCCGCCGTGGTCGGTGAACCGGTACATCTGCCGGTCGGTCTCTTCGCTCCCTTTGCCGCCGAGGATCTCCATGTACTCGAGCGTCGGCGTGTCGATCGGAGCGAAACCGTATCGCCGGAAAACCCGCCGCGCGATCTGCATGCACTCCTCGCGGGGCATCATCGTCTCGGGCAGATAGTCGCGAAAACCTTTGAGCGTGCGGGGTTGGATCAAGGACATGGATCGGCCGCCAAGGGCGGAGTTACGGAATGGGGGGAAAGGGTCAGCGGCGACAGCGGTAAATGAACGCCGGCGGTAGGTTCCGCCAGACGGTGGGACTCATCTGAATGTCGCTAAAATAGTCGTCCAGGCGGCGGCGAAAATGGTGGGCGGCGGGCATCAGCATTCCCTGCCAGTAGGCGAAAGTCGCGAACTGGCCGCCGGGGACGAGCACCTCCGCCAAGGCGTCCAGGCACTCCCGCTGCAACGCATCGGGAAACGAGGCCCAAGGCAACCCACAGACCACCGCGTCGACCGTCTCGATCTGCTGCTGGCGACAGAGCTCGGCGACATTGACCACGCTGTCCTGACAGACGGTCACCGCCGGGCACCGCTGCCGAACCACCCGGCACAGCTCTTCGCTCCGTTCGATCGCAAAAAATCGCGCCTCGGGGTGCAGCCGGCGAGCGATCGCTTCGGTGAACACCCCGGTGCCGGGACCGTACTCGACGACCCCGCGGGCCTGCTCCCAATCGAACCAGTCGACCATCGCGGCCGCCAGGTGTCGGGAGCTCGGAGCGATCGCACCAACTTGGCCGGGGCGTCGTAGGAATGTACGAAGAAAGGTGACGGACATGTTCTCGGAGTCGCCTGTGCGGAGGTCGAATGCCCTATCATGCAGTGTTGGGGGCGGCTCCTGAACCCCGGCTCGGCCGAGCATTTGGAAATCACCCCCGCCCGCTGCCCCGTTTCTCGCCCGCTGCCCCGTTTCTCGCCCGCTGCCCCGTTTCTCGCCCGCGCGGTCCACTCGTGTTCAAATCCGCCCCATCGACCTCCAGCGACGACTCGTCGTCCGAACCGGTTCCGGTCGGCGACGTGCCGCGGCACCCGCGCAGCATTCCTGCCTGGGCGATGTCGATGCTGTTGCACTGCATCCTGATGCTGCTGCTGTTCCTGTGGGTCGACAGCCCCGGCGGGGGGACCGGCGACGAACCGGATCGGCAAGTGGGCGTGGCCATCGCGCACCGCATGCCCGACCGCACCGAATACGAAGCGGTGGAATCCGAAGCGGCGGAAACCGCGGCGGAGGCGAGCGAGACGAGTGAAGCGACAGCTGCTGCCGCCGCTGCCGCCGCTGCCCCTTCGGCGATGGCTCCCCTGGATCTCGAAGGGTTGCTCGCCGAAGCGACCGAGACCCCCGCTCCGACTCCCTCGACCGGGGGCAACGCGATGGAGCCGGCGGTCGACCGCGGGAGCGGCACGGTTGAGAACGGCGAGGGCGGCGGATCGCCAGCGACGATCAGCCTGTTCGGAGTCTCCGGCTCCGGTCAACGCTTCATCTTCGTGTTCGACCGCAGCGACAGCATGAATGGCTTCAGCGCCCTGGCGGCGGCCAAGCGGGAGATGATCAAAGGCCTCCGAGGTCTCGGCCCCGAACACGCCTTTCAGATCATCTTTTATAACCACCGCCCGGTCCACTTCGAGCCGAGCGGCCAATCGTACTGGATGCTGCCCGCCGACGATTCGATGAAGCAACGCGCCGAAGCCTTCGTGCGTTCGATCCAGGCCTTCGGGGGGACCGAACACATGGACGCGCTCAAAATGGCGCTGCGGCTCGAGCCGGACGTGATCTTCTTTCTCACCGACGCCCGGATCCCCCGCCTCAATCGCCGCGAGCTCGACGAGGTGCGAAGCCGCAGCGGCCGCAGCGGAACGACCATTCATACGATCGAATTCGGCACCGATCGAGTCACTCCGGAAGACAGTTTCCTGCAAACCTTGGCCGAGGAGAACGGGGGCCAGTATCGCTATATTCGAGTCCAAACGCTCGACGCCATGCCTGGAAACGCTTCCTGATGCCTGCTCCTTTGCCGCGGAACACAGAGTCGCCTTTCGCTCCGCGAAAGTTGCGCATGATCGCTACTTTCGCGGAGCGAAAGGCGACTATCCTCGCCCTCGCGATGCTCTTCGCCAGCGGCTCGGCGCTCGCCCAATCGACGCCTGCCGAGCCACCGGCTCGGACCCAAATTTGGCACCAACCGCCGCCGCGGCCGGGCAGCGATTCGAGCTGGTTACCGCAGCCGATCCTGCACACAGCGGGCGAGGTCCTGGAGTTCACCCCGGAGTCGCTCCGGGTCGATTCCGGAGAACCAGGAGCGAGCGAAGCTGAACGGCGGCGGGAAGACTCGCTCGAGTTGATCGCCTCGGAGCGGGTCGTGTGGATCGAGCCGGGCTGGACCACCACCAGTGCTCGGCAAGGAATGGAGGCCTTTGAAGCGGGCCGCTACGGCGAGTCGATTCCGCTGTTGCTCGAGGCGGTCCGCGATCGCCCCCCGGTATGGCAGCAACAGTGGCTGACCGGCCACATGGCGCTTGCCGCCGCCGAAGCGGGACGTTATCCGGCGGCCCTCGAGCTGATCGCCCAGCTCTCGCGGAGCCGTCCGCCGACTCCGATGCTCTGCTTGCTGCCGATCCGCTGGACCGCTCGAGCGGCGGATGCTTCGGCCGTGGCAGCCGCGCGGAGTCAGCTGGATGCGGCGGAGCCGGAGGTGCGACTCGTCGCCGCCAGTTGGATGCTCGGCAGCACCGGCGACCGGACGGCTGCCGAACGGACGCTCCGGGAACTGAGCAGCGACGATGCCCATCCCTGGCTTGCCCGGCTCGCCGACTGCGTCCTCTGGCGACGAACCGCCGTGCCTCAAATCGAAGCGGCCGCGGCAGGGTGGTTGAAAAAAATCGACCAGCTGCCAATCTCACTGCAGGGAGGCCCGCTGCTGTGCGCGGCCGACCGCTTGGCAGCGGCTGGACAGGGCGAAAGGGCTCGCGAGCTCGCGTTGGCCGCGGCGCTACTGCACCGGCATCCCCGGCCGATCGCCGAGGAAGCGCGGGCCGCGGCGCAGCTCCCGTCCCGCAGCCCTTCACCCTAGGAGCAACACGCGATGGAATACCGGCAATTGGGCGGCTCGGGATTGAAGGTTCCGGTCCTGAGTTTGGGGACCGGAACGTTTGGCGGCGGCGGCGGAATGTTCAAGGCCTGGGGCGATAGCGATGTCGCCGAGGCGACACGGCTGGTTGATATCTGCCTCGAAGCGGGGCTGACGATGTTCGATTCGGCCGACACCTACTCGCAAGGTTTGGCCGAAGAGATATTAGGGCAAGCGATCAAAGGCCGCCGCGATCAAGTTCTCGTTTCCACCAAGGGAACGTTTCGCACCGGCAGCGGCCCGAACGACGTCGGCTCCTCGCGGCATTACTTGACGCGGGCCGTGGAGCGCAGCCTCAAGCGGCTCGGCACCGACTACATCGACCTTTATCAGCTTCACGGTTTCGATGCCGTGACGCCGGTGGAGGAAGTCCTGCAGACGCTCGACGACTTGGTGCGTGCCGGCAAAATTCGCTACCTCGGCTGCTCGAATTTTTCTGGTTGGCACCTGATGAAATCGCTGGCCGTCTCGGACCGCTACGGGCTCAGCCGCTACGTCGCCCACCAAGCCTACTATTCGCTGGTCGGTCGCGATTACGAATGGGAGTTGATGCCGCTGGCTCTCGACCAACGCGTCGGGGCGGTCGTCTGGAGCCCGCTCGGCTGGGGACGGCTGACCGGCAAGATCCGCCGCGGCCAACCGTTGCCCGAGGTCAGCCGATTGCGAAACAAGCAAGCTCACGACGCCGGGCCGCCGATCCCCGACGAACAGGTCTACCGGGTCGTGGAAGCGATCGACGCGGTCGCCGCAGAGACCGGCAAGACGGTTCCGCAGATCGCGATCAACTGGTTGCTCCAGCGGCCGAGCGTCTCGACCGTGATCATCGGGGCCCGAAACGAGGAGCAACTCCGCCAAAACCTCGCTGCTGTCGGCTGGAACTTGAGCCCCGAGCAGATCGCCCGGCTCGACGAGGCCAGCGCAACCACTCCCGCCTATCCGTACTGGCACCAGCGAGGCTTCGCCGAACGAAACCCAAAACCGGTTTGAGAAGGTTTTAGGCCTTACGGATCTAGCAACTTTTGCAAGACCTTCATCTCGATCGGTTTGACGAGGTGATGGTCGAAGCCGGCTTCGCGGGTTCGCTGCTTATCGGCTTCTTGGCCCCAGCCGGTTTGGGCGATCAGAATCCGCTCGCCCCCTCCCGGTTGTTGACGAATCTGCACGGCCGCCTCGTAGCCGTTGAGCTTCGGCATCCCGATATCCATCAGCACCACGTCGGGCTGGACTTCGGCGGCCATCTGGACGGCATCGAGCCCGTCGTGAGCCAGATGGACGTCGTTGCCGAGCAACCGCAGGGCAATCGCGAGACTGTTCGCGGCATCTCGGTTGTCGTCGACGACCAGAATCCGCCGCCCGGAGTCGAGCGCAGGTGGTGCCGACGCGGGCGCCGATGCGGGTGCCGACGCCGTAGCCGACTGGGTCGCTAGCTGGGCGCGGACCCCGAAAGAGGCGGCTCCGCCGGGATCGCTGGCGGGAGGCTTGGGAAGCGGTAGTCGGATGGAGAATTGGCTTCCCTGGCCGGCTCCCGGGCTGGCGACGTGGACGCTTCCACCGTGCATCTCGACCAGCCGTTTGACGAGCGTCAATCCGATCCCCAGGCCGCTGTAGCCGCTCTCGAGACGCTGATCGATCTGCGTGAACATCTCAAAAATTCGGTCGTTCATCTCGGCTGGAATTCCCAGCCCGGTATCGTTGACGCGGACCACGACCGCTTCATCCTGCAGTTCGGCGGCGAGCTCGATTTTGCCTCCCGGGGGGGTGTATTTGGCGGCGTTGTTGAGCAGGTTCGCGACCGCCTGGGAGAGTCGCGCCGCATCGCCGTGGAGCACGACCGGCTGCTTCGGCAGGGACACGGTCAGCTCGTGATTGAGCTCGGTGATGAAGGGCCGCGTGGCTTCGGCGGCACTTTGCAGCACGTCGACCAGCGCCACTTCGCTCCGGCGGAGTTCGAGTTTGCCGCGCGTGATCCGCGACACGTCGAGCAGATCGTCGACCAGGCGGACCAGCTGCTGCGTCTGGCGTTCCATCGTGGCGCGGACGTCGGCGATCAGCTCCAGGTTCTCCGGCTCCATCCGCATGACCTCCAGTCCGGTGCGGATCGGCGCCAGGGGGTTCCTCAGCTCGTGGGCCAGGATCGCGAGAAACTCGTCCTTCCGCTGATCGGCCGAAGCGAGTTCGAGCACCTTCTGGCGAAGCTCTTTGTCGAGCCGCCGGAGTTCCGAGACGTCCATGAATGCGGCGACCGCCCCTCGGACGTTGCCGTGCACGTCGAGCAGCGGCGAAGCGGAACCGTAGGCATAGATCCGGCTGCCGTCTTCGAACTCGATGTCTTCTTCGAAATCCTGGACCTCGATCCCCTGACTCGCGGCCTGCTGCAGTGGGAGCTCGTGCGGCGCGAGCTCTTTGCCGTTGTGAAAGACACGAAAGCCGGTGGGCTGCTCCTCGCGGGGGGCGGTCTTGGAGAGATTGCCGCCGAACGGCTGCCGCAGCATCTCGTAGCCCGCCCGGTTCCCGATCACCGTTTGGCACTGCGGATCGCGGGCAATCCAGACCGCCACCGGCAGCACGTCCATAACCTTTTCGACTTCCTCGGCCTGCTCGCGAAGGGCGTCTTCGATCCGCTCCCGCACCTCGATCTCCGCCCGCAGTGCGGCGTTGGTCTTGGCCAGTTCGCTCGTCCGCTGCCGCACCCGCTCCTCGAGCATGTCGTGCGACCGCCGCAGCTCGATCTCCGCTTGCTTTCGCTCGCTCAAGTCGCGGGTGACTTTGGCAAAGCCTTTCAGACGGTTCTCGCTGTCGCAGATGGCGGTGATGATCACGTTCGCCCAAAACCGCGAGCCATCCTTGCGGACCCGCCAGCCCTCGTCCTCGAACCGCCCGACCGCCTG
Organism: Candidatus Laterigemmans baculatus; assembly: GCF_010367455.1. GTDB lineage: Bacteria > Planctomycetota > Planctomycetia > Pirellulales > Pirellulaceae > Laterigemmans > Laterigemmans baculatus. Next base: position 48,310 of record NZ_WRPR01000112.1, on the reverse strand, counting down.
CGCCATCTGCAGCTCTTCGTACGGCCAGCCCCGTTCGGCATCCTCCTCCATATAGAACTTCGAGATGTGCTGGCCGATGATCTCCTCGGGGGCGTAACCGATCAGCCGCTCGGCGCCGCTGTTCCAGGTCGAGACCTTGCCGTCGGGATCGAGCATCAGAATCGCATAATCGCTGACGCACTCGACCATCAACCGAAACCGCTCGCCGCTCTCCTGCAGCGCCTCCTCCGCCTTGTGGCGGTCGGTCAGGTCGCGGGCGACGACTAGAAAACCCTCGAGCAACTGGTCGCGGTTGTGCAGCGCCGTGATCACGATGCTGGCGGGGAACCGGGAGCCGTCTTTGCGCAACGACCAGACCTGCTCTTCGACGCTCCCCTCGCGGTCGGCCGCCGCGAGAGCTTCTTGAGCGTCTCCTTGCAGCGGTCCCTCGGGGGACAGCAGCGAGCTCAGCGGCTCGCCGAGCACCTCGTCGGCTGCGTAGCCGAGCAGCCGTTCCGCTCCAGCGTTCCAAACCGAGATCCGCCCGGCGGCGTTGAGCCGAAAGATGGCATGAGCCCCCACCGCAGCCGGCTTGGGGTCGGCTGCCAGCTGCGAACGCTCACCAGGAGCAGCATCCGTGCCCGCGAGACTTGCCCGAGGAACTCGATCCATAGCGTTAACCTAAGCACTCCCAACCATCCGGGCTCGCATCGCGGGAGCCCACGAGTCGGTCGCGGGCCATCACCCCACCTGAAGACAACGATAACGCAGATTTACCTGCAAACGGCAGCCAAAGACAACGCGAGCCTCCCTCCGGGCCCGCACCCCCGCTACCGCAGTGCGTCGCGGTCGAGGGCTTGGCGAGCTTGACCGACCGCCAACGGGACCAGCATGCCCATCTGCGGCGTGCGGGAGTTGACTGCCGAGGGGTTGAACGGAACGCCGTAGCAGGCGTAGGCGCCGCTCGATTGGTCGAGCACGTAGACAACGCAATTCCCGCCGCCGCGGTTCGAGCTCGCACCAAACCGAGCCGCCCCGGTGACCATTAAATACTTGGAGTTCTTGCCTCCGCCGGGGAGCGATTCCTTGACGTTCACCTGGAACGCCGCCCCAAATTGGCTGGTCCGCGGGTAGAGCACGTTGCACTGCAGCAAGCCGGTCGCGTGGTCGAGCACGAACACTCCCTCGGCATCGTCGCTGACGGGCCCGGTCGCCAAAGAGAACTCTTCACCGATCGCGCTGCCGGTGGCGTCGATCGAGAGCAGCGGGGCGCTCTCCGCCGTCGCGCGGTCGCCGAGTCGACCGGCCCAGAAACCAGCACCCGCCGCTCCTGCGACCGTCAATACCGTCAAAAATCCGACGTGGAGCGATTTTGCGCAACAAATTTTCATTCGAAAAATCTCCGCGATGCGAGCGAGGGAAGGGGAAAAAGCGGTCTGGGGCATAGGTCGGAATTCCCCCCAGCTAACGGCGGGAAAGGCTCCATCTGTTCCCTTCCGCCGATTCGCCGAACCGCCCCGAGCCGGGCCGAGACGCCGCCGACGAAGCGCCGAGGACGCGCCAAGAGCCTTTGCCAGGCTCTTCTGCGGATTGTACGTCAACTGAGCGGCACTTACGATGCGAATCCAGCATCCCAGCTGGCCTGCGTCCACCGGCTGTCCCTCATCATCGGAGAAGATTCCCATGAGTGATACGAGCATCAACGCTCCGCTTGCCCGCAAGCTGCGGATGGGCTTGGTCGGCGGGGGACAGGGTTCGTTCATTGGCCGCGTGCATACGATCGCCGCTTGCCTGGACAACCGTGCCGTAGTGACCGCCGGGGCGCTGTCGAGCGATCCGGAGCGCTCCAAGGCCTCCGCCCCGAGCTACGACATCGCTCCGAGCCGTGCTTACGGCTCCTACCAGGAGATGATCGACCGCGAAGCGGAATTGCCCGAGGACGAGCGGATCGACTTCGTCAGCGTGACGACTCCCAACAGCACCCATGCCGCGGTGGCGATCGCCGCGGTCAAGGCGGGCTTTAACGTCGTCTGCGATAAACCGATGACGTTCGATCTAGCTCAGGCCGAAGAGCTGGCCGAAGTCGTCGACAACTCGGATGTCGTGTTCGCCCTGACCCACAACTACACCGGCTACCCGCTGGTCCGCCAGGCCCGCGAGATGATTCTCGGGGGCGAACTGGGTGAGATTCAGGCGATCCGCGTCCAGTACATCCAGGGTTGGCTGCGAACCCGGCTCGAAGAGGAAGCCCAGAAACAGGCATCCTGGCGAACCGACCCGAGCAAAAGCGGAGCGGCCGGGTGCTTTGGCGACATCGCCACCCACGCCTACAACCTGGGCCGCTACATGACCGGTCTGCTGCCGGCCGAGATCAGCTGCCACCTGAAGACGTTTGTCGAAGGCCGCCAGCTCGACGACTATGGCACGGCCGTCGTGCGGTATCAAAACGGCGGCCTCGGAACGGTCACCGCTTCGCAGATCAGCCATGGCCGCGAGAACGATGTGCAGATCGAAATCGACGGCACCCGCGGAGCCCTGCAGTGGCGGCAAGAAAACCCGAACGAGATGATCGTTCGGCAGAACGGCCAGCCCCACAAAATCTACACTCGCGACCCGAACGCTCCCCATACACTTCCACTGGCCGCTGCCTCCTGCCGGTTGCCATCGGGGCACCCCGAAGGATTTTTCGAGGCTTTCGCCAACGTCTACGCCTCCGCATTCGATGCGATGGTCAAGCGTTCGCAAGGCCAAGCGGTAGAACGCGTCGACACGCTCTATCCGAACGTGCACGACGGCGTCGAAGGCATGTATTTCATTCAGCAGTGCGTCGCGAGCAGCCAACAGAATGGCGCCTGGTTGCCACTCGACCACGCCCGCGCTCGACGCTAGGCAGTGTCAAACTAGTTATCAGAAAACCTTGAGCCGACGGCGCTAGCCGCGGGTTCCGCACCGGAAATCACGCCAATCGCGAGGCTCGAGGCTAGCGCCTACGGCTCAAAGTGGTCGAAGTCGCGTGAGGCCCGAAGCTAGCGTCTGCGGCTCAAAGTGGTCGAAGTCACCCGGTTTTCTGACAGAGACATTCCGCAGGCCCTCCCCGGCTCTGAGAGGCCGACCCTCCCGCATGCGGGAGGGTGATGGGTTGGCGTTGCTGCGCGCGAATTGACTTCACCAATCATCCCGCTCGAGGTGCGCGCCGACATCCGCGCGATGTCGCCCCACCTCCATGCCTACCAAACCTCATAACAACCACCGGGTGTGCGCAATAGCGCTCGCTCCGGCTGCGTCGTTACAGATGGAATGGATTCGCAAGAATTCGGTGTTCTTATGTTCGCGCCTGCGCACTCCATGCAACATATCCATGGAATACGCACCGCGCAGATCTAACTACGAAAGGCGAGACTTCTATGGGTAGGTTTTCGACGGGACCATCTTTGACATGCGTGCTCCTCGTGGGGCTATTAGGAATTGGAACCAGCCTGGCACTTGCACCCTTCGCGGTTGCTCAAGATGCCGCCGCAGTCGCCCCAGCCAATGAGGCCGCGAGTGAGGTTCCAGATGATGAGGTCACGGAAACCGTCATCTCCGAAGGCGGCGTGACTGAGGTCTCCGATGCCGACAGCATGTCTTACACCATCAACACGCTGATCATGATGATCTGCGCGGTGCTGGTGCTGTTCATGCAAGCCGGTTTCGCCATGCTCGAAGTCGGACTCAACGCGGCCAAGAACACCGTGAACATCCTCGCCAAGAACATCTTGGACCTTGGCGTGGGCGTGATTTTGTTCCTCGTCCTCGGCTACGGCCTGATGTATCCGGGCGAGGACTACGCTGGCGGATACTTCGGTTATGCCGGCCCCGGCGTGACCCGCGATGCAGACGCTCCGAACCTGGACACCGGGTTCAGCAACAGCGCCGACTTTCTGTTCCAAGTCGCCTTCGCCGCCACTGCCGCGACCATCGTTTCGGGCGCCGTCGCCGGACGGATGAAATTCGCCGGCTATTTGGTTTATAGCGCTTTCTTGACAGGCCTGATCTATCCCATCAGCGGGATGTGGAAATGGGGTGGAGGATTCCTGGCCGAAGCAGGTTTTCAGGACTTCGCCGGTTCGGTCGTAGTGCATGCGGTGGGAGGCTTTGCGGCGCTCGCCGGTGCTTGGATTTTGGGACCGCGACTGGGACGATTTACTAAGGATGGAAAAAGCGTCCCTATGCCCGGTCATAATATCACTTTCGCCGCCCTTGGGGTGTTTATCTTGTGGGTCGGGTGGTATGGATTTAACCCCGGCAGCCAGCTCACCTATTCCGGCTGGTCGAACGCCGAAGCGACGACGTACATTGCATTCACGACGACCTTGGCTGCGGCGGCCGGCTCGGTCGCGGCGCTGCTGACGGCGTGGGTCGTGTTTGGCAAGCCCGACGTGACGATGGCGCTCAACGGCGTGCTGGCCGGGCTGGTTGGAATCACTGCCAACTGCGACCGCGTCTCGCAGGAAGCGGCGCTGGTGATCGGATTGGTCGCTGGGTTCCTGGTCGTGATGGGAGTGATCATGCTCGAGAAGCTGCGGATCGATGACCCGGTCGGGGCTTGGCCGGTGCACGGGCTGTGCGGGCTCTGGGGCGGGATCGCCACCGGCATTTTTGGCACGATTCCCACCACCGAGGCCGGCGTGGACCTGTTCACCCGCGGCGGATTCATCTGGGTTCAGCTCTACAGTTCGGCGATCATCATCGGCTGGGCGTTCATCACGATGCTCGTCCTGTTCCTGGTGCTCAAGGCGATCGGCCTGCTCCGCGTCAGCCCCGAGCACGAGCATGCAGGACTCGATTTCTCCGAGCACCGAATGCACGCCTATCCGGGCGACGTCGCGGCGTAGGTGGGTTCTCCTGAGCCGCAAGACGCTACCCGCGGGTTTTCCTGAGCCGCAAGGCGCTAGCCGCGGGTTCCCCTGAGCCGCAAGGCGCTAGCCGCGGGTTCCGTCGCGTTGCCGAACCGGTCGAGCACGCGATCGGACGCCGCGGCAGCGCAACGCTCTCCCATGCCGCGGACCGGATTAGGCCCGAGGCTAGCGCCTACGGCTCAAGCTGAGGAGCGGAAGACGACGCTGGCGTGTGCGATGTCCAGCGGTCGGTCGAGGCGTTAGGCTGAGCGGCTCGACCGACCCATCGCCCAGCCTCGATCCTGTCGAGGGGAGACAGCCTGAACTCGTGACGCTCGCAGCCGAATCGATCGCGGTGGTCCTACCGGCCGCGGGGAAAAGTCGCCGCTTTGGTGGCGACCGCAAGAAGATCTTTTCACTTCTCGACGACCGAATGGTCTGGGAGCATGCCGTCGCCCGGCTCCGGGAGCGGCCCGAGGTGGGGCGGATCGTGATCGCGATCGACCCCGACGACGCAGACCTTTGGGAAGGCGTCTGCAGCGCGCCGGTCGCGCGGCACCGCGTCGAGCTGGTCGCCGGAGGAGACGAGCGGGTCGAGAGCGTGCGGCGGGCGCTGGCGACGCTTGGGGAGGCCGAGTGGATTGCCGTGCACGACGCGGCGCGACCGCTGGTCCGCGACGAGGATCTCGCGCGGCTGTTCGCCGCGGCCGAAGCATCCGAGGCTGCGATTCTCGCCACTCCGCTGCGGGGAACCGTCAAGCGCGAAGGGGCCGAGAGCCGAATCGCCGCGACGGTCGACCGGCGGGGGTTATGGGAGGCATTGACCCCCCAGCTGTTTCGCGGTTCTCTGCTCCGCGATGCCTACGCTCGCTGGCGAGGCTTCCCGGTCACCGACGACGCTCAATTGGTCGAACGCGCCGGAGCCGCGGTGCGCCTGGTTGTCGGCTCGCCCACAAATCTAAAAATCACGGTCGCCGACGATCTGGCCATCGCCGCAGCGCTGCTGGCCGCCGAACGGCAGGGGCGGGCTTCAAAAGGGCGGGCTTCAAACGGGCCGGCTTCAAATGGGCAGCCCGGGCGTTAAATTCTTCACCATTCACACTCCACGCGGTCACTCCATGGACTTGCTCAACGATCTCACCTGGCGTGGCTTGATTCACCAAGCCACCGACCGCAAGGGTCTTTCAGATCTGCTGGCCTCCGGTCCGCAGACGATCTACATCGGCTTCGATCCCACGGCCGAGAGCCTGCACGTGGGGCACTTGATGCAGGTGATGATGCTGCGTCGGTTCCAGCGCGCCGGGCATCGTCCGATCGCCCTGGTCGGCGGAGCGACCGGCATGATCGGCGACCCCAGCGGGAAGAGCGAAGAGCGGAACTTGCTCTCGGCCGAACAACTCGAAAAAAACGTCGAAGGGGTGGCCACCCAGATGCGGAGGTTCCTCGATTTTGAGGGCTCGCAAGGGGCGTTGCTGCTGAACAACCTGACTTGGATGCGGGACTTCAGCTACCTCGACTTCCTCCGCGATGTTGGCAAAAACTTCCCGGTCGGCGTGATGCTCGGCAAGGAGTCGGTCCGCTCGCGGCTCGAGAGCGAAGCGGGGCTGAGCTATACCGAGTTCAGCTACATGCTGCTGCAGGCGTATGATTTCGTCCACTTGGCTCGCGAACAGGGCTGCCGCATCCAGGCGGGCGGCAGCGACCAGTGGGGCAACATCACTGCCGGGATCGACCTCGGCCGGCGAATGCTCGGCGCCCAGCTGTTCGGGCTGACCGCCCCGCTGCTGACCACCAGCGACGGTCGCAAGATGGGCAAAACCGAGCAGGGAGCGATCTGGCTCTCGGCCGATCGGACCAGCCCCTACGCGTTCTACCAGTACTGGATCAACGTTGCCGATGACGACGTGCTGCGGTGCCTCCGCTTCCTGACCGAGATCGACCGCCAGGAGTACGACCAGCTCGAGAGCCAAGTGCAGGAGAACCCCGCTGCCCGCACCGCTCAGCAGCGACTGGCGAGCTGGATGACTCAGCTGGTGCACGGCGACGAGGGGCTGGCCACGGCGCAGCGGGCCACGGAGATCTTCTTCGGCGGAGAGATCGACGCGCTCAGCGACCGTCAGTTGGGCGAGATCTTCGCCGATGTGCCCAGCCAGGAATTGTCCCGCGAGCAGCTCGGCGGCGACGGGCTGTGGGTCGTCGAAGCGCTCTGCCAAGCCGGGCTGACCAGCAGCAATGGCGAAGCCCGCAGGACGATTAAAGAAGGGGGGGCGTACGTCAACAATCGCCGCGTGACCGATGGCGACCAGCGGCTGACCACCGCGGACTTGGCCAGCGAGAGTACGCTGGTGCTCCGCCGCGGCAAGAAGAAGTACGCCTTGCTTCGCTTCATCTAGCCCCCCACACGCCGACACTGTTCCTCGATCTCTCCTCCGGTGACCGTCATGAACCGCGCGATCCTGTGTTGCTCCCTCGCTCTCTGCGTGATCGTGCTGGGGCAAGGCGTCTCGTTGCAAGAGGCCGTTTCGAAGGAGCCCGTAGCGCAGGCCACCGAGCGGTCCGCGGCGGAGGAAACGTCGTTGCCGGCGCAGGTGGCCGCCGAGGACGCACCGGCCGCCGAGGACGCACCGGCCGCCGAGCCGCTGGCGATTGCGGAGACGGCGATTGCGGAGACGGCGGACGCTGGGGAGTTAGCCGCGCACAACGGCTGGATGCTCGTTTGCACGGCGCTGGTCCTGTTCATGACCGCTCCGGGGCTGGCGATGTTTTATGGCGGTTTGGTCCGCAGAAAGAACGTGCTGAGCGTCCTCATGCAGTGCATCTTCCTGATGGGATTGATGACCGTCCTGTGGGCTCTCTACGGCTACTCGTTGGCGTTTGGCGGCGACAGCGCATTCATTGGCAATTTGGACCACGTCTTCATGCGCGGCGTCGCTCGCTACTGGAACGAGGCGGCGGGTCGGCCGGAGACGCCGATGACCGGTTCGATCCCGACGCTGACCTTCATGCTGTTCCAGGGAATGTTCTTCATCATCACGCCTGCCCTGATCGCGGGGGCGTTTGCCGAGCGGATGAAGTTCAGCGCGATGGTTTGGTTTTCGATCCTGTGGGGCACCTTCATCTACTGCCCGCTGGCCCACATGGTTTGGGGCGGCGGATTTCTGGCTTACGGCGAAGAGCACAGTTTGCTTGGCGGGGCGCTCGACTTTGCTGGCGGCACGGTCGTCCACATGAGTAGCGGGATCTCGGCACTGGTGGCCGCGATCATGGTCGGTCCGCGGATGGGTTTTGGCCGCGAGCCCTTGCCGCCGCACAACTTGACCTACACCGCGCTCGGGGCGGCGATGTTGTGGGTCGGCTGGTTCGGCTTCAACGCGGGGAGCGAGCTGGCCTCCGACGGATTGACCGCCAGCGCTTTTTGCGCGACCCATTTCTCGGCCGCGGCCGGGGCGGTCGCGTGGGCCGTGACCGAGCGACTGCTCAACGGCAAACCGACCGTGCTCGGGGCCAGCAGCGGAGCGGTCGCCGGGTTGGTCTGCATCACCCCGGCCGCCGGTTTCGTCGGGCCGATGGCGGCCTTGGTGATGGGGGCCGCTGCGGGGCTTAGCTGCTACTGGGCGTGCGCGTGGCTCAAGCATCGCTGCGGCTACGACGATGCCCTCGACGCGTTCGGCGTGCACGGCGTGGGCGGAGCTCTCGGGGGAGTGCTGACAGGCGTGTTCGCGACGCGGGCAGTCAACAACCTCAACGACGGAGCCCCGCTCGGCGGGATCGATGGCAATTGGGAGTTGGTCATCGCCCAAACCGCCGCGCTGCTCGTCACCATCCTGTTTGCCGGAGCCGGCAGCTTCGTGCTCCTCAAAGCGATCGACCTGATGATCGGCTTGCGAGTCACAGCTGACGAAGAGCGGCGGGGACTGGACGTCGCCGAGCATGGCGAGGAAAGCTATATGTTCCTGTGAGGCAGGTGGCTGCTTCGCCTCCAAACCAGACGCCCCCAAACCAGGCGCCCCCAACCTCCACGCTCCGCGAGAGCCCGCTCCTGTCCGAATCGCCCCTTTCGCCGCACGTCATCAACCAGATCAAGCGGCTCGATCTGCGCGCCCAGATGGTCGTGCGGGGATTTTTGCAGGGGCTGCACGCGAGCCCCTACCATGGGTTCTCGGTCCAGTTCAGCGAGCATCGCCGCTACAGCCATGGCGACGATCCGAAGACGATCGATTGGCTGGCCTACGCCAAGACCGACAAGTACTACGTCAAACGGTTCGAAGCCGAGACGAACCTGACCGGCTACCTGGTGATGGATCTCTCGGAGTCGATGGGGTTCACCCACCGCCAGGAATTGACGAAGTTCGAATACGCCGTCTGCTTGGCCGCCTCGCTGTGCTACCTGATGGTGATGCAGCAGGACCCGGTGGGGCTGATCACCTTCGCCGAGAAGGTTCGCGCTCAACTTCCGGCTCGCTCCCGCCGCGGCCAATCGGCCGACGTGCTCGCCCAGCTCGCCCGGCTCAAGCCGGCTGGCGAAACCGATCTGGCCAGCTGCATCGCCAGCGTCGCCGCGATGCTCTCGCACCGCAGCCTGGTGATGCTGTTCACCGACTTGCTCGGCGATCCCGAGCCGACCTACGCGGCGCTCGCCCGGCTGCGGCACTCCGGCCACGACGTGATCCTGTTCCACATCCTCGACGAAGCCGAAGTCAGCTTCCCCTTCGAAGGTCCAGTGGAGTTCGAAGACACCGAGACCGGCGAGCGGATTCCGGTCGACGCCACCGGTTTTCGCGACGATTACCTGAGCGGACTCGAGGCGTTCCGCGAGGAGTACCGCCAGAGGTGCAGCAAGCTGCGGATCGACTACGTGCCGCTCGACACCAGCATGCCGTTCGACCGCGCCTTGACCGAATACCTAGTCAACCGCCGAAGTCGGTTTTAGGGGAGGGAGCAGGTTTCAGGTTTCAGGTTTCAGGGGGGGCCAAACGGGCGGAGGGCCACGGAAGGACACGGAAAAGGCACGGAAGGAAGAGGCAGACGCGGCGAGAGAAAGCGGGGGAGTTGTAGGAGTTTGAGGGATTAGCAATCGCACGCTGGGGCCTGCTCCTCGCCCGAGCGTCGGGAACCTGCATTCTGCAACGGGCTGATTCCCCTATAATCGAACCGCAGTTCCTTCGTGCTCTTCGTGCTCTTCGTGGTTCCTCCCCCCGCAATCTGAGATCTCGATAGCGCTCGATTCGAGTACGAGTACGAGTACGAGTACGAGTACGAAAAACCTGAAACCTGCTCCCGGACACCGGACACCTGCTCCCGGACACCTGCTCCCGGACACCGGATACCGGACACCGGGCACCGGACACCGGACACCGGACACCGGACACCTGCTCCCTGCTACCTAAAACCTTCCCTGCATGGCTTTTCTTAACGCGACGTTGCTGCTGGGATTTCTTGCTGCGGCGATTCCGCTCGCGTTGCACCTGCTTGGTCGGCGGGAGCCGAAGCGGATTCCGTTTCCGGCGGTGCGGTTTCTGACCCAGCGACTGCAGACGAACCGGCGTCGGTTGCAGGTTCGGCGGTGGGTCTTGCTCGCGATGCGAATCGCCTTGCTGGCCGTCTTGGCGGTGGCTCTCGCTCGACCGGAAGTGCATCGCGCGGCGACCGGCACGTGGCTGGGGATCGGGGCGCTCGCCGTCCTGGGGCTGGTCGTCGTCGCCCTGGCGGTCTGGGCGCTCGCGGCGGGCAAGGCGGCGGCGGTCCGCTGGGGCTTGGCCGCGTCGGGCCTCGGGCTGCTGCTCCTTGCCGGCGGCTGGGGCGCGGTGGCGATCGCCAACGGTCCGAAGCCGATCAATCAGTCGACCGCTTCGGCGGCGGTGGCGATATTGATCGACAACGGCCCCACCTCGGGCTACGAAAATCCATCGGGAGAAACGCGGCTCGATCTGGCACGCGAGATGGCCACGTGGCTGATCTCCCGCTATCCGAGTGACAGTCGCTTTGCGGCGCTCGACCGCTCGGCCCGTCCGGCGGCTTTCGCCCTCGACGCGGCGGCGGTCCAGCGGCGGATCACCCAGACCGAACCGCTGCAGTCGACTCGGCCGCTCGCCGAACGCATCGAGGCAGCCGTGCGGTTATTGCGGACGAGCGATCTGCCCCGCCGCGCGCTGTTCATCGTGACCGATCTGAGCGAAGGGAATTGGGGAGCGGAGGAGTCGGGCGGTAGCGAAAGCGGCGGCGAGACGGAGCGGGAAGCGATCGATACGGCGCTCGATCAGTTGATCGCCGAAGAACCGCAAGTCAAAGTCCAGGTGGTCGACATCGGCTCGGCGAGCTACCGCAACCGCGTGCTGGGGGAGCTCGAGCTGGCCGATGCGACGCCGCCGCGGGGAGTCGCGACGACGCTGTCGGTCGAGGTCGCCCAGCAGCGCTCGGCGAGCGACGCGGAAGTTCCCCCGGCTGCAACTCGGCAGTTGACTCTCGAGCTGCGGATGTTCGGCGATGAGGCGGGTTTGCCGATCGAGCGCGACGGCGAGACCGTCTATCCACCGCTGCGGACGGTCGACCGCCAATCGCTCCAGCTCGGCGAGGGGCAACCAGCGCAGGTGACGCTGACCGTGCCGCCGCTGGAGATCGGCACGCACCACGGCCTGGTCGCGCTGACCGAACCCGATCCGCTGGCGATCGACAGCGTGCGGTACCTGACCGTCCGCGTCGCTCCGCCCCGCCGCGTGTTGCTCATCGCCGACGATCCGCGGCAACGTGAGATTTTGGCCGCGGTGCTCAATCCCCGCGGCGTGGAAGATCCTCGGCGGGAGTACGATATCGATCTTGGGTCCAGCGCCTCGCTCCGCGACCGCTCGCTCGAACCGTACGCGGCGGTCGGCCTGTTCGATCCGGCGCTGCCGCCGACACTGGTCCGCCAGCAGTTGGAGAACTGGGTGCATGCCGGCGGTTCGCTGTTCGTCGCTCTCGGCCCGGCCGTCGATGCGGAAACCGGTGGGGGGAACATTTCCTGGCCACTGGTCGGCAGTCCCCAGCGGATTTGGCGGGTCCGTCCACCGGGAACGTTTTTGCAGATCGTGCAGAGCGGGCATCCGGCCGTGGCCACGTTTTCCTCGATCCCCGGCGGCGCTCCCTGGAACGTCCATCGCGTCTCGCTGTACTGGCAACTCGCCGAGCGGGAAGCCTGGTCGACCGTCATGAAGTACGCCGGGACCGACCATCCGGCGCTGGCCGAACGGCGGTGGGACGCCGGTCGCGTGGTCCTGCTCACGACGCCTCTTCCGGCGCTGGTGCCTCCGGCGGACCAGTGGAATGATCTGCTCGCGGCGGCCGACGCATGGCCGATCTTTGGGTTGTTGCATCAGATCTTCGAGGATCTTTCGGGGGGCCGCCAGTCGCAGATGAATGTCGCGGTGGGGCAACCGGTCGCGGTGGCGCTTCCCGAGCAAGCGGCGTCGCGGTTTCAGTGGTTTGCTCCCGATTCTCCGGCCGTGGCCATCGACGCGGCCGAGGGGGTGGTCGTGCCGGGGCCGCCGCTGGTCGCCGGCAATTACTGGCTCCGCGGCGGAGGGGGCGAGCGGTACGGCTACAGCGCGAATCTCTCCGCCGCTGCGACGCGGCTCGAGCGGGTCGAACCGGCTCGGCTGGACGCGTTGCTCGGGGCGGAGAATTATCGCTTGGTCCGCAACCGCGACGACGTGCAGTGGGCTGAGGGAGAGGCGAGCGATTCGCGTTCGCTGTACGCCGGCGTGATGTTGCTGGTCGCCGCTCTGTTTTTGCTCGAACAACTTCTCTCGAACCGGTTCTACCCGAGCCGTCGCGATTCGCCGCTGAATGATACCTCCACGCGCGGGGCGGGTGCTGACGGGAAACGAACTCCGGTTGCCGCCGCATGACCTCGCTGGCTCTCGAACCGATCTTTGATTCGCTGCTGGTCGTGGTGGCGATCGCCCTGCTCGGGGCGGGAGCTCTGGGAGCGATTCGCCCGAGCGGAGGCGAATTGACGCCGCGGCGGGCTCGCGTGCTGCTGGGGGTCCGAGCCGCGGCGTTGGGGCTGCTCCTCCTGGCCTTGCTCCGTCCGGCGATCGTCCGCACCGATTCGCGTCCCGCAGCCGCCACGCTCGCGGTGTTGATCGACCAGTCACGGAGCATGACGTTGCCCGATGGCGAGGGACAGCCGCGGTGGCAGACGCAGAGCGAGGTGATCGAGCAGCTGCGGCCCGCGCTCGAATCGCTCGACGAACAGCTGGAGATTCGCTACTTCGCGTACGGCGACGCGGTCCAGCCCCTCGACCCCGGCTCGCTCGATGCCGTCCTCGCTGCCGACCCCACGCGGCCGCAGACCGATTTGGGTGCGGCCCTGCGAGCTGGCTTGGCGAGCGCTTCGGGACGTCCGCTCGCCGGCGTGGTCTTCAGCGGGGACGGGACCAGCACGGTCAGCGACAGCAACCCTTCGTCGGTCGCCCGCACGCTCGCGTCGCTCGAGGTTCCACTGTGGTCGGTGCCGATCGGTCCCCGCGTGGACGCTTCGGAGAGCCGCGACGTGGCGGTCGAAGAGCTGCCGGAAACCTACCAGCTGTTTAGCAAAAACCTGTTTCGGATCACCGCCGCCGTGCGCAGCCGCGGGATGGCCGGGCGCGACCTGCCGGTGCGGATCACGCTGATCAATGACCAGGGGCAACGGGAGGAATTGGCGACCCGCTCGCTCGCGCCGAGTACGGCCGACGAGGTGCTCCCGCTGGACGTCGAATTGGCGGCACCACCGGCTGGCCAGTACCGCTTGGAAGTCGTCGCCGAATCGCAGCCGGGCGAGACGCTGACCGACAATAACTCGCAGACCGCTTTCCTCGACGTCCGCGAGGGGGGCGGGCGGGTGCTCTATGTCGAAGGGGAACGGCGTTTCGAGCACACGTTCTTGCGGCGAGCGATCAGCGAATCGCCCGACCTGGAACTGGACGACCTGCTGATCGATCGCGCGACCCAGCCTCGTTGGCCGATCGACGTCGGAGACGCGACGCAGCCGGGACGCTACGACGTCTTCATCCTCGGCGATCTCGACGCCACGGCGCTCGGCAAGGAAACGCTCGAAGCGATCGCCGAACGGGTCAACGCCGGGAGCGGATTGCTGATGATCGGCGGGCTCCACACTTTCGACGCTGGCGGCTACGCGAATTCCCCCTTGGCTCCGGTGCTGCCGATTCCGCTTGACGCGGCAATGCGGACGCCGCTCGACGCCGAACCTCCGGCGCGGGCGATGCTCGAAGGGGAAGTTCCTCTCCGCGTCGCTCGCCCCCATCCAATCACGCGGCTGACGCAGAGCGAGAACAACGCCGAAGTTTGGGAGGAGCTCAAGCCGCTCCGCGGAGCCAACCGGTTTGACGACCCCAAGATCGCTCCCGGCGTGGAAGTCTTACTCGAGTCGCCCGAGGAAGATCCGCTGCTGGTCGTGGGGGCCTACGGTGGAGGCCGGACCGCGGTGTTTGCTGGCGACAGCACTTGGCAGTGGTGGGGGCAGGGCCGCAGCGACGTGCACCGCCGCTTCTGGCGTCAACTCCTGCTGTGGCTGCTCGCCCGCGACAACTTGGAAGAAGACGAAGTGTGGATCCGGATGGAGGCTCGGCGATTCGACCGCGCTGCACCAGCCTCGTTCACCGCGGGCATCCACTCGCTCGATCCGGCGGCCGGTGAGTCTCGGTTGGCCGCCGAGATCATCGGCGACGACGCGCGGCAAGCGGTGCCGCTAGTAGTCCAGTCCGCCGCCAGTGGCGCCCAGAGCTCCAGTGGTGCCTCGCGGGCCGCGGACGAGCCGCTCGTCTCGGGCCAGATTCCCGACCTGCCGGGCGGCTTCTACACGCTCCGCGTCTTCGATTCTCGCGAGGCCAGCACGATCGCAGCGGCGGAAATGCAGTTTCAGGTCGTCGATGTCGATGCGGAGCTGAGCCGCCCGCTAGCCGAAGTCGCCCAGATGGAGCAACTGGCAGCCCTAACCCGCTCGGCCGGCGGCCGCACGTTCCGGCCCGATGAAGTCGACGATCTGATCGAAACGATCACGGCGCTACGGCAACAAACCGTGCTCCCGGTGGTCGAAAAATACCGCCTCGGCGACGATCCGCTCAGCGGCTGGGTGCTGCTGCTCGCCTTCGTCGGCCTGATGTCGAGCGAGTGGTACTTGAGAAAACGCTGGGGGTTGTCGTAGGGGAGGGGAGGTTTCAGGTTTCAGGGAAGAATTCATTCGAACTCGTACTCGTACTCGTACTCGTACTCGCTTCGAACCCTGACGAACCGAGTACGAGTACGAGTACCGCTTCGCTGGGCTCATGAAAAGGATTTCGGAGGCCAGACGGTTCTGCGCGGCACTTTTCCCTCAGCCCGAAGGGCTCAAACATAACAGCCCAGGGCAGAGCGTCGCGGCGAAGCCGCAGAGCGCCGCCCTGGGAATTGTTGCGCACCAGTGAGCGAAGCCCTGAAAGGGCGATACAGGCTTGGACGCGTGGCGCGGAGGTTTGTCTCGCCCTTTCAGGGCTTTTGGATGTGAGGGACACGCGTGACCCAGGGCGTCGCTCTGCGGCGTTGCCGCGGCGCTGTGCCCTGGGCTGGATTGTTGGGGCCCCTGCGGGGCGGAAAGATCTATAAGTAGAATGCCACGCCATCCCCAGCAGCTTGAATCCCCGCATCCTCTCCACTTTACCCAGAACCGGGAATTTTCATCGGCCTACCGCTTCGCTGAGTACGAGTACGAACTGCCTCTCGCTACTCGCCTCTCGCCTCTCGCCTCTCGCCTCTCGCCTCTCGCTACTCGCCGCTCGCTTCTCCCGCGGGGATGGCTTCTTCGGGGATCATGGTGGGGATTTGGTCGCGGATCGGGTAGAGCCACGTTCCGCAGCGGGTGACGAGCCCTCCGCCGAGCGGCTCGTGGACCGGCTCTCCCGAGGCGTCGCGGAGTTCGCCAGCGGCAATGCGGCGGTTCGTTCGCTCGACTTCCTCGGCCGTGGCGGCGCGGAGTTCCGAGCCGGTTTGCGGGCAGCGGAGGAGGCTCAAGAGGGCCGGATCGAGTGGAGTGGGAGGATCGGTCACAGCGGGGGGAGCTCCCGGGGGGGACGACGGGCACGAAAGGTGTCGGGTAAAAAGTCGGCCGGCTTGAGAAAAAAGCTCACGCGCCGAACAGTTCCAACCGATTGAAGAAGATAATCTTCTCCACACGCAGACAATGCGTGTCCGCAGACATTATTGGCGAGGGAATGCCATGCGAAAGCGGTGGATGTTACTGCCCCTATTCCTGCTGGGCAGCGTGGTTGGAAATCCTTGGGATCATCAGGCAGCGGCCGAGGACTCCAACTTAATCACCGACCCGACGACCGGGATTGTGTATCGCAAAGAGTTTAAAACGGTCGAGCGCCCCGTCGTCGAAACGCGGATGGAGCAGAAGGTCGTGACTGTCTCGACGCCGCAGACGGTCAATGAGCTCGAACCGGTCAGCCAAACCTACTTCACGCCAGTCGTCCGCTACGGCGTGGAAGCTCGCTGGCATGGCTTGTGGAACCCCTTCAAACCCGCCACGCTCGCCTACCACTACGTTCCCCAGACGCAGTGGGAAGCCCGGACCGAAACCTACAACCGCGTCAAAACCTCGACTCGGTGGGTGGCCGAGCAACGGGTCGTGAACGAACCGACGCGGGTCGTGCGGATGGAAAAGCAGCAGGAAGAACAGTTGGTCGCCGTCGGCGTGACGAACCCCAGCACCTCGCAGACGCAAGTCGCCAGCCTCCCCCCGTCGGCCGGGCTGACCACGATCTCCACCGGTCCGGTGACCTACGTCGCTCCCCCGGTCCGCACCGAAATTCGCGGCGGGATGGCCCCCACGGTGCTCGATCCCTACTCGACGCGGGTCAACGTCGCCCGCAGCCCCGGCGGAACCACGTTCTTCCGGTAGGGTGAATCTTGCCCTTTAGTCAGCCGCGACTGGCGAGCTCGTCCTATTGATCAGCCGCCGGGCGCTAGCCCCCGGTTCCCGAAAACGCCGTGAGAACCGGACGCTAGCGCGTGGCGGCTGATTGAAACAGTGTCTGGCAAAAACGGATTGGCAACCCTGCCTAGGGTCCGTGTTGCCCGATCTCTCGGAGCAGCTCGAGGGGGAAGATCCCCGAGTCGTGTCCGTCGCTGAGGGCGATGTTGTAGGCGTAGTGACCGACCGGACGAACCCGCTCGATCGCGAGCGGCTTTGCTTCGGCGGCCGACAACACGGGCAATTTCAGCGGTCGCTCTCCGGCGGCCGAGTCCCGCTTCTCTTGCTCGCCGCGGCGGCGTTCGCGGCAGGTGGCGCAGGGGCATTTGTCGCGGAGCAGAGCGGCGCGATACCGCAGCGTCGCTCCATCGGACCAGGCGATCTCGATCTCCGCAGGCGAGATTCGTCGCAGCTCGAGCGGGGTGGGGCGAGCGTGAGCGTCGCTCGGCGATGGGCTGGTGACGTCGCTCATCGGGATCCCTCCCCGCGCGCGGCGTGGCGGCGATCTTCCAAGCGTTTGGCTTTCGCGTCAAACCGCGGCAAACTCTCCGGAGCGACCGCCCGCACGGGAATCCGCAGCCCGAGCCGCTGTTCCATCGCAGCGGCCAAATCGGCTGGATCGTTTTGCGGGTCTTCCACCAACACTTCGAGCTCGTCCATCACACCGCGGCGGGTCGCGATCAAGCGGAACTCGCCGAGCCGAGGGAGTGAACGCACGATTTGCTCGATGCTGGTGGGAAAAATATTGACGCCGCGAATCACCAGCATATCATCGGCCCGTCCGAGCACTCCCCCCTCGAGCCACAAAAACCGGCACTGCTCGTCGTGCTCGCGATAGCCGCGGACGAGATCGCCGGTCCGGTAGCGGATCGCCGGGGCGCCGAGCCGCCCGAGGCCGGTCAGCACCAGCTCGGCCAGTTCCCCTTCGGCTGCGGGGCGGTCGGTTCCCGGGATCAGCAACTCGGCGATGAACTCCGACTCGATCACGTGCAGCCCCCGTCCGTCGCGGCTGCCAAATCCCCAGGGACCGAGCTCGGTTGCGCCGCTGTGGTCCAGAACCGTCGCCCCCCAGGCCGTCTCGATTCGCTGGCGGACCTCGGGGATCGAGCCACCAGGTTCGCCGGCCACGATCAGCAAGCGGACGCTGGAGCCACTCAGATCGATCCCTTCGGCCGCCGCGGTTTCGGCCAGATGCATCGCGTAGGTCGGGGTACAGCAGACGACTGTGGCCCGGGTTTGCTCGATCAGCGCGAGCCGCGCCGCGGTGCTCATGCCACCGGCCGGAATCACCATCGCGCCGCGATCGACCAGCGCGTCGTTGGCGCTCCAGAAGCCGATAAAGGGGCCGAACGAGAAGGCCATCACGGCGACGTCCGCGGGAGTCACTTGGCCGGCGTCGAGGACGTACTGCCAGGTATCGATCCACCACCGCCAATCGGCCGCGGTATCCATCACCGGCAGCGGTCGCCCACGGGTGCCGCTCGTACGATGGAAGCGAACGTAGGCTCCGGGGGGGTAGGTATGAAAGGCGGCCGGAGAGCCATCGGCCGAATCGAGCTCGGGCTTCTCCAGCAGCGGCAGCCGGCGGAGGTCGGCGAGCTCGGTGATCCTGGGGAGCCCGGTGATCTTGGCGAGCTCGGTAACCTTCGGAAACTCGGTGAGCTGGAGCGCATCCGCGTGGTACTTGCGGCGATAAAACCCTTCCTGGGCAACGACTTCGGCCAACAGCCGGTTGACCCGCGCGACCTGATGGGCGGCGATCTGCTCGGGGTCGGCCCGCCGCCAGCGGTCGCGGCTGGCGGGCGTGCTGGGGGAGGGTGGCTGCGGCGGGTGGCTGTTCATTCCGGCAATCTAGGGCCTCCCGGGGCGGCTCGCAACGCTCGGCGATGGGCGGCGGGTTTGCCTGCTTGACGAAGTTCGCCTGGACTGCCAGATCCATCTTGGTGGAACGGCCGGGGAGATTTAGAATCCTTGACTTACCGCCGGGCCGCAGCTTTCGTATGCTGGGGTTTCGGTCGCGCTCCACCGATCCACTCCTTCCCTCTTCTGCTCACCTCGGGAGTACCCGCTCCAATGCTGATCAGCGTTTCGGCCCGCCACGGCAATCTCCGCCCCGGTGACCAAGCCATCATTGAAGAGAAGGTCGCCAAACTGCGGCGGATTTTTGACCGGGTGAGCGCCATCGAAGTCACGGCTGATCTCGAGCATCAGGAGACGCCTGCGATCGAAGTGAAGGTATCGGCGGAGCATGCCGGCGAGTTCGTGGCGAAAGCGGAAGCCTCGAACATCATCGCGGCGGTTGATCTGGCGATGCCGAAGATGGAGCAGCAGCTCCGCCGAGCCAAAGAAAAATTGACCGGACACCGAGCCACCGGACTCAAGCACCTCGACGCTTCCGCCCCGGAAGACGCGACTTAAGCTGAGTCCCAGCGCCCGCGAACAAACGGCTTGGCACTCACTGGCGCCTTGCCGCGAGCGATCGCCTTGGCCGGCCGATCCGGGTGACAATCCAATCAAGGAACACACCGACGATGAAGTTTGCCGACTTTATTAGCTTCAAAGCAATCCGAGCGGACTTGGCCGCTGATGACAAAGAGTCGGTCATCAGCGAATTGGTCCAGTCGCTCCTCGACGCCGGCGATGTCAATCCGGCAGAAAAGGACGACATCATCGCTGCGATCCTGAAACGCGAGGAACTCGGCAGCACGGGAATCGGCCGCGGCGTTGCGGTCCCCCACACCAAACACCCCAGCGTTCAGAAACTGGTCGGCACCGTGGGCGTCAGCGCTCACGGAGTCGACTTCAACAGCCTCGATGGCGAAAACGTCCAGTTGTTTTTCTTGCTCGTCAGCCCTCCGGAACGCCCGGGCGACCACCTGCGAGCCCTGGAGAACATCTCGCGGCAGCTTCGCGACGACACCTTCTGCCGGTTCTTGAAGCAATCCAAGACGGCCGATGACATCCACCAATTGCTCGAGGAAGCGGACAACAACCAGTTCGCCACGTGACCTGCGTCTTGTTTCTCCCCGAGCCTCAATTGGGCGATCCGTCCACGATGAACTCCCGACCACTGCAGCGAACCGTCGTCGTGCGCAACCCCCAGGGTTTGCATCTGCGACCGGCCGACCTGCTGGTCAAACAGGCCAGTCGCTACGACGCCGAGGTGATGCTCGGGCGGGAGGGACAGATGGCCGACTGCAAGAGCATCCTCTCGATCCTCACGCTCGGGGCCAGCCAGGGAACCGAACTGCATTTGACAGCCGAAGGTGCGGACGCAGCCGAAGCGATCGCCTCGATCGCCGAGCTGTTCGACCACGGCTTTTATGAACTCGAGGGGGCCGAGTCCGAGTAGCGGCCTCCGCCCCCGAACACCTACCGAACCACTTAGACGAAGCTTTCGCTGGCCCTCCGCCGGCTTGCCGATGCGACCGAGCCCCAGGGAGCCTGGCGGACCGGGACGCCCAAGCCCGGGGGGCAACAGCGAAACGGCATCGGCCCACGATGGAACAATTTCACGGCATACCGGTTTCACCGGGAGTGGCCATCGGTCCCGCAGTCGTGCTGGATGACCAAGGCTACAGCATCCCCCGGTGCCACGTCGCTTTAGCCGATGTGGCCGCCGAGCACGACCGCCTCGTCGCGGCCGTGGCCGCTGTGGCGCGCACCCTCGAAACCAACCGCGAGAGCACTTCGCGGCGGCTCGGCGATTCGACCGGGAGCATCTTCGCCGCCCAGCTGCAGATGCTGCACGACCCGCGCTTGACGGCCGAACTGCAGCGGAAGATCACCGGCTCGCAACACACCGCCGATTACGCGGTCAGCCAGGTCATGCACTCCTACGCCTCGGCCCTGCGGCGGCTCAACAACCCGCTGTTGGCCGAGCGGGCGCAGGACGTGCTCGACATCGAAAAGCAACTGCTGCAGCAGCTCGGAGCGGTCACCCACCGCCCGCTCGACAGCCTGGTCGAGCCCTCGGTTGCCTTCTCCCACAACCTCACGCCGAGCGAAACGGCGGGGCTCGACCGCACCAAGGTGATCGGTTTTGCCACCGAGACCGGAGGCCCGGGCGGCCACACGGCGATCGTCGCCAAAGGGCTCGAGCTCCCGGCGGTCGTCGGGATCGGCCCGTTTTTGGATCGCGTGGTCGTCGGCACCCGCGTGATCGTCGACGGGGACCGGGGGATCGTGATCCTCGACCCCGACCAGGCGACGCTCGACGAATACGAACGCGGGCTGCTCCGCCGCCGCGAGCTGCTCGCCCGCCTCGACCAGCTGGCCGATCTCCCTTCGCAGACCGCCGATGGGGTCGCGATCGAACTCTCGGCCAACATCGAGTTTCCCCACGAAGTCGCCGCCTGCTTGTCGCGTGGAGCCGACGGAATTGGGCTCTACCGCACCGAGTTCCTGTACCTCAGCCGCGAGGACGAGCCGACCGAGCAGGACCACTACGAGGCCTACAGCGAAGTCGTCCGGGCGATGCAGGGGCGACCGGTGATCATCCGGACCCTCGACCTCGGGGCGGACAAAATGGGCCACCGGCCGCTGGCCGAGTACGAACACAACCCCTGCCTCGGCCTCCGCTCGATCCGCCTCAGCCTGAAAAACCAAGACCTCTTCCGCCCCCAGCTGCGAGCCGTCCTGCGGGCCGCGATCCACGGCGACGTGCGGCTGATGTTCCCGATGATCACCACCCTCGGCGAGCTCCGGCAAGCGCGGATGCTGGTCAACGTCGTGGCCGAGGACCTGGAAGAGGAAGGGGTCGGCTGCCGCACCGACATTCCGATCGGGATGATGGTCGAAGTCCCCTCGGCAGTGCTGATGCTCGACCGCTTCATCCGCGAGGTCGATTTCCTCAGCGTCGGGACCAACGACCTGGTCCAGTACACCTTGGCGGTCGACCGCAGCAACGAGTACGTCGCCGATCTGTACCAGTCGAGCGACCCGGCCGTCCTGCGGTTGATCCTCCGCGCGGTCGAGATCGCCGACGCCCACCACGTGCCGCTGAGCGTCTGCGGCGAGATGAGCAGCAATCCGGCTCGGGCCCTGCTCCTGATCGGGCTCGGCGTCCGCCGCCTGAGCGTTCCTCCGCAAGCCCTGACGAAAGTCAAAAAGGCCATCCGCTCGGTGACGATCGGGCAGTGCCGCGAGATCGCCGAACGGGTCATGACGTTCGAAGCCGCCGGCGAAGTCGACATGTATCTGATGGACCGCTTGAGTGACTTGGCTCCCGAATTGATTCCCACCTAGAAATCCGAAACACCGCTCCCGCATGTCGCGTGTTCGCTACCAAGTCCGATTCACGAAAACCGGGTTGCTCCGCTGGATCAGCCATCGGGATTTGGCACGCCTGTGGGAACGCCTGCTGCGGCGGAGCGGGCTACAGCTGGCGATGACCGAGGGCTTTCACCCCAAACCGCGGATCAGCTTCCCCTCGGCCCTCGCCCTCGGCACCGAGAGCCTCGACGAAGTCGTCGAGCTCGACCTGACCGAGGAGCTCTCCGCCGCCGAACTGCTCGAGCGGCTCTCGAGCGACCTTCGCGGCGATGCGGCCACCGCCGCCGGGATGCAGATCACGCGGGTCTGCCGGATCCCTGAAGGTTTTGGCAAAGCCCAACTCGCCTGCGGCCACTTCGCCCTCGAATGGCCCCCCAGCGACGCGGCCAGCGATGCATTGGCTTCAGCCGTGACGCTCGACCCTTCGGAGGTCGAAGCCCGGATCGAGCGCCTGCGGGCCGCTGGCACGATTCGCTTCACCCGCAAAGACAAGCCGGTCGAGGCGAGCGTCGCCGAACAGATCGTCGACCTGGCCGTCCGCGACGGGCGGCTGGAGATGGTCCTGCGGAGCAGCCGCACCGCCAGCCTCCGTCCGGACGATGTGCTCACCGCCCTCGGTCTCCAGGGGCTCGTCGAGGCCGGCGGACGACTGACCCGATTCCGCACCGAACTCGACCGCGAGCTCGATCCGGCCGAGCTTGCCGCGGCGGACTGTGCCGAGCCGAACTCCGCACCCACCCATCCATCTCAGACCCGAGACGCGGCGGACTCCGACGCGCTCGATCCTCACGCGAACAAAATTCAAACGACCCAAATGCCCCCGACCAAAACGCCATGAGAAGCACTCCAACCACGCGCCGCAGTGCGGACGGCTCCAGCCGCGCCTCACGCTCCGCCTCGCGTTCATCAAATCAAACCGAAGAGACCTCGATGAAGAAAGAAATGCTGATCAACGTCGCTCAGCCCGAGGAGAGCCGGATCGCCGTGCTCGACAACGGGCGGCTCGACGAGCTGTACATCGACCGGGCCAGCCAGGAGACCTACGCCGGGAACGTCTACCGCGGGCGAATCGTCAACCTCGAGCCGAGCATCCAAGCGGCGTTCGTCGACTTTGGGGTCGGCCGCAACGGCTTTCTGCACATCAGCGACGTCGAGCCGCAGTACTTCCGCCAAGGGGGCTACGATCCCGAAGAGATCATGCGGCAGTCGGACGAGGACGCCGAGCGAGCCGCGGTGCGGGCACGCGAGAGCGGGCACGGAAACCGCCGGGCCTTCAAAGGGGGACGCCCCCGGATCAAGCCGCCGATCCAAGAGATCTTCAAACGCGGCGACGAGGTGCTCGTCCAGGTCATCAAGGAAGGGATCGGCACCAAGGGCCCGACCCTCAGCACTTACATCAGCATCCCCGGCCGCTATCTCGTCCTGATGCCCGCCCTCGGACGGGTCGGCGTGAGCCGCAAGATCGAAGACGAGGACGACCGCAAACGACTTCGCAAGTTGCTGATCGAGATGAATCCGCCCAAGGGGCTCGGGTTCATCGTTCGCACCGCCGGGCAGAAGCGGAGCGGCCGCGACCTGCACCGCGACATGAACTACCTGCTGCGGCTCTGGAAGGCGATCGTCCGCCGGCTGCAGGAGACGAGCGAACCGGGCGTGATCTACGAAGAGAGCGATCTGATCATCCGCACGATCCGCGACATCTTCAACGACGAGATCGAAGCGATCCACATCGACGATCGCGACGCCTACGAACGAGCTCGCGAATTCCTGCGGCTGGTGATGCCGCGGTTCACCGACCATCTCCACCTGTACGAAGGCAGCGAGCCGCTGTTCCACAAGTACCGGCTGGAGGAAGAGATCGCTAACATCAACGAGCGGAAAGTGCCGCTCCCGGGCGGCGGCTCGATCGTGATCGATCCGACCGAAGCCCTCGTGGCGATCGACGTCAACAGCGGCAACTTCCGCACCGACGACTCGGCCGAGGAAACCGCCTTCCGGTTGAACATGTCGGCCGCCAAAGAGATCGCTCGCCAGCTGCGGCTCCGCGACCTCGGCGGCGTGATCGTCAATGACTTCATCGACATGCGGAAAGAGTCGCACCGCCGCAAAGTCGAGCACGCCCTCCGCGATGCGATGAAGAACGACCGGGCGCGGACGAAAATTCTGCGGACCAGCCCGTTCGGGTTGATCGAGATGACTCGCCAACGGATTCGCCCCAGCCTGAAGCGGAGCATCTATACCGACTGCCCCTGCTGCAGCGGCCGAGGGCTGGTCAAGACGGCCGAGAGCATGTCGATCGAAGTCATCCGGATGCTCGCCCTGGCCTGCCGCAACGAACACATCACGCGGGTCACGATTCGCGTCAACGACGAAGTGGCCGCGTTCCTCAACAACCGCAAACGTCGCAAGATCATGGAGATGGAGGAGAGCGGCAGCATGACCGTCCAAATTCTCGGCAGCGACGGACTGTTCCCCGAACACCTCGAAATGGACTGCCGCGACAGCCATGGCGAGCTGGTCGAGATCGATAGCTGAGAAAACGGTCTCCGGCGTCCGGTCTCCGGTCTCCGGCGTCCGGTCACCGGCCACCGGCTACCGTCCACCGGCTACCGGCTACCGTCCAACATTTTTCCCGCAGTCCAGTCATACTGGCGTGCGGACACGGGTCTTCCAAAAGCGTCTTCAGGAGTATTGAACGTGGCAACGGGTAAGTATCTCTTCACCAGCGAATCGGTCAGCATGGGGCATCCCGACAAGCTGGCCGACCAGATTTCCGACGGCGTCGTCGACGCCCTCTTCGCGCAAGACCCGAACAGCCGGATCGCCTGCGAGACGCTGGTGACGACGGGGCTGGCGATGATCGCGGGCGAAATCAGCACCACCGCGACGGTCAACTACGCGAAGATCGTCCGCGACGTGATCCGCGAAGTCGGCTACACCGACGACAAGATGGGGATCAACGCCGACACCTGCGCCGTGATGGTCTCGCTCGACGAGCAGAGCCCCGACATCGCGATGGGCGTCAACGCCGACGCCAGCAAGGGGAAAGAGGTCGGGGCTGGCGACCAAGGGCTGATGTTCGGCTTCGCTTGCCGCGACACCGAAGAACTGATGCCGCTGCCGATCGCCCTCTCGCACCGGATCATCAACCGCATCACCGAGGCCCGCCAGAACGGCGAAGTCAGCTGGCTGCGTCCCGACAGCAAGAGCCAAGTGACGGTCGAGTACGACGGCTTCACGCCCGTTCGCATCGATACGGTGGTGCTCAGCACGCAGCACGACGAGTCGGTCTCGCAGGAAGAACTCCGCAAGTTCGTCGTCGACCAAATCATCACGCCCTGCCTGCCGCAGGAGCTGGTCAAAGGGGACATCAAGTACCACATCAACCCGACCGGCAAGTTCGTCGTCGGCGGACCCCACGGCGACTGTGGCTTGACCGGCCGCAAAATCATCGTCGACACCTACGGCGGCTGGGGCCGGCACGGTGGCGGTGCGTTCAGCGGCAAGGATCCAACCAAAGTCGACCGCAGCGCCGCCTACATGGCCCGCCACGTCGCCAAGACGATCGTCGCCGCCGGGCTGGCGGACCGCTGCGAAGTCCAATTGGCGTACGCGATCGGCGTCTCCGAGCCGGTCAGCGTCCACGTCGACACTCAGGGCAGTGGCCGCGTCGACGACGAGACGATCTGCAAATTGGTCCGCGAGCACTTCCCGCTCTCGCCAGCCGGAATTATCGACTACCTCGAGCTTCGCCGCCCGGTGTACCGCGCCACCGCCGCCGGAGGTCACTTTGGCCGCACCGGCGACTCGTTCACCTGGGAAAAGACCGACAAGGCCGACGCGCTGGCCGAAGCGGCCGGCCTGGCCGCCTCGACCACGGCCTAACCCGCCCACACGGCAAACCCAGCTGAAAGACGAATCGCGGACCCTCGCTAACCCGAGGGTCCGTTTTTTCGTGGAGCTCCGCGAAGCGGTACTGAGTACTGAGTACCGGGTTGCTGTTTCTGCCTCCGATGCATACCAAGGAAGGAACAACCTTTCTTACCGGAGTGTGCTGAATTGCTTCCCCACGTGGTGATCATCGGTGGCGGGTTTGCGGGAATCAACGCCGCAAAGGTGCTCGGCCAGAGCCAAGCGGTCGATGTCACCATCGTCGACCAGCGAAACCACCACCTGTTCCAGCCGCTGCTCTACCAAGTGGCGATGGCGGGGCTCGATCCGTCGGACATCGCTTCGCCGATCCGCAGCATGCTCCGTCCCTACCCCCGCGTCCGCACGCTGCTGGCGCGAGCCCAGTCGATCGACGTGCCCAATCGGCGGGTGCTGAGCGATGCCGGGCCGCTCGAGTTCGACTATTTGCTGGTCGCCTGCGGGGCGACGCACAGCTACTTTGGCAATCCGCAGTGGGAGCAGTACGCGCCGGGGCTGAAGAACCTCGAACAGGCGACCGAGATCCGCCGCCGCGTGCTGGTGGCTTTCGAAAAAGCCGAACGCAGCAAGGACCCCGCCGAGCAGGCCCACTGGATGACCTTCGTGATCGTCGGGGGTGGACCGACCGGAGTCGAGTTGGCGGGAGCGATCGCGGAGATGGCCAGCTTCGCTTTGGCTCGCGACTTTCGCGCCATCGACGCGACTCAGGCCCGCGTGATCCTGGTCGACGCCGTCGACCGGATCCTCAACCAGTTCGACGCCAACCAAGCGAGCTGGGCCCACAAGGCGCTGAACCAGCTCGGCGTGGAAGTCGTGCTCGGTAAACCGGTCACCGCGATCGACGCTCGCGGGATCAACATGCAGGACCAGCGGATCGACGCCGGAACGGTCCTCTGGGCGGCTGGAGTCCAGGCCAATCGGATCGGCCAAAGCCTCGGTGTCCCGCTCGACCGGGCGGGCCGGGTGGTGGTCGGCGAGGATCTCTCGATTCCCGACCACCCCAACGTCTTCGTCGCCGGAGACCTCGCCAGCGTCGCTGGCCCCGGCGGCCGCCCGCTCCCCGGTCTGGCGCCGGTGGCGATGCAGGAGGGCCGCTACGTCGGCAAAACGATTCTGGCCGAAATCCGCCATCGACAGGCGACATCCGCGGCGGGAACCGAGCCGCCGACACGCAAGCCGTTCCAGTACTGGGACAAAGGGCAGATGGCCACGATCGGGCGTCGCCGAGCAATCCTGCAGAGCCGCCAAGCCAAGCTGAACGGGTTCATCGCCTGGCTCGCCTGGCTGCTGATCCACATCTACTACTTGAGCAGCTTCCGCAACCGCGTGTTCGTGTTCCTGCAGTGGACTTGGTCGTACCTGACGTTCAGCAAAGGAGCGCGGCTGATCATCGGCAAGGAGTGGCGGCAGGGGAGGGCGGAGCTGATTTCGCCGCTCGACGACGGCCTCGCCGAGCAGCTTCAGAGCCCCCCCGAACGCGAACCGGCCACCGCCGCAAATCGCTCAGCCGCTGCACAATCAGCCACCACGCGGTAGCCCGGTTCCTCCATCAGCCGCAACGCGCTAGCGTCCGGTTCCGCAATCAGCCGCAA
The DNA here is from genome assembly GCF_010367455.1 of Candidatus Laterigemmans baculatus. Lineage (GTDB taxonomy): Bacteria > Planctomycetota > Planctomycetia > Pirellulales > Pirellulaceae > Laterigemmans > Laterigemmans baculatus. Next base: position 20,669 of record NZ_WRPR01000112.1, on the reverse strand, counting down.
CGCGCTAGCGTCCGGTTCCGCAATCAGCCGCAACGCGCTAGCGTCCGGTTTCCACCGCGCTTTCGGAAACCGGGGGCTAGCGCCCGGCGGCTGATGACTGCAACGCCCCCCTCAGGGGTCTTCTTTGGCGACGTCGAAACTGCGGATGCGGAGCCCGAATTTGTCGTCGACTTTGACCGCTTCGCCGTAGGCAATCGCGTGCCCGCCCACCTCGAGGACCAGCGGCTCGTCGCAGTTTTTGTCGAACTGCAGCATCGCTCCGGGAACCAGATCGAGAACCACCGAGAGCGGCACCGGCTTCTGGGCCAAGGTCACCGCCACCGGTGCCCGGATCGCCAGCACCTCGCGCTGGTAACCGGGATTGGGGCTGCCGGAGTTTGCTGGCGGAACCGCCCCTGTCGGAGGCCGGGGGGTGCTCTTGGCGTCAGCGGTGGAGGCCGCGTGCGGCATGGCAACGAGGGCAGGAGTGGGGGCACGAGTCCAGCTCAAGACGCACGGCTGGACCCTCTCCCCGACGGTATCGGCCATCCGCCCCGACCGACATCAGCCCAAAAGGCGAGGCGAGCGTCAAAGCCTGCCAGATGCGGCTTTATTTTTGCTACCTACCCCACCGCAGGGGGTGCATCCCGAGCGTCTGAGCAGCTAAATTAGCGGCTTCACCAGTCGACCGGGCGGATCCGTAGATTCCCCTCTCGTCGCAGGCCCCAGGGCCTCGTTTCATTGGTCTTTGGAAAGCGAAAGTAAAGCCGAGATGTGCCTCCTCGCCGTTCAATATCAGCTTGTTCCTGAAAGTCCGATTCTGGTCGCTGCCAACCGGGAAGAATATTTTGAGCGGCCTAGTTTGCCGCCTTCGATCCAATCGGGAAAGCCCCGCGTGCTGTGCGGCATCGACCAGCGGGCCGGCGGCAGCTGGTTGGGCGTCAACCAAAACGGGCTGTTCGTGGGGCTGTGCAACCGGGCGACCCTGATGCCCCTGTTCGGCCAGCGGTCCCGCGGCTTGCTCTGCCTCGACCTGCTCCGCTGCACCAGTTCCCGCAAAGCGCTCGACAAAGCGCTCGTGGAGCTGAACAAAACCCGCTACGAGGGCTGCAACATCGTCATTGCCGACGCCAAACACGGCTGGGTCATTCATTCCGAAGAGGACCAGGAAGTGGTCGAGCTCGAGGAAGGATTGAACATCATCGGCTCGCGAAACGTCAACGATCCGACCGACGAACGCGTCCAGATGGCCAAGCGGCTGCTGACCCTTCAGACGCTCGATTCGCCGGTCAAGTTCCTCGCCGTCGCGAGTAAAGTCTTCGCCCGTGCTCCGGTCGGACCGGGCCGGCCGAGCATGGTCATGCGGGGCAAGGAGCACGGCACGGTCAGCAGCACGCTGCTCGCCCTGGGGGTCAAACCGCGGGACGCGATCTACCAGTTCTCCGCGGGAGCTCCGGACCGCTCGAAGTACGAGGATTACTCGCCGATGCTTCGAGACATCCTCAGCCGAGGACTCCGCGAGTCGCGGACCAAGAGCCGCGCTAGCTGAGCGTGGACCCGATGCTGCCACCTGCCAGCTCCGAGGAGCCCTCCAGCTTCCGACAAGCGGGCTCACCGGTCCGCAGCTTCCGCCACTTCCACCAGCTCGATTCGACCAACCGCTGGGCGGTCGAGCACGGGGCGGAATTCAGCGACGAGCAACTGCCGCTGCTGGTGCTAGCCGACCACCAGACGGCCGGTCGCGGCCGCGGCGATCGCTCATGGCACGCCGACGCCGGCACGCTGACCTTCTCCCTCCTCGAAGGGCTCAAGCGGCTACAACTCCAGCGCGCCACTGCCTCGCGAATCGCCCTTGTCGCGGGACTCTCGGTGGCCGAAGCGATTGAGAGCTTCGTCCCTCCGCTCTCGGCCCGCATCAAGTGGCCCAACGACGTTCAAGTTGCTGGCCGCAAAGTCTGCGGGATCCTCGTCGAAGCGGCTGGGTCAGCAGTCGACCGCGTGGTCATCGGCATCGGCGTCAACGTCTCGACCGATTTCAGCACCGCCGCGGAGGACGTTCGCCAGCGAGCCGGATCGCTCGCCGAGATCGCCAACCGTCCGCTCGCTCGCAACGAACTGCTCGAGCTCCTCGTCGAGCGGCTGGCCGAAAATACTGCCCGGATGGCCGAGGAATTCCCCGAGTTGATCGCGGCGATCCGCCAACGATGCCTGCTCAGCGGCAAACAAGTGACGCTGCAGCGGGGCCGAGAATCACTCCGCGGCTGGTGCCGCGGGATCGACGAGGCGGGAGCCCTGCGAATCGACGACGGGCACACGGTGCACCACGTCGAATCAGGCGAAATCGTAAGGCTAGTGTAGGCGGCCCAAACTCGTACTCAGCCGCTTGCGGCGGTACTCGTACTCGTACTCGTACTCGTACTCGTACTCGTACTCAGCACTCAGTACCGCGTTCGAGTACGAGTACCGCTTCGCTGAGTACGAGTACCGCTTCGCTGAGTACGAGTTGGAGAGGGCTCTTACCAGGGGCCGCGGACGTAGTACACGCCGAACTGGTCGGTGTGGCTCGGCCAGTAAGGGGTGGGCAGGAAGCCGGCGGTCGAGCCCGGATAGGTGGCGGGCCGCTCGAACTGGTGGTGGATCGGGTACATCAGGTTCTGGCTGACGCCCCAGGCGTAGGCTTGTCGCATGTGCGAGGTCGGCGGAACGACCAGCGCGACCGGCGCACCGTACTGTTGGTGGTAGTACGCCCCGTGCCAGGGATAAGTCGCCGCGGCTTGGGCGGCCCAGGCATCGGTGAAGGCGTAGGGATCGCCTGCCTCGGCGCGGTGGGCACCGCACGCGGTGAGCGCCGCAGCGGCGACGGCGACCAGCAAGGTCTGCTTGAACATGGGAATCGACTCCAGGATGCGGGGGATTGGGAGGTCTCGTTTAGCGAGGAATCCGCAACCAGTTCCAGTACACGTTCTGCGCAGCGGTTCGCGCCGGCGGCGAGTAATAGACCGCCCGGGTGCGGTTCAGGCCGCGACCGCCGTCGTAGTGGTTGTGGTAACGGTCCTTGTGCCAGTAGAGGTAATGCTCAGGCAGCAGCGGCTGGTACGTGTAGAACGTGTGCCCGACGTACGGCGGCACCGGGAGAGGCGAGACGTACATCTGAGCATTGACAGCATTGCTGTAGCCCTGGGTGTAGTAATTATAGAATAGGTCAGGGCTACCGTACGTCCGGCCGGGCAGATAATACCCCGCGTCGCCGGCGACCACCGCCCCACCGGCCACCGCATCGCCAGCCGCCGCACCGCTGACCACCGCGTCCGTGGCGACCTCGTCGGAGATGACTTGGCTGTTGACGATGAATTCCTGAGCCGAAGCGGAGTCGGCCGTGCCGCCGAGCGCCGCAACGGCTGCCGCGACGACGATGCTGCGAAGCGAAAGACGCATGACGCTCGTCCCCTTTTGGTCGAGTTTGGAGCCGATCCCGCCCGGGGCCGTAATTTTTGCCATTGCCAAGGCGGAAACGTTTGGTTTTTGATGGAAAAGTCCCCGGGGCTTGTTTCGTCCAACGCTAGTTCGCCGGGCCAGCCTTTCCTAGCGCCTTCCCCCAATCACACCAAAATTACCCCGCTTTCCCGGCTTGACGGCTGGGGTTCGCAGGGCAAAACCGATACAATCCGCAGCGACGGAGCCGACAGGAACATTTGTGCACCTGCATTCCGGGTCCCCAAATTCCCCGGCTTCCCAAAGCCCCAGATCCTCTGAGTTGCCCGAAGGAGAAGATGGCGACTGCAACCCCTGCAACAAAAACCGATCGTCCCGCGCGCCGCTCGACCGCCGAAGCGATGGCCAAAAGCCAGCGCGATATCTCGGTCAGCGAATTCTTTGCCAAAAACAAGCACTTGCTCGGGTTCGACAACCCCCGCAAGGCGCTGCTGACCACGGTCAAGGAAGCGGTCGACAACTCGCTCGATGCCTGCGAAGAAGCGGGCATTTTGCCGATGATTTGGGTGCAGATCGACAGCACGGTCAACGGCCGGTTCCGCGTGAGCGTCCAGGACAACGGGCCGGGGATCGTCAAAAAGCAGATTCCCCTGATCTTCGGCAAACTCCTCTACGGCTCGAAATTCCACCGCTTGCGGATGAGCCGCGGCCAGCAAGGAATCGGGATCAGCGCGGCCGGCATGAACGGGATGCTGACCAGCGGCCAACCGATCCGGATCGTCAGCAAGACCTCGATCCGCAAACCGGTGCACTATTTCGAGCTGCAGATCGACACCAAAAAGAACGCTCCGGAGATCGTCAACGGCCGCGGCGAAGGAATCGATATTCCGCCAGGCGAGAAGGGGCTCAAGCAGATCGCCGAGCAGAACATCGCTTGGGAGTTCGAGATCCCGCACGAGGATGGGACGAGCGAGCCGCTCCAGCACGGGACCCGTGTGGCGATCGAATTGGCGGCAGTCTATAAGCGAGGCCGCGGAAGCGTCGACGAATACCTTTCGCAAACAGCGATCGCCAACCCGCACGTCACGATCCACTATCGCGATCCCGACGGCAACGAGACGACCTACTGGCGGAGCACGACCGAGCTGCCGGCCGAGGCCAAGGAGATCAAGCCGCACCCCTACGGGATCGAACTCGGGCGGCTGATCACGCTGCTGGCCGAAGACCGCTCGCACCCGATCGGCCAGTTCCTCAAGCAGACCTTCTCCTGCGTCACTCCGGCAGTGGCTCGCCGGATCTGTGAAACCGCGGAGATCGGACCGCGGGTGACGACCGGCAAGATCGGCCGCGCCCAGGCCGACAAGCTGTACCAGGCGATGCAGGAAACCAAGATCCGCCCGCCGTCGACCGACTGCGTAGTCCCGATCGGCCACGACCTGCTGCTCAAGGGATTGCAGTCGGTCGTCCCCGGCGAATTCCACGACACGCTGACCCGCCCTCCGGCCGTCTATCGCGGCTGTCCGTTCCAGGTCGAAGTCGGTCTAGCCTACGGCGGCTCGCCGCAGACCCAGCGGGTCGCCCTGGATGAACTCGAAGAGCTGATCGGTCAGAGCGACGCGCGGACCCTGCGGCGATTTTTGATCGACACCTTCAGCGGTCTCGGCAGCGACTCGGCCGACAAGATCATCAAAGCCGCCGGACTGCCGACTCGCAAAGGGCCGAGCAATCTCAAAAAGTCCGACCTGCAGAAGCTGCACGAGGCGATGCACGCGGTCAACACCAGCGAAGGCCAATCGTGCCAGGTGCTGCGGTTCGCCAACCGCGTGCCCCTGCAGTTCCAGGGAGGCGCATGCGCGATCACCCAGGCCGTGATCAACACCAACTGGCGGGCCTATGGATTGACCCAGTCCCGCGGCAATCTGCCCAACGGACCGGTCACGATCATCGCCCACATCGCCAGCGTCTGGGTTCCCTTCACGAGCGAATCGAAGGAAGCGGTCGCCAGCTACCCGGAGATCGAGAAAGAACTGCGGATGGCGATCCAGGGCGTCGGTCGCTCGCTCGCCGCGTTCATGCGAAAACGCAAATCGATTCGCCAGCAAGCCGAACGCCGCAGCGTCTTCCTCCGCTACCTGGGCGAAGTCGCCACGGCGGTCAGCGATCTCAACGGCACCGACAAAGAACGGCTCTACAACCAACTCCTGCAAGTCGCCGAGTCGAAAACCTCCGACGCCGACGTCAAGCTCGACGAATTCGGCAAGGTGATCGAAGTCTCCGAAAACGAAAGCCAAGAGATCGACGAATCGGTGGCCGAGAAATACGGAGAAGCGGGATAGAAGGTTTCAGGTTTCAGGAATTTGAATTCCCTTCGCACTCGTACTCGTACTCGTACTCGTACTCGTACTCGTACTCAGCGAAGCGGTACTCGTACTCAGCGGAGCGGTACTCGAATCGGGCACGAAGCACGAAGCACGAAGCACGAAGAAATCTGCAATCTCAAATCTCAAACCTGAAATCTGTTGCGCTCGATTCGAGTACGAGTACGAGTACGAGTACGAAAAAACTTGAAACCTGAAACCTGAAACCTGAAACCTGAAACCTGAAACCTGAAACCTGAAACCTGAAACCTGAAACCTGAAACCTGAAACCTGTTCCCTGCCCCCTGGAACCTAATTCCCTTCGATGGCTAAGAAGCGCACTCGACGAACGACGGCGGACGTGGCTCCACCGAAGCCGGTCAAGCTGGTCGGCAAGGATCTCGACACGGTCGAGCGGCTCAAAGGGCTCGCGGACGTGGTGGTCAAAGCGGCTGAGAATCAGCGCGACCCGCACCTCGACATCCCTTCGCGGACGCTCTCGAACGTGACTTACAACCGCCGCAAACGCTTTCTCGAGATGGGCAAGCGGACCAACCGCCGCGAGTTGTTCAATCTGAACCAAGCCCGCTCGTACATGCAGACGCTGCTGGCTGGAAGCGGCTGCGCGGACCTGATCCATCGCGGCAAGACGCTCAGCATTCGAGGACTCTACTACAAGCTCAAACACACGATTCCCGGCACTAAGGAAGCGACCTTCGACGACCAGAGCGAATCGGACGCGGTGCTCGAGGATTTGGAAGTGCTGGCCGGGAGCCTGCGCGAAGAATTGCACCTGTTCGCCGACAAACGGGGCGACATGGTCGGCCCGATCGTGATCACCGACGATGGCAACGACATCAACTGCGCCCGCATGGGGCGCGGCGGCTATGGGATCCCGAGCATCTGCGAGCCCGACGTGGTGCAGTTCAAAAAGTGCACCGCCGACTTCATCCTGCATGTGGAAAAAAACACGGTCTGGCAGCGGTTCAATGAGGACCGGTTCTGGGAAACCCACAACTGCATCTTGACGCACGGCAATGGTCAGCCGCCTCGCGGCGTCCGCCGTTTGCTGCACCGATTGCACGTCGAACTCGGTCTGCCCGTCTACTGCCTGCTCGATAACGATCCCTGGGGATATTACATCTACAGCGTGATCAAACAGGGAAGTATCAATCTCGCATTCGAGTCGAGCCGGATGGCGATTCCCGACGCGAAATTCCTCGGCATCCGCAGCATCGATCTGGAACGCTGCGACCTCGACCCGAACGTCACGATCAACCTCAGTGACAACGACCGCAAGCGGGCCAAGCAGATCGCCAAGTACCCATGGTTCGAGAACAAAAAGCCGTGGCAGAAGGAGATCGAAAAGATGCTCGACAATGGCTTCAAATTGGAAGTCGAAGCCCTGATCTCCAAAGACATCAGTTATGTTACCGAGGTCTACGTGCCCGAGCGTCTGGAAAACGAGGACTGGTTGGATTGAGGATCTAGGCGGCTTCGGTTCGCCTCCAGTCGTTTAACGGCGAGCCGAAGGCGTCGGTTTTTACATTCGATTTGACCGCTGAAACACCCCATCAGCCGCCACGCGCTAGCGTCCGGTTTCCGCCACCGCAACGGAACCGGACGCTAGCGCCTGGCGGCTGATTGAACTAGGAGTCACCCCCAATGCAACTCGGTTTTCTCACGGCAATTCTTCCCGAGCTGTCGCTCGACGAAGTCCTTCGCATCGCCACCAAGTTTGGCTACGAATGTCTGGAAGTGTGCTGCTGGCCTCCCTCGCGGGCCGAGCGGCGTTACTCGGGGATCACCCATATCGACATCGACAGCATCGCCGGGGATGACGCCGCAACCGGAGAAGTGCGGCGGAAGTTCGACGACCACGGGATCGCGATCAGCGGCCTGGCTTATTATCCGAATGTGCTCACGCCCGACGAAGCCGAAGCCTCGGCCGCGGTGGCTCACCTGCGGCGGGTGATTGAGACGGCGCCGGAACTGGGCGTACGGCAAGTCAACACGTTTATCGGTCGGGACTGGAATCTTTCGGTCGAAGACAACTGGCCCCGGTTCCTCGACACCTGGACGCCGCTGATCGAGCTCGCCGCGAAGCATGACGTGAACGTGGGGATCGAGAACTGCCCGATGATTTTTACGGCCGACGAGTGGCCGGGGGGCAAGAATCTCGCGTCGAATCCTGCCTTTTGGCAGCGGATGTTCGAAGCGATCCCTGACCCGCACTTTGGGCTCAACTACGATCCGTCGCACATGATTTGGCAGGCGATGGATTACCTGCAGCCGATGCGGGAATTCGCCGACCGCATCTCCCACGTGCATGCCAAGGACGTGCGGGTCGACCAACAGCGGCGCGACCGCGTGGGAGTGCTCGGCCACCCCAACGATTACCACTCGCCCAAGCTACCGGGACTCGGCGATGTGGATTGGGGGAAATTCTTCAGCATCCTGACCGACGCCGGATACAACGGCCCGGTCTGCGTGGAAGTCGAAGACCGAGCCTATGAAGCGACGCTCGAAGATCGCCTTCGAGCTCTCGAGCAATCGTACCGCTATCTGTCGCAGTACGTAGTGTAGCCACTACTAGTCGAGCTTCTTGATCTCCAGGGCCCGGAACTGGACCGGGTCGCTGTGACCGGCGAAACCAAAGTGGCCTTCGGTGCGGGTGCGTCCGGGCGGAGGCGTCTTCTGCATGAACTCCTCGATCTTCGAGAGATCGGTATCGAGGATCACCGTCCCGTTGAGCTCGACGACGATCGTCGATCCGCGGACCGTGACTTCCTGGAAGTTCCACTCGCCGATCGGACGCAGGTAACCGCGTTTGGCGGCGGCCATGCCGTAGGCCGAGCCGTGGTACTGGCGGGGATCGAGTTCGGCGTACTTTTCCGCCGTGTTGTCGATCACCTGCAGCTCGGTCATCCCGTCGACCGAAGGGCCGCCTTTACCCGGGTAGCGAATCGCCAAGCCGTTGTTGCCCCCGGGAGGGAGTTTGAATTCGAGCCGAGCGACGAAATCGCCATAAACTTCCTCGGTGAAGAGATTGCCCCCGCGGCCCGGACGGCACACGATCGCTCCGTCCTGAACCTGGTAATCGTCGACCGCACCGGCCCAGCCTGCGAGCGACTCGCCGTCGAAGATCGACTTGAAACCCTTGTCGCCGTGCGAGCTGAGGATCTCGTTGGCTTCTTCGGCCGACAGCTCCCGCAAGCCGATGTTCCGCCAGCGGATTTCGCCGCCGTGCGTCTGCAACTGGATCGGCCCCTTTGCCGGAAGCGGCGCGTCACGATCCCAGTAGTTGTCCATCCGGGCGTGGTCGACGACCAGCTTGTCGTTCAGCCACACCGAAACCCGCTCGCCGACGTGGACGATGCGGACACTGTTCCATTCGCCGAACGGGCGGTCGGCTTTGACCAACGGGTCTTTGCCGGGAGCGCCGGGAGGATTGTTCCACAGCGCCCCGGAGCCGAGGTTCGCACCGAGCTTGAACTTCGACTCGTCGGTCGTGTCCCAGATCTGCACCTGGGGAACGCCGCGGAGGTAGATCCCGCTGTCGGCACCGGCGACCGTGCGGTACTCGAGCCGCAGCTCGTAGTCGCCATATTCCTTATTGGTCGTCAGATACGGCCCCTTGCCGTCGTTGACCAACTCGCCATTCTCGACCGTCCAGTGCTCGGCGGTCTCCTTTTCCCACTGGGCCCGCTGCTCTTCGGTCGTTTCAGCGTACTTCGCCGGATCCATGTGAGGCCGGCCGTGCCACCCCTGAAGCGACTTGCCGTCGAACAACTGCGGAAGCTCTTGGCTCTGGTCCGCTGCCTCCGCGGCGACGGCCGAGTCAGCCGCGAAGCCGCCGAGGACTCCGCTGGCAGTCAGGGAAAGGAGAAAGAAAGGAAGCGTTCGCATCATCAGTAACAGCTCTCGTAAGGCAAGCGGGAAGAAGCAAATAAGGTGCGATCCCCAGCCGGCAGGCCCGGCTCGGGGGAAGGACGCCCACGGAGGCCAGCTCGGGGTTGGCCCACGGCCGGTTTTGGCCCCTGGACCGCGGGGGGCCGTCGCCCATTATGAACAAACTGGGCCGTCGTGGGATGGCGGGACTTGGGGAACCTGGGAAAAAAGTTGCCTCACCGGTTCGCCGCAAAATGGGTTGCGTGGAAGCTCGCCCGGTCGCTATATTTCGCGATTCGTTGAAGCAGCTTATTGCCCCCAGCGGCGGATGGCCCCCTCGAGCGGCCGTTCACCGCACGAGAATGATACACGAGTTTTCCTGCGATGTACGCGATTATTGTGGACGGCGGACGCCAGTACCGAGTCGAACCGGGCATGGAATTGGTCGTCGATTACCGGGACGTGGCCCAAGGGGAAAACGTCGAGTTCGGCAAGGTGTTGGCCGTGGGCGGCGATGACGGGCTGAAGCTCGGTTCGCCGACCCTCGAAGGGGCTGCCGTCACCGCCTCGGTGCTTGGACCGAAGCAGGGCGAGAAGATCTACGTGCAGAAATTCCGCCGCCGCAAAACCTACCGCAAGCGGACCGGCCACCGCCAGCTGCACACCCGCGTCCGGATCGAGTCGATCTCGGGCGTCTGAGTCGCCCGGACGAATTGCGGACCTCCGGAGCCGCGGACGCTGGTCTCTCTCAGTCCCCCCGATCAAAACCCTCCCCCCGGGAGGGTCGCGAGGAACGAGCGGGGAGGGTGATCCCAAACGCAACGCCTCTACGCGGCTGAATCCTGCAGGCCCTCCCCGGGCCTGAGAGCCCGACCCTCCCGGGGGGAGGGTGAGAGAGGCGCAGCGACCTGCGGAACTTACGGCCGCGGTAGCCCTCTTGCGGCGGACCGCTTCGACGCTGCCAGCGAGACCGGCGCCCGATTCGCTGTTGGCACTCGCTGCATCGCTTGCCTTCGCTCGGCCACCGGCGTTGTTCGCAACCGGCTTCGGGACTCGCGGACGTTGCCGGCTCGTCCCGCTAGCGCCGAGTCGCATGGCCTGTATTATGCTTGCTGCGAAGCAACCGCCCGGGGATCTTCGCCGATCCGGAACGCGTGTTCCCCCCGGATCCTCCGAGATTCCGCACGAGCCTCTTCGAGCGAGCCTGTATGAGCCCGTTTTTTGAACTACCGGCCCTCTGGGCTGCGGAAACAGCGCATAGCCATTCCATGCTGCTGTACTACGTGGCCTTGGTTCCGGCGCTCGGGGTCGCGGCCCAGTGGATCGCCTGGCGGCTGCACCTTCCGGGGATTTTGATGCTGCTGATTTTCGGCATCATCCTCGGTCAATTCCTCAGCCCGGACGAAGTGATCGCGGGGGTCACCGGCGGCGATGCGTCGTCGGGAACGCGGGTGCTGTTTCCTCTGGTCTCCCTGTCGGTGGCGGTGATCCTGTTTGAGGGGAGCCTGACCCTGCGGCTCGGGGAGCTTCGCGAGGCTGGCTCGGCGGTCCTGCGGCTGGTCACGATCGGAGCAGTCGTGACGTGCCTGATGACGACGCTGGCCGCCCATTGGTTTCTCGATTTCAGCTGGCGGGTGTCGCTCCTGATCGGTTCGATTTTGACCGTCACTGGACCGACCGTCATCACGCCGCTGCTGCACCACATCCGCCCGACCCGCCGCATCTCCTCGACCCTCAAGTGGGAAGGGATCGTGATCGACCCAATCGGAGCGGTCCTGGCGGTCCTGGTATTCGAGGAGCTGTTGCTCCCGCCGAGCGTCAACCCGTGGAGCGCCGCCCTCTCGCTCGGCAAGACAGTGCTGGTCGGACTGGTGCTCGGAGCCGCCGGTGCCGGCTTCTTGGTGCAGTGCATCCGCCGCTTCTGGGTTCCCGATTATCTGCAGGGGATCTTGGCTCTGGCGGTCGCCCTGGTCAGCTTCTGCATCAGCAACTATCTGGCCGAGGAGTCGGGGCTGATCACCGTCACGCTGCTGGGAATCATCCTCGCCAATCAGAAGCAGGCGGTGATCGAGCACTTGATCGAGTTCAAGGAGCATCTCCGCACGCTGCTGATCGGCTGCCTGTTCATCCTGCTCGGCTCGCGGATCGATCCGCAGGCCCTGCTCGATTTGGGCTGGCCAGGCGTCGGGCTGGTCCTGTTTCTGATCGCGGTGATCCGCCCCGCCTCGGCGTTCATTTCGCTTGCCGGCACGCAGCTCGATTGGCGGGAAAAGGTGTTTGTGGGCTTCCTCGCTCCCCGCGGGATCGTCGCCGCTGCGGTGGCCAGCGTGTTTGCACTGAAGCTCGAGCAGTTGGCGGACGAATCGGGGATGGTGGACAGCGCGACGCCGCTCGTTTCGGCCACGTTTTTGGTGATTCTTTCTACGGTCACCTTCTACGGCCTCGTCTCCGGACCGCTGGCCCGCGTCCTCGGGTTGGCGATCGCGAACCCGCAAGGGCTGCTGTTTGCTGGGGCGGACCACTGGGTTCGCGAGCTGGCCAAAGTGCTCCACGAGAACGGCGTCCGGGTGATGCTGGTCGACACCAACTACAACAAGATCAGCGCCGCCCGGATGGCGGGGCTGCCGGCCGAGTGCATCAATGTGCTCAGCGATCAAGCGCGGAACGAGGTCAATCTCGGCGGGATCGGTCGGATGCTGGCGGTCACGCCGAACGACGAGGTCAATTCGCTGGCCGTGCAGGAGTTCCGCCAGCTGTTTGAAAGCTCCGGCGTCTTTCAGCTGCCGTTCAAATCGCACGCCGCGGCCGACAGCCGTTCGCCAGCCAGCCACCTGCAGGCCCGCGTGCTGTTCGGCTCCGACTGGACCTTCACCCGGATTCGTGAAACCGTCGCCGCCGGAGCGGTGTTCAAAGCGACGAAGCTGAGCGACAACTTTTCCTACAGCGATTTTCTCGTACGCTACGGGGACCAGGCGGTGCTGATGTTCGTCATCCAGGGCGAGACGCTGCAGGTCAACACGGTCGACCAGAAACTCAATCCCGAACCGGGGAGCACTGTCGTGGCCTTGGTTCCCGCCTTGCCCATTCCGCCCGGGCACGCCGCTTCGAGCGAACCGAAGGCGGTCTCCAGTTCCGATTCCGTCCCCACCTCTTCCTGATGTTTTTCTTCGACCCCTTCGCGACGGTCATCGCCCTGCTGCCACTGGCCACCTACCTGTTGCTGCTCGGCGGGATCCGCTTCCGCCGCCGTCCGCTGGCCACGACCGGCGTTCGCGATGGAGCCGCCGTGGCGCTGGCGATCAGTGGGCTGATGGTCGTCGGACCGCTCCATCTGTTCTTTCCGTCGACCGCCGCCATCCAGCTCGGCTGGTGGACCTGGGTCCTGCTGGTCGTCCTATACCTGCTCTGCGTGAGCCTCCTGCTGTTCTCGTTCCCCCAGCGAATCGTGATCTACGGCGTGCGGGCTCGAGACATTCTGGAGCCGCTCGAAGCGGCCGCCCGGACGGTCGACCCGGCCGCGGTCAGCACGGTCGAACGGATGCAGGTCTCGCTCCCCGAACGCCGCGTCCACCTCCGCGTCGAACCGCTCGGCTGGACCCACGCCGTGGCGATCGAAGCGTTCGAAAAACATCTCCATCCCGAGTTTTGGAACCACCTGCTGCGGGAACTCCGAGAACGGACCCACGCCATGCAGCCCCCGTCGCATCGCAGCGCGAGCGGGATGGTTGCCGCCGGAAGCATCCTGATGGCGATCGCCGTCTATCAGATTGTCGGCCAGCCCACCGAAACCTTGGCCGGGTTTCGCGAATGGCTCGGCCTGTAACTCGCTACAACTCGGTCGGCGGCAAACACTCGACAAACCAGCGGGAGCCGTACAGTCCACTCGTCTCATTGCCAATTGAATAGACGGCATCGCTCAGCGCGAGCCCGGTCGTCCACTGGACCAGCTCCAGCATCGCAGGACTCACCTCGCCAATCCCCGGCAACTCCCCAGCCGGAACCGGTTCCGCAACCGTGACGCCGCCAGCCGCGAAAGCCTCGACGATCAACTCACTGCAGTAGAGCGCGTCGTTGCCGAGCCCGAACCGGCGATCAAACGCGACTCCCTCGGCCTGCTTCTCGCGGACGAAGCGGATCACCTCGGGAAGCGCGGCGTACAGCTCCGGGACCGGGCGGCGGACCGCGAGCTGCTCAAAATTGCTCTGCGTCACATAGTGGGCAAAGGGAGCGCTGCGGAGTCCTGCATCGGAAATGTCGTACACCATCGCCTGCCCGTCCTCGATCGCCACGATCCCCACGTGCGAGAAGGGACTGGCCGAAACGGTGCTCAGGAAATCGGAGAAGTTGATCGCCCCGAGCAGCACGTAGTAATTGCCGCGCGTGAAGACGAGGTCGCCGGTCTGCAGATTCGCTCCGCCCCACTGCTCCCAGGCAACCCGTTTGGGAAACAGCCACCGCTCCATCCACTCCGCCGCGCGACTCGCCGCCGGTACCGGCTCCGCGGGTGACTCGAAGGAGGCCTGCCTCTCTGGCGGATCGGTCGATCGAACGAGAGGTGCTGCGCAGCCGCCCGTGAACGATAACCCTGCGCAGCCGCCTACGATCCAGAGCAGTGCGGCAAGCCAGGGAAGGGGAGGGCGCATGAAATCAGGGACCGCGGAAGCGGGTGGGGAGCCGCTGGCGGAAATAGGCTAATTGCCGCCCGCTGAGCAAGACGAACTGAAAATTTAGCTTCCGGCCCGCGAGTTGCTTTCCGGTGGCCCCTGAGCCGAAGGCGCTATGCTTTGTCAGAAACCCCTGAGCCGACGGCGCTAGCCGCGGGTGCTGCAGCGGAAATCCCGGGGCTGCGAGGCCCGAGGCTAGCGCCTACGGCTCAAAAGCCTAAAACCCTGGGTTTTCTGACAGAGTCTAGCCGTGCACTGTTCGATGACCATCCCGGGGGAAAGTAATGCTGAAACGGAGTTTTTTGACAGTGCCTGACGGCTGATAGAATGTTTCGTCCGTTCCCCTTAGCTGCTAGCACCTGGATCGACATTGTCTGAACTGCCCCTGCGAACGCTCGACCTGGCCGCCGCTGGCGGAGACCCGCCGGCGGCTGCTCCCCTTTCGGAAGACCTCGTTACCGAGATCAATGCGCGGGCCGAAGCGATGCTGCCCGATGTGATCTCGGTTCGGCGGCACCTGCACCGCAACCCGGAATTGTCCGAGCAGGAGTTCCGCACGACCGAGTTTCTGGCTCGCTTAGTGGAATCGCTCGGTCTGGTTCCAACGGTGACCGAAGCTCGCACCGGTTTGACGTGCGACCTGCTGAGTGGGACTGCGGCGACCGAGTTGCCACCTCGGCTCGTGCTCCGCGGCGACATCGACGCCCTGCCACTGCAGGACGGCAAGGCGGTCGAGTACCGCAGCAGTTGCGAAGGGCGGATGCATGCCTGCGGCCACGACGCGCATCCGACGATCGTTTACGGAGCTCTGCGGCTGCTGGTCTCGCTCGACCGCGATGGGCTGTTGCCGTGGCCGATCGCCATCCGCGGGCTGTTCCAACCGGCCGAGGAGACCGCGACCGGTGCCAAAGCGATGATCCATGCCCACGCCCTCCGCGACGTGGCCGCGGCGATCGCGCTGCATGTCGATCCCTCTCGAGCGGTGGGCCGCATTGGATTGCGTGTCGGTGCCTTGACCGCTTCGTGCGATACGTTTCGCGTCGATTTCGTCGGCCAGGGGGGGCACGGAGCGCGGCCCCACCTGACTCGCGACCCGATCGAAGCGGCAGCGGCCTGGATTCTGGCTACCTACCGACGGATTCCTCGGATCGTCGATGCCCACAAGACGGTGGTGATCTCGATCGGGCATATCACTGGCGGCCACTCGCCGAACGTGATCCCCGGCACGGCGACGCTCTACGGAACGCTCCGGACCCTCTCCCGCGAAGCCCGCGCGGCAGCGCTGGATGCGCTCGAAGACATCAACGAATCGATCCATCGCGAAGCGGGAGTCGAGATCAACATCCAACGCACCCAGTCCTCCCCGACGGTCGAGAACGATCGCCAGATCACCGAGATGCTCGCCACCGCCGCGACTCGCACCCTCGGCGCCGGAGCGATCGACTGGATCGATTACCCCAGCATGGGCAGCGAGGATTTTTCCTACTACTTAGATCATGTTCCCGGCGCCATGTTCCGGCTCGGCGTGGCCGGCGATCAAGTCGGCTGTGCGCCGCTCCACACGCCGCAGTTCGATATCGACGAACGCGCTCTGGCCGTCGGCATCCGCATGATGGCCGCCGCGGCCATCTCCTACTTCGCACCTCGCGAGGAATGAGAGTCATGGACCTCCCACCGCGTCAGCTACGAAGAATTGCTCAACGTATTTTGGCATAACATCGACCCGTTTAACCCCCTACTACCGCTACACCTGCGGTCGCGATCAACGGCTGAGAGAAATCTGGGGCGCCGCGGCCGGGCACTAACCGTACGTCAGGCTTTCCAGCCTAACCCTAACTGGACAGCGACACTTTGGATTGGTTCGGAGCAGGACGGCTCGCGAAAAAATCGTTTAACGGCAAGCCGAAGGCGACTGCTTTTTAAAACAAAGTCGCCTTCGGCTTGCCGTTAAACGACTTCGATTGTCAGCCTGAAAAAGCTGGCGCACGTGGTGGAAAGGCTTTGGTACGGATCGGCAACAATGACGAAACTTGAATTTACTGCCAATGCTCGGCCGACCGTGGGGATCGAGATCGAATTGGGTTTGCTCGATAATCAAACCTTTGCTTTAGCGAGCGAGTGCGATTCACTGATCGCGCATCTCGAGACCGAGCCGCTCGGCTGCGTCAAACCCGAACTAATGCAGAGCTGCGTCGAGCTCAACAGCGACGTCAGTCAGACCATCGCTGACGCCCGCGGCGATCTGGAAGCCAAGCTGCGTGTCGTGCAGCACGCGGCCGACCAACTCGGGCTGCGGCTCTGGTGGGGAGCCACCCATCCGTTCAGCCACTGGAAGGACCAGGTCGTGACCGCCACGCCTCGCTACCAAGGGCTGGTCGACCTGCTGCAGGAAATGGCGCGGCGGCTGATCACCTTCGGCTTGCACGTGCATGTCGGTGTCGACTCGGGAGACAAGGCCGTGATGATCTGCGACCGGATCATGCAGCACCTCCCGACGCTCTTGGCGCTGACCTGCAGCAGCCCTTTTTGGGAGAGCCGCGATACGGGATTGCAATCGCAGCGATCGAAGATCATGGAGGGGTTGCCCACAGCCGGGCTGCCCCCGTTGATGCGGAACTGGAGCGAGTACACCTGGCTGGTCAACCACATGGTCGATACGGGGTTCATCCACACGATCCGCGAAATCTGGTGGGATGTCCGCCCGCACCACAAGTTTGGAACGGTCGAAGTTCGGATGTGCGACATGCCGGGCAATCTGGACGACGTCTGCGCCATGGCCGCCCTCATCCAGTGCCTAGTCCAGCAGCTCAGCAATGAAATCGACGAGGGAACCTACCAGTTCGACTGCCACCCGATGATGGTCCGCCAGAACAAGTGGCGAGCCAGTCGCTACGGGACGAATGCCGCGCTGGTCAACGGCTACAACTACGAAGTGCAGCCGGTTCGCCAGATCGCCTCGCGGCTGGTCGAGCGGCTTGAGGAGATTGCCACCGAGCTGCGGTGCACGTCCGAATTGCGGCACGTGCTGGAAATCGCTGCGGCGCCGACCTGGGCCGAGCGGCAGCGGGAACTGGCCAGCACCCTCGGCAGCTCGGCCGCCATGGTCGATCGGCTGAGCAGCGAATCGGCCGTCGAGGGTTAAAGGCGCCGAGTGATCAGAAGACGGGGGAACCACGAAGGACACGAAGAGCACGAAGGAAAGGCGGGGAGTTGCCCCGCGGATAGCGCGGATTGTTGGCTTTCTGATTCCCCTTTTATCCGCGTTCTCCGCGCTATCTGCGGTCCCTCTCCTTTCCGTGTCCTTCCGTGGCCACCGTTCGTGTTATTCGTGGTCGCGCCCCGCCCCCCGAAACACCGTCGCCTTTGGCTTGCCGTTAAACGAAAGGCGGTCCGGCGGCTGGAAAGTCGTGGGCCTCTTTTGGGGGATTCTACACTTGCCTTCCGCGTGAATGCCCGTACACTGCCGGAGTGCCTGTGAGGTTTTTCCCTTCTGCCTCCACCCGAAGGCGATTCCGATGAAAACTGCTGCGGCTTCACCAGCTTCCCCATCAGCGCCGGCCTCTGAGGCGGTGCCGGCGGTCGATCCCCACGCGCTGCTACGGGAGCGGTTTGGGCTGGAATCGTTTCGCCCCGGGCAGCGGGCGGTGATCGACAGCTTGCTCGCCGGGCGGAGCGCCGTGGCGGTGTTTCCGACCGGCGGCGGCAAATCGCTCTGCTACCAGCTCCCCGCGCTCACGTTCTCGGGGGTGACGATCGTCATTTCGCCGCTGATCGCCTTGATGAAGGACCAGTGCGATGCGCTGGCGGCGCGGGGGATCTCGGCGGCGCGGCTCGATTCGTCGTTGGGGCCGGAAGAGTTTCGCGAGGCGATGCGAGGGGTCCGGCGGGGCGAGACGAAGCTGCTGTACGTCGCGCCGGAGCGATTTTTCAACGAGCGGTTCCGAGCGGCAGTGGGCGATTTGCACGTGTCCATGTTCGCCGTGGATGAAGCCCACTGCATCAGCCAGTGGGGACACAACTTCCGTCCCGACTATTTAAAGCTGGCCGAATTGGCGAAGGACCTCCAGGCCGAACGGGTTCTGGCCCTGACGGCAACAGCCACACCGCAGGTGCTCGAGGATATTCGCAGAGCCTTCGCGATCGACGCCGACGACGCCGTGCGGACGCCGTTTTTCCGCCCCAATTTGCAGCTTCGCAGCAGCGTGCTCAGTGACGCTCAGCGCGACGCCGAACTGCTCGCACGTTTGAAAGAGCGACCCCGGGGCTGCACGCTGGTCTACGTCACGCTGCAGAAAACAGCCGAACAAGTGGCCGGGCAACTCGCCGAACTCGGCTATCCGGCCCGAGCCTACCACGCCGGACTCGAACCGGCCGAGCGAGCCGAGATCCAACAGTGGTTTCTCGATTCGAACGACGGGATCGTGGTGGCGACGATCGCGTTCGGGATGGGGATCGACAAGAGCGACATTCGCTACGTGTACCACTACAACCCGCCCAAGTCGCTCGAAGCGTACGCCCAAGAAATCGGCCGCGCCGGGCGAGACGGGCTCGACTCGACCTGCGAAACGCTGCTCGTCCCCGGCGACCGGATCGTGCTGGAGAACTTCGCCTACGGTGATACCCCCGATGCTTCGTCGGTGGTGCGGTTCATCGAGCTGATCGCGGGACAAGCGGAGACGTTTCACATCAGCCACTACCGGCTCTCCAGCGAGACCGATATTCGCGTCCTCGTCGCTCGCACGCTGCTGACGTACCTGGAGCTCGACGGCTACCTCCGCGGCACGTCCCCCCGCTACGACACTTATCAATTCCGCCCGCTGACCAGTTCCCAATCGATCCTCGCCCACTTCAGCGGCGAGCGTCGGCAGTTCATCGCCGGACTGCTGGCCTCGGCCGTCAAAGGACGGACCTGGTTCTCGATCCCGCTCCCGGTCGCCGCGAGACGTCTGGGTGCCGATCGCGAGCGCCTGGTCAAGGCGATCGATTACCTAGCCGAGCAGGGTTGGATCGATGTCCGCGTCAGCGATCTCGTCCACGGCTACCACAAACTCAAGCCGATCACGCAGCCAACGGCACTCGCCGAGGAACTGCACGCCCGGTTGACTGACCGCGAACAGGGCGAGGTCCAACGGCTGGACGAGGTGTTTGAATTGATCGCTGCAAATGAGTGCCAAGCGGCGACGCTTTCGGAGCATTTTGGGGAAACGATGGAGCAGCCCTGCGGCCGCTGCACAGCCTGCACCGGCGATGGACCGCTCCGCATCCCAGAGTCGCACGAGGGCCGCATCGGACGCTCCGCCGCAACCGCCGTGCGAGACTTGGCCGGCCGCCATCCCGAGGTGCTCGCCACGCCCCGCCAACAAGCCCGCTTTCTCTGCGGCTTCACCTCACCAGCGATGACGCGAAGCAAACTCTCCCGCGATCCGCACTTCGGCGTCTGCAACGGAATCCCCTTCGGCCGAGTCATGCAAGAGCTGAGCTGAGTGGGAGGCGGGATCCGGGGAGACAACCACGAATCTCACGAATCACACGAATGGTGGCCACGGAAGGACACGGAAAATCACGGAAAGGAGAGGGACCGCCGATAGCGCGGGGAACGCCGATGAAAGGGGAAGAGCGAGAACCAAGAATCCGCGCTATCGGTGTTATCTGCGGTTCAACTCCCCACCTTTCCTTCGTGGTTCCCCCGTCTTTCGGCAGTCCCGGGAGGCTCACGCTTGCGCACATAATCTACGCGAGGACTTAGCCGGGAAAACGACCACGAATCTCACGAATGTTGGCCACGGAAGGACACGAAAAAGCACGGAAAGGAGAGGGACCGCAGATAGCGCGGAGAACGCCGATGAAAGGGGAAGAGCGAGAACCAAGAATCCGCGCTATCGGCGTTATCCGCGGTTCAACTCCCCCACCTTTCCTTCGTGGTTCCCCCGTCTTTCGGCAGTCTCGCGAGGCTCACGCTCGCGCACATAATCTACGCGAGGACTTAGCCGGGGAGACCACCACGAATGGTACGAATCTCACGAATGGTGGCCACGGAAGGGCACGAAAAAGAGAACCGCGGATAGCGCGGAGAACGCCGATGAAAGAGGAACAGCGAGAACCAAGAATCTGCGCTATCGGTGTTATCTGCGGTTCAACTCCCCACCTTGCCTTCGTGCTCTTCGTATCCTTCCTGGTTCCCCCGTCTCCCGGTAGTCCTGGGGCTCACGCTCGCGCACCTAAT
This sequence comes from Candidatus Laterigemmans baculatus, assembly GCF_010367455.1. Classification (GTDB taxonomy): domain Bacteria; phylum Planctomycetota; class Planctomycetia; order Pirellulales; family Pirellulaceae; genus Laterigemmans; species Laterigemmans baculatus. Next base: position 123 of record NZ_WRPR01000112.1, on the reverse strand, counting down.
CTACGCGAGGGCTTAGCCGGGAGAACGACCACGAATCTCACGAATGGTGGCCACGGAAGGACACGAAAAATCACGGAAAGGAGAGGGACCGCGGATAGCGCGGAGAACGCAGATAAAAGGGGA
>NZ_WRPR01000111.1 GCF_010367455.1 Candidatus Laterigemmans baculatus | reverse complement strand
GGTCCGCCGCAGATAAGCTGGCAGGACGCTCGGAACGAACTGCACACGCGAATCCGGATCGGGTGAGTTATCCCGCACTCGCCCCTGCTTGACCTCGATCGGCCCAGCGCCGGTGAGGATCTCTCGGCTCGGCAAACTCCCGTTTTTGACGACTTGCCTTCGCCCGCTGGTGTCACGGCGGTCGGCATGCTGAGCGACGAATGCCTCGACTTCCGCATCGAACGCCGACTGCAGCATCCGTCTGGCTCCCTCTCGGACGAGCTCATCGAGCGGACTTCGGTCGCCGAACTGAGCCCGAAAAGCGAGCACTTCCGGGTCGTGGTCCTGGTCTACTGGCACCGAGCTTCGGTCTGTCTTAATCTGGCTCATGGCGTATCCTTGTGCCCGCGTTGGGCCGCTGAAGTGGTGATGTACCTCAGCAGGATGCGCCGCTTTTTTCACTCAATCAAGAACACGACTTTCGACAATAGCTCGCGT
>NZ_WRPR01000110.1 GCF_010367455.1 Candidatus Laterigemmans baculatus | reverse complement strand
CCCAGGGGCTCCAGAGCGGTTCGTCGCTGCCGTCCACCTCAGCCCGCACTCGCACGCGGTAGCTTCCCTCGCCCAGCTCGCTCGGGGGCGTCAACTCGGTGGCGGACGTTTGCCCCTGGTAGACGAGCCGACCTTCCTCGTCCTCGACGACCAGTTCGTAGGACGTCGCTCCGACCACGCTCGTCCAGGAGAAACGCACCGTCCCCGCAGTTCCGCTCGTCGCAGGACTCAGCAGCAGCGGGACGCTCGGCGTGCTCGCATCCGCACGGACGCTAAAGGACTCCGTCATCCGCGTCCCCCAGACCTCCCCGGCGGCGCTGCCGTAGGCGGACGTGATCGTGTGCTCGCCAGGCGTCAGCCCCGAGAGCGTGAACACCCCATCGTCGTCCGTCTCCGCCAGCCACGGGCCGCCATCGACGCTGAAATAGATCGCACCCGCACCGGCTGCGGCGATCCCCTTGTAACGCAGCTCAACGGTCGAATCCAAGTGGCTGGTCCGGTTGCCGCTGAACAAAAACGCCGGAACCGGAGCACCCCGCTCAAACGGCGGCAAGCCCTCGCCCTCGAGCGGCTTGGTCAACCCGACCTCCGGGTGCCTCTCGGAGTCGGCGCCGATCGCGGCCGCATTCATGAACACCGAGCGGTGCTTCTCCCACGCTTCGCCGACCGTAATCGGACCCTCTTTGGAGCCGATCAGACGGTAGTAGTGCTGCCGGATCGGCACCTGGCGACCATCGAGCTCCCAATCCACGATCTCCGCATACGCCCGGGTGATCCACCGCTTGTCGATGACCGCCTCGGGATCCTGCTGGTCAAAGAATACACGGAAGTTCTCTCCCGACACTCCCTGGTAGTCGTACATCAATATCTGGATGTCATGCAGCACGTAGGCCAGGTAGGTACCGCCCCGAGACCAACGGAAATCGTACACCGGGTCGATCGCACTCAGCTCGTGACCGGCCACAGGATCAAATTTCACATCCCGGAAGATGTACCGCCGCGGGTGAAGTCCTTGTTGCTCGGTGGAGATTCGGAAACCTTCGTAGTTCCGGACGTAGCCATCCTCGAATACGAGCGAATGGACCGTCCGGCTGTCCTCGGTGTATCCGTGCCGAACCTGCTGGAAGTCAAACCGCCGGATGGTCAGCGGGCCGCTGTTTCCATTCGCGTTGTGACCGCGAACGGCGACCGCTGTCGGATTCGATGCGTGCCCCCGCACCGTCAAGCCGTCGAACCGAGCCGTCGAGTAATCGAGGAAGACGGCGGTCCCGGTACTGTTCCAGATGACCGTGTCTTCGAACACCGGTTCCTGGTCTTTCGGGAGCGCCTGAATGCTCCACAACCCCACGCCGAACTGGGTCGCCGCGTAGACTTCATTGTCGCTGAATTCCGGTAGCGGCAGGGAGTTGATCGTGCGGACTTCGTACTGACCCTCCATGTGAGTGCTGGCACCGGGGAACCGCGGGATGTGGACCCGCATGTTCGCCTGCTGGCTGTTGCCGGAGGCATTCTGGATATAGAACCCATAACCTTCCTCGGCCGCCGCAACCACATTGTCGCTGATGTAGTTATGGTTCCCGCGGAACCAGAAGCCGGCTCCGCGACGCCCTTCCTCGTCATAGCGACCGGTCGAGCCGGTGCCCTCGACACCGAGCACGAAGTTCCCGGTAAAGTTATTGAACGACTCCGAGCCATCCTCGGTCACGATCCCCGCTCCGGCGATGTCGTGCACCACGTTCCCGGCGATCTGCCCGTAGTGGCTGCCATGGACCGTGATCCCCCACTTCTCTCCGTCGCTGACCGCGTTGCCGATCAAGCGGAACTGGCGGCGTGCCAAGCCGGCCGGGTCGACCGCCGGGTCCGCCTCCAGCCCCTCGGCTGGACCGGAGAGATGATGCAGGTGCAGCGAGTAGCGGCCGACCTGGTTGGTTCCCTCGTGGGAGACCGTCCCATCGGAAGCGAAAACCGTGCTGTCGAGGTTGGCGTTGGAAGTTCGGCCGAGCCCCACGAACGCGGCGTAGCGGAGGTCGACGTTGGCACGCCCGACCGCCATAAAATGGCCCCGGTTCCCGCTGGGGTTCTCCGACCGCAGCGCGACGTTGCGAGTCAGATTGGCGACGTGCCCCCGCAGCTCCTGGCCGTCGAAATCTTTGGAGACCGTCACCAGGTCCCCGTCGACAGCCGCCGGGCGGTCGTGTCCGACCGGGCGGCTGAGCCCGATCGTTCCCGCTCCGAGCGAGGTGATCGTGAACTGTTCGGTCAGCGGCTGCGTGCCGTCGACG
>NZ_WRPR01000109.1 GCF_010367455.1 Candidatus Laterigemmans baculatus | reverse complement strand
GGCCCCCGGCCCCCAGCCCCCAGCCACCGGCCACCGGCTACCGGCCACCGGCCACCGGCTACCGGCTACCGGCTACCGGCTCCCGTTTCCCTAAACCCTGAACCCTGAAACCTTGCACCACCACCAACTCTCTTGCGGGATGACGCTTCTGGGGCAGAACATGCCTTGGCTCCGGTCGGCAGCCTTTGCGCTCGTCTTGCCAGCGGGCTGCCAGTACGAATCGCGCGCGCGGCGGGGCGTGGCTGGAATGGTCTGCGAGATGGTCCAGCGTGGTGCGGGCAGCCGCAGCAGCCGCCAGATCGTGGCCGAGAGCGATAACCTGGGGCTCGATCGCTCCTCCTCGGTCACCACAGCCCATACCTCCTACGGCGCGGCGATGCCGACCGAGTCGCTCGACGAGGCGCTGCGGCTGTACACCGACATCGTCCGGCGGCCCCATCTGCCCGGAGATCAGCTGGAGGATGCGCGGAGCGTGTCGCTGCAGGAGCTGCGGGCGAACGAGGACGAACCGGCTCAGCGAGTGATGATCCGTCTCAAGGAACGGCATTACGGCGACGACCTCGGCCACAGCCCCCAAGGAACCCTCGCCGGTTTGCAAGCGGTGACGGCGAGCGACGTGCGGGAGTTCTTTGAAGCCCATTACACGCCCCGAGGAGCGACGCTGGCGATCGCCGGCAATTTCGATTGGGAGCGGACGGTCGACTTGGTCGAGCAGTTGTTCGAAGGCTGGCCGCAAGCCCCCGAAGTTCCCCCTCCGGCCGCGGCGGGCACTCCCGGTTACGAACACATCGAGCATCCCTCGCAGCAAACTCACATCGGCTTCTCCTTTCCCGCCTGGTCCTACGATCACCCCGACTATTTCACGCTCCGGGCCGCCGTCGGAGTGCTCAGCGACGGGATGAGCAGCCGGCTGTTCGATCGCGTCCGCGAACAGCGGGGATTGTGCTACACGGTCTCCGCCGGGACCCATTCGATGCGCGGCGTCGGGGGCGTCTTTGGCTACGCCGGGACGACTGCCGAGCGGGCGCAAGAAACCTTGGACGTGACGCTCGCTGAAATCGACAAACTCGGTGCAACGGTCGAAGAAGACGAACTCGACCGGTTCAAAGTCCGCATCCACAGCCAGCTGATCATGCAGCAAGAATCGAGCTCCTCGCGGGCCGCGGCCATGGCCAGCGACTGGTACTTCCTTCGCCGCTTGCTGACGCCCGAGGAAATCGAAGCCGCAATCGACGCCGTGACCCCCGCCAAAATCGCCGCCCTCTGGGACCAGCTTCCCAAGAACCAATACCGCATCGTCACCCTCGGCCCCAAGCCGCTCCAAGTCAACGGAAGCCGGTAGCCGGTGTCCGGTGTCCGGGGGCCACGGAAGGACACGGAAGAGCACGGAAAAGGCTCTCGATTCCAACTCGTTTAACGGCAAGCCGCAGGCGACGGTGTTGGCAGTGGAAAGGCTGAGGGAAATAGACATCCAACAGGAGGCAACTGAGGTAACAGAGGAATGCTTCTCCGTTGCCTCTGTTTGCTCCTGTTCCTTCCGTGCTCGCCCGTGTCCTTCCGTGGCCACCCCCTGAAATCTGCTACCTGAAACCTGAAACCTGCTACTTTCCCCTATGCTTTTTCGCGAAACCACGCTCGCCAACGGCCTTCGAATCGTCGCGGAGATCAATCCGGCCGGCTATACCGCGTCGTTTGGCTATTTCGTGCACACCGGCGCTCGCGACGAGACGGATGAGATCGCCGGAGTCAGTCACTTCCTCGAGCATATGGTCTTCAAGGGAACGCCACGGCGGTCGGCGGCCGACGTGAATCGCGAGCTTGATGAACTCGGCGGACAGTCGAACGCTTACACCAGCGAAGAACAGACGGTTTATTACGCCACGGTGATTCCGCGGTACCAGGATCGAATCGTCGAACTCTTGACCGATCTGATGCGCCCTTCGCTTCGCAGTGAAGATTTCGAGTCGGAGCGGCAAGTGATCCTGGAAGAGATCGCCAAGTACGACGACCAGCCTCCGTTCGGCGCGTTCGAGCGGAGTGTCGAAGTCTACTTTGGTTCGCACGGTCTGGGCCGCCGCATTTTGGGAACCTCCGAGACGGTTTCGGCGATCTCCACCGACGCGATGCGAGCCTACTTCGACAGCCGCTATGTGCCGAGCGAGATGGTCTTTGCCGCCGCCGGCAATCTCGACTTCGATGCCGTCGTCGAGGCGCTCGAGCGGCAGACCACCGACTGGCCAACCGGTTCGCCACTCCCCCCTCGCATCCCTCCCTTCACCGCACCAACCGCCCATCAGCCGCCGGGCGCTAGCCCCCGGTTCCCGGGAACTAGGGGGTCAGAACTGCGTCGCGAAACCCTGCCCGCTCCCGACGCCCAGCAGAGCTATGCGGTCTCGCTCAGCTCCGCGCCTTCGCTCCGCGACCCCGACCGCTACGCGATGCGGCTGCTCGCCACCGTGCTCGGCGACGAGTCGGGGAGCCGACTGTTTTGGGAGCTGATCGATACGGGACGAGCGGAGGTCGCTGCGGTTTGGCCGCAAGAGTTTGAAGATTGCGGGGTGTTGATGAGCTATCTGATCTGCCACCCCGACGACCTGCAGTCGAACTTGCGGCTGGTCGATGGCGTGCTCGAGCGAATTGCCGAGGGGGGCGTCGAAGAGGACGAGCTGCGGCAAGCGATCAACAAGACGACCGCCGGGCTGGTGCTGCAGAGCGAGCGGCCGAGCAGCCGGATGTTCGCGGTGGGCAACGCGTGGCAAGTCCGCGGGACCTACACGCCGCTCGACGAACAGCTCGAACGCTACCGCTCCGTCACCCCGGACCAAATCGCCGAGCTGATCCAAAGATACCCGCTAGCCCCCAGCACCCAAATCCTAGCCACGCCATCAACATAGTCGCCTTTCGCTCCGCGAAAGCCGCGCAACAACACTGCTTTCGCGGAGCGAAAGGCGACAAAGCCGCGGAGCGGCGGCATACAATAGCCAGGGGCGTCAGCCCCTGGTTGCGGGCCCCCAAAAAATCCCCCACGGCCCCAGCGGGGCGACGTCGCCCCGCTGGGGCCGTGGGGGGCGCGATTGGGGCTCCGCAACCCAGGGCTCACGCCCTGGGCTATTCTCTATCGTCCCTCCGGGACTACTCCCCGGCCCCCGGCCCC
>NZ_WRPR01000108.1 GCF_010367455.1 Candidatus Laterigemmans baculatus | reverse complement strand
CGGAAAAATCGTTTAACGGCAAGCCGAAGGCGACTGCTTTTTAAAACACAGTCGCCTTCGGCTTGCCGTTAAACGACTTGGTAGCCAACTGCTGAGCACTGCTGACTTTATGGCAATTCAGCGTAAGAAAGTGGCGCTGTCCAGCTAGGCTCTGCCAGAAAACATGGCGATTCCACTCTTTTGAGCCGTAGGCGCTAGCCTCGGGCCTCGCAGCCCCGGGGTCTCCGCTACAGAACCCGCGGCTAGCGCCGTCGGCTCAGGGGTTTCTGACAGAGCCTCGCGCGTTGCGGCTGATGGATGGCCCGGACTGAGCCAAACGCACACTGGCTGGTACGATGACGCAAACCGCGCGGCTTGCCGGGGCGTAGTGTCTGCCTGGGCGCAAAGAGTCTGTGTTCTGATTTCGTTGGCTTAAGATGGATGTTGAAGCGAAAACTCACCCGCCGCTTAAAAGTCGGCCGATTCCTGGGGATCGACCTCTTCATCCACTGGTCCTACTGGCTGCTGCCGCTGAGCCTTGGCGGCTGGAGTTTGGCGGCCGGTGAGGGCTGGGAAGCGGCGCTGATCAACGTGCTGCGGATCTTCGCGCTCTTCGTCTGCGTGACGCTGCACGAGTACGGGCATGCGATGGCGGCCCGCCGGTTCGGCGTGCGAACGGTCGACATCACGCTGCTGCCGATTGGCGGTTTGGCCCGCCTGGAGCGGATGCCGCGCGTCCCGTGGCAGGAATTTTTGGTCGCCGTCGCCGGCCCCGCGGTGAACGTCGCGATCGCCGCCTTGATCGCCCTCGGTTTGGTGATCTTCGTGCCCGCGGTTTGCTCGGGGTCGCTGGATGTGATCGAGCCAATCCTGCTGACGACTACCGCCGGCTGGCTGTTGGCGGTCAACATCGCGCTGGTGCTGTTCAACATGATTCCGGCGTTCCCGATGGACGGCGGCCGGGTGTTGCGGTCGCTGCTGGCGATGGTGCTCGAGTACCGTCGGGCCACGCAGGTCGCCGCTCGGATCGGATTGGTCGCCGCGGTCCTGATGGCTTTTGTGGGCTTTCAGTCGCAGGCGATCGTGATGGTCCTGATCGCCGCGTTCATCGGCTATGCCGGCTGGATGGAATCGCGGCACGTGGAGGCGAGCGAGTTGATCCGCGGGATCCGCATCGAGGATGCCATGATCCGCGACACGACCAGCGTCCACGCCCTCGACTCGCTCGCCACGCTGGTCGAGTTCTTCCACCGCCGCTCGTTGCGGAGCGTCCCGGTCCTGGGCGTTGGCACGCACTACCTCGGGATGCTCGGAGTCGATGCCGTCGCCGAAGCGGTTCGCAGCGGCCGCACGACCGCCACGGCGAGCGATCTGCTCACCCGCAGCTATCCAACGCTCGAAGCCCCCGGTTCGCTCGCCGCCCAAGTGGGCGGACTTCCCCCTCGCCAGCAAACCGTGGTTCCGGTGCTCGATGCCCAGGGGCGACTTCTGGGAGTGCTCGACTTCGAATCCCTCGCCGACCGCCTCGCTCTGGCCCCCTGGGCTCAAGGACGCGGAGGACCGGACGAGGCGGAGATCTTCGACGCGGTGCTGGTCGAGAGGCCCCGAGGCGCTGATACGTACGCCTGAGCCTCAGCAACCGAGCGGCTGGTTCCCCAAAAAAGTGCCAAGGTTGGCCCGCCGACGACGAACACCGTGCCAGCTCAGCGCTCCCTTACATCAGGGGGGGCAGATGGCGTAGGAACCATGAGGGGGATTTTTGCGGCGTCTCCCATCAGCGGCGAGGCCTCCCCAGCGGGCTTGCACACGAGCCCCCGGGAGGCGGGAAAAAAGTGAGCTTTTTGCTGTGTTTCTAATCCCCCTGCATCGGGGGACATCCTAGACTTGGGTGCGGAGAATTGGGTCGCCGAGGGCGCCACGCCGCAGAAGTCGTTCCGGGGAATTCGACTGTGCCAGCAACACTGACAGGTCTGCTCGAAACGGCGTTCACCGGACCGGTCTGGCCGGCCAGCGTGATGCTCGGTTTTCTGCTCATTTACGCGATCCTGATCCTCGTCGGGCTCGCCGATGCCGATCTGGAGAGCCCCGAGTTTGGATCGGGCGGCGATTTGCCCGAGGCGGGAGGCGAGCTTCCCAGCGGTGGGGCTGCTGGGAGTGGGGCTGCTGGGAGTGGTTCGCTCGGTGGTGGAGGAGCGGAGGAGCTCCCCGATTCGCTCGACTCGCTCGGCTCCCTGGGGGCAGCGACGGTCCGCTGGCTGAATCTCAGCCGGGTGCCGTTGTTCGTCTGGATGGGGCTATTTGGCTTCACCTGGTGGGTGATCTCGCTCGTCCTGTGGGACGCCTTTGACCGCCATCGCTATGCGCCGACCTTGCTTGCCAGCCTCCTCTTGGCCAGCCGCAATGCGGTGCTCGCCGTGGGGGTGACGAAATTGGCCACCGGTCCAATGACGCGGTGGTTCGAGCGAAACCATTTTTATCGCAGCGACCGGATGATCGGCGAAGAGTGTGAGATTTCGACTACCGAAGCCACCGCTCAATTCGGACGAGCGAAGTATAAGACCGATGCGGCTCCGCTGCTTCTAAACGTCCGAACCACGGGTGAAACCTTGGTGAAAGGCCAGCGAGCGACGATCGTGGATTTTGATACCAAAACGCGGATTTACACAGTCCAGTCTTCTGAGGCGGATCGATGAATTTATTCCTGTGGAGCCAAATCCTCACGGGCCAGACCGCGGCGATCGTGATTGCGATCGGCGTCTTACTGGCCGCGGCCGTTGCCATCCTGGTGAGCACCTTCTACGTCAAAGTCGGTCCCGACGAGGCGTTGATCGTCACCGGGGGCAAGCGGGACATGCGGGTCGTCTCCGGCGGTGGCATGGTCGTGATCCCGGTGTTCAACCACACCGAGCGCATGGACCTGACGCTGAAGAGCTTTGAGATCGCCCGCCAAGGCTCCGAAGGCTTGATCTGTCGCGATAACATCCGCGCCGACATCAAAGTCGCCTTCTTCATTCGCGTCGACAAAACCGAAGAAGAAATTCGCGAGGTCGCCCAATCGATCGGCGCCAAACGCTGCAGCCAGCTCGAGACGCTCCGCGAATTGTTCGACGCCAAATTCAGCGAAGCGCTGAAAACGGTCGGCAAACAGTTTGACTTCGTCGATCTGTACGACAAACGCGATCAGTTCAAGGATCAGATCCTGCGGGTGATCGGCACCGATTTGAACGGCTACCGGCTGGACGACGCGGCGATCGACTATCTCGAGCAAACCCCTCTCGAGCTGCTCAATCCCAACAACATCCTGGACGCCGAGGGGATCAAAAAGATCACCGAGCTGACGTCCAAGGAAAAGGTCAAGGAAAACCAATTCACCCGCGACAAAGAGAAACTGCTGAAGAAGCAGGATGTCGAAGCGGAGGAGACGATTCTCGAGCTCGAGCGGCAACGGGTCGAGGCGGTCGAGAAACAACGCCGAGAAATTGCTGAAATTGAAGCCCGCGAAAACGCCGCCGCGGCGCGGGTTCGCGAAGAACAGCGACTGCAGTCCGAGCGGGCCCGAATCACGACCGAGGAAGAGCTGGGGATTGCCGAGGAAAACAAGAACCGGCAGATCCTGGTCGCGATGCGGAACAAAGAGCGGACCGACGCGATCGAGGTCGAACGGGTCGAACGCGATCGGATGCTCGAAGCAACCGAACGGGAACGCGTCGTCGGCGTGGCGAGCGTCGAGAAGGAAAAAGCGATCGAAGTCGAAAATCGCAATATCCAAGAAGTCATCCGCGAGCGGGTCGCCGTCGAACGGGCGGTCGTCGAGGAGCGGGAACGGATCAAGGATACCGAAGAGAAGGCGGCCGCCGACCGCAAGAAGGTCGTTCAGGTCACCGCGGCCGAGATGGCTGCCGAGGAAGCCTTGATTCGCGAAACCAAGGCAGCCGAAGCGGCCAAACGAGCGGCCGAAATGCTCGCCGCCAAGGTCCGTATCGAAGCCGAAGCCCGCCGCGATGCGGCCGAGAAGGAAACCGCCGCCACCAAGATGCTGGCCGAAGCCGAAACGGCCAAGGTCGCCGCGAGCGGATTGGCGGACGTCCGAGTGATGGAGGCTCGCGCCTCGGCGCTCGAGAAGGAAGGACTGGCCGAGGCCCACGTCCTGCAACAAAAATACGCCAGCGAAGCGGCGGGAATCACCGAGAAGGCGACCGCCATGAAGGAGCTCGACTCGGTCGGCAAGGAGCACGAGGAGTTCAAACTGAAACTGGACAAGGAAAAGGAGGTCGAGATCGCTGCGATCCAGGCCCAGCGTCAGATCGCCGAATCGCAAGCCGGAGTCGTCGGCGAAGCCCTGCGGGCGGCGCGGATCGACATCATCGGCGGCGACGGCCAGTTCTTCGACCAGATCACCGCCGCGGTCAAAGGGGGCAAAGCCATCGACCGCTTCGTCTACAACAGCCGGGTTGCGACCGATATCAAGGAGACCTTCTTCGATGGCAACCCGGCTTACTTCCGCGACAAGTTGACCGAGCTGATCAGCCAATTCGATGTCGATAGCAGCGACGTCAAAGACCTTTCAGTCGCGGCGCTGATCGCCAAAATGATGGGCATGGCCAAGAGCGAAGACATTCGCGGACAACTGACCAGCCTGCTCGGAATGGCCGGCTCGGCGGGTTTCGCCGATCAAACGCTCGAACGGTTAACCGTCACGGCAAAGCCTAGCCCCAACGGCGCCTGAGAAAATTCGCTATGGCCTCTTCGACGCATCTCGACGCGGGAACGTATGAGGTCCTGCGGGAACGGCTCCGTGGAGCTGCCGGTGAACTCCGCCAACGGATCGCCGCGCTCAACGCGGCGCGGGCGGACGTTTTTGGCAACATCGAGACCCGGCTGCTCGAAACCGTCCGGGTCACGACCGAGCACAACTGCGTCCCGCGGGATCTGGCCGCAATCGGTGATCGCTTCCTCTTCGGTTACAACGTCCAGTTCGGGCTCAAGACCGAAACCCATCTCCAGGATGTGTTCGCCGTCTACCGCTTCGAGGACCGCCAGTTCCATAGCGAGCCCCTCTCCAAGCTGATCGACAGCGACCAGTTCGAGCGCGACTTTCGCGAACTGTATCGGTTCTACAAAGGCACCTCGCTGGCCAAGTTTTTCTTCGCCGGCCCCTTCCTGCACCTGGTCTTCCAGGTCGGCAAAACGCCGCTCGACATCAAGACCTTCAAATGGCGGTTGCCGCCCAACAAGGAGGATCGGCCGCTCGAGTACGTCGACAACCGCAGCGAGCATGAGGTCCGCTACCCGCCTCAGCACGAATTCGAGTGGCAGCGGACCACCCGCGACCAACATCGCTATGGCGCCCACCCGCACATCGCGATCGAGGACCGCGTGTTCGTCGAATGCGTCGGCGGCGACCTGACGATTAAGGTTGAGGACAACACCGAAAGCGGTCGCGGGATCTATGCTGAACCGGTCGACAATCCCGACCAAACGCTCGACGACGCAGAGATCTACTACGCGTCGCTCGGCAACCTCGTCCTGCTCAAGATTCGCCCCTATCAGGAACAGGCGTTTCGGTATCTCGTCTTCAACGCCAAGCTCAATCGCGTCGACCGGATCGACGCGATCGCTCAGGCTTGCGTGCTGCTGCCCGACGACCATGGGATCATCTATCCCGGCGGCTACTACCTGCAGACCGGCGAGTCCAAACAGTTCGATCACGGGCTGGTGGACATGCTCTATGAACGAACCATCGCAGCCCCCAACGGCGAAGACTTCTTATACCTGTTCTATGGCCGCGATTCGGGCGACTACATCCAGCTGCGCTATAACCTGATCCGCCAACAGGTCGATACGCCCCAAATCTGCAGCGGCCAAACGTTTTTCGAACAGGGAGAAATGGTTTGCTTCCGCAGCCACGCGGAGCCGCAAAAGCACCACGCGATCCAGATCTGGCAAACGCCTTTCGTCGGTCCCGATGTGGTCCCCGAGAGCGACACCGATTCGCTGCTATATAAGATCGGCAACAAAGAGCTGGTCCGCGGGATGGCCGAATGCGCGGAGATTCTCTCTCTGCTCGATAAGGAAGACAGCTACGACGGGCTGTATGTCGACCTGGTAAAGAAAACCAGCGATATCCTCGACAGCTATTTCTGGCTCGATAAAGAGGAAGCCAGCCACCTCAACGAACCGCTGCAAACGATTCGCGAGGCGGCTTCGGCGGCGGTCGAAGAGTTTGAAAAGGTCGTCCGCGTTCGCCGCGAGACCGAGGCCAAGACCACCGCCGTCGAACAAGCGGCCGAACAGCTGATCAAGGAGATCGACCGCGGTCGCTTCGCCACGATCGACGACTTTGTCGGCCACTTAGCGGCGCTGCGGGAGCAGCGGGGCCACGCGATCGGACTCCGCGACCTCCGCTACGGCGACGCCGAGCGGATTGCGGCGATCGAGGCTTCTCTGGGAGAAAAAGCCGAACGTCTCAGCCGCCGCTGCGTCGACTTTCTGCTGACCGACAACGCCTTGGCTCCCTACCGCGAACGGGCCGCCGAACTCGAAGGGCGGGTCGCGGGTATCGCCACGGTAGCCGAGGGAAAAGCGCTCGAGGAGGAGATCGATCAAGCCGCCGGCCACCTCGAACTGCTGACCGAGACGGTCAGCAATTTGCGGATCGAGGATGCCACCAAGCGGACCGAGATCATCGACGCGATCGGCGACGCGCTGGCGAACTTGAACCGCGTCCGCAGCTCGCTGAAAGCTCGGCTCGCCGATTTGGTCGGCGCCGAAGGCCGCGCGGAGTTCGCCTCGCAACTGAAGCTGCTCGACCAAACCGCCTCGGGCTATCTGAGCGTCAGCGATCAGCCCGAAAAATGCGACGAGTATCTGACCAAGCTGATGGTCCAGCTCGAAGAACTCGAAGGACGCTTCGCCGAGTTCGATGAGTTCGTCGCGCGGCTGACCGAGAAGCGCGAAGAACTTTACAACGCGTTCGAGTCTCGCAAAGTCCAGCTGGTCGAAAAGCGAAATCGCCACGCCGAGACGCTGGGGTCGGCGGCCGAACGGATCCTGGGAGGTATCCAGTCGCGCGTCAGACGGCTCGATTCGGTCGATGCCATTCACGCCTACTTCGCTTCGGACCTGATGGTCGAGAAGGTCCGCGGGATCATCGACCAGCTGGGCAAACTCGACGACACCGTGCGCGTCGGCGATCTGCAGAGTCGACTGAAGACGATCCGCGAGGATTCGATCCGCCAGTTGAAAGATCGCCAAGAACTGTATGAGGATGGCGGCGAGGCAATCCGGCTCGGCAAACATCGCTTCGCCGTCAATACGCAGCCGGCCGATCTCACCACGGTCCTCCGCGATGGCAAGCTCTGCCTGCATTTCACCGGCACCCAGTTTTTCGAACCGCTCGTCCATCCCGATCTGGAAAATTCGCGCGACCTTTGGGCCCAGGAGTGGATCAGCGAGAACGCCGACGTGTATCGGGCCGAGTTCCTCGCGGTTTCCCTGTTCGACGCGGGAGTCGGCCGCGACGATCCCGCGGCAGCCGCGCGCGAAGCGGTCGGCCGACGACTGAGCGAAGGCTACGCCAAGGGGGTCCACGATGAGGACGCGGCGCGAATCCTCTCGACGCTGTGGGACATCGACGAGCGGATCGGACTGCTCGCCCACCGGCCGGCGATTCGCGTGGCTGGCCGACTGTGGTGGGAAACGCTGCTCGGACGAGCCGAACGCCAGCGGATGACGCAGTGGATCGGCGGCTTCGCGAAACTCGCTCGGGCCTTTCCCGCGGCGCGGCCGGCAGCCGAGTTTCGCCAACGGCTCGCCGAAATGGTCTCGCCAGTCCTCGAGGAACACTCGCTCGGCGCACTATTCCCCGGCGTCTCGGCCGAGGAAATCGCACAGTACCTGTTCGCTGAACTCGTCCAGGAAACCCGCGACACGGCCGAGCGCTCCGCGCCGCAGGAAGCTCCCCCGACCGCGAGCCAACGGGCGGTCGACCTCTACCACGGCTTCTGCGAATCGATCCCGCAAAGCGACCGCGAGCGGTGGGTGGAAGACGCGACCTGGCGGGAAGACCGCCCACCGCTGGAAACGTTCGTGCTGGCTCGCAACTGGGCAGAAGCGTTCCTGCAGTCGCACACCGACGATGCCACCTCGGCGAATGGCTCGGCGTCAGCTGTCGATCCGGCGTCGGCGTACCGCGATGAGCTGGCCTGGCTGATCCTCCGGGGCGGAATCGAAGGACTGCGGGTGAGAGACGTGGAGATCGCTCGCCTGCTCGAGGGAATGGCCGGTTCGCATCGCCGTATCGAATCGGGGCGACTGAGCGTGCACTACCACGAGCTGCTGACTCGAGTCCGCCGCTACCAAGCGGACGTCGTGCCTCGGTTCACCGCCCATCGAGCGACCAAAGCCGCCTTGGTCGAAGCGGCGCGAGAGGAGATGCGGATCGAGGAATTCAAACCGCGGGTGCTGAGCAGCTTTGTCCGCAACCGGCTGATCGACGAAGTTTATCTGCCGCTCGTCGGAGACAACCTCGCCAAACAGATCGGCGTCAGCGGCGAGAGCAAACGGGTCGACCGCATGGGCTTGCTGTTGCTGATCAGCCCGCCCGGTTACGGCAAGACGACGCTGATGGAGTACATCGCCAACCGGCTCGGGCTGATCTTCGTCAAGATCAACGGTCCGGCGGTCGGGCACGACGTCAAATCGCTCGATCCCTCCGAAGCCCCCAACGCGGCGGCTCGCGAGGAGATGATTCGCTTGAATATGGCGCTCGAAATGGGCGACAACGTGATGCTCTATTTGGACGACATCCAACACGTCCATCCCGAGCTTTTGCAGAAATTTATCTCGCTCTGCGACGCGACCCGCAAAATCGAAGGCGTCTGGAAAGGGCACACCCGCACGTATGACCTCCGCGGGCGGCGAGTCGCCGTTGTGATGGCTGGAAATCCTTATACCGAGAGCGGCGAGCGGTTCCAGATTCCCGACATGCTCAGCAACCGGGCCGATACGTATAACCTCGGCGAAACGATCGGCACGGCCGTCGACGCGTTTGAGATGAGCTATCTGGAAAACTGTTTGACCAGCAATCCCACGCTGCAACCGCTCGCTGGCGGTTCGCCCCAGGACGCCCGCGCGCTGATCCGCGCCGCCGAGCGAGACACGCTCGAGGGCATCGATCTGGAAGGAGCCTGGTCGATGGACCAAGTCCGCGAGATGTTCGCGGTGTTGCAAAAGCTGATCCGCATCCGCGACGTGGTGCTTAAGATCAATCGCCAATACATCCGCAGCGCCGCTCAAGTCGACGCCTACCGCACCGAACCACCCTTCAAGTTGCAAGGCAGTTATCGCAACATGAACCGCATGGCCGAGCGGGTCGTGCCGGTCATGAACCAGACCGAGCTCCAGTCGCTGATCTTCAGCACCTACGAACAAGACGCGCAAACGCTCACCGGCGACAACGAAGCCAACGTGCTGAAGTTCAAGGAGCTGACCGGCGCGCTCACTCCGCAGGAGACCGAGCGGTGGGAGGCGATCAAATACGCGTACGTTGAAAACACGCGGATGGGAAACCTCGACCCGGCCGACAGCATGGGCCAACTGATGCGCCAGCTGCAGGCGCTGCGGGACGGGCTCGAGTCGATCCGCCGCGTGATGCAGCAGGCCGTAGCCAGCCGCGACGGGCGCGAGGCGACCGAACGGATCGCCGACCATCTGGCCAAACTGAGCAGCCTGTTCGACGCCGACCGGCACGTCCTCAGCGACGCGGTCCGCGAGACGGCGGCCGGGCTACAGCGGATCGCTGAGCGGCAGGCCAGCGACCCGCCGGAGCAAAAAGTTCTGGTCCAGCACAAAGTCCCGCGAGTCATGCTAGACGTCGTTCGCGGCCAATTCCACTTGATGCAGGAGTGGCTCCGCCCGCTGCTGGCCGAGACCAACGGCAACGCCCGAGAAGTCAGCCGTCTCCGCGAGCAGATCGAAGAGGCGCTCCGCCAGCACGAACAGCTCCGCACGCTGCTCGAAGAATCCCAAGCCGAAGACGAGTAGCTGGCCAGCGCCCGTTTGGATTGGTTCGGGGCCGATTGTCGGGTTCGGGGCCGATGGCCTAATATTGGTCGGATGAGCGAGACGCAACCCAAGAATGATGATCGAGCGGAGGCCGACAGCCCGCTCCAGCCGGGCGACTTTTCAGTGCTGGTCGTCGACAACGATCCGGCACATGCGCGGGCGATGACCGAGAGCCTCGAGCGAGTCGGCTACCGCTGCCACGTCGCCACCACCGGTCCCGAGGGCGCCAAGCAGATCGAGCGGGAAACGTTCGATCTCGTGATCACCGACATGGTGATGAACGAAGTCGATGGGATGCAGATCCTCAAGCTCGCCCGCCAGAACCTCCCGGAGAGCGAAGTCGTGATGGTCACCGGCCACGCGACAGTCCCCAAAGCGGTCGAGGCGATGCAGCAGGGGGCGTTCAACTTTCTCGAAAAACCGATCACGCCGCAGCGGCTCCGCGCGGTGACCGAGAAAGCGGCTGAAGCGGTCCGCCTGCGTCGCCAGAACACCGAACTGCACCAACGGCTCGACGAGCGATTCGGCTTCGAAGGGATCATTTACGCCAGCGCCAAAATGCAGACGGTGATCGACCGTCTCAAACGGATCGCACCGACCGATGCCACGGTCCTGATCACCGGCGAGAGCGGCACCGGCAAGGAGTTGATCGCCCAGGCCATCCACCAGAACAGCCCCCGCAAGGCAAAGCGGATGGTCGCCCTGAACACTCGCGCGGTCTCCGAGACGCTGGTCGAGAGCGAGCTCTTTGGGCACGTCCGCGGAGCCTTCACCGACGCTGCCTCCGATCGCGTGGGAGCGTTCGAATACGCCAACGGCGGCACGCTGTTCTTGGACGAAGTCGGCGACATGCCGATGGCCACCCAAATCAAATTGCTGCGGGTGCTGGAAGAACACCAGATCCAGCGGGTCGGCGACAACAAACCGATCAAGGTCAACGTGCGGCTGGTCAGCGCCACCAACCGGCCGCTCGAAACAATGGTCGAGGCGGGCGAATTCCGCAACGACCTCTACTTCCGCTTGAAAGTCGTCACGATCGTCCTTCCCCCCCTCCGCGAGCGGCGCGACGACATCATCCCGCTCATGGACCACTTCCGCAAAATATTCCTCAAACGGCATGGGAAACCGACCGCCCACTTCACTCCCGCGGTGACCAAGCGGTTCTTTGGATACGACTGGCCCGGCAATATTCGCCAGCTGCGAAACTTCGTCGAAACCCTGGTCGTGCTCGACACCGACGGCCAACTCGACATCGACGACCTCCCTCCGGAACTGAGCGAGGACGAAGGCGCAGCCGAACCGCAGGAGATGGTCGCCGCCGGCAGCAGCGAGATGAGTCTCCTTGGCCGCCCCCTGGCCGACATCGAAAAATGGGCGATCCAGTCCACGCTGACGCTGACCGGCGGCAATCGCGAAGAGGCCGCCAAAATTCTCGGGATCGGTGCCCGCACCCTCTACCGTCGCCTCGATCAGTACAAGAAAGACGACGGTGAAGAGGACGACGGCGGTGAAGTGGTCAATAGCGCGGAGGACGCCAGCGATTCAGCGCCCGAGGAATAATCGCCTCGCCATCCCTCACAGCCTGAAGGGCTGAAACAAACCAGCACCTCACTCGATCAACCCGGTCGCTGCAACCGGCGGCTCGATCGGCCGCCGAGGCACTTGCGGAGCCTGGACCGAGGGATAAACCTCCCCATCCTCCGTCTCGACCGCAGGTGGCGCGGGAACGCCCGGCGGCAGCGGCGCCGACTCGGCTCCCTCGGGCTGCGAGAGAATCGACGGAGCCCCGGGGAACTCGGTCGCTGGGTAGGGCTGGGCCGGCAGCACGCTGAAGGGATTGCCCGGCTGAGCGACGCACGGATTGGAACAGGGGTACTGGGCCCGACAATCACAGCGTTCGCAGGTTTCCCGGGTCCGCCAAAACGCGAGATCCTCGCACAGCGTCCGCGAACCGACGAAGATCCGATCCCCGGGCTGGAGCTGGTAATTCGTCGACGTGTCGCCGAGCTGCGTGATCTGGCGGTAGCAGATCGGCAGCGTCACGCGGCAGCTCGGTGGCGGCGTGGGTCGGGCGAGCAGGATGTCGCAGGGCGACGCTCGGCTGGTCAATCCACCAGCGGCCAAGATGCCGTCGAGGACCGTTTCGTTGCCAGTCAGCGGATAGGCCCCCGGCGAGCTAACTTCACCCAACACGTAGTACACGAGTTGGGGCTCGACCATCCGGATGTTGACCTGCTCGCCTTCCTCGCCCGCGTCGTGGAGCGTCGTTTCGACGAGCTGCTCGGCCTGCTCGATCGTCAGTCCCGCCACGATCACCCGACCATAGCCGGCTAGATCGATCGTGCCGTCAGGCAGCACTTCCTGGTCGGCGGGCAAGCGAACTTCGCTGGCGAAGTCGACCGGCTCGACCAACAGCATGTCGCCCGGCTGCAGGAACATCGCCGGCAGAACCGTTTTGTCCAGCTCCCGGGGCAGGGCCGCGACGCGCGGCGACGCATCCAAAACCGCTTCGGTCTGCTCGGTCAGGTAGTGCCCCGTCGGTACGAGCGAAAAGGTGCCGCCCGAGGTAGAGCACCCGGCCACCGCGACGACGAGCAAGGCCGACGCAAGCCAGCGACCGATGGAAAAACAGGTACGGATCATGGGGCGACGCCGCAGTGGAGAGCCAGCGGAACCGAGAGCTCTCTCTCGGCAGAACCGTCGGACGATCCCGTCACGCGCACGAGCCGGATCGACCGTCACAGAAGCTCCATCGGTCACCATCGTGCAGCCGCTTCAGCACCACCTTTCCAGCCCAGCGAAGTCCCCACCAACCCTCACAAACCATCCAACCCGAAAAACCCAGCAGTGCTCAGTACTCAGTACTCAGCACTCCCGCCTGCAGGCCTGCCATTCCCGCGGCTTCTCGCAGGAAGAACGTGGCCGCGTTGCGAGTCAGCGTCGCAGCTGGCCGGACGCGGACCACCGGCCGCTGGTAGGTCCCTCCGAGACTCAGATTGACCACGCGATTGCTGAGCAACTCGTTGGCCCGCATCAGCGCGCTGATCGGCAGCGCCGCATCGAGGGCCACGGTGCGGGCCAGAGCCAGGATTGCCGGATTGCTGGCTTGAAAATCGCCAGTCGCGGCGACCGCATCGACATCCAGCCGGCCGCTGCGAAGCGACACGTTGCCATCGGCCCAAACGCGGAGCTGGTCGCTGGCCACCCAGAACTCGAGGATCTGCAGCTCCCCGTGGCGGAGCCGGGCTTCGATCTCGCCACGGTTGAACTCGGTGTTGCGCAGCGAGAGCACCCCAAGGTAGTTCTGCGCGGACATCAGCCCAGGGACCGCGGTGGCATCGGTTCCGCCGAGCCGACCGACGATCCGCCCTTCTAAATCGGCGAAACTCTCAATCGCTCGACCACGGAGCGTGGCGGTACCGGTGAGCGATCCGCTGCCGAAAGTGGGCGGCCCGCCTCCGGCCAACTCGGCGAGCACTTCTTGAAAATCGAGATCGGTCGCCGTGAACTGGCTGTCCAGGTCGACGCGGTCGCTCCGGGCTCGCGACTGCTCCAACCGCAGCTGCCCCGCCACTCGCCCTCGGCCGCGGCTCGCCTGCAGATCCGAAAGCTCCAGCGACCATCGCAGGCTTGGGAGATTCACCGCCCCCTGAACCCGCGCCCGCAGGCTCCGCGCCTGCAGCCCAAAGGTCTCGCCGTTGCTCAGCTGCATCCGCCCGCTGACCCGCAGCGCCTCAGCGGTTTGCCGACCCCCAGCAACCCGCGGCCCCGGCAGCCCACTGAGCACCAGATCGGCCGACAACCGGCCATCGAACCAGTCCGCGCTCGTCGCCACAACCGGGAGCAATGCACGGCTGGCGTCGATCGACGAGAGTCGCACGGCCAATTGCCGCGGTCCGGTTCCCGCCGTCCAGCGACCGGAGCCTTCGATCCGACCGCCGGCATACGTCCCCCGGACCGAGCGGATATTCAGCTCGTCTCCCGTGCTCGCCGCTTCGACGACTAACCGCTCGGTCAGCGTCTGATTGCGGTAGGACAGGTTCTCGATCCGCAGTTCGCCCGAGGATTCGAGCAGGGACTGGCCGTCGCTCTCGAACGTCCATTGCACGCCAGCGACACCATTCCAGCCTTCGGCCGCCTGCTCGGACTGCCAGAGCCGAAACAGCTCGCCGAGTTGAACCGGCCCGACAGCCAGCTTCCCGTCGGCCGGTGCCTCGAGCACCGCGTCCCACGAGCCAGCCCGGCTCACGTCAACCGACGCCGTCAACTCGGCCGGCCCGCTCAGCAGCGTTCCCTCACCAGCGACCGTCCATCTCGGCTCGCGGGCATCAACGCTCACTTCCAGCGTTCCCAAGTCCACTCCGCCGAGTTCCAGCTCCCGGGCCGCGGCACGCAGCGCAAACCGGTGGGCTGACGGGCGACCGATCGCATCCACTGGAACCGACCACTCCAGGTCACCGGCGGTCAGCATCCGCAGCACCATTGCGTCCCGGTCTCCAACGTCCGTTACGCCCTCAACCGGTTCGCCCCGACCGCGTTCGACCAACCGCAGCGGAATCGGAACCCGCAATCCTGACCACTCGATCGCGGCGTGATGCGGCTGCTGCGGATCTTGGCTCCAAAAGGCCTCGCCAGCGAGCCTGCCGTCCCAGCCCTCGAGCTGCAAGTCCCGCAACTCGTATCCCTGCTCGCTCTCGCGATAGTCCGCAGCCAACCGAACCAGCCGCAGCCGCCCCGCGTCGGCCCCCGGCAACGGCTCGAGCCGCACCTGCTCCGAACTCAGACGAAGCTGGTGGCGAAGCCGACCGATCTCGACGCCAGCGACCTGCAACGCGTCGGCCGCTACCTCGCCGCGAACTTGCCACGCTGCCTGCGGTTGCTCCGCTTCTTGACCTGGCTCCGCTTCTTGACCTGGCTCCGCTGCTTGCCCTGGCTCCGCTGCTTCACCGGCAACTGGCTCCGCTGCTGGCCGAGCCGCGTGCCCCGAAGCCTCGATGTCAAAGCTGACGTAGCCGCTCGTGTCCGGCGGCGGGCTGGCCCCAACCAAGCCAAACAGATCAGCCGCGTCCGCATTGGTCGACTGCAGCCGAGCCTGCCAACCGCCTCCGGGATTCCGATCCGTTTCCAGCTCCAGCGCGACGCGGCCGGCGAGCGCCACTCCGCCCGCGACGCCGCTGATCCGATTGGCTACCAGAACCGCTTCGTCCAAAACGAGCTCGGCCGACGACTGCTGAATTTGCAGATCCCCCATCCGCCACCGACGGGATGCGACATTGGCCGCTCCTCGCCACGCGGCGACTCGGCTCGCTTCCGCAAGCGGCACCGCTGCCCGCAGCCTTCCTTCGGCAACCCCGTCAAAAGGCCCCATCGCGTCCGGGATCCACGGATTGAACCAGGCCAAGTCGACCGCATCGGTCGCCAGATCGAACGCGAGATCCCCCAGCGGAGCAAGCTCGGCCACGGCCACCCCCGAAAACTCCAGCGGCGGAGTCGCAGCGCCAGTCCCACGCAGCTCGCCTCGCAAGTCAAGCATCTGCAGCCGCCCCTCGAGCCACCGCAGATCCGACGCCGCGACAAACGTCTCCGCGATCAGCCTCTCGCCATAACCAAGCTCCTCAACGGCCAGCTCGGTGGTCATCTGCGGAGGTTCGTCAGCCGACAACACGGCATCGACTCGCACCGCGCCGGTTCCACGGAGCCCCAAACCGGGCGTGCCTGCCCCGTCCTCGGCGAACCGCGAGACGAGCGGCTCGAGCGAGAATGGACCGAGGACCAACGACGCCCGGCCGGGAACCTGCGGCAACCCTTCCCACTCGGCCGCCGCCGGCACTTGCAGCGTCGCGGACACCTCGGCGGGAACGTCAAACAATTCTCCACCGCCGCGGAGCTGCCAGGGAAGCTCGCGGGCATCGAGCGAGACCTCGAGCGAGCCGAGCGATTGGTCCTCCCGCTGCAACTGCGTCACCTCCGCCCGCAGGCGAAAGTCATGGGCGGCTGGAAACTCCATACGGTCTTCCGGGGCGGACCACTCGACATTCCCTGACGTCGAGGCGCGAAAGTTAGCGAATTGAAATTCGAACTCGGACCAGCTCACCGCCACTTGGTGCCGGCCGCCGTCGACCAAACTCCAGGTCGCTTCGCCGCTGAGGCTGCCATCCCAACCCTCGAGCGAAAGATTCTCTAGCGTCAGCGCCGCTGCGTCGCTGCGGTACTCGGCCCGTAGCGACTGCAGCAGCAAGGCGTCGATCTCGGCCCCGTCGACCGGCTGCAGCGAGAGGATCTGGGGCGAGAGCTGGAGCTGATGATTGAGTGTGCCGACGCGGAACCCAGCGATCTCGATCTCCGAACCGGCGATCGTGCCGGTCGCGTTCCAAGCTGCAGCCCCCTCGTGCTCGCCCGCCCCCTCTTGCTCGCCTGCCCCCTCTTGCTCGCCCGCCCCCTCTTGCTCGCCCGCCAACTGCTGGGAAAGCAGAGGCCCCGACGCTTGCACTTCGATGCTGACCGTTCCCGTCGTCTCCTGCGGCACCGCACCCGCCAGCAGCTCGATCAGATCGACCACTTCCGCTTCACCACTCCGCACCGTCGCTGACCAGCGGGGATCTTGTTCCGGAGCGATGGGAAGCTGGATCGTCGCGGTGCCGCGGAGCGCGATGCCGTCGTTGACCGGACCTTCTTCAACCGGCCCGCCCGCGAGTCCCGCGCTCATCGCCTGCAGAGTCCCAGCCAGCGACGTCAGCTCGACGGTTCCTTCCAGAAGACGCAGATCGGCCGTCGCGTCAACCAAGCTCAGCTCCGCATACCGCACTCGCTCCGCCTCGAGCGTGGCGGTCGCTTGGTAAGCGGCGCCATCGCCGATGCGTTCCACCGGCGCGGACAGCTCGACGACACCATCGACCGCTCCGGCCAGGCCGGGAATGGGCTCAGCCAGAAAGGGATCGAAGAAGCGGACATCGAGGTTCTCAACTCGCAGGTCGGCCTCGAGCTGTCCAAGCGGCAGCAACTCGACCGTCGCCTCGCCAGCGAACCGGCCCAGCCCAGGCCCAACAGGCGAGGCTGCGGCAGGCTCGGCTGCCGCGGGCTCGGCTGCGGCGGCGATCTCCACCGGCTCGAGAAACTCGCCTTCCACGTTGCTCAGACTCAAGCGACCGTTCTCGATCGCGAATGCCGCGTCGAGGTCGCCCAGCCGAAACCGATCGACCTGCAGCGCGGGCGACTCGAGCGTGCCGCGGACGCGATACGCGCGTCCGTCGGTGAGCCGGTTCAGCGGAATCGAGACCGTCAGATCGACCGTGGCCGTCCCCTCGAGGGCGACCGGGACCGGAATTCCAAAACTCCGCAGCTGAGCCGCCACGCGGCTGATCTCGACCTCTTCAAACTCGAATCCGCGGCTGAAGTAGACCGGCTCCGGCGGAGCCTGGGCAGCGCACCAAGCGGGGACCCCAAGGGCTACGAATGCGAATAACAGGACGCGGAGATGGGACATGCGGCTCGAAACTCCTGCATCACGGGCTGCTGCATCACCGCTGCCTGCGTCGCTCACGCTCAGATCGCTCGCGTCACTGCTTCACGCGCAGGACTCGGTGATGAAAACTGTCGGCGATGTACAACCATCCGTCGCGGAAAGCCACGCCGTGGGGATTCTTCAACTCGGTTTCGCCCAGATCGACCGTCGTCAGCGTCGCACTCTGGGGATCGTAGCGGCGGATCAGGTGATTGCCGTCGTCGGCGATGTACACCACACCGTCCTCAGCCAAGCACAAATGCTTAGGGCTGTTCAGCGTGGCGGACAATGCCGGCCCGTCTTTGCGGCCTCGCTCGCCCGTCCCAGCCACCGTCCGGATCCGACCGTCCGAGCCGATCATGCGAAGCGCGTTCCCAGAACGTTCGAGCACGTAGAGATTGCCTTTCCCGTCCCCGATCGCCGCGCGGGGATCGACCAACGGCGACTCCTTGGCCACCGAGCCGTCGGCCGGAACGGCCCGCTCGCCGGTGCCCGCAATCGTCTCGATCGTGCCCGTCGCCAGATCGATCGCTCGCACCCGGCGGTTGCCGATATCGGCGATCAACGCTTGGCGGCCATCGGGCGTCAGCTCGATGCAATGCGGGAGATTCAGCCGCGCCTCGCTGGCTGGCCCTCCGTCCCCAGCAAAACCAGCGGTCCCATTGCCAGCGACCGTCGTGACTTGCTTGGCGCGCGGATCGTACTGGCGGATCGCGTGGTTCTGGTGATCGCTGAGCCACAACCGGCCGTCGGGCAGGCGAGCCGCATTGTGCAGCTTGTTGAATCGCGCCCCCCGCGCTTCGCCGTCCTGGTATCCGAGCGTCCCGTCCCCCGCCACGTGCTCGAGCTCTCCGTCGCCGGCGATTCGCATCAACCGGCCGCCGTCGAATTCCGGAATCCACATCGCCCCGTCGGGCTCAAAGCAAACCGCGAACGGCGAATTCAGCGGCCCCGGTGCGGCATCGTCCGCCGGATCCGCCGCGGTGGGACCGGCGAGAATCTCGACTTGAGGTGGAGCGGCCAGAGAAGGCGCACCCGCAACAACAATGGTCGAAAGGGCAACGGCCAGGGGAGCCCAGAGCATCGAGTACTTCATCGGTGGAGATTCACGTCTCGGAGGGAGGTTGGCTGGAAAGCTCCCACCATCCTACTCCACCCACCCCATAGTCGCCTTTCGCTCCGCGAAAGTAGCGCTGCCGCCGCTCTGGTTGTTTAACGGCAAGCCGAAGGCGACTGCTTTTTAAAACACAATCGCCTTCGGCTTGCCGTTAAACGATTTTCTCGCCAGCGCCGCCCTGCCGCGAATGCATCCGGAGCGACGCGGTCCAGCTAGGCGAAATAATCGACGGCGTTCTTAAAGATCGCATAGCCCTCGCCGTGCTCGGGCTGCTCGTCGCGGCGCGTCCAGTAGGGATGGTGCGTCGGATCGATGTGCCGCTCAGGGTGGGGCATCAAGCCGAACAGCCGCCCCGAAGCGTCACAGACTCCCGCCACGTTGCCCTCCGCCCCGTTGGGATTGTGCGGGAAGGGCAGCAGCGCGTCGCCCGTGTCGATCGCTCCCCCCAGCTCTTCGGGCGAGGCGTACCGCAGGGGCAGCCTGCCGGCGGCGGCCAGTTTCGCCAACGTCTCGGACGACTCGGCGATGAATTTCCCCTCGGCATGCGCCATCGGCAGATACATCCGCTCAATATTCCGCAAAAACACGCACGACGTCGGGGCCTCGGCCGGCCGGTCGGTGCGGAGGTGAACCCAGCGGTCCTCGAAACGACCGTGGTCGTTCCAAGCCAAGGTCGCCGGAGTCGACTCCGACACGCCCTGGGTCAAAATCCCCAGCCGCATCAGGACCTGAAAGCCGTTGCAGATACCGAGCACCAGTCGATCCTGGTCGCAGAACGAACGGACCAGGTCAGCCAAGTGGCGATTTAAGCGGCTGGCCAAAATCCTTCCCGCAGCAATGTCGTCTCCGTAGCTGAACCCGCCGGGAATGCAAAGGATTTGGTAGCGAGAACCGAGCGTCGGATTCTCGATCAGCCGGTTGACGTGCACGCGCTCGGAAACCCCGCCCGCGACGTCAAACGCATACGCCGTTTCCTCGTCGCAGTTGGTTCCGGGAGCACGGAGGATCAGCACTCGGGGGGCAGCTATCATAAGACTTCAAATGCAAACGCTAACGCGAGCAATAGAGAGGCTGTGGGCAAACGACCGCAGAAGACCGCTGTATCCTAAGCCGAGCAACAACAACCGGCGAGGGCACAGCCAAACCAACCCACCCCCGCCCGGCGGCACCCAACACAAGATATCCCCGCCCGGGGCACCCAACACCAGACACCCTCCCACCGGGAGGGTCGGGCTCTTAGGCCCGGGGAGGGCCTGCGAAGCCCTTCGATAAAGCCTGCCCTACGAGGATGCCTTGCCGTTCGCTTTCCTCTCGGATGGCCGCCCCGGCGGATCCCCGCCTGCCGAACTCTTCTGTCGACTCCCGAAGGAACACCGCGCATGATCACTCGCCGCCGCTTCACCTCCGCCGCGATGCTCGCCGCCGCGGCCGCCGCCCTCCCGCGGAACGCTTCCGCACAGGAAAAGCCGGACCAGCCCCAGTCGGCAGCTGAGCCGTTCGCGCTTCACTACATCGTCGCCTCCTGCATGTACGGCACGGCTCCCTTGGCGGAGATTGTTCCGGAAGTCCCAAAAACCGGGGCCCGCTTTCTCGAGATCTGGGATCGCCCGCATGGCAGCCAGCGCGAGCAGATCGACGCGATGGGAGAAGAGGCTTTCGCCGCGCTGCTGGCCGAGCACGACGTCCAACTGGGCAGCTTCACCTGCTTCCGCCAAGGCATCTTCCAGATGCAGCCGGAGATGCAGGTCGTGCGGCGGCTCGGCGGCGACATGGTCATCTGCAACTCGGGCGGACCGACCAAACTCAGCGGCGACGCGCTGAAGTCGGCCGTCCGCGACTTCGCCGAAAAGCTGCGGCCGCACGTGGCGGCGGCTGAGCGGATCGGAGTCATCCTCGGAGTGGAGAATCACGGCAACTCGCTGATCCAGTCGGCCGACTCCCAGCGGATGCTGCTCGACGCGATCGACTCGCCCCACCTCGGGATCGCTCTGGCTCCCTACCACCTTCCGCAGGATCCCGAACAGATCGCACGGCTGATCCGACAACTCGGCCCGCGTCTGGTCCACTTCCAGGCATGGCAGCACGGCAACGGCTGCCACCGCCCGATGCCCAAAGCGGAGGAACTGCTGCAGATGCCCGGCCGCGGTCCGCTCGACTTCGAGCCTTTACTGGCGGCCTTGGAAGAGATTGGCTACACCGGCCGCACCGAAATCTTCATGCACCCCACGCCCCGCGGCGTCCCGATCCTCGACTCGACTGCCGCGGTGACCGCCGAAATCAACCGCGCCCGCCACTACCTGGAACAGTCCCACCAGTAGAATCAGGCTCCGGTCCTCCCTAAAACCGAGAGAATCTATCGTCACTCTCCCCCCGGAAGGGTCACGAGGGACGAGCGGGGAGGGCGAGACTATTAGATAAACTTCACAAATCTCATACACACCGCGGGTCTGGCAGCACAATCGTGTCCATCCTCTTGCTCTTGGTAGGGATCGTCATTCTGACCATCGGTGCCGAAGTCTTGGTCCGAGGAGCAGCCTCGCTGGCGCTGTCCGCCAAAATCTCACCCCTAGTCGTCGGTCTGACGGTCGTTGCCTTTGGGACCAGTGCTCCGGAACTGGTCGTCAGCCTGCAATCGACTCTCCGCGGCCAGAGCGACATCGCGCTGGGCAACGTCCTCGGCAGCAACATCTTCAACGTCCTGTTCATCCTGGGGCTCTCCGCGCTAATCACGCCGCTGGTCGTGTCGCGGCAATTAGTGCGATTCGAAGTGCCCTTGATGGTGCTCCTCTCCGGGCTGCTCGGACTGCTCGCGCTCGACGGCCGCATCGGTCGCGGGGACGGAATTCTGCTGTTCGTCGCCTTGCTCGTCTACACGACCTGGGCGGTCATCAAAAGTCGCCGAGAAGAGCGGTCAAACAACGCTGAACTCGAGGTGCTCGAAGCGATCGAAGGCAAACCGGTGCATGGAGCCGGGCCGATCGTGCTGCAGATCCTGCTCCTCCTCGCCGGACTCACACTGCTCGTGCTCGGCTCGCGGCTGTTCTCCGACTCCGCCGTCGAGATCGCCCGCCGGCTGGGCGTCTCGGAACTGGTGATCGGGCTGACGCTCGTCGCCGCGGGAACCTCACTCCCCGAGGTCGCTACGTCGGTGCTGGCCGCCCTCCGCGGCCAGCGCGACATCGCCGTGGGCAACGTCGTGGGCAGCAACCTGTTTAACATCATGGGCGTCCTGGGGATCTCCGCGACCGCTGCGGCCGAGGGGATTGGCGTCTCCGCCGCCGCCCTGCGACTCGATATCCCAGTGATGATCGCCGTTGCCGTCGCCTGCCTCCCGATCTTCTTCACCGGACACCTGCTCTCGCGATGGGAAGGCGCTCTGCTGCTGGCTTATTATTTCGCTTACACGTTCTTTCTCATCTTGGCGGCGACACAGGCGACGATCGAACGAGGCTTCGCCACCGTGATGGTCGTGTTCGTGATCCCATTGACCGTGCTGACCCTGATCATCGGCGTCGCCCGCAACCTCCGCACCACCCCTTAATCCCCTTCAGCTCCGCATAGTCGCCTTTCGCTCCGCATAGTCGCCTTTCGCTCCGCATAGTCGCCTTTCGCTCCGCGAAAGTAGCGCACCACCACAATCACCTTTCGCCACGAAAGTAGCGCACCCCACAATCACCTCTCGCCACGAAAGCTGCATTCCTGCGGCAAACTCGTAACGCAAAAGCCAACCTCCCGGCCCGCGCCATCGCTCGTCGCCCCCTTTCCCGAAGGCCCTTCTCCAATGCAGCCCTCCACCGAATCGCAGCTCGCCTTCCCCGCGACCCCATGTTCCGCAAGTAAACGTCAGGCGCTCGTTAGGCGCCGTCTGCTGTGACCCTGCAGACTTCGTAGCGCAACTCCACCATGCCGCTGCCCATCTGCCGCACCGAAACCAGTCGCAAACAGGGGCTCAGCACTCTGCGTGGAAAGAGCGGCTTTCCCTTGCCCAACGTAGCTGAGCCGATCTGGATAATCAGCTCGTCCAACAGCCCGGCATCATAAAACTGCCCCGCCAAATCGCCCCCTCCGACGACCCAAATATTCTTCGCTCCCACTTCCGCACGCATCTGCTCATGAACTCGCCCCACGTCACCCCGAACAAACCGCACGTCGGCACCATCGATCGTAGGTAACGTGCGCCGGGAAAATACCCACACTGGCTGCCGATAGGGCCAGGGCGATCCCGTCTCCGCAGCAACTTGATCCGAGTTGCGGAGCATCCACTCATACGTTGCCGACCCCATGGCCAACGCACCCACTTCAGCAATGAACGTGGGATAGCTTGAGTCGCTGACGTCTCCGAGGGGAAAGAGCCACTCCAGCGAGTCATCCTCTGTGGCAATAAACCCATCGAGACTCGTGGCTGTAAAGTACTGAGTCAAAGTCACTTGCCACTCCAGCACATGCTTCCAACTGACGACTACAACTTCGCGACATACATGCCGCAACTCACGTAACTCCAAGGGGGGCCGAAAAATTTGCTTGGAGTGCGGTTCCCGGAACCCTACACTTTATGCCACTCTAGGAAATCCCGCACCCCCAACGAGGGCCGTGCGGTCTTTTTCTTATCCCATTCGCGTTCCGCTAGCGGCACCCAGCAAGGAGAGCTTCCGATGCGAGTTTCTCAGAGAGCTGTCCGTTCACGCCTTCGGTTCCGACACAACCGCTCGCGCCTCGCGCTGTGGCTCGGCTTCGAGCGACTCGAAGATCGACGCCTGCTGGCGGTCGTCAGCGGCCTGGACGGGAGTGAGCCCTGGCCGACGGTGGAAGCTCCAGCCACGGCCGCGGAGGAAACTCCAGCCGTCGTGGTTGGTCCAGTCGAAGAGACACGTCCATTTGATATCGTCGAAAGCGATCTCGCCCACATCGGGCCGTACGACTCGCCGGTGCCAATCAGCGAGGATTCGTTTGCGGACATGCAACTGGCAACGAGCAATTTGCTGCTGAACCTGGACGTCCTCCGCAATGATCCGCGGTTCGCAGGAATCACCGGCGACGGGACCGGATCCGGTACTCCGATCGGGGTCGCCGTCGTCGATTCGGGGATCGACATCGACCATCCCTACCTCAACTTTGCCGGCGGACATGACTTATACCACCTCGACCCCAACCCCAACGACTTTACGGGTCATGGAACGCATGTGGCCGGCATTATCGGCTCCACTCACGGAACGTACACCGGCGTTGCGCCAGGAGTAAACCTGTATGGCGTCAAAGTCTTTTCCGACACCGGGGGACCCACTCCCTTTACCGTAATCGAGCGGGGATTGCAGTGGGTGATCGACAATGCAGAGGCAAACAATATCCAAGTCGTCAATATCTCGATCGGCAACGGCGGAAATCATCAGACCGGAACGACCGGGAGAATCGATGATGAGATCGCACAGCTCGAGTCGATGGGGATCACGGTCGTCTCAGCCTCGGGAAATAACTATGCACACGTCGATCCTACTCCGGGCCAGGCTTACCCGGGAGTCAACAGTACGATCGGCGTCGGTGCGGTTTGGGCGGCGAATACCGGCCGAAGCTGGAACTGGGCCAGCGGAGCGATCGATTACAGCACCGATGTGGACCGCATCGTCAGCTTCAGCCAGCGTGATGCCAGCAATCCCAACCAACTAATGGCGCCCGGCGCTTCGATCGTCTCCACCCTTCCCACCGGAGGCTTCGGCATCTCGTCTGGAACGAGCATGGCCAGCCCGCACGTGGCGGGCCTGGTCGCACTACTGCAGGATGCAGCGCTCGAGTTCGGCGGCGAACTGCTCGACCCTCATCACGTCGTCGACATCATCCGTTCGACAGCCACGGTAATCCACGACGGGGATGACGAACACGACAATGTCCTCAACACGGCGCTCGATTACCTGAGGATCGATGCCTATGCGGCCGTCGAAGCGGTCTTTGAAATGTTCGGCGATTCGGAAGACGGAGATTTTCCGACGCCACTGCAGGCCGTCTCACCGCTCGGTTCGCTGATCTATGACTCGGCTGTCGAAGGGCGGATTCAAACGCCCCTCGACCAAGATACATTCACGATTGGGATCAATGCCGGGCAGACAATTAGCCTCATCGCTGAGGCTGGCGGAGGGCTCCGCCCGCAGCTTGAAATCTACGACCCGAATGGCGACAAAATTGCCTCCGTCGCAGCATCCGCAAGCGGCGGAGACGCGTTACTACAGACGGTGCCGGCGGGCCTCAGCGGGACGTATCAGATCGTTGTGAGCGACGCCGCTGGGTCGAGTGGCGGAAATTACCGGGTGGGGTTGGTCTTGGGGGCCGCCTTGGAATCGGAAGGTCGAGGAGGCCCCATCGATCCATCGTCCGGCGACCACACCGCGTCCAACAACGACGCCGCAGCCACGGCCGAGAACCTCGAATCAAGCTTCATTCCCATCGCTCGTGGAGCGGACCGCGGGGCTGTGCGTGGGAGCCTGAATGCACCGGCAGTCGTCCCCGGGGGGCTCGGGCGACTATACGCCTTCGATTACGCCTCGAGGCAGATTCTGGAAATCGACCGCGCCACGGGAGCCCAACTCAATCAGTTCTCCTCGCCGCTGCTTGAATCCATCGGAATCGACTTTGGCATGGCGACCACTCCCACTTCGCTACTGATTGGCGGCCGCGGAACCCAACCCATCCTCGAAATGGATCCTGATACGGGAGAAGTACTCCGCGTCATCCCCACGCCGTCGATTGAGATCAGCGGGCTGGCGTTCCTCAATGAAGAGATCTTCATACTCAGCGATCTGACACGACAGATCACGGTACTCGACTACGCAACCGGTGCGGTCACTCGATCGTTTTCCAGCCCAGCAATTGAAGGTCTCGCAGCGTCCGAAACCGAACTTTACGGTACCTATTCCAATCAGCTCTTCCGCTTGGATGCAATCATCGGCAGCCCGACTTTCTTAGGCGTGCTTCCGAACAGCAGCTTCGTCGAGGGGCTGGGCATCATTGGAGATGAACTCTACGCCTCAAATCGTTTCCCCGACCAGATTCTCATCTACGATCTGCCAACGCTCACGTTGCAGCAATCGATGCCCATGCCATCGCACATGTCGATCGAAGCGCTAGGTGCTGACGGGGCCGAAGCCCCTCCGCCCGCCGTCCTCGACGACGCGGATACCTACGCTTTTCAGTTGCAGGCCGGACAACAGGCGACGCTGGTCGTGGAGACGATGAGCTCCGCGGCGAACCCGCTGGATAACAGCGTTAGAATCGAGGTGGTTGACGCTGCTGGGACTGTGCTCGCCAGCGGCGGCAGCAGTTTGAGCAGCGGGCGCTCGGTAATCGAGAATTTCGCGGCTCCCAATGACGGAACCTACCATGCGAGAGTCGCTCGCGCTACGGCCAGCACCGGAGCGGTCGACTATTCCCTGGTCGTCACCCGCGGTGCCACCTTCGAACTCGATACCGCCGGGCCGCTAGTATTTTCGGATCTGATCACCAACGGCAGCTTCGAGACCGGCGACTTTGCGGGCTGGACCACACAGCACACGGGCCCCTTCTACCGACCCTGGCAGGTCACCACCGGTGGCGCCGGCGGTTTCGGCGCGCAGATCGATCGCACCGCTCCGCAGGAGGGAAACTTCGCCGCTTGGAATGGCTTCGACGGATATGGACCGATGCAGTTCCGGATGTTCCAAGATGTCCACATTCCAGCGTCGGCAGAAACAGCAACGCTCGAGTGGATGCACCGACTGCAGTGGCAGTTCAACACGTCGGCCACTCAGCCCCGCACGCTGCAAGTCCAGGTGCAAGACCCACTCAACGGTGAAGTCCTCGCAACGCCCTTCAGCTTCTCAACCGGCCTCCTCTCCGGCGACAGTGGCTGGACCACTCAGGCCGTCGACCTCAGTGACTTTGCAGGCCAACGAGTGCGAATCGCCTTTTTGGAAACGATCCCCGAACCTCAAACCGGCCCCGGCCAAGCGGAGTTTGACCGGATCGAGCTGACGATTGGCGAACGCGCAGGCTCTCGAACCAGAACGTTTGACTTCGAAGAATTCCTCCAACCGCCGCGTGGCATCCCCTCGCTTAGCACAATACAGGCCGGTATCGAATCCACGATCCGTCACGAACACGGAGCGTTGTTCAACGTGGACCGGCGGTTCGGCCCCCCGGAGTACACCTCCCACTTCGACCGCAATTCGTTCTCGGCTTTCACGCTCGAACCGGGCCGTTTCCTGATGGACTTCAGTGAGCCGATGAGCCAAGTCAGCATCGACATGGGCGACTTCGGCCAGGATCAAGATGACCTTCAGTTGATCGCCTACTCCGGCCCCGGTGGTACGGGACAGGCCCTTGGATCGGCCACCGGAATTCTACCGGGAGCGAATAACAGCTTCTTCGTCGCAGAAACCCTCTCGGTCACCGCACCCGGGATCCGCTCGGTCGCCTTTATTGGCGGCAGCACCATCCACCCCAACTCGGTCTTCTACGACAACGTCCATGTGGTCACCACGGAAGGTCAGCCGACCGAGTTCCAAAACCTCGATCCGACTGGTTTGGTCCTCGGACATGTCGCCGAAGATGCACCCGACGTGTTCGCTTTCACCGTCGGCGAGGGCGAGCAGTTCAGCTTGTCGACACTCACCCCTGGCAGCGGCCCACTCGAGTTCGGCAACCCATTGAATCCACGACTCGAGCTACTCGATCCCGACGGAAATCTGCTGGCGATCGACTCCCAGAGCGAACCAGACCAACGCAACGCGCGGCTGGTGTATACCGCTCAGACCGCCGGCACCTACCGGGTACGAGTCGCTGCCACCGCAGGCACGCAGGGCGAATACGTGCTGCGGCTGAACCGATCGCCGAAACTAAACGCCGACGCTCTAACGCTGCAATCAGTCGCGATCGACGAACACGGAATCGCCCGACTCAACGGCAGCTACACCGACTCTGATGCCGCCGAGAATCATACAGTTACGGTCACCTGGGGCGATGGAACCACCAGCCAAGCAGACGTCGACCCGCAAACCCAGGCGTTCACCGCCTCGCATCAATACCTCGATGACGGCACCCCCTCCGACCAAACCCCCTCGGCCGTGTATGCGATATCCGTTACCGTCACCGACGCCGAGCGTTTGACCGACACGGCCGAGACGGAGCTCACCGTCCACAACCTCCCCCCCCAAATCACGCGTTTCGAAAGCAGTGCCACCTTCGACGCGCGGGCTGCCGAGGGAGAGACCGTTTCGGTCGAGGCGGCGTTCACCGATGCGGGGACGCTCGACACCCACTCGGCCTCGATCTTGTGGGGCGACGGCACGCCCGCGGAGCCGGTCGCCGTCAGCCAGCTCTCCGGTGCCGGCTCACTAAGCGCAAGCCACAACTACGACCAGGGAGGCGTTTATACCGTCACCCTCACCCTCATCGACGACGATAGCGGCGCAGCGACGACCACAACCACCTCCGTCATCATCGGCGCCAGCGTCAGTGCCGATGGAGTGCTGCGGATCGTCGGAACGGATGCCGATGACCGCGTTCACCTGAACATGGCGGGTCCTCACGGCGTTCGGGTGCACAGCGATTTCTTCGCCGAAGCTCCCTTCCGCGACTTCGCCGCCGATCCCATCGTCGCAATCCAAATGTGGCTCGGAGACGGGGACGACCGGGCAACGATCGCCGGGAACATCACGCTGCCAGTCAGCATCCTCGGCGAACGAGGCAACGACACCCTCGACGGTGCCAAAGGCCCCGCGGTCCTAATCGGAGGACTCGGCGAGGACCGGCTCACAGCCGCCTCGGCGGACTCGCTTCTGATCGGTGGTCGCACGGCTTACGACTCCAGTGACGCGGCCATCCTTGCACTGCTCACGGAGTGGACCCGCAACGACCTCAGCTACTCCGAGCGCGTCACACGCCTGCGGACAGGGCTGCCACACCCAACGGGAGCCACACCACTTCGCCTACTCACGGACGAAACAGTCTTCGACGACGAAACCGCGGACCAGCTCACCGGGGCCGGCGGTGAAGACTGGTTCTTCCACTCGCTTGGACAGGACAGGATCCGGAAACTCCAGCCGTCCGAGCAGACCAACTGATAAACGACCCCAACGATCCTCGCCACCGCTGCGGCCGGTGGTGGCGAGGTCGAACCGCAGGCCAAGCTCAGCAGTCCCAAGGGATAAGGACGAGTCTGCCAAACGACGTATCGGTTCTCTGCGCCAGGCGACATGCCGGCAATTATGTCCACCAGCTTGTTCGGTGGGCATGGTACGGATGCTAAACTCGATACATTGGAGCCCTGGTAAGGAGGTATAAACCTGCAGCGACACCGACAGCTGCAGCGAACCCCCAATCAGCCGGATGCGGCCCGTACATGGCAGCGCCGATGGTCCCTCCGATGACTCCGCCAATTGCGGCACTAACGCACGTGAGGACCAAGAAGACTGCATACTAACGCCAGTTCGCAGTACCTGTTTGACAGCGAGTTTCGGGCTTTGCGTGGGCTACCTTCATAACTGAAAACCTCCCAAAGTACTGGATGCCGCAGAACGAATCCGCGACGTTCGTGGCCTGGGGCGGGTCGATTGCTTTTCGCCGCCGAGCAGGCCATGATCGCGCTGGAAGCAGCGGTCAGGATCAGCCCCTCCTGACACGCCGCCCCAAGCCACGCAGTACTTCCATGATGCCCCTTTCGATGGACCTCGGCAAGTTCAACGCCGGCCGCTGCTTTCACGACCCATGCCCTGGCAAACCCCGCTTCGAGGCGATCACCACCAGAAGAAACTAAACACGCTCACCCGCAGCACCAACAACAAACCCTGGGCGACGAAGAACGCGAAGCGGACGACCGACCTGCACGACGGCCCTAGCTGGCTAGACCACCGGCAGTCACCAGGCAGTGCAGACGGATGTGAGGCAGTAGGGTCTGCTTCCAGGTATGCAGCGCGTACAACACCCCGGCACGTCCGCCGAGATACTTCGGATCGGCGAGCAGCTCGGCAAGCGTCTCTGAGGCCGCCGCGAACAGGATGTTGGCGTACTCAGCCTTGTTGAGCCTCCACAGCTCATTGAGCTCGCTTGGGAGCGTAAACACGATGTGGTGATGGGGACAGGGCAGCAGCCCGTCCCGCCAACCGGCCAGCCACTGCTCGCGCGCCATCCACTGGCACTGCGGACAACATCGATGGCGGCACGAGTTATAAGCGATCCGATGGAAGTGCCCGTCAGGACAGCTATTGACGTGTCCGCCCAGCGCCGCGGTTCGACAGTGCATGACGCACCAGGCGGCAAGGCGTGCATCGGGCGAAACAGGATAGCGTGACGCAAACGCGTCGAAGTGTTCACGGAAGAGATGTTGAAGCGCGAGGCTCATACATCACCCCAACGACAGGATCACACCTGAAACCCCCGAGTGGCCAGTTCAACGTGGCCGATAACGCGGCCGGGTATAAGGACATCGAGCGAAGCGAGCAACCAGGCCGCACCGGCTCGCATTCTTCGGTTGGTTACGTCTAATGCTCTTGGGGAGTATTGACGGCCTTGCCGCGGATGCCGGCAGCTACAGTAGCAGCAAGCGTCGCCAGCAGCAAACCAAGGCTCGCAGAGATTAATCCGTGTGCCCCGTGGTCATCGAAATTGCCCATTGGAAGTGTACTGGCGCCATCGAATGTCAGATTCTCATGAATCCATGTGACCAAGCGGCTCCCATACCATGGAACAGTAAGTGGTATGACGAGCGAGAAAACGCCAAAGGTTAGTCCAAAACTGGCTTTCGTACCGTTCGCGTGGTAAGCAACAACGAGTCCAACGCAGCCGAGAAATGTAGTTCCGAATCCAAGGATTTCACTCGCCAGGTGGCTGGGATGCTTTATCAGCGCCAGGCAAACGGCAACCATAGCGACGATTGCAATCAGAGAGGCGATGGAATACTTCATATTCGGTGATTAAATGTCGTCGGGGCAAACCGTGCCTGTCGTCCATCCGACGTAACGTTGGAAATCACGTGGCGACCGCCGACGAGTCAGATCCGCAGACAGGAGCCCATCGGTCGCTCACGTGTATTTCATTGTTCGGCCGCGTCCCAGCGACGAGTGTGCAGCAATTCCCCTGAGTGAATTGGCCGCACGTCAGAGGATCCGAGAGTCATTAGCGCCACAGTCGTCCCATCCCCGTCCACGAACTCGACCTCGTATGAATCGCCCGTTCCGTAGACGTGGACGACCGCACCGACGTCACCGGAGTGCAAACCAGCTTCCGTGATATCACGATTGAGGACGACCATCGAATGTTCAGAAAGCATCATCTTGAGCCGGGATAGGCGGTTACCAGTCGTGGTGGGCCGCTTCCTTCAACAATCCAGACGGTCACAACCGCCGCCGGACGGTGACCCGGCCGCCCAATCTGCCCGGTCACTTCGTATTCTACGCCAAAGGGCGACCTCTTGGCTACGAACGCATCGCCGTTCCTTGCGACCTCCAGTAGATCGTCCGCCAGGTTTCGCAAGTTGTCGAGCGTGTAGCCGATCGAGGCAAACCACGCGGCCTTTGGGCCGCCGACTGGATGGCCCAAATTGAGGAGGTACTCTCGGAGCTTCTCCTCAGGAACGATAGCTCGATCGGCGTCAGGAAAGCGCACCAGTCATCACTAGCCGAACGTTACCGATCAGCCGACGGCGACGACTGGTCTTCCACTTCAAGTCGCCCGACTTCGCCGCTCGGTCGCATCGGATGGCTCCCCGTATCTGGTGCAACCGGAGTAGTTTCCGCTTCGCCAGGGCCAGCGTCACTCGAAAGTCGTGTGGTAGATTCCCTCAGCCATCGAAGGAACGCGTCGCCCTCATATGTCTCCATTGAGACGGATTCGAACCGCCGCAACTCGCTGTGAGCAGCGTCAACATCGCCACGGCCATCGGCGGCTCACCTCAATCGCATGGTTCGTCCGAGCCTCGCAGAAGTCGAGTCCGGATGCTCTCGACAATCGAGGACGGCAACGACGTCAACGATCTCACCAGCCACCAAATAGTAGATCGCAAATGGAAATCGCTGCGAGAGTTTCCGATGGAATCCACGGTACTGCTCGTGGACGCCGGCCGTGGATTTAAGGCTTTCTAGGTCCCATCCGAGGCAATCGAGAAAGTGCACTTCGAGTCCGAGGGATCGGTCAGCATAGAACAGCGCACCATTAACCAGATCCTCTCTGGCCTCATCCCTTAGCTCGACGTCCATTAAGCCTTTCCTTGACGTCATCCATGGCGGCATCAAGCGGAAGTCGCGGCTCTCCCGATGGGTTCGCAACCCGACCAGCCAGCACGTCGCCATGCCAGGCGGGTGAGGGAAGTTCCGCCGGCTGAGCGGACAGTTCGCGCCACAGATAATTCATCGCGGCGACTTTTTCGCCAGGACTCAGCGACGACAGCAAGTTCTCGAGCGACATGGGCGTTCCTCCAGCGTCAAGTTTACACGCCGTGCCGTGGTCGGTAAACGGTCGCTGAAGCGGACGAACGGCGGCGATCACGGGGCGGCGGGAGGCGACTCATCACCACCAGAAACGCGATGTCCGCCGCTCCCGTGTATCGCATTGTTCGCCGATCCGGGGGACCAGACAGGGCGGCCTGAGGCCTCCTGGCGCTTTCGCGCATCCGCGAGGATGGCGCCCAGGTCCCCCCCGAACCGGTCCGAAATCTCCCGGCGGACTCGGTGGATCTCGTCGAGAACAGTGTCAGTCGTCGTTTTCTGAATCATCGCCAACCATCTCCTCCGGAGTGCAAATGACCGGAATGGGCAACGAAAGATCGTTCAGTACAGCGTGGATGCGAGGCAAAATCCGAGCATTCGCGATGTGCCGACAGTTCCAGGTCAGCAGGTATTGTACCCGATGATACGCGACGGCCGCGATGTGCAGGGCATCCGTCCGAGCCTTTTCAG
Source organism: Candidatus Laterigemmans baculatus (assembly GCF_010367455.1). GTDB lineage: Bacteria > Planctomycetota > Planctomycetia > Pirellulales > Pirellulaceae > Laterigemmans > Laterigemmans baculatus. Next base: position 901 of record NZ_WRPR01000108.1, on the reverse strand, counting down.
GTAGGATCGAGCGCGACATGATTTCACCGGCAATTTCAGCAATGCCCGGGTCAAGCGGCAACAGCGGAATTCCTTCGAGAGCGCGCAAACGCTCGGCGGCGAGGGCAGGATCGCCCGCCGAGGCTTCGTCAATCACGAGCTGAGATACCACCAGCCGGTAGTTCCCGCGGTCCTCGTCCCACCATTGCCGAGTGAGCAACTGGCGAGCGGCCATAACGATCTGCGTTCTCGGCTCCTGACGCAGGTAGCTCACCACCGAGGTCTCCACATAGACGGTATCCATAGAAGAAACCTATTTCGGCGAACGTTTGCGTTAACCCGGCGGCGGCCGAGTGGATAGTCTTCAGGAAACGCTCCATCCGCCGCTCGGGTTCGACGCCTTGTTCGCGGAGTCTTTGACAAGCCGGCAGCTCGATAGGCCGGCGAATCGGGACCACAAAGTGTACCAGCGAGCAATGGCCGAGCCAATCTTCGAGCGCATCAGTTCTCGCGCGCACCTAGCGTTGAACAATTCTAAGGGCTGAGCGAATCGAGCCGATCGAGTCACGAAATGGGGCCGGGCGGTCAATCGTTGGGCACCCGCGATCCGAGACCACAATCAGGTCATGTGCACCTGGAACCCGATTGCACCCGCGGCGGAACGATGGAACTGCACCGAGCGCATCAAACCGATCGAGTCACGGAACGGATCGCAGCAGATATCTCGAACGCACCAGTTATGACGTGAGAGGGGAAGAACCAATCAGACGCCGTGTGGGCGGAATGTGGTCGACTCCGCGAACGGCACGGATTACGGGGCGGCGGCCCACAAAGACAGCTTCGAAAACACGGGCATCCGCCGCTCCCGTACATCCGATGGTTCGCGGAGTTTTTGCGGAGCCGGCAGATCGATGAGCCGGCG
>NZ_WRPR01000107.1 GCF_010367455.1 Candidatus Laterigemmans baculatus | reverse complement strand
TCGCCGTCCTCGAACTCGCCGGTCTCTTCCGCGGACGATTCTTCCGTGGACGCTTCCTCGCCAGCTGCTTTGCGGCGACGACTAAACGGGAGCCCGAACCGCTTTCGGCGCGGAGCCGCCTCGCCGTCCTCGAACTCGCCAGTCTCTTCCGCGGACGATTCTTCTGTGGACGCTTCCTCGCCAGCAGCTTTGCGGCGACGACTAAACGGGAGCCCGAACCGTCTGCGGCGTGGAGCCGCGTCGCCGTCCTCGAACTCGCCGGTCTCTTCCGCGGAGGATTCTTCCGTGGACGCTTCCTCGCCAGCTGCCTTGCGGCGGCCTAAGCGGAGCCACAGCCGCCACCGGGACGGCTCGCCCGCCCCATCGGCTGGCTCTTCCGATGCCTCGGCTTCGGCTCGTTTGGCGGCACCCTGGCTCGCTCGTCGCGGTGATTTCCGCTTCGCCGGCAGGGGCTCCTCGGTAGCCGCGTCCCGCTCGCCCCGGCGGCGTCGCTGGCGGCTCGGCCGGCTGACCGGGACCAACTTGCGGAGTCGCTGACTCAGGGGCTCACTCGGCGCCAGCTTGCGGACTTCGCGATACAGCATCCTCAGGTAGATCACGACCGAAGTCAGAAAAATGCCTTGCCCGGCGAGCAGTGCGATCGGCAACCACGTGACCGCCGTCGCCGCTTCGAACCGCAACAGATTCCAGTGTGTCGCTGAAGAGATTCCAAACAGAGCCAGGGCGCAAATCATCGCCGCCGCCGCGGCCCGGCAGCGTGCCAGCTCCACCGACATCCGCAGCCCGAACGCAGCTCCACCGACCGAGAGCAGGAGCCGCACCCAATCCGCACCGGCCAACACATCCCGCTCCGCCAACACGACGTCGATCGCCGCACCCAGCCAACTCGCCAAATGCACGACCGCATCGAGGCTGGCCAGCAAGCACAGCACGATCGCGAGCCGCCACATGCGGTAATGCCCGCGGTAATCGTCGGCGCGGTAGCGACGGAGTTGGTAGATCAGAAAGGATCCGCCCGCCGCAGCGACCATCATCGCCGCCCCGAACCAGGCGCCAAAACTATCGGGCCGGTCCAGACGCAGGGGGCGAGCCAGCGGCGGGCGGAGAGCCACCGGCGGCCACCACAGCGCTGCCCAGTGCCCCAGTGCAAGCAGAACGACCGCTCCCAAAATGGCTGCGATGGCCGCCAGGAGCGTTCGCCGACGGACCGGAACAACTCCGAACAAGCGAGCCCGCAGCCGACGCTGGACGCGCCAGCCGTATGCAGCAACCGGCTTGCGGGCCCCCCGGAGCGACGCTTCGACAGCCGCCGTCCGCTGGCCCTGGGCCGGCGCATCGGCGGAATACCGTTGGCTGTAAATCACCAACCGGCGTCGATCGTCCAAGTGGGGGCGGCGTGCGGCAGGCATCGCAGGGTCTGCAAAAGGCGGCTGAGGGGGCGGCGAACGGTACCGAAATCCCGCCCCCAAAGCCACATCAACCCCACGTCTCCCAACCGGGGCCTCAGGCGAGCCAGTCGGTGATGACGCGGCCGCCGACGTCGGTGAGCCGGAAATCGCGGCCCTGGAAGCGGTGGGTCAGCCGCAGATGGTCGAGCCCGAACTGATGCAGCATCGTGGCGTGCAAGTCGTTGATGTGGACTGGCTTCTCGACGACGTTCCAGCCGATTTCGTCGGTCGCCCCATACACCTGCCCGCCTCGAAAACCTCCACCGGCCATGGCCATGCTGAAGGAATAGGGATGGTGGTCCCGCCCCGAGCCGACTTCGCGTTTGCCGCTGCGGTTCTCTCCCAGGGGCGTGCGACCGAACTCGGTGCCCCAGACGACCATCGTCGAATCGAGCAAGCCGCGCTGCTTGAGATCCTTGATCAAGGCCGCGATCGGCTGGTCCACGCAGCCCGCGTTGTACGGCAGCTCAGTGGGAATGTTGCTGTGATGGTCCCAGGAGGCATAGATGATGTTGACGAACCGCACTCCCCGTTCGATCAGCCGGCGAGCCAGCAAGCAGTTGCGAGCAAACCCCTTGTAGGTATCTCCTTGCTTGCCGCGGCCGCCGAGCCCCTCCGGCTCCGTGCGGTTCAGCCCATACGCTTCGATCGTCGCGGCACTCTCCTGCGACAAATCGATCAGCTCCGGTGCTGCCGTCTGCATCCGGTAAGCCAATTCATAGGACGCGATCCGGGCGGCGATCTCGGGATCGTGAACTTCGGCATACCGCTGGCCGTTCGCGTCGCGGAGTGCATCCAAGCCGGCCCGCTGCAGCTCGAGCGGAATTCCGGCCGGGTTGTTCAAGTTGAGAATCGGCTCCCCCTCGTTCCGGAACAGGACCCCGGCGTGGGTCGACGGAAGGAAGCCAGACTGCCACAGCGTGGCTCCGCCGGAGGAACCGCGGCCGCTGGTCAACACGACGTAGCCCGGCAAGTTCTGCGATTCGCTCCCGAGGCCATAAGTCAGCCAGGAGCCCATCGTCGGCAGCCCGAAACTCTCGCGGCCACACTGCATCATCAGCTGGCCGGGATGGTGGTTGAACTGGTCGGTGTGCAGCGAGCGAACGAGCAGCAGATCGTCGGCAACGCTTCCCAAGTGGGGCAGCAACTCGCTCAGCTCCATGCCGCACTGGCCGTGAGGCTGAAACTTGTAGGGCGAACCCTGCAGCAGCGCCTTGTCCTTCTTGATGAACGCGAACCGCACCGTCTCGAGCATCGATTCGGGGAGCGGCTGGCCGTGCCGCGTGTTGAGCACTGGTTTGGGATCGAACAGATCGATGTGCGAGGGAGCGCCCGCCATGAAGATGAAGATGCACGCCTTCGCCTGCGGCTCGAAGTGCGGCGGGCGCGGCGCCAGCGGATTGGCGAACTCCGTGGCGGCTCCGTGTGATAGGGCGGCTTCAGTCGACTCGGCTGCGGCGGCCGACAACACACCGTCCTCGGTGAGCATCGCTCCGATCGCGGCCATTCCCAGCCCACTGGCGGTCGTGTTGAGGAACTCGCGGCGAGTCCGGAGGGCGACGGGATCGACGGAGCGACCCCGGCTTTGGCGTGCGATCATCGGATTCTTCACGTCACTCGGCTTCAATCTCGCACAAGAAACTCGTCCAAATTCATCACCATCCGCAGCGTCACCACCCACGCGGCATGCTCGGCCGCGGCATTCTCGTCCGCAGCGAACTGGGCCGTGGGGAGTTCGGCGGTCGGATACTGCGACGCGACCGCCTGGGCATCGTCGGGATGGGCCGCGTAGTACTCTCGGGCCGTCTCCAGCAGAGCGTGGAAGCGATCGAGCTCTTCGCCGCGGGGCGTGCGGGCGATGCACAACTGGAGGGCGTAAGCCAACCGCGTGCGATCATCGCCGCCCCCCTCGGCGATCACCCGCTGCACGATCGCCTGAGCCGCTGCGACGAAGACTTGGTTGTTCAAGGTGGTCAACGCCTGCAGCGGCGTGTTGCTGCTTTCCCGCGCGAGCGACGTCGTGTTGGAATCGGGACAGTCGAAGCTGACTAGGTTGGGATGCGGAGCAGTCCTTTTGAAGAACGTGTACATGCCGCGGCGGTGTCCGTCTCCGCCGCTGCTCGTCCGCCACTTGAAGTTGTTCGCGTAGCTCAGCTCCGCCACTCCCGGCGGCAAGGGGGGAAACACGCTCGGGCCGCCCACTTCGTGGCTCAACAAACCGCTGGCGGCCAAGTGCAGATCCCGCACGATCTCGGCCTCGACGCGAACCCGGTTCTGCCGTGCGAGCAGACGGTTCGCCGGATCGATGCGCTGCAACTCCGGCCGATAGACCGATGCCTGACGGTACGTCGCGCTCAAGACGATCGTGCGGATCAGCGACTTTCGGCTCCACGCCATCGACCGAGGGAAATTCCACGCCAGCCAATCGAGCAACTCGGGATGCGACGGCTGATCGCCACGGACGCCAAAGTCCTCGACGGTGGCGACGATCCCGCTGCCAAACAGTCTGGCCCAGACGTCGTTGACCGCAACGCGCGGCACGAGCGGATGCTGGGGATCGACCAACCACCGGGCCAAGTCGAGCCGATCGGCAGACGGCTCCGCGTGCCGCGACCGCAGCGGATGGACTCGGCTGAGCACTTCCAGCACGCCGCTGGCCACTTCCTTCGCGGGCTGCAAGAAGTCGCCTCGCTCGAGAATCGTGGTCGTTCGCTCGGCAGGATTCAGCACTGCCATCTTGATCGCCGGAGCGGAAGCGGCCTCTGGCTTGAGCGCAACCAGCTCCTGCTCGCTCCGCACGACCTCGAGTTCCGCTTCGTCGGCAGAGTTGAAGAAGGCGAACAGCTGATAGTATTCGCGGTGGGTGATCTGGTCGTACTTGTGCGTGTGACAGCGGGCGCAGGTCATCGTCAGCCCCATCCAAACCGCCGCGGTCGTCTCGGTGCGGTCGAACGTGGCCTCGACGCGGAACTCCTCCTGGTCGGTCCCCCCTTCGGTATTGGTCAAGGTCTGTCGGTGAAAGGCGGTCGCCAAGCGTTGCCGCGGCGTGGCTTCGGGCAGCAGATCGCCAGCCAATTGCTCGATCGTGAACCGGTCGAACGGCAAATCGCGATTGATGGCATCGAGCACCCAGTCGCGGTACAGCCAAGCGTGGAGGCGAGCCCGGTCTTTCTCATAACCATCGGAATCCGCGTACCGTGCTCGGTCGAGCCAATGGCGTCCCCAGCGTTCGCCGAAATGGGGCGAGGCGAGCAACCGATCGACTAATCGCTCATAGGCGGCGGGCCGCGAGTCACGGACAAATGCGTCCACTTCCTGAGGCGTGGGTGGTAAACCGAGGAGATCGTAATAGAGCCGCCGGATGAGCGTTGTCCGATCAGCCTCCGGGGAAGGGTCGATGCCAGCTTGTTCCAGCCGGGCGAGCACGAAACGGTCGATCGGGTTGCGGATGTTCGCATCACTTTGCAGGCTGGGGAGCCCGGGTTTGCGGACCGGTCGGTACGACCAGTGCGGCTCGTACTCCGCTCCCTGCTCGATCCATTGCCGCAGCAGCGAAACCTGCTCGTCGCTCAGCGGCTCTCCGTCTGGCGGCATCCGCTCCGACAGATCGCTGCTGGTCACCCGCCGCAGCAGCTCGCTCTGCTCGGCGTCGCCTGGGACGATCGCCCGGGCCCCGGAATCGGCCGCAGCGGCGGCTAGCTCCGCGACGTCCAACCGCACTCCGCCTTCCGCCTCGTCCGGCCCGTGACAGAGCAAGCAGTGCTTGCTGATCAAGGGCTGAATGTCGCGTGAAAAGATGACGTCCCCGTTGCCCGCCGGGCCACGCTCAGCCGCCAATGCCCCATCCGCGGCTCGCAGCAGGCTCGGCGAGCAGCCGAGCAGGAAGAGCACGGCGAGAGTCGCGGCGTAGTTCATCGTTTCGTCGCCTCACTCGCCCTGCCGGTCCCAGAACAGATGGCAAACGCCCCAGCAGCAAGGCTATCGACAAACGGCGGGAAGTTCAAAGTTTTTTTGCTCCCAAACGGGGTCACAACCCTTCCTTCCTTTGCGGCGCCCGGAGTGCTCCCAAACGGGGTCACAGCCCTTCCTTCCTTTGCGGCGCCCGGAGAACCCAGGAAACCTACGGCGACGAGGAAACCAAGGAAGCTTGCACCGTCTTGCGAACCCCTCAGAAAGGCTGTGACCCCCTACGGGAACGCAGAGGCAATCTGGGCACAAAACCGGAGCTGAGAAAGCCAGCGAACCTGCGTCCTTTAGCGAACCTTCTCGCAGGGCTGTGACCCCCTTTGGGGCGCGCAGGGCTGTGACCCCCTTTGGGGCGCACAAACGGGGTCACGGCGCAAACGGGGTCACAGCCCGGGCGCAGGGTCACGGCGCAAACGGGGTCACAGCCCTTCCTTCCTTTGCGGCGCCCGGAGAACGTAGGAAACGTACGGCGACGAGCAAACCGAGGAAGTCTGCACCGTTTGGCGAACCGTCCAGAAAGGCTGTGACCCCTTCGGGGAGCGCCGCTTGGCGAACCCTTGAGAAAGGCTGTGACCCTTTCGGGGAGCGGTGACCCCATACGGGAACGCAGAGGCAATCTGGGCACAAAATCAGAGCTGAGAAAGCCAGCGAACCTGCGTCCTTTAGCGAACCTTCTCGCAGGGCTGTGACCCCCTTTGAGGCGCAAACGGGGTCACGGCACAAACGGGGTCACAGCCCGGGCGCAAACGGGGTCACAGCCCTTCCTTCCTTTGCGGCGCCCGGAGGGCGCAAACGGGGTCACAGCCCTTCCTTCCTTTGCGGCGCCCGGAGAACCCAGGAAACCTACGGCGACGAGCAAACC
>NZ_WRPR01000106.1 GCF_010367455.1 Candidatus Laterigemmans baculatus | reverse complement strand
TCACGACGCCAGTGTTGGCATCGATCGCAAACCGGCCGCCTGCGTCGTCGTCGAGCGAGTAGCTGACCGAGTCGGTGCCGTCGGCGTCGTCCGAGCTGGCCGTGATGCCGACCGCGGAACCGATCACTGCGTCTTCGTCGATCTCGTTCGCTGCGGCGTTGGCGTCGACTACTGGCGTGGCGTCGAACTCGTCGACGTCGTTGACGTTGATGGTGAAGTTCTGGGTGGTCGACGAGCCGTCGGTGCTGGTCGCTCGGACGGTGACGCTGTGGCTGGTGCTCGTTTCGTAGTCGAGTCCCGCAGCGAGGGTCACGACACCGGTATTGGCATCTATCGCAAACCGGCCCCCCGCGTCGTCGTCGAGCGAGTAGCCGACCGAGTCGGTGCCGTCGGCGTCGTCCGATGAAGCCGTGATGCCGACAGCCGAACCGATCACCGCGTCTTCGTCGATCTCGTTCGCCGCCGCGTTGGCGTCGATCACCGGCGTAGCGTCGAACTCATCGACATCGTTGACGTTGATCGTGAAATTCTGGGTGGTCGAAGAGCCGTCGGTGCTGGTCGCTCGAACGGTGACGCTGTGGCTGGTGTTGGATTCGTAGTCGAGTCCTGCGGCGAGGGTCACAATGCCGGTGTTCGCATCGATCGCAAACCGGCCCCCTGCGTCGTCGTCGAGCGAGTAGCTGACCGAGTCGGTACCGTCGGCGTCGTTCGAGCTGGCCGTGATGCCGACTGCCGAACCGATCACCGCGTCTTCATCGATCTCGTTCGCTGCCGCGTTGGTGTCGATCACCGGCGTAGCGCCAGACTCGTTGACGTCGGTGACATCGATCGCGAGCGTTTGGGTGTCGGTGCCGCCGGCGCCATCGGAGACGGTGACGATGACTTCATAGCGGTTGTCGGCATTGGCGTCGGTGGGCGCCTCGTAGTTGGGTGCTGCTGCGAAGTTCAATTCACCGGTGTTGGCATCGATCGTGAACCGGGCGGCATCGGCACCGCCGGAGATGCTGAAGGTGGGGGAACCGCCGTCGAGGTCGTCGGAGGTCACGGTAGTCACCGCGGTGGTGTTCTCCGTGTGGCTGAGGGTCGCGGTGGCCGCTCCGCCGTCGGAGGTGATCCACGGCGCGTCGTTGACCGCGGAGATGGCGATCCCTCGCGATTGGGTGTTGGACGCGAGCTCTCCGTCATGGACCGTAAAAGTGACGGTGCGAGTTGCGGTGGAGGGAGCGTCGCTCGTGTTTTCATAGGTGACGCTTCGGAGGGCCGCTTGGTAGTCGGCGACCGTGGCCGAGCCGGTCAGGGTGAGCGTACCGGTGGCGGCATTCCAGCTGCCGGTGATCGCACCGGTGTCCACGAATGCTAGAAAATCTTCCCCCGCGGCATAGTTGCCCGTGATTTGGACGACGGCCGATTCGAGATTGGGATCCTCGACGTCGACATCGTCGAGCGTCAGCGAGGCGGTAACGGCCTGGGCTCCGGCGTTCTCGGTGTAGCTGAGGTTTGCGGCTTCGATATCAGCGGCGAGCGGGGCATCGTTGACCGCCGTCACGGTGATCTCGGCGGTGTCGGTGGCGGTGCTGAAGGCGGAGGTGCCGCCGTTGGTTGCCGTGCTGACTTTGCCGCCTGCCGATCCGCTGGTCTGGTCCCAGCCGCGGAAAGTGAAGCTGGCCGTATCGGCGTTTTCGGCATCGGGAACGAAGCGGACCAAGTCCGTGCTGCGGAGGAGCAGGGCACTGCTGTTCGTGACGGTGCCGACGTCGGTCCAAGTGCTGCCGCCGTTGAGCGAGTACTCCCAGCGGCCGTTGCTCGGAGTGGTGGCCGTGATGGCGATTCCCTCGACCGCGCCACTGTCGACATCGCTGAGCGAACTGCCGAGCAGGCTCGAGACGAGTTGGCCGCCGTTGTTCGTCGCGTCCTCGCTGATCGTTGGGAGCGAGGGTGTCGCGGGGGTGAGCACCGGGGCGTCATTGGCGCGGACGACATAGACATTGATGTCCATTGGCCCGCTGGTTCCGCCGTCGCCGTCGCTGAGCGTGGCCCGCAGCGTGCGCGTCGCCGTCGACGGATTCTCCGAGACGTTGTGGTAGGTGATGGCTCGCGAGAGCGCCAGGACCGCGGAGCCGGTCGCGTTTGAATTCAGGTTGATCACCAGCGGAGTCGATCCATTGGTGCCTCCGCTGAAAGTGCCGATCGCGGTGCCTTGGTACAGGACGTTGCTGCCGCTGGTCGAGATCTGCCCGGCACCGGTCCCGACGTTGCGGATTCCGAGGCGGTCGTGGGCAGTTCCATTGGCGAAAAACGCGACTGTGTAGACGCCCCCATCGAAGTTGCTCGAGTCGGCATCGGCGGCGAGTGCCGAAGCGTCATAGATCGGAGCCGCATTCTCGACGTACAGCGCGTTGGGGCTGGAGGCGGACAGCGTGGGAGCTTCGTTCGACTCGATGTTCGCGGCGAACTCCGAGGTGCTGCCGGTGGTCAGATCGGTCGCCGTCGCGCTGATCAGATCGTGGGCTCCGATCGCAGCGGCCAACGTGGTATTGAACGACGCGTTTCCCGATCCGTCGGTGGTGACGTTGACGAAGCCGAGGTAGGTTTCGCCTTCGCCGTAGCTTCCCGCGGCACCCGAAGAGTTTGCAAAGAACTCGACGCGGAACGTTCGGCTCGCCGTGCTGTGGAGCGAACCGGTGACGGTGACCGCCGAGCCAGTCGACTGGGCGGAGGTGAGGACGGGGAAATTTTGAAGGTCATTGGCCCCCGTGTCGGCGTCTCCTGCGTCGTTGGCCGTGACCAGATTGCCATCCTCGGTGCCGCCATCGAGGTCGATCCCGAGGCCGGTGTTGGAGTGGATCGAGTTGCCATAAATCGAGACGCCTGTAGTGGTGCTATTCACTTCAACACCGTGGAAGGTGTTGAAGGCGATCAAGTTGCCTTGGCCGGCGGCGGTGCCACCGACGATATTGCCGGCGCCAGCGCCTGCGAAGCGAATCCCGCTCTGATCGCCCGCCGAGCTGAATTTAGCGTTGCCGAGGTCGAGGGTGCCGGTGACGTCGGTGCCGATGTAGTTACCTTGGATGATCGTCCCGCTCGAGCCGCTCTGGACCAGCATGCCCGGACCGTCGTTTCCGGAGATGAGATTGCGCGCCGCGGCGCTGCTGCCGCCGATCGTCGTGTTGCTCGTGGAGTTCTGGAGGCTGATCCCTTCGTCGCCGTTGCCGATGGCGATCGTACCGCTCGCGTCGGTCCCGAGGTAGTTGCCTCGGATGACTGTCGCGACGGCGCCATCGAGGAAGATGCCGTCGCCGCTGTTACCGGAGATGGTGTTTCGCTCGGCGGCGTCATTCGCACCATCAAGATTGGTCCCGATCACGTTTCCGCTGGGGCCACCCCGGATCAGGATGCCGTGGCCCCCGTTGGCCGCGGCGGTCGAGCCGTCGGGGCTGAGACCAATCGTGTTTCCGTAGATCCAGTTGTTGTCGTTGGCCCCCGGCTCGATCTCGATGCCGTCGTTTCCGTTTCCGCTGATCACGTTGTTGCGGAGGATGTTGTTGCTGGCGCCGTTGAAGAGCAATACGCCATTGTCGCCGTTGCCCACCGCCACTCCGGCAGCGGTGACGCCGATCCAGTTGTTCTCCAGCACGTTGCCGTCGCCAGCGCCGCCTCCGCCGTCGATTTCCAGCCCTTCGTCCGCAAAGCTATGGATGCTCAAGCCGCGGATCGTGCTGTTGCTCGCTCGGAGCAGCAGACCGGCGGTTGGGGAACCGGCTCCGCTCCCATCGAGTTCGATCACCGGGGTGCCGCCGTAGCCGGGCTGGGTGGTGGCATCGATCGTGACCGTGTCGGTGATGTTGCCGAGATAGGAGAGGACGCTGATCCTCCAGTACTCGTCTCCACTGCCGGGGCTGCCCGGGGTGGGGTCGATGTAGCCGCCGTCGGCCGTGCTGATGTTGAAGCGGATCGTATCGCTGCCCGCCGAGGCGTTGGCGTCGGCGATCGCTTGGCGAAGCGAGCCGGCTCCACTGTCGTTGGTGTTGGTGACCGTGAAGGTTGCCAGCAGCCCGCTCCACGCCGACTGGGCTTCGGTGGTAAAGGCGATCTCGGTCTGCAGCTCTCCGACGGCGTATTCGAGTACCCAGTCGCCACCGAGCGCGGCGTGGCCGGTCGGGTCATCGCTGGCGGCGACGTCGGCACCGGTCAGCGCAGCGAACGATTCGAGCAGCTCGCGGCCTTCGGCGGTCGACGCCAGCGAGCAGCCGTAGATCAACAAATCGGCTTCGCTGCTGAGCGAGTCGGCCCAGCGGGCAATGCTGCCGGCATCGGCTAGCAGCGCATCGCGGGTCAGCCGCTCGCCGCCGAGCTCGAGCGAGCTGCCGTCGCCGTGGCTGAGGATGTGCAGCGCATCGACCGAGTCGACCGATTCCAAGGCAGCCGTAATTTCTTTGATCGCATCCCCGTCGGAGCTGAGCCGAATGACCAGCCAGTCGCGGTCGGCAGCGTGCGGATCGCGAAGCCCCTCGATGAGCGTCTCCGCATCCTCGACCGCGGCGTCGACGACGATCACCTCGAGCCGTCGCGGCAACACCTCCGATTCGGCCGGGACTTCCGATTCGGCCAGGACTTCCGATTCGGCCAGGGCTTCCGATTCGGCCAGGGCTTCCGATTCGGCCAGGGCTTCCGATTCGAGCGGTGTGTCGGATTGCGAGGGCAGTGAGGACTGTGCGTTGTCCGCCGCTTCGCCCTCGGAGTGCGATGCAGCGAGCAAGGCGTCGACCCACTCGCTGTCGGGCAATTCGCTCGGAGCTTCGATTCCCTCCACTCCCTCGAGCCCCGCGGCGTTGAGCAGCACGCGGTCCTCGAGACGGTAGAAGTCGAAACGGTGCTGTGCGGCTGGGACTTGGGACTCGTCAGCTCGATTCATGCGCCTCACTCCACCGCGGGTTCCGGCAGTTTGCCACCGTTTCTCAAGCTCTCGCGGCGTCCGGTTCGATACCCACAACGGGCGGTAGGATCCGTGAGTGCTTACGCTGCAAAAATAGGACATTCCCACGAGCGTGCAGGGACTTTCGCGAGGGTTTGCGGGCTGGGGTGGATATTGCGGACCTGTCGATTTTGGCGCTTGCGAGGGTCGCCTTGAGCGCGATTGCAGCAATTAGCACGGACTGAAGATTTGTGATGGTCCTGCCGAAGAGGGGAGGCCGAAGCATGAGAGGCACATCCCGGAGTCCATTGAGGTGAGCGGGGCGTAGGACAGGATTTGACGGGGTACGCAAGACAACTGGATTGGCAGGATGCCGGGACGTAGGAAGGCTTCGAGACGCGTAGCGCTGTGCGTGGGGGTTGCGATGTCCTGCATCTCCCCGGCGGTCGCCGCTGCGCAGGAAGCGCCTCGTCGCTTGCCTCTTCCGGACCCCCAACCTGCCGACGTGCAAGAACCGGCTGGCGTGCAAGAACCGGCTGAAGTGCAAGAACCGGCTGAAGTGCAGGGGCCCGTGTTGGCGGTCCCTCCGGCGATGGGCACCAACGAAGTGGAGTGGTGGAAGGAGCAGGTCGGAGCGGCGGTGCTGGAGCAGGCTGCTCCGATCCCGCTCGATCTCGACACTTTGCTGGTCGACACGCTCCTTCATTCCCCGCGGGTCCTCGCCGTGGGAATGGACGCGCAGGTGGCGCTGGCCGAGGTCGTGGTTGCCGATGCGGCTTTCGATCCGTTGGCGCTGGTTGAATCGCGGGCCGGGCGGACCAGCGATCCGGTCGGCAACACGCTGATCACCGGCGGACCACCGCGGTCGCGAGAGGCGTCGTGGAATAACCAGTTCGGCGTCCGCAAGTTGACCCGCAGCGGTGGTCAGTGGAGCGCTTCGCAGCAACTCGGGTTGCTCGACAGCAACAGCGTCTTCTTCACTCCTGAGAACCAGGGAAACGCCCGGCTGAGCCTCAGTCTTTCGCAGCCGCTCTTGGCCGGTGCGGGCCGGTTGTACAACGAGCGTCTGCTGTTGCAGGCACGGATCGAGAGCGACGCGGCGTGGCACCAGATGCAGAGTCAGGTGCAAGAGCAGATCGCCAACGTGATGATTTCGTACTGGAAGGTGTACGAGCTGCGGTGTCGTTTGCTGCAGCAGCGCGATTTGCTCGAGCGGGGGCTGCGGATCGAGCGGATCGTGGCCGGGCGAGGCAACTTCGATACCGGGCCGGTCGAGATGCTGCGGGCTCGCGAGCACGTGGCTCGGCGTCGCGACCGGCTGATCCGCGCCGAAGCCGATCTCCGCAATGAGCAGACCCTCTTGGCCCGCTGGGTGGGCTCCCCCGCGCTCTCGGCCGTCGCGTCGCAGGAGTTGATCCCGCAGGTCGCGCGGGAGTGGATCCAGGAGCCGATCGATCTGCGAGCGGCTCTGGCAACCGGCTTGGAGCATCGCCCCGAGATCCACCTCGCCGCGGCCCAACTGGAAGAGGCCCGGTTGCAGGTGGCGGTGACCCGCAACCAGTTAAAGCCCCAGCTGGACGCCTTGCTCGAAACGTATCTGGCCGGCTTGAACGGGAACCGCGACGCGTTCGGCTCGATGATCGACCAGTTCACCGAAGGGGAACCCGGTTTTGCTGCCGGGGTTCAGATGGAGCTGCCGGTGGGGCGCCGTGCGGCGCAGGCCAAGCACCGTGCGGCCCGCTCGCAGATGTTCCGCGAAACCGAAGCGCTCCGCGAAGCGATTCTCGATTCGCGGGCGGAGATCGAGACGGCCGTGCGGGAGGTTTCGGTTTCGATCGCCGAGTCGGCCGCTCGGTACCGGACGGCCGAGGCGGCGCGAGCCGAGGAGGAATACTTGCAGCGCCGCTGGGAGTTGATCGCCGGGGACGGAGGCCCAGCCGGGCTGGTGCTCCAAGACCTACTCGACTCCCAAAGCCGGCGAACCGATGCCGAGGAGATGCTGGTCGCCGCGCGGGTGGGCTATCGCGTGGCGCTGGTCCGCTTGCAAACCGCGATGGGCACGCTGCTCACCAGTGAGCGGATCGAGCCGGTTCAGGATGCAGCGGCGCTCGGCGTCCGGTACCACCGCCATGATCCGCCCGCCGAACGGAGTATTTCGGAGAAAACAATTTTGGAGTAGTGGCTTATCGCGTCCTATGTTTGTGCGGACAGCACCCCCCCGGCGAGCTGATGATCGTGGTTCAGCATTGAGACGCACGGGTTGGCGCGAGCGAGAGAATCACCATGCAAATGACTGCGAGCCGCACGACCGCTTCGCCACTGCCGGGGGCACTGCTCCAACGGCTGATGGTCAGCGCGCTGGCAGTGGTGTGCTGGGCCGGAGCCCCGCCGGTGGAGCTGTCGGCCCAGTCGCTGCAGTTCGATGGATTTGTCGAGCCGCTCGAGGACATCCACGTGGCGGCTCTGGAGATGGGCAATCTGAAAGAGGTCCGCGTTCGGATCGGCGATCGAGTCGAGGCCGGCGACGTGATCGCCGTGCTCGACGATTCGCTGCAAGCTGCCGCCGTCGAGGTTGCTCGCTTGCAGATGGAGATGCGCGGACCGCTCGAAGCCGCCGCGGCCGAACGGGAGCTGCACGCCGCCCGCCTCGAGCGGTTGCAGAGCCTCCGTCTCGAAGGGCTGGCACGCCCGGATGAGCTCAAGCGAGCCGAAGCCGATTTGAAGATCGCCGAAGCGCGGTTGTTGACGGTGGAAGAGGAACGGCAACTTCGAGCGGCCGAGCTCAAGCGGTGCGAGCTGCAGCTGAGTCGTCGCTTGATCCGTGCCCCGATCACGGGCACCGTCGCCCACGTGTTCCGCAAAACGGGCGAGTTCGTCTCGCCGAGCGATCCGGCGGTCGTGCACTTGATCGCCACCGACCAACTCGTCGCCGTGGTCAGCATTCCCGCCGAGTACGCCGCCGGAGTCCGGCAAGGAACGTTCGTCCGCGTCCGCCTGTCCACCGTCCCCTCGGAGCTGACCGCCCACGTCCAAACGATCGCTCCGGCCATCGAAGGGGAGAGCGGCACGGTGCAGATTCGGATCTTGCTGCCCAACCCCGAGGGGCGCTTGAAAGCCGGCGACCGCTGCACGGTTACCTTCCCCAACGGTTCCGGGCAGACTTCCAACTTGCGGGCATCTCGATGAGCACCGCGGTCAGCACTCCCCCAACCGCCACGGCCGCCGGGACTCGTCCCGACACGGCCAGCGAGGCTCCTCTCGCCACGGCACTCGATGCGTGGGAGCTGATCGCCGCGGTGGCGAATCAACCGACCCGGGCGGCCGCTGCGGAGCGTCTGGTGCACGCGGTGGCGGAGGCCAACGGCTCGCTCGCCAGTGCTGCATCGGCCAGCAGTGCGCAGGCCAGCAGTGCGCAGGCCAGCAGTGCCCAGGCCAGCGGGAGCTTGGCTAGCAGTGCCCAGGCCAGCGGGAGCTTGGCTAGCAGTGCCCAGGCTAGCGGGAGCTTGGCTAGCGGGGGCGGCCGCGTCGTGCGGCTGCTGTGGGGAACCGAGACGAAGATCAGCCGGATCTACGACAGTCGTCTGGGACGGCTGGGGACCGAAAGCTCGCTGTGGCATGAGAGCAGCCTGCACTGGCGGCGGCTGAACGCTGCCCCACGAGGGGTGCTCCGCAGTGGCAGCGATTGCATTGTTCGGCTGAGCGAGCCCGAGGGGCCGGGGCGGGCGCTGCTGTGGATTGCCAGCCCTGTCGCTGGCGGCGCGGCGCGGGAGATGTGGGATACGCTTGAGCAGGCAGCACCGGCGCTCGCCGCGGTGTTTTGGAACCGGCCATCGCTCGGCCTGTATCGCTCGTGGCAGCGTGGGCTTTGGCAACACGGGCGGCGGATGCGGCTCGTGGCGGCCGCCGCCGCCGCGGTGGCCGTCGTCGCGTTGCTTCCGGTGCCCTACCGAGTTCACTGCCAAGCGAGCGTCGACGCGGTCCGCCAGCGTTTGATCGCCGCCCCCTTCGAGGCGACGCTGCTCGAGTGCGCCGTCCAGCCGGGGGACCGCGTGGCCGAGGGGGAACTGCTGGCCCTGCTCGACGGTCGGCCGTTGCGTCTGGAGCTGGAAGCGCTGCAGGCCGACTCGGGACGGGCGCAACGTCAACGCGATGCGGCCCTGGCCAGTGGGCGAATCGCCGAGTCGCAACTGGCCGACCTCGAGGCGCGTCAGCTGCAGCGGAGGATCGAGCTGCTCGAGCAGCGGCTTGCGGGGCTGGAAATCCGCAGCCCGATTGAGGGCGTGATCGTCAGCGGCGATCTGCGAAAAGCGATCGGTTCGCCGCTGGAGGTGGGCAAACCGCTGTGGGAGATTGCCCCGCTCGAACGGATGACGATCGAGGTCGAAATTCCGGAGCGCGACATTCGCTACGTGGCGGCCGATGCGGCGGCCTGCGTCCGGCTCGATGCGGCTGCGACCGAGATGCTCGAGGGCCGCCTCGACGTGCTCTACCCGGCGGCCGAAGTGCGGGACGAGCGGAACGTCTTCGTCGGCCAGTGGGAACTGGAGAATCCGGGCGGCGGACTGCGACCCGGCATGCGGGGAACCGCGGTCCTCTACGGTCCCCGCCGACCGCTCGCCTGGCCGCTGCTCCGCCGCGTCACCGAGGCAGCCTTGCGGAGCATCGGATGGTGAGCCCGCCGATGGATGCTCCGCTCCAAGCCGACGCTCGAGCGAGTGGAACTCGAGCGAGTGGGGCGGCCGCACCCACCCTCCGCGTCGCACTGCTCCCGGAGCTCTCGTTCATCGAACGCAGCGCCGAGGGGCGGCGGACGTATGTCTGCCATCATCATCAAAAGGGCCAGTTCTTCCATTTCGGCCCGGACGAGTTCCAGGTCGCGATGCTGCTCGACGGGACCCGCAGCGTCGCCGAAGTGGCTCGGCAACTCGAGCAACTGGGGACGCCGTGGACTGTCAGCGACATCGTCCGGTTGCTTGCGGGACTGGTGCAGCAGGGGCTGGCCGAAGTGGTCGAGCCGGCCGAGGCTGAGCTCGCCGGTGGCGGGGCCGGAGTGCGGGGCGAGACGCGTTTTGGCGGAAACAGTGGAGCGGGCGGAAACAGCGGAGCTGGCGGAGGCAGCGGAAGCGGAACCAGCGGGATTTGGAAAGCGGCGCCGGCTTTTGCGGCTCGGTACTTGTCGCCGCTGCTGAGCAAGCGACTGAATCTGCTCGACGGTGATCGCCTGGCGGAGCGGGGCGTGGGTTGGTGGGGGCCGCTCTTTTCGCTCCGCGGATCGCTGCTCTGGTTGGTGGTGGTGCTCAGCGGGCTGGGGATCGTGGCGGTGCACTCGGCGGAGTTCGCCGCCGAGTTGCGGCGGCTGTTTACGCCTCAGTCCTGGCTGTTGTGGGGTGCGCTGTGGTGTTTGCTGAAGCTGGCTCACGAAGCGGGGCACGCGATCGCCGCCCGGCGGCAGGGGGTGCGTGTCGGTCGAGCCGGCATTCTCTTCTTCCTGTTCGCTCCACTCCCGTTTGTCGACGTGACCGATGCGTGGCGATTGCCGCGGCGGTGGTCGCGGATCCAGATCGCGCTGGCCGGAATGTATGTGGAGCTCGGCATCGCGGGCTTGGCGGCTTGGGTCTGGTGGTGGGCCGAGAGCGATTTCGTGCGGCACGTCGCCGTCCAGGTGGCGATGCTCGCCGGGCCGGCGACGCTGGTCGTGAACGCCAATCCGTTGCTCCGCTTGGACGGCTACTATGTGCTGGCCGATCTGTTGGAGATTCCCAATCTGCGGATGCATGGTCGGCAGCGTCTGCTCGCGACGCTCGAGGGATGGTTGTTCGGCCGCAGTCGACCGCCGGGATTGCTGAGCGGATGGCGGGCTCAGGTGGCGCTCGTGCATGCGATGGGCTCGGTCATCTTTCAATGCGTCTGGATGACGGGGTTGGTGATCAGCGTTTCGCTGTGGGCGGGAGGCTGGGGCGTGATGCTCGCCGCGGTCGCCGTCTTGCTCTGGGTGGTCCTGCCGCTGGCGCAGTGGATGGGGCGAATCCGCCGCGATGTCGATTGGGTCGCCAGCCGGCACCGGGTCTGGGCCGCGGGGAGTGCGGTGTGTCTGGGCGTCGGCCTGCTGGCCGCGATTCCCTCGCCGCTCGGCCGTCGCGTCCCGGTCGTCGTCCAGTATCGCGACCAGCAAATTGCTCGCGCCGCGTGCGATGGTTTCGTGGTCGAGGTCGCCGTGCGCAACGGCCAACGGGTTCAGGCTGGGGAGCTGCTGATCGTGCTGGACGATCCCGAATTGCGGGTGCAGCGAGATCACCTGGCCCTGGAAGCCGAAGCCTCAAGCCTCCGCGCGCGTCGCCTCAGCCGGGACGGTCAGAGAGCCCTCGCCGCGGCCGAGACCGAGCGGCACTCGGGGCTGCTGCGAAGCCTTGACGAGCTGGATCGGCAGATCGATTCGCTGCGCGTGCGGGCCCACCGCGACGGCGTCGTCTGCTCTCAGCATCCCGAGCGATGGCTCGGGCGGTTCGCCCGCCGCGGCGATGTCCTGCTGTGCGTCGGGGAGGAGAGTTCCAAGGAGCTGTTGGCGTCGATCGATGGTTCGGACCTAGAGGCGTACCTGCAGGCGGTCGAGCGGGGAGCGGTCTGCGCGGTGCGGCTCCGCGGCGGAACCCACGTCGAAGTCGTCCCGGCCAGCCCTCAGCCACGGGTCGGACAGCGGATTCCGCACCCCGCGCTGGCCGTCACCGCCGGTGGGCCGCTCCCGGTGGAGCCGCAGCCGCAGGAGTCGGCTGAGTCTCGCGCTGCCGCCGCGACCTATCGCTTGACGCGGCCGCGGAGCGAAAGCCGCTCGCCGTTGAGCGAGCCGGTCTCCGAGCGGCTGCGGGCTGGCCAGCAGGGCATGCTGATCCTCGGCGACAGTCGCTCGCTCGTCGGACGGGCGGTCGGATCGCTGCGGCAACTGGTTGCGCCCTAGTCGCCTTTCGCATCGTCGCCTTTCGCTCCGCGAAAGTAGCGATACCGCGCGCTACTTTCGCGGAGCGAAAGGCGACGATGCGGAGCGAAAGGCGACGATGCGGAGCGAAAGGCGACGATGCGGAGCGAAAGGCGACCGGTGAGTGGGCTTCGAGCTTTCTGAGCCGTAGGCGCTAGCCTCGGGCCTCGCAGCCGAGGGTTTCCCCCGCAGAACCCGCGGCTAGCGCCGTCGGCTCAGGGTTTTCTGCCGATGCGAAAGGGCAACGGTGAGTGGGCACGCCGCTTGCAGAGGTGACCGGCAACTCCTGGTCTCTCTCTGGTATGAGCATTCGTCATGGCCGATGCACGCCCTTCGGTAATCGTCACTGGCAGCGCCGGACTTCTCGGGTTTCCGGTCTGCCGCGAGCTGGCCGCGCGAGGATACGAGGTGTTCGCCTTCGACCGCGTGGGGATGCCCGAGCCACCGAAGCATCTGCCGCATGTGCACGATGTCGAGTTCGAGGTGACCGACTACGGCACTGTGCGGGGAGCGATTGACGAAGTGCGGCGGCGCAATGGCGATCACGTCGCCAGCGTCGTGCATCTGGCCGCCTTCTACGATTTTTCGGGCGAGGACAGCCCGATGTATGAAAAGGTGACGATCGAGGGAACCGATCGATTGCTCAACGCGCTGCAGGCAGTCGAGCTCGAACAATTCCTCTTTTCCAGCACGATGCTGGTCCACGCGCCGTGCGAGGTGGGAGAGCACATCCGCGAGGACGACCCACTGGTGGCCAAATGGCCTTACCCGGCCAGCAAAATTAAAACCGAACAATTGATTCGCGACGGTCACCCCGACGTGCGCAGCGTGCTGCTGCGAATCGCCGGAGTCTACAACGAGATGGGCCAACAACCGACGCTCGTCCAGCAGATTAAACGCATCTATGACCGCGACTTTCAGAGCCATTTTTTCCCGGGCGATACCAGCACGGGACAATCGGCCGTGCATCTCGACGACGCGGTCGATGCAATCGTGCGCACCGTCGAACGCCGCGACTCGATACCCGCCGGGACACCGATTCTGATTGGCGAGCCCGATCCGCCGAGCTATGCGGAGCTGCAGGATCTGATTGGCGAACTGATTCACGGCCGCGAATGGTCGACCGTCGTCGTCCCCAAAGCCCTGGCGAAAGTTGGAGCGGCGGTCAGCGATGTAGCGGCAGGGGGCGACTCTTTTATCAAGCCATTCATGATCAGCATGGCCGACGACCATTATGCGTTGGACGTCAGCCGCGCCAAAGAAATGCTCGGTTGGCAGCCACGCCACCGCTTGATCGATGTCGTCCCGGCAATCGTCGAGAACCTGAAGCAAGATCCCCAAAAGTGGATTCAAGAGAACGGTCTGCAGGAGTAGGCCCTGCCAGAGGCCCACAACCGGCACCCTCCCCCCCGGGAGGGTCGCGAGGAACGAGCGGGGAGGGCAATCCGCCGCGGTGAGTTTCACTTGGGGCTATCGTTAGGGATTGCTCTCCCTCCCCTCGCTGACGCTCGACCCTCCCGGGGGGAGGGTAATAATGAAGAGATTTTCTGACAGGACTCGGCCCGCAGGTTTGCAATTCAATCGGCTTTAGACGCTTCCGCACCGAGGAAGGATCGTTTCCATGGGCTCTGATGCACCCGATTCTGCCGCTCCTGCGGACGAGTCAGAACTGGATTCCATCGACGCACCGGTTTATCCCTACGACTACAACCCTTCGAGCTGGTCGCAGCGGATTCCCATCTGCGTCCTCGCGACCGTTGCGGCGGTAATCAGCGTCCATCTTTCGCTGTACCAGTGGAAGTTGATCGAGACCACCTGGGATCCGGTCTTCGGCGATCAAAGCAATAAGGTCTTGGATTCCAATGTGGCCAAAGACATGTACCGCCGGATTGGAATCCACGACGCGGCCCTCGGAGCGCTCGCCTATCTCGGAGACTGCATCTTTGGCTTAGCTGGTTCGACGCGGCGGTGGCAGTATCGGCCTTGGATGGTCATCCTGTTTGGCATCGACGTGATTCCGCTGGGCATTGTGAGCGTGATTCTCGTGATTGCCCAAGCGTTCGTCGTCGGTTACTGGTGCTTTCTTTGCCTCGTGACGGCTTTGATCTCCTTAATCCTGGTCTACTGGGCCTGGGATGAAGTGAGCGTGTCGATCCGCTACTTGTGGCGGGTGAAAAAACGTGGCGGCTGGTCCGCGTTGTGGAAGGTGTTTTGGGGCGGCCGCCATCCGGTGGGCGTCGAAGTCGGACGGGAAATGGTTCGGGAGGCCGGCTGATGTGGTCGCGCGTCGTGGAAGTCATGCTGGCAGTCTGGCTGGCCGTTAGCCCCTATATTTTTCCCAACGAAGACCGAAGTCCTTCGCAGTGGCTGCTCTACGGGCTGGCCCTCTTGGTTGGTACCTTGGCCGCGGCCAGTTATTGGAAGCCGCTGGCACGAGCCCATCTGGTCATCTTTCCCGTGGCGGTTGGAATGTATTTTTGGGGCCGCTTCTCCTCGACCCCGCCTGGCCCCGGGTACCAGAATCTGATTGGGGTCGGATTCCTGTTGATGATGTTCTCGATCATCCCCAATGAATGTACGCGGCCTCCGCACTCTTGGCGAAATCCGCAGCCGGCGAGCGATCGGGCGATCGATTAGAGCGATCGCTTAGGGCGAGCCGGTTGTCGCGGCGCGGTGTGGGCCGCGCACGACGAGGACCGGGCAGGGAGCCGCCCGCAGCACCGGTTCGACGACGCTTCCGAGGATCCAGCGGGCCAGTCCGTGCCGCGCATGGGTCCCCATCACGATCAGGTCGGCGTGCAGGTCCTCGCTCATGTCGACGATCGTGTCGACGGCGGAACCGACCGCGACATGCCGCCGAACGCGGTCCGCCGGCAGGGGGATGTCGATCGCATCGAGCTGCCCGCGGAGGTCGTCGAGCGGTGGAGGGATTTCGACGGCCGCTCCCATCGAATCGGTCAGGAAAGCGGGCTGCGGAGTCCATACGTGGAGCAAGTCGAGCTGCGCGTCCCGCCGCTCCGCTTCCTCGACCGCCACGCGGATTGCCACTTCGCTAGCCGGGCTGAAGTCGACCGGGCACAGGACCGTCGAGGTCGGGGGTGTGGAGGTTGACATGAGCGGGAATTCCTACGCGGAGCGCAAGGCGACAATTCGGCCTCCGCGAGGGCCGGATCAGGTGGCCGCCGGTCCCCCTGCGGTCCGTTTGTAGTATAACAGGCTGCCGAGCCCGAAATCGGCGGGGTGGCAGGGAGGCCAGGAGCCGTGGTGGGCCGCCGTGTCTGTTATCTGTAAGTTTCCCTGGAGAGCCACGCCTGATGGCCAACGCCAGTCCCGGTTCCGACCTCCCCGATCCGCCAGCCTCCAGCCCGCCCGACCCGACCGCGGCCACCGCGAACGTCTCGGGCGCGAGCGCGTCAATCTCCAACGCGTCAGTCTCAAGTGCAGGCGACTCAAGGGGGCCCGCCGAGTCTTTCGATTCGTTCCGCTACGACGACGGAATCACCCGTTTGTTTGTCGCCGCGACGCTTGGGTGGGGTTTTCTGGCGGCTCTGTTCGGGCTCGTCGTCGCGTTGCTGCTGGTCTTGCCCGAGTTGTTCGAGCCGCTGGGGGTGAGGGCCGAGTACTTTTCGTTCGGCCGGTTGCGTCCGCTGCATACGAACGTCGGGCTGTTGGCCTTCGTGGGCAACGCGATCTTTGCGGCGGTCTACTACAGCACGCAGCGGCTCTGCAAAACGGCCATGTGGAGCAGGGGACTCAGCCAGCTGCACTTTTGGAGCTGGCAAGCAATCATTCTCGCCGCGGCGGCGACCACTCCGTTGGGGATCACGCAAGGCCGGGAATTCGCCGAGTGGGAATGGCCGATCGATGTGGCGCTGGCAGTGGTGTGGGTGCTATTTTTCGGCGTCAATTTCTTGATGACTTTGGTCCGCCGCCGCGAGCGCCATCTGTATATCTCACTGTGGTTTTATATCGCCACGATCGTGACGGTGCCGATCCTGCACATCGTCAGCAATTTGGTGATTCCCGCGGGCTGGGGCGAAAGCCATTCGTTGTGGGCGGGCGTGCATGATGCATTCTTGCAGTGGGGGTATGGTCAAAATCTGCTGGCGTTCCTGTTGATCATGCCATTTCTCGGCGTGATGTATTATTTTTTGCCGAAGGCGACCGGCCGTCCCATCTTTAGCTATCGCTTGGCCATCGTGCACTTTTGGGCAATGCTCGTGCTGTACATTTTGGCCGGGCCCCACTACTTGCATTTCACCGCCATACCCGAGTGGCTCAGCACGTTCGGGATGATCTTTGGGCTGATGCTGTGGATGCCAGCTTGGGGAGCTTTGCTCAACGGTCTGTGGACGCTCCGCGGCAGCCGGCCCGCGCTGCGCTCGAACGCCGCGGCTGAGAATGCGGTACCCACGGCGAGCGGCGGTGATCCTCGCGAAGTTCCTGTAGGGGGCTCGCCGGGGGCGACGCGAGGTCCGGTCGTCGGCTTCTTCGCAGTGGCCCTGATCTGCTACGGCGTGTACACGTTTGAGGCGGCGCTCCGCAGCATCAAGAGCGTGGGAGCGATGGTCCAGTACAGCGACTGGACGATCGCCCACGTGCACGTGGCGACGCTGGGCTGGAGCGGCATGCTGACGTTCGGGATGCTGTACTGGATGCTGCCGCGGCTGTATCAGACGGAGCTGTGGAGTCGTCGTCTGGCGACCGTGCACTTTTGGCTCTCGGTCGGCGGTCTCCTGTTGTACGTCCTGCCGATCTATGCAGCTGGGGTGGTCGAAGGAGTCATGTGGAACCGGCTGAACGAGATCGGGCGGCTGGCCCATCCCGAATTCGTCGAAGTGGTGCAGGCGGTCGTGTCGATGTGGTGGCTGCGCGTGGCGGGCGGAACGCTGTACATCCTCGGGCTGTTGGCGTTTGGCCTGAATTCCGTGATGACCTGGGTTCGGCGACCGCGTCCCTACGAGGTTCCGGTGGTGACCGTGCGGCGAATGGTGCGGCCCGCTGCACCTGAGGCGCCCGTGGCGACCCCGGCGGAGCTGGCTCACGCACCGATGCTCGACCTCGGCCGCCGGATTGCCTTGGGATCGAATCTGCTTTGGCATCGGCGGTGGGAGCGACAGCCGCTGCGATTCGTCCTGCTCGTCAGCGGAGCCGTGGTCCTGGCCAGCTTGCTGCAGATCGCTCCGCTGTGGCTCTTCGGCGGCAACGTCCCGCCGCTGGCCAGCGTCCAGCCCTACACGCCGCTCGAACTCGCCGGGCGGGAGATCTACATCGCCGAGGGCTGCTTTCACTGCCATAGCCAGATGGTTCGTCCGCTGGTGGCGGAAACCCAGCGGTACGGTGATTTCAGTCGGCCGGGTGAATTTGTCTACGACCGTCCGGCGCAGTGGGGGAGTCGTCGAATCGGGCCCGATCTGGCCCGCGTCGGAGGGCGGCAAAGCGACCACTGGCACTGGATCCACCTCGAAGATCCCCGCCAGGAAACGGTGCGGCCCGAGTCGGTGATGCCGTCGTTCGCTCATCTGCTCGACCGGCCGCTCGATTTCGACAAGATTGCCGAGCGGGTGGCGATCGCGCACGATTGGGGAGTGCCCTACGACCGCGAACTGAGCGAAGCGCCGCAGATGGCTCGGGACCAGGCCGAGCGGATCGCCGCCGACATCGTCTCGCAAGGGGGGCCGTTCCAACGGGTCTTGCCAAGCGGCCAGCGGTTGCTGGTGATGGACACTCAAGCGGTGGCTCTGATCGCCTACTTGCAGCGGTTGGGGACGGACCTGCTCCGACCAGCCCCCACCGAAACTGCTCCTAGCGAAACTGCTCCCGCCGAAGCTGCCCCTACCGAAGCTGTTGCTACGGAGAATCCCTGATGAACGGTGGTGCTGATGAACGAAGTCCCGCGGAGCTGAGCGCGAGCTCGATGCCGGTGGCCGGGGGCGAGCCGGGCGATGAGCGGATCGAGCGGGAGGAGACCGATGGGATCGAGGTCCTCGACAGTCCGCTGCCCGGGTGGTGGAAGTGGACCTTCTTCGCCACGATCGCGTTCAGCTTTCCCTACTTTGCCTATTACCATTTTGGGGCGACCGGGCGTACGCTGGAGGATAGCTACACCCGGGCCGTCGCTCGCAACGCGCAGCTGCAGTTCGCCGAAATCGGGGAGCTCGAGGGAGATGCCGAGACGCTGGTCCGCTACCTGGACGAGCCGAGTTGGTTGAGCGTCGGCAAGAGCGTCTACCAAACTCACTGCATCGCCTGCCATGGCGCCGGTGGGGGTGGGCTGGTGGGGCCGAACCTGACCGACGAGCACTACAAGAATGTCCGGGCGATCGAAGACATCGTGACAGTCATCAACGTCGGAGCAGGGGCCGGAGCGATGCCGGCGTGGCAGAGCCGGTTGGAACAGAATGAGCGGGTTTTGGTTGCGGCCTACGTCGCTAGCCTCCGCGGGACGACTCCCGGCGGAAGCCCCAAAGGGCCCGAGGGTGCGGTGATCCCCGAGTGGCCAAGCCTCGAAGAACTGGCTGCTGAAGAAGGGGCTGCCGAAGAAGGGACTGCCGAAGAAGGGGCCAGCGGATCCTCCACGGAGAACCAATCATGAACGAGCGAGTTCCCGCGAAGGGATACAACGAACTGACGCCCGCCGAAGCTCGGGTGATTCTCGAGAAGGGGACCGAGCGCGCTTTCACCGGGGAGTACAGCGAGCTGAAGGAGCCGGGGACGTACATTTGTCGGCGCTGCAATGCGCCGCTGTATCGATCCGAGGACAAGTTCGAGAGCCACTGCGGGTGGCCGAGCTTCGACGATCAACTCGACGGGGCGGTCGACGAGCACCTCGACGCCGACGGCTACCGCACCGAAATCGTCTGTCACCACTGCGGAGGGCATCTGGGCCATGTCTTTCGAGGCGAGGGGATGACCGCCAAGGACACGCGGCACTGCGTCAACTCGATCTCGATGCGGTTCGTTCCTCGGGGGGAGCCGCTGCCACCGGTGCTGAGTGAATCCTGAGCGAACCCGAAGTGAACCCTAAGTGAATCCGTATCGCGGAGGTCGTGCAGTTTTTAGCCCCCTCTCCCCCGAAGGGAATCGCGGCAATCGCTTGACTTCACCCTCAAACATTTTCGCGATTCTCTTTGGG
>NZ_WRPR01000008.1 GCF_010367455.1 Candidatus Laterigemmans baculatus | reverse complement strand
TGGGGGAGAGGGGACCAGAAAACTGCACGACCTCCCCGGGAGGGTCGCGAGGGACGAGCGGGGAGGGGCCGATTGACGCTCGCGTGATGAGTGCGTGTGCCCCTTTTGGCTCAGCGAATTGGCTTGTTTTCTAACGGCTCAATCGAGACTTCGTGCCGAAACCTATTGCCCTCCCCGGGCCTAAGAGCCCGACCCTCCCGCAAGCGGGAGAGTGAGATTTTGACGTGCCGTTTCTACTTTGGGCGACCTTTTCCTTCGAGGCTTTACGCCGTCCCAGCCTGGCCGCCTTCGGAGTTCGCAGCCTCAGTCGGCCTTTTTGGGCTTCGCTTTGGTGCTGCTACCGCTGTCGGTTTTCTTCGACTCGCTGCCGCCCGATGATTTTTTCTCGGCGGAACCTCCGTCACCCGTTTTCTTATCGGCTGCGGCAGCTTTCTTATAACCTTCACTCCGGTAGTCGGTCTGATAGAACCCGCTGCCTTTGAACACGATGGCCGCGCCGGTACCAAAGAGTCGACGAAGCTTGTTTTTCCCGCACTCGGGACACTTCTTCGCCACTGGATCGTTGATCCCTTGAAACAGTTCGTAACTATGGCCGCAAGCGTCACATTCGTAATCGTAAGTCGGCATCCACGTGTCTCTCGATAAAGATCCGCGGAGAGTCAGATCTCCGCCTCTGGTTAAGTGGAAAGGGAAGGAACTATTCTGCCGGTCCGGTGCTGACGATCACTTGGCTCGGCCTCACGACCCGCTCGTGCAACTGGTATCCGCGGGTCGCTTCATGCATGACCGTCCCAGCCGGGTGCGCATCACTGGGCATCTGCGAAATCGCTTCGTGATAATTGGGATCGAACAATTCGCCCTCCGCCGGGATCGGTCGGCAGTGGTGTTTACCGAGGACTTCGTCGAACTGTTTGGCGACGATCGCGACCCCTTCTCGCAGTCCCGCCGATTGCTCGCTCGATTGCTCGCCTGATTGAGCCGAGTCGAAGGCCCGCTGGAGGTTATCCCGGACCTCGAGCATATCGCGAATCAGCGGCACAGCGGCGTAGCGAATCTGCTCTTCATAATCGCGCCGCATCCGTTTACGGAAGTTCTCCACATCGGCTTGGGCCATCAGCAGGCGGCGGTTGGCTTCCTCGAGATCGACCTGGAGCGATTCGATCTGCTGCTCGGGCGTCTGTTCCGCGGCGGCTGGATCCTGAGCCGATTGCCCGGCCGCTTCGCCCGCTTGCTGCGGAGCTCCTTGCCCCGCGGCTTGCTGCGGTTGAGCCGCCTGGGGCTGATCGGTCGACTCGGATTGCTGCGGATCGTCGCCCGCGTGATTTCGTTGGGAATTGTGGTTCATGGTCCCCTCAGCCTCACTTGCTTGGTTCGTCAGTAGCCGACTCTTCGGGTTCGAAGAAGTCGCGAAGTTTGTCTAGGAAGGATTTCCGCTCGGGGAGGACGGCCTCGTGTTCGACCTCAGCCAATTGGCGGAGCAGTTTGGCCTGTTCGGCCGGCAGCTTTTTCGGGACTTCGATGAAAGTCTGGATCAGCAGGTCGCCTTTTCTTCCGCCCCGCGGGTCGACGATCCCCTGGCCGCGGATCTGCAGCACGGTGCCGCTTTGGGTCCCCGGCTCGATGCGGACGGTCTGCCGGCCTTCGAGCGTCGGGACTTCGATCTCCGCCCCCAAGGCAGCCTGGGTGTAAGCGATCGGCAGCGCCAGGAGCAGGTTGGTCCCGTCGCGCTGGAACAGATTATGAGGTTTGACGGTCACGAAGCAGTAGCAGTCGCCCGGGCGGCCTCCGCCGGGACTGGCTTCGCCTTCACCCGGCAGGCGGACCCGCATGCCATCGTCGACCCCGGCGGGAATGTCGATCTCGAGCGTCACGCGTTTGCTCTCGAGCCCCGCCCCCCCGCAGGTCGGACAGGGATCGCTGATCGTCTGTCCCGAGCCGTGGCAGACCGGGCAGGCGGTCTGGACGCGGAGGATGCCGGCCGACTGGATGACCTGCCCCCGTCCGCCGCACTGCCGACACGTCTGGGGGTGGCTGCCGGGAGCGGCGCCGCTCCCGTCGCACGTCTCACAACTCACCCGACGGCGGAAAGAAACTTCGCGTCGAACGCCGGCGGCGGCCTCTTCGAGCGTCAGCGTCACATCGCAGCGAACGTCGGCTCCACGCCGCGCGCGGCGCCCTCCACCCCCTCCGCGACCGCCAAACAGGTCGCCGAACATGCCTCCGCCGAACAGATCTCCAAAGGCCTCGAAGATATCCTCGACGTCATTGAACTGCTGCCCACCGCTGCCGACGCCGGCGTGGCCGTACTGGTCGTAGCGGGCTCGCTTCTCGGCATCCCGCAGCACGTCGTAGGCTTCGCTCGCTTCCTTAAACTTCTCCGAATTGTCTTCTTCCCCGCGATTGCTGTCGGGGTGGTAGCGGAGAGCGAGCTTGCGGTAAGCGCGGTCGATATCGGCCCGGCTGGCGGACCGTTCGACTTGCAGCACTTCGTAGTAGCAGCGTTTTTGTGACATCTGCCTGTGGATGTTTCGGACGCATGGAGGCTCTCACGCAAACCGGGCCGCTCCCGAACGAAGCGGAAGCGGCCCGGTAGTGAGAGTTTGAAGAACAATAGACCGGAATCGGTCGCGATTCCTAGGAGATCACTCCTTCGACCGCCCGACGTTCCTTGTCTTCTTTGTCGAAGTTGGTGACCATCGCTTCGGTCGTCAGCAGCAACCCGGCGATGCTTCCCGCGTTGGTCAACGCGGTCCGCACGACCTTGACCGGGTCGACGACGCCAGCTTGGAACATGTCGACGAACTGGCCCGCATGGGCGTCGTAGCCGATGTTCACGTCCTTGCGGCGGACTTCGTCGACGATCACGCTGCCGTCGATGCCGCTGTTGTCAGCGATCTGCCGCATCGGGGCGTCGAGCGAAGCGAGGACGATATCGACCCCGATCTTTTCGTCACCGCGAGCGGTTTTCTTGGCCGCCTCGACCGCTTCTTTGCAGCGAACCAGAGCCACGCCACCGCCGGGGAGAATCCCCTCTTCGATCGCCGCCCGCGTCGCGTGCAGGGCGTCTTCGATGCGGGCTTTGGTCTGCTTCATCTCCGCTTCGGTCTCGGCCCCGACGCTGATCACAGCGACGCCGCCGGAGAGTTTGGCCAACCGCTCTTGGAACTTTTCCTTGTCGTAATCGCTGTCGGTCTGCTCGATCTGGGCGCGAATCTGCGAGACCCGCTTGTCGATCGCCGATCGCTCGCCGGCACCTTCGACGATCGTCGTCGCACTCTTGTCGACCACGACCTTCTTGGCCCGACCGAGGTGCTCGAGCGAGACGTTCTCGAGCTGGATTCCAAGGTCTTCGCTGATCAGCGTTCCGCCGGTCAGCGTGGCGATGTCGCCGAGCATCGCCTTGCGACGGTCGCCGAATCCCGGAGCCTTGACGGCACAGACATTGAGCGTGCCGCGGAGCTTGTTGACGACCAACAACGTCAGCGCTTCGGCGTCGACGTCTTCGGCGATGATCAACAGGGGCTGACCGCTCTGGGCCGACTTTTCCAGCAACGGCACCAGGTCGCGGATGTTGCTGATCTTCTTCTCGTACAGCAGAACGAGGGCGTTCTCGAGAACCGCTTCCATCGTCCCGGTGTCGGTGATGAAGTAGGGAGAGATATAACCCTTGTCGAACTGCATTCCGTCGACGTATTCGACTTCGGTCCCGCGGGTCTTGCCCTCTTCGACCGTGATCACGCCGTCCTTGCCGACCCGTTCCAGGGCGTCGGCCAACAGGCTGCCGATCTCGCGGTCGTTGTTCGCGCTGATCGCGCCGACGTGAGCGACTTCCTGCTTGCCCGAGACCGGACGGCCGAGTTCGTGCAGCTTCTCGGTCGCCGCGGCGACCGCCTTTTCGATCCCGCGGCGGATCGCCGTCGGGTTGCTGCCAGCGACGATGTTCCGCAGCCCTTCGCGGAAGATCGAGCGGGCCAGCACGGTGGCGGTGGTGGTCCCGTCGCCGGCCAAGTCGCTCGTCTTCTGAGCGACTTCGATGACCAGCTTGGCTCCCATGTTTTCAAACCGGTCTTCCAGTTCGACTTCCTTGGCGACCGTCACACCGTCTTTGGTGACCGTCGGGCCGCCGAACGATTTGTCGATGATCACGTTGTGGCCGGTCGGGCCCATCGTGACGGCGACCGCCTTGGCCAATTTGTCCACGCCGGCCAGCATCCGCGACCGGGCGTGATCTTCAAACAGCAATTGCTTTGCCACTGGACATATACCCTTACGTTGAATTGTTGAGGTCGGTGAAACGAGCGCCCGCTGCGGACACGCGTCAAGCGCAACCGTGGGTTGCTTAGAGCACCTTGGCCAGGATGTCGCTCTCGCGGAGGATCTTCATTTCCTGTCCGTCGATCTCGATTTCACTTCCGCCGTACTTGCCGTAGATCACGACGTCGCCGACGGCGACGCTCAGCTCACCCCGGTTGCCGCTATCGAGCAGGCGCCCCGGACCGACCGCCACGACCGTCCCCCGCTGCGGCTTCTCGCGGGCCGAATCGGGGAGCACGATGCCGCCCGCGGTGGTCTCTTCGGCTTCGGAAGGCTGAACAACGATGCGGTCATCGAGCGGACGAATATTGACATTGGCCATGGGGAATCTCTCCAAAAAATGTTCGAAATGCTGTGGGGAATACTCAAGTGAAGGTTCGACTGGAGTGGGCACGAGGGAGGCGACTACATCATGCCGCCCATACCTCCCATGCCACCCATGCCGCCCATGTCCATGCCGCCCATACCTCCCATGCCACCCATGCCGTGGTCATGGTGATCGCCGCCGCCCTCTTCTTCTTCGCTCGGGATGTCGCAGACCAGCGATTCGGTGGTCAGCAACAGCGAGGCGACGCTGGCGGCGTTGGTCAGTGAAGTGCGAACGACTTTGGCCGGATCGATGATCCCGGCAGCGACCAGGTCGCCGTACTTGTCGGCGTTGGCATCGTAGCCGTCGTTCTTCCCCTCCAACTGGCGGACCCGATTGACGACGACCGCTCCGTCGACACCCGCGTTGTTGGCGATCGCCCGCAGCGGCTGGTCGAGCACGTTCTGAATGATCGTCGCTCCCATCCGGATGTCGCCCTCGAGCCCCTTGGCGAGCTTGCCGACCGCGTCGTAGCAGCGGATCAGCGCCACGCCGCCGCCCGGAACGATGCCCTCTTCGAGCGCCGCCTGGGTCGCGGCTCGCGCGTCGTCGATCAGCGCCTTCCGCTCTTTCATCTCGGTCTCGGTCGCGGCACCGACGTTGATCTGCGCCACGCCACCGGCCAGCTTCGCCAGTCGCTCTTGCAGCTTCTCGCGATCGTAGTCGCTGTCGGTGTTCTCGATCTCGCGGCGGATCTGGTCGACCCGGCCGGTGATCGCTTCCTTGGTTCCCGCACCGCCGACCATCACCGTGTTCTCGCTGGTGATGCGGATCTTCTTGGCGCGGCCCAAGTCGCTCAGCTTGACGCTCTCGAGATCGATCCCCAGGTCCTTGAAGATCGCCTGCCCGCCGGTCAGCGTGGCGATGTCGCCGAGGATCGCCTTGCGGCGGTCGCCGTAGCCCGGAGCCTTGACCGCGGCACAGTTGAGAATGCCCCGCATCTTGTTGACGACCAGCGTCGCCAGGGCTTCGCCTTCGACGTCTTCGGCGATGATCAACAGCGGCTTCTTCGATTTGCTGATCGCTTCGAGAATCGGAATCAGCTTCTTGTTGCTGCTGATTTTCTCTTCGAACAGCAGCACGTAGCAGTCTTCGAGCTCGACCGTGACTTCGTCCTGATTGGTGACAAAGTGCGGCGAGAGGAACCCGCGATCGAACTGCATCCCCTCGACCACGTCGACGTAAGTCTCGCTCGAGCGACCTTCTTCGACCGTGATCACGCCGTCCTTGCCGACCTTGGTGAAGGCATCGGCCAAGACCTTGCCGATCTCCGGATCGTTGTTGCCGGCGATCGTGGCGACTTGCTTGATTTCGTTCTTATTCTTCTCGTCGATCGGAGTTGCCAGCGAAGCGATCGAGTCGCTCACCGTCCGCACCGCCAGAGAGATCCCGCGAGTCAGCGCCATCGGGTCAGCCCCGCTGGCGATCATCTTCAAGCCTTCGCGGAAGATCGCTTCGCTCAGCACCGTTGCAGTGGTCGTGCCGTCGCCAGCCACGTCATTGGTCTTGCTGGCCGCCTCTTTGACCAGCTGGGCACCCAGGTTCTCGAACGGGTCATCCAGCTCGATATCCTCGGCCACCGTCACCCCGTCCTTGGTCACCTTCGGCGACCCCCAGCCCTTGTCGAGCACCGCATTGCGGCCGCGGGGGCCGAGGGTGCTGCGGACGGCCCTGGCCAACTTGCTCACGCCGGCCAGCAGCGGGCCGCGTGCGTCGTCATCGAACACGATCTGCTTTGCCACGTCGTGTCTCTCCTCAGTGGTTGCGAAATGCCTGAACCAATACACCGCCTCGAGAGCGGTCCACTCGGTTGTGTCGGTAGACCGATAGCCGTCGATTCTGACAGCTCATCGTATGGCCGCTTGACCTAAGCAAGCGGCGTACCAGTGACCGAAAGTCGCATCGCAAGCCATTGACAGCAAATGCTTTAAGGGCCTTCCGCCACCCCGCTCGAGTCCCTGCCAACCCCGCCTCGTGCCAGCCTGGCAGGCGAGTCAGGAGCGGCGGTCAGCGAGGAACATCTGCCCCGTGCTCAGTACCCCGTACTCAGTGGCGCGGTGCCGGGCGGGGAAGCGAAACCCTATAATCCCGCTTCGGTCTTTCTCCACTGCAGCCTTTCGGAATCGACATGCCCTCCCACAGCCCTTCCCCGACCGCGACTCGCTCCTCCGCCGCAACCGCCGCGGCCCCCGAACCGAAGCAGCGGATTCCGCTCGCCGCGATCCCCACTCCGCACGTTCGCATCGATCCGAAAGTGGTTGCCGACAACATCGAGCGGATGGCCAGCTACGCGCGGCAGCACAACCTGCGTCTCCGCCCCCACGCCAAGACCCACAAGACGCTCCGCGCCGCCGAGATGCAACTGGCCGCCGGCGCCTGCGGGCTGACCGTGGCCAAGCCGAGCGAAGCGGAGGTGATGGCGGCCGTCTGCGACGATCTGCTGGTCGCTTATCCAATCGTGCAACCGACGGCCGCCGCGCGATTGGCAGCACTGGCCGCCTCCGGCACCAAAATCACTGTCGCCATCGATTCGCCCGAGGCGGCCGAGGTCCTGGCGTCGGCGGGAGCCGCCCATGGGATTCGTTTCGACTTGCTGATCGATGTCAATCTCGGCAATGGCCGGACGGGAATGGGAGACGTCGAGGCGGTGGCGCGGCTCGCCGAGAAAATCGCTCACAGCGAAGGGGTCGCATTCGCTGGACTGTTCTTCTTCCCAGGCGATTTGATGGGACCTCCGGAAACGCAGGAGGAGGGCTTCAAGCGGCATGCGACCCGGCTGGGCGAATTTCGCCAGCGGTTGCTCGACGCCGGCTTTGAAGTCCGCGTCGTCTCCGGCGGCTCGACGCCGACCGGCAAGCAGTCACACTTCAACGCGCTGCTGACCGAGATCCGCCCCGGAACGTACATCTACAACGACCGGATGTGCGTGACCGGTGGGCATGCGACCTTCGAACAGTGCGCCGCGCGGATCATTACCACGGTCGTCAGCAACGCGGTCGAAGGCCAAGTCGTCGTCGATGCGGGCTCGAAAACGTTGACTTCCGATGGGGCTCACCACGTTGACGGTTTCGGTCACGTGCTGGAGTATCCGGAGGCCATCGTGCGGCGGCTCAGCGAAGAGCACGGAATGATCGATGTCAGCCGCTGCGATTCGGTGCCGCGGATCGGCGAGCGGTTGACGATCATTCCCAACCACATCTGTCCGGTGATCAACTTGATGGATGTCACGTACTGGGTCGAGGGCGATGAAGCGGTTGCCGAACCGGTCGCCGCCCGCGGTTGCATCTGGTAAGTCCACTCATCCTTGTTTTCGTTACGAGGCCACTCGACCGGTGAACGCACCCCAACCTGCGACAGCGGCTCCTCCACTTCGCCCGAACCGCAAGATCCACGGGATGTCCGCAATCCTGCTCCCGCTGTTGCCGAGCGGCGACGTCGACTGGAACGGCTTCCGGGGCCACGTGCGGCGGACGCTCGAGGCGGGGCTGGTGCCGGCAGTGAACATGGACACCGGCTACGCGAACTTGATCAGCGACGAGATCCGCGAACAGGCGCTGCGAGAGACCGCCGCGATCTGTGGCGATACCCAGTTCGTAGCTGGTGCGTATGTGGGGGACGCGCCCGGCTCCGCCTTCGCCCTCGACGCCTACCGCACGGCGATCGATCAGCTCGCCGCTCATGGCGGGACGCCGATCGTGTTTCAATCGTTTGGGCTGACGTCGCTCGGCGACGACGAGTTGATCGCTGCGTACGAAGCGTTAGGTCGTCACGCCGGCGAATTTCTCGCCTTCGAATTGGGATCGATGTTCGCTCCGTTCGGCCGCATCTATTCGCTCGAGGTCTACGAGCGGCTGATCCGAATCCCGCAGTGCCGCGGCGCCAAACACTCGTCGCTGAGCCGCACCCAGGAGTGGGCTCGGTTGGCGGTCCGCGATGCGGTGCGGCCCGAGTTTCGAGTGCTCACCGGAAACGATCTTGCGATCGACATGGTGATGTACGGCAGCGACTATCTGCTCGGGCTGAGCACGTTTGATCCGGCGGCGTTCGCGGTTCGCGATGCGTTCTGGCAAGCGGGGGATGCTCGGTTCTACGAGCTCAACGATCTCCTGCAGTACTTGGGAATGTTTGCCTTTCGCTCGCCCGTCCCAGCGTACAAGCACAACGCGGCACAGTTCCTCCACGAGCGCGGCTGGATCGCTTCAGCCGAGACCTTCCCGGGGAGCCCAAAGCGACCCGATTCGGACATCGCGATTCTCCGCGAGATCTCCGAACGCCTCGCCGCACTCGTCACCGGCTGAGCGGGTGTGAACAGAGGGCGTCACAGAGGGAGCCACTGAGAACACCGAGAGCACCGAGATTTTTCCCCCATATTCTCCTCGGTGTTCTCTGTGACCTCTGTGGCTTTCCGCCGGATGCACCTCCGCTAACGCAGCGGCGCGAGCTCGAAAGTCAGGGAGCGATCGCAGCACTGACTCTCATTCCGAATTCTCAGCAGCTACAATCGAGGCGCTAACCTCGGGCCTCACGCGGCCCTGGTCATTCCGCTGGATAGGCCCGCGGCTAGCGCCGTCGGCTCAGGGTTTTTCTGACAGAGCTTCGTTTTCAAGTTTCATCCCGACCCGCAGGGAGTTTACCCACCCGATGCACCACTCGACTTCCGCTCACGCCCCTTCACGCCGTCGCTTCCTGCAGACCACGCTGGCTGCCGGAGCGGCCGCGAGTGTCGCTGCCCTGGCTCCCGCGCGTCTCCTTGCCGCCGATGGGGAGAAGCGAGCGGAGGGCGAACCGCCGTACAAGATCTCGCTCGCCCAGTGGTCGCTGCACAAGACGATCTTTGCGGGCAAGCTGGACCATCTCGACTTCGCTAAGACCGCCAAGGAAGAGTTTGGCATCGAGGGCGTGGAGTACGTCAACCAGTTCTTCAAGGACAAAGCCACCGACACCCAGTACTTGGGCGAGATGAAGCAGCGGGCGGCCGATCACGGCGTCACGAGCCTGCTGATCATGGTCGACGGCGAGGGCCAGCTCGGTGCGACCGAGGCGGCCGATCGCCAGCAAACGGTTGACAACCACAAGAAGTGGGTCGAGGCGGCCAAATTCCTCGGCTGCCACTCGGTGCGCGTCAACGCCGCCAGCAGCGGGACCTACGAAGAGCAGCAAAAGCGCGCCGCCGACGGGCTGCGGATGCTGAGCGAGTTCGCCAAGCCGCTGGGGCTGAATGTGATCGTCGAGAACCACGGCGGGCTGAGCAGCAACGGCCAATGGCTGGCCGGAACGATCGAGATGGTCGGGATGGACAACTGCGGCACGCTCCCCGACTTCGGCAATTTCGTGATCAATCGCAAAACGGGCGAGCGGTACGACAATTACAAAGGCGTCGATGAACTGATGCCGTACGCCAAGGCGGTCAGCGCCAAGACGTACGCCTTCGACGAGAACGGCAACGAAACGTCGCTCGACTACCCCCGCTTGATGGACATCGTGCTCAAGCACGGCTACCACGGCTGGGTGGGCATCGAATGGGAAGGGGCCAAGCCGGATGAGTTCGAAGGCATCCGGCTCTCCAAAGCCCTCCTCGAACGAATCGCCGCCAAGGTGTGAGAGGCTCACAACCAAGCTCGCGAAGACAGCCTTTTTTCACCATTACCCTCCCCCCGGGAGGGTCGGGCTCTCAGGCCCGGGGAGGGCTGCGTAAGTCCGACCTCGCTCCGGACTCTAGATCCCGCATCGCCCTCCCCGCTCGTTCCTCGCGACCCTCCCGGGGGGAGGGTGTTGATTGGATCGCGAGTACGAGTACCGCTTCGCGGAGTACGAGTTTTCTTACCCGCCGATCCGGTAGAGCGCTTTGGCGGTTCGCAGGAAGATCGTGTTACCGACGATCGCCGGGGAGGCGAGGGTTCGCTCGCCGAGGTCGTTTTCGGCCAGCGGTTCAAACTTCCGGCCGCTGCGAATCACGGTCGCGATGCCTTGTTCGCTGACCAAGTAGAGTCGGCCGGCGGCCAGCACGGGCGAGGCGGAGTAAGCTCCGCCGATCCGTTTGCGGTACACCACTTCGCCCGACTCGAGCTCCAGGGTCGTGAGGATGCCGTCGTCGCTGAGGACGTACAGCAGTTCCTCGTCGGCGACCATCGAGGGCGTTTTGGGTGCACCCCGGTCGAGCCGCCACGCGATGTGGGTGTCGGTCACGTCGCCGCTGCCGGTCGGGCGAATCGCCAGCACTTCGGTGGGGCCGTAACCGGTGGAGAGGAAAATCAGCCCGCCGGCATAGAGCGGTTTGGGGACGACCGAGTAGCCGTCGTATCGGGCGTACCAGAGAATCTTTCCGTCCTCCGGATCGTGAGCCGTGACGCAGTCGCTGCCGGGAACGATGACCTGCGTCCGCCCTCCAACCTCGATGGCGGTCGGTGTGCAGAACGAGAACGAGCGGGAGGATTCGACCGGCCGAGGCGTCCGCCAAAGAACTTCCCCGGTTCTCGCATCCAGGGCGGCGACGAACGGATCTTCTCCGCCGTCATAGGCGATCACCAGTCGATCGCCGACCAGCAGCGGAGAGCCGCCGTTGCCGTGAACCGGACGATAGCGGAGCTCGCGGTTGCTCCAGGCGATTTCTCCCCGGCGATCGGTGGCCGCCGTCCCTTGATGCCCGAAGTGGACGAACACCCGCTCGGCGGAGAGTTCCGCCGTGGGGCTGGCGTGGGAATTCTTCGAGTGGATCGCCGGGGCGTCCGCTGCGGACTGATCGAGCAGCTTGACTGTTCGGATCAACTTGCCGCTCTCGGTGTCGATCATCAGCAGCGACAGATCGAGGTCCCCTTCCTCACCCTTGGCATCGGGAATCGCGGCGGTCAGATAAACCCGCTTGTCTCCCACGACTGGCGAGGACCAGCCTTCGCCGGGCAGTTCGCACCGCCAGAGGATGTTTTCATCCGGGCCCCAGCGGAGCGGCAACTCGGCGTCGGCCGCGGCGGTCCCGTCGCCGCTCGGACCGCGAAAGCGAGGCCAGGGATCCTCGGCGGCAGCGACCGAGCCGAAGCTCCAGCCGAGGAGCAAACAGAGGGCAAAACGGCGGAGCGGATTTGCGGAATGCATGGGATACGACGGCTGAGAGTGGGAAGACAGAAAGAAAAGTGGTCGGTGGAGGTCGCTGGCCGGGGGTCTGCTCACCGCCGTGGGCAACGATTGAGGGACCCGGGGGGAACAGCTGTCAAAACCGCTGTCGGCAGACCGGGTGGAAGTTGTGCTTTGAGCCATGTCAGACAACCGTCACTTTCGCGCCGATTCGCTCGCCCTCGGGATGCTGGTCATGTTGATCATGACGGTCGTCCAGCGGGGGATCGGGTTTGTTCGCGGAATTTGGTTTTGCCGGCTGATGGATGACGCCGCCCTGGGCCAATGGGCGATGGCATTCGGGTTCATCAGCATGGGTGCACCGATGCTGTTGCTGGGGATGCCCGGTTCGCTCTCCCGCTACGTTGAGCATTTTCGGCTCCAAGGGCATCTCCGCGGATTCGTCGGACGGATCGCTGCGGTCACGGGTCTATTGTCCACCGCCGGAGTCGCCTGGATTTTGCTCTGGCCCCAGCCGTTCGGGCGGTTAATTTTCCGCGATGCTGCCGATTTGCCACTGATCCAAGCCGTTGCGGGCGCACTTGCCGCGGTGATCGCGTTCAACTTCATGAATGATCTCGTGGCCAGCCTGCGGCAGGTCCGGGTCGTCTCGTTGATGCAGTTCTTGCAGAGCGTCGGGTTCACGATTCTCGGCGTGGTGTGGTTGTGGCAGGGAGGCGAGTTGGCTGGGTTGGTGGTCTGCTTTGCGGCGGCCACGCTCGTCGGGCTCTTGCCTGGGTGGTGGATCATCGTCCGCGGCTGGCCGAGTCTGCCGGCCAGCGACACGCGGCTCGACGGACGCTCGATGTGGCGGCGGATCCTCCCCTACGCAGCGTCGCTGTGGATGATGAACCTGCTGGCCAATACGTTCGAGCTGACCGACCGCTACATGTTACTGCACCTCAGCGGCTCCGGCCCGGAGTGGGGGCAAAAGTTGGTCGGCCAGTACCACAGCAGCCGGATCGTTCCCGGGCTGTTGACCAGTTTGGCGACGATGGCCAGCGGCGTGCTGTTGCCCTACCTGGCGGCCGATTGGGAACGGGGCCGGCGCCGAGCGGTAGCGGAGCGGCTGCGGCGGGTGTTGCTCGGCTGCGCGGTGGTGTTCACGGCCGGAGCGGCGGCCGCACTGTGGCTGATGCCTTGGTTGTTCCAGAGCCTGCTCGCCGGGCGATACGACGGCGGGCTGGCGGTGATGCCGGCCGTGTTCGTGTTCTGCATTTGGTCGGCAATCGTGACGCTCGCTCAGGATTACCTGTGGGTTGCCGAGCGGGGGCGACTGATCGCCGTCCTAATGGCCGTGGCGCTAGCCGCGAACGTCGGATTGAACCGGATTCTGGTTCCGCCGCTGGGGCTCGAAGGGGCGGTCTTGGCGACGCTCGTCGCCAACGGACTGCTGCTGCTCGGCGTGTGGTGGAGCATGCAGCAGTGCGGCTACCGGATGGACCGCACCAGCTTCTGGGTGACGCTTCTCCCCGCGACGCTGCTGGCTGGTCCCCTCGCCGCAGGGTGCTCGGTGCTGGCGACCGTCGCGGTCAGCCCCCACGCGCGGCGGTACCTCGCGGAACTGGTCGCGGCGGCGGGTTGTCAGTTTCGAGGGCTGGCGAGATAGTGGGGCGTATCGCAGGCAAAGGTCCCCGTACCTCCTTCCCAACTCAATCCGGAGTCCCTCGATGGGCGTGCTCGTTACTCAAAAGGCCCCCGAATTCAAAGCCCAAGCCGTCATGCCCGACGGATCGTTCCAGGAACTCTCGCTCAGCGATTACCGAGGCAAGTACGTTCTGCTGTTCTTCTGGCCGCTCGACTTCACCTTCGTCTGCCCGACCGAAATCATCGCCTTCAGCGACCGGGCTGCCGAGTTCGAAAAACTGAACGTCCAAATCCTGGGCGTCTCGACCGACAGCCACTTCTCCCACCTCGCCTGGCGGAACACGCCGCGGAACCAAGGCGGGATCGGCACCACGTCCTACCCGCTGGTCGCCGACATGAACAAGCAGATCTCCCGCGACTACGACGTCCTGCTCGATAGCGGGATCGCGCTCCGCGGTTTGTTCTTGATCGATAAGGACGGCGTCGTCCGTCACCAGGTCGTCAATGATCTGCCGCTCGGCCGCAGCGTCGACGAAGCGCTTCGCATGGTTCAGGCGCTGCAGTACACCGAAGAGCACGGCGAAGTCTGCCCGGCCAACTGGCAGGAGGGAAGCCAGACGATCAAGCCGAACCCGGACGAGAGCAAAGAGTTTTTCGGCAAGGCCTACGCCCAGTAGTCCGCGCTCGCCGAAGCCCCACACGCCCTACCGAACCCGCCGGTCGCCCCCCCGCGCCCGGCGGTTTTTTTTGCGCCCGCAGCCCGATGCTCGAATCTCCGGTAGATGCGCGGGCTTGTCGCGGATTGGGCCAAGGCTCTGTCAGAAAACTCCCTTTTGACATTACCCCCCCGGGAGGGTCGGGCTCTCAGGCCCGGGGAGGGCGTCGTTACGGGTTTTCTGACAGAGCCTAACCGGACAGCGCCACTTTGGATTGGTTCGGAGCGGGACGGCTCGCAGAAAAATCGTTTAACGGCAAGCCGAAGGCGACTGCTTTTTAAAACACAGTC
>NZ_WRPR01000105.1 GCF_010367455.1 Candidatus Laterigemmans baculatus | reverse complement strand
GACGCGGGAGGCGGGAGGCGGGAGGCGGGAGGCGGGAGGACGCGGGCCACGGAAGGACACGGAAGAGCACGGAAGGGGAGCAAGGGCCTCGTACTCGTACTCAGCGCAGCGGTACTCGATCCCAGCGTGGGTGCTTTCCGTGAGTGCCGGGTTTCGAGTACGAGTACGAGTACCGCTTCGCTGAGTACGAGTAGGAACTTTCAGAATCTGAGATTTCTGAGATCTGAAATATCCGAGAGCGCGGATTTCCTGCGATCGGTGTCTACCGCAGTGCCCTTTGCCTTCCCCCGCTACCCACTTCCGTGCGCGGTTCCGTGTCCTTCCGTGGCCCCTCTCCCACCGGCCACTGGTTCCCGGCTGTTGTTTCGAGTACGCGTACCGCTTCGCTGAGTACGAGTCCGACGATCCCTGCCCCTCTCCTCCCTTCCGTGCTCTTCCGTGTCCTTCCGTGGCCCGTGCTCTTCCGTGGCTCGTGTCCTTCCGTGGCCCGTGTCCTTCCGTGGCTCGTGTCCTTCCGTGGCCCCTGACAACCTTGCCTCGGCTCCAAATCCCCCTTGACACTGAAGGCCGCGGCCTCATACTCGTCCCTTTCGCATCCACGCCCCAGTCCGCACTCTGTACGGCTCGCCCAACGGCCGAGCGTGATCCGCAGCCCATGCCCACTATCAATCAACTCGTCCGCAAGCGACGCAAAAAGGCCCGCAAGGTCAGCAAGTCCCCGGTGTTGGACCGCTGCCCGCAGAAGCAGGGCGTGTGCTTGCAGGTTCGCACAATGACCCCCAAAAAGCCGAACTCGGCGCTGCGGAAGATTACCCGCGTGCGGCTGAGCAACGGCAAAGAGGTCACGGTTTACATTCCCGGCGAAGGCCACAACCTGCAGGAGCACTCGATCGTGCTCGTCCGCGGGGGTCGTGTCCGCGATTTGCCGGGTGTTCGTTATCAGGTGGTTCGCGGCAGCCGTGACACGCTGGGCGTCGACAATCGCAAACAAGCTCGCTCGCGTTACGGTGCCAAGAAGGGCTAAACAACCATGGGAAGTATTACTGCTAGCCGGACGCAGCTGAAACCGGACCCTCGCTACGACTCGATCCTGGCCAGCAAGTTCATCAACTGCTTGATGCAGGACGGCAAAAAGACCGTCGCTCAGCAGGTGCTCTACCGGGCGCTGGATGAAATCGGCCGTCGGATTCCCGACGCCGAGCCGATCGAAGTCTTTGAGCAGGCGATCGAGAACGTCAAGCCGTACATCGAAGTCCGCAGCAAGCGGGTCGGTGGTGCCAGCTACCAGGTCCCGATGCAGGTCAATCGGGCGCGTCAGCAGAGCCTGGCTCTGCGGTGGATCCTGGGGGCGGTGCGGGACAAGAAGGGGCGTCCGACGCACCTCAAGTTGGCCGACGAATTGATCGCCGGTTACAAGAAGGAAGGCGTGGCGTACACCAAACGCGAAAACACCCACCGGATGGCCGACGCCAACAAGGCATTCGCTCACTTTGCGTGGTGATCGCCCACGAGGCGATTTGATCCTCCGAAGCATCGAGAAAGCCGCGTCCCTGTTGCCGGGGATGGCGGCTTTTTTCGTGGCTTTGCCGCTTGGCCCGGCTTTGCCACAATGCGTGTCCTTCCACCACTCTCCCCGCAACTTGCTTCCCATGTCCCTGTCGAACCTTCGCAACATCGGCATCATCGCGCACATCGATGCCGGCAAAACGACCGTTACCGAACGGATGCTGTTTCTCAGCGGTGCCAAACACCGCGTGGGGCGGGTCGACTCGGGAACGACCGATACCGACGACGATCCGGAGGAGCAGGAGCGGGGGATCACGATCTTCTCGGCGACCGTGCGGCTGCGGTGGAACGAGTACCAGTTGAACTTGATCGACACCCCCGGCCACGTCGATTTCACGGCCGAAGTCGAGCGCTGCCTCCGCGTGCTCGATGGAGCCGTGGTCGTCTTTTCGGCTCGCGAGGGAGTCGAGGCTCAGAGCGAGACGGTCTGGCGGCAGGCCGATCGCTACGACGTGCCGCGAATCGTCTTCATCAACAAGATGGATCGCGAAGGAGCGGACTTTTTCTCGGTCGTTTCGGACATCGGCCCGCGGCTCGGCGGCAATCCGGTTCCGGTCCAGATTCCTGTCGGTGCCGGCCCGGCCCACGTCTCCTCGCCGTTTCGGGGAGTGATCGATCTGGTCGGGATGCGGTTCCTCGAGTTCGATCCGGAGAGTGAGGGGAAGAAGGTTACTGCCGGCGAGATCCCCGACGAGCTGCTCGACGAAGCGATGCTGTATCGCGAGCAGATGCTCGAGGCGCTCTACGAGTTCGACGAACCGTTGGCCCTGGCGGCGATGGAAGAGCAGGAGATCACGGCCGAGCAGATCCGCTCGGCGCTCCGCAGCGCCTGCCTGCGTCGGCAGATCCAGCCCGTCTTCTGCGGCTCGGCGCTGCATGGGATCGGCGTCAATCCGCTCCTCGACGGCGTCGGCTATTACTTGCCGAGCCCACTCGATCGGCCGCCGGTCGAAGGGGTCGATCCCGCCCATCCCGACCAGACGCTCAGCCGCAAGCCCGATCCGAAGGAGCCATTCTGCGGGTTGGTCTTCAAGATTCTGCCGGCCAAAACGGGCGACAACTACTGGATCCGGATCTACAGCGGGACGCTCAAAGCGAACTCCCGCGTCTCCTGTCCCAACCGCGAGAAGAAGGAGAACGTGGCCCAGTTGTGGCAGATCCACGCCAGCAAGAAAGAGCGCGACGGTCAGATCGACTCGGCCCCGGCCGGCGACATTGTGTGCGTGATCGGCCCGCGGCACGCGATCACCGGCGATACGCTCTGCGAAACCCGCGATGAGATCGAGCTGCCGAGCATCAGCTTCGCCTCGAGCGTCCTCTCGATGGCGATCGAACCGGAGAGCACGGCCGATCGCAAGAAGCTCTACGAGACGCTCGAGATGCTCAAGCGTCAGGACCCCACGTTCGACGCCTCGACCAACGAAGAGACGGGGCAGACGTTGATCAGCGGGATGGGCGAGCTGCATCTGGAGGTGATCCAGCACCGCTTGACTCGCGATTTTGGGCTGAAGGTCAAGTTCTACAAGCCGCGCGTCAACTACCGCGAGACGATCGCCAAAAAAGCCAAAGTCGTCGGCCAGTGCAATCGTCAAATCGGTGCGACGCAAATGTTCGCTCGCTTGGCCGTGACGGTCGAGCCGCTCGAGGATCCCGCCGCGCCGGTCATCGTCTTCGACCGCTTGCCGCCGGAGACGACGATCCCCAATGGCCCCCGGACCGCGGCGCTCGAAGAGCTCCGCGAGCGGGCTGGCGGCGGCGGATTGCTGGCCGGATTCCCGTTGACCGGGGTCAAGATCAGCGTGACTGGAGGGGAGGCACACGAGGAAGGCAGCGACGAAGTGGCGTTCCGGATCGCGGCTGGCGACGCCTTTGAGCGGGGGCTGCAGGAAGCGGTCCCGACGCTGCTCGAACCGGTGATGCGAGTCGAGATCACGACCCCCGACGATTACATGGGAGAGATCGTCGGCGACTTGCAGCAGCGCCGCGGGATGATCGCCAAGACCGAAAGCCGCGGGGCGCTGACGACGATCGTCGCCCATGCCCCGCTCAAGGAGCTGTTCGGCTACTCCAGCGCCATCCGCAGCCTCTCGCAAGGCCGCGCGAGCAGCAGCATGGAACCGCTCGGCTACCAACCCGCCCCGCCCGAGGACGCGACGGCGTTCACGTTTTGAGTCGCCTAAGCGAGGGGGCTGTTGGCCCAAGGCTGAGGCGTTAGCGAAATCGTTTAACGGCTAGCCGAAGGCGTCGGTGTTTCGGAAAAGCAGTTAGCGAAATCGTTTAACGGCTAGCCGAAGGCGTCGGTGTTTCGGAAAAGCAGTCGCCTGCGGCTTGCCGTTAAACGATTGACACGATTCATTCACTTCGAGCGTTCGGGCGATGCACTCTCCACCCTCCATCGATGCCGCCGCATTTGAAGCCGAAGTCCGCTCGGCGATCCGGGGCGATGTCTACTTCGACGAGGTCGTTCGCGGGGTGTACGCCACCGACGCCTCGCTGTTTCAAGTCGTCCCGCGGTGCGTCGTGGTGCCTCGCGACGAGGCCGACGCGGTCGAGGCGATTCGGCTGGCGGGGCGGTTCGGGGTGCCGGTGACAGCGCGGGGTGGAGGGACTTCGCTTTCGGGGCAAACCTTCGGGCCGGGGATGGTGCTGGACGTCTCAAAGTACATGGACCAGATCCTCGAGGTGAACGCCGAGGAGGGCTGGGCGCGGGTCGGGCCGGGAGTGATCCGCGACCAGTTGAACCGAGCCGTCGCCGCGGCAGGACTCCAGTTCGCGCCCGACCCGGCGA
This sequence comes from Candidatus Laterigemmans baculatus, assembly GCF_010367455.1. Taxonomy (GTDB): domain Bacteria; phylum Planctomycetota; class Planctomycetia; order Pirellulales; family Pirellulaceae; genus Laterigemmans; species Laterigemmans baculatus. The sequence continues at coordinate 2,726 of NZ_WRPR01000105.1, read as the reverse complement.
CCGGATCGCGGGCCACGATCGGCGGGATGATCGGCAATAACACCTGCGGCACGCGGAGCGTTGTCTACGGGAAAACGATCGACCACGTGCTCTCGTGCCGCGTCGCCTTGGCCGATGGCACGGTCTGCGAGTTTGAGCCGGTCGATGACATCGAGTGGCGTGCCCGGGCCGAGGGCCGCGGTGTGTCGGCTCGCGAGGCGGAGCTGTATCGCGGCGTGGGCGAGCTGATCGAGCGGCATCGCGAGGAGATCCTCCGCCGGTACCCAAAAGTCCTCCGCCGCGTCTCGGGGTACAACCTCGACGAGTTCGTCGACGGGGCGGGCTACACCGGACCGATCGGCCCCCGCGCCGCATCGAACCGAGGGCACCGCAGCTGGAATCTGGCGAACTTGATCGTCGGCTCCGAGGGGACCTTGGCCGTGTTGCTCGAAGCCAAGGTGCGGCTGGTCCCGCTCCCCAAAGCGACCGCGCTCTGCGTCGTCCACTTCCATGATCTCGACGCTTCGCTGCGGAGCGTCGACACGATGCTCAGCCATGAGCCAACGACGGTCGAGCTGCTCGATGCGACGGTGATGCGGGAAGCGAAAGTGAACGTGGCCACGCGGCACATGGCTCACTTCATCGAGGGCGATCCGCAAGCGGTGCAGATCGTGGAGTTTTTCGGCGAGGATGCCGGCCAGGCCACCGAGCGGGCTCAGCGGTTTGCCGCGGCGATGCAGGAGCAGGGAGTCGGATACGCCTGGCCCGTGTTCGTCGACGCTCTGGGAATCCACGACGTGTGGGAAACCCGCAAACTCGGCTTGGGGCTGATCTCCAACGTCCGTGGTGCGAACAAAGGCCGCGACTTCATCGAAGACGCCTGCGTGCCGACCGAGCACCTGGCCGAATACATCCGCAAGATCCAAACGCTGTGCGACGAGCAGGGCGTCACGCGAGTCAGCCTCTATGCTCATGCTTCGGTTGGCGTCGTCCACGTGGTCCCCTCGCTCGACCTGCACGATCCGGCGGACGTTCACAAGATGGAAGCGATCGCGCGCCAGGCTTTTCAGTGGGTGATGGAGTACGGCGGGTCGTGGTCGGGCGAGCACGGAGACGGGCAAGTCCGCGGCGAGTTCCTGCCGCAGATGTTTGGTGAGGAGCTGTACGGCGCGTTTGTCGAGCTGAAGCGGTTGTTCGATCCGCTCGGGCTGATGAATCCCGGCAAAGTCGTCGCTGCCCAGACGATGACCGAAAACCTCCGCTACCAGACCCCCGGTTACGAATGGAATGCGGCTCGTGCCCAAGCCGCTTCGGAGTATCGCTACGCCGCACAGGGTGGGCTGAAGCTGGCTGTCGAGCAGTGCAACGGCGTCGGGGCCTGTCGCAAGATTGGCAGCGGCACGATGTGCCCCTCCTACATGGCGACTCGCGACGAACAGCACTCGACGCGTGGGCGGGCGAACGCACTCCGGTTGGCCATGTCGGGCCAGCTCGGCGATGATCCGGTCGCCGCGATTGGATCCGACGGCGTCCACGATTGCTTGTCGCTCTGTCTCGCTTGCAAAGCGTGCAAGAGTGAATGCCCCAACTCGGTCGACATGGCGAAGCTCAAGAGCGAGGCTCTGCAGATGCGGTATGACCGCAAAGGGACGCCGCTCGGAGCCAAAATTCTCGGGCGGATGCCCGACGCGGCGCGGCGGCTCGCCGGACGAGCCGCGGGAGTGGCGAACCTCGCGTCGCTCGTTCCCGGGGGACGGGCCGTCCTTGAGCGGCTGACGGGAATCGACCGGCGACGTCCGCTCCCCCCGTTCGCCTCGCGGACCTTGCAGCAGCATTTGAAAGCGCAGGCTCCGCCGGTGGCGGCCCCGCCGCGCGGTCGCGTGGTCCTGTTCGACGATACCTATGCAAACTACTTCGAGCCGAAGATCGCGCTCGCGGCAATCCGGCTGCTGAGTTCGCTCGGCTACGAGGTTCTTTTGGCCGAGGCCGGATGCTGTCAGCGGACGCGGCTTTCCAAAGGGCTCGTGCGGGAAGCCAAGCAGCTCGGAACCGAGACGTTTCGCAAGCTCGACGCGTTTGCCCGCGAGGGACTGCCGATCCTCTGCCTCGAACCATCCTGTGCCTCAGCCCTGGTCGACGACCTGGCCGATCTTGTCGAGGATGCGGAGCTCGCCGCACGCGTTTCCGGGCAGGTTCAGATGATCGACCAATTTTTGCATCGCGAAGGGGTCGAGCTTCGCAGCAAGCATAGCCACGTGTTGCTGCACGGGCATTGCCACCAGAAGGCGCTGTTTGGGACCGCGGCGATCCGCGAGCTGTTCGACGCAATGCCGGGGACCGAGTGCGAAGATCTCGACGCCGGCTGCTGCGGAATGGCTGGCTCGTTCGGCTACGAGCATTTTGAACTGTCTCAGAAGATCGGCGAAGACCGACTCTTTCCGGCGGTTCGCAAAGCGGTCAAAGAAGGCAAGTCGATCGTCGCCTGCGGAATCTCTTGCCGCCATCAGTTGAAAGACTGTTTGGGCGTCGAAGCCGAGCACTGGGTGGAAGTGGTCGAACCGCGATAAAGGTGGGGGCGGGGAATAATCTCAGGGACGCAGGCGGTTCCAAAATCAGCCGCCGGGCGCTAGCCCCCGGTTCTCGAACACGCCGAGAAAACCGGACGCTAGCCCGGATATTTCATCCGCTGATGGATTTTAGGCTCGGGGCGGCTGATGCGGTTGGATTTTACGAGAAGAGGCGGGCGG
>NZ_WRPR01000104.1 GCF_010367455.1 Candidatus Laterigemmans baculatus | reverse complement strand
GCAAGCCGTCCTGCTCCGAACCAATCCAAAGTGGCGCTATCCAGCCTATTCGTGCCGGTACTGCTTCACGTACTCGACCAGGCCGATCACGTTCTCGACCGGTGTTTGCTGGAGCACTCCGTGGCCGAGATTGAAGATATGTCCGGGACGCCCACCGGCCGCTTGGAGAACTTCACCGGCTCGCTCGCGGATCAGTTCGGGGGAGCCGAGCAGGACGGTCGGGTCGAGGTTGCCTTGAACCGGACGCTCATAACCGATCCGCCGCCAGGCGTCGGCCAGATCGATCCGCCAGTCGACCCCCACGACCGTCCGGTAGTCCCCTTTGAGTAGCGGGAGCAATTCCGGATTACCGGTGGCGAAATTGATCACGGGAACCCCGGGGCTGATGCCGGCCAGGATCTGGTGCATGTGGGGCTGGATATAGCGGCGATAGTCCGCCGGGCTGAGGCAACCGGCCCAGGAATCGAACAGCTGGACGCATTGGGCACCGGCTTCGATTTGGCGGTTGAGGTACCCGACGATCGCGCGGCTGAGCAGTCCCATCAGCGCGTCCCAGGCGCCGCTGTCGGAGTACATCAACCGCTTCGTGTGGACGTACTGGCGGCTTCCTCCACCTTCGATCGCGTAGCTGGCCAGCGTAAAGGGAGAGCCGGAAAAGCCGATCAAGGGGAGCGTGTCGGGGAGATCTGCGCGGGTGTGGCGGACCGTCTCGTAGACAAAATCGAGCGATTCGAAGTCCTCCAGCTCGTGAACGCGGGCCAGGTCGCTACCGCTGCGAATCGGGTTGTGGATGACCGGTCCGTCCCCTTTGACGAACTCCAGGTCGAACCCGAGCGGCTCGAGGATCGGCAACAGGTCGGAGAAGATGATCGCCGCATCGACGCCAAGTCGCTCGACCGCCGTGCACATCACTTCGCTGCACAGCTGCGGATTTTTGCAGAGGTCGAGGAAGGTGGTCTGGGCGCGGACTTCACGATACTCCTCCATGTACCGCCCCGCCTGACGCATCAGCCAGATCGGCGTCCGCTCGGTCGGTTCCCCGCGACAAGCCTTCAGGAACAGGCTGTCGTACGACGAGTGTCGCGGCGCTTCGGCCATGTCGCCGTGGGGGCGGTTCGTCACCATGATCTCAAACTCGGTCGGAGTATCGGTTTCGGCGTTCAGACGTTTTTGGCGAGCCAGAGCGGGACCGCGGTGGGCCGCCTCGACGACCAAATGCCCCATCTTCGGGTGCTCCGGTTCGATATCGACGTTCAGCTCCGAATCGTTCAGCATCTCCGAGGTCGTCGGGCCGATCGAAGCGATCACCGTCTGCCGCAGCCCCTCGCGAAGAGCGTCGCCGAGCCCCAGCGAATCGGCCACCCGCAGCAGGTTGACGACTTGGTGAGCGCTGGTCACCAGCAGCAGATCGCGCTCGCCAGCCGCCAGGGCGCGGACGTTCGCCTGGAGCGGCTCGGTGTCCTCGGGCAGCTCCCAGGCGTAGACGCGAAGCGGGACTACTGTCGCTCCGCGGGCTTCGAGCCCGGCCACCAGGCTCGTATTGGTGACCCCGTATTCCTGCACCCCGACCGTCTGGTTGGCCAGCGGCACCTGGGCGTCGAGCGTCTGCAGGACTTCCCGCCAGGTGTTCGGCTCCGGGACGCGGTGGGTCGGCGCGAGCCCCACTTCGCGCATCGCCGCCACCGGTTTTGGTCCCCGGCAGACGGTCGTGATGTCCGACAGCGCGTCGAGGAACTGCTGCACGTCGAGATGCCGCTCGATCGCTCGCAGCAGATGGCGAAAACCGACGCCGGTGGTCAAGATCACGATCCCGATGTCGCCGGTGATCACGCGGTAGGCAAAGTCGATCGCCGGCCGGTTCGGCTCCAGCGGCACCTCGCGGAGCGAAGGACTGACGTAGGGGATCCCGTGAAATTTTTCAATCATCCGAGCCAACTCGTCCGCGCGGCGGCTCTCGAGAGCTGCGACGCGAAGTCCGGAAAAATCAGGATTGGGCATAAGGCGTTGGCGAGCGAGGTGCGGCGGCAGTCAAGTGCCTGCATGATGATGAAAGGGGCAAGGCACTGGAAGTGCCACCGCTGTGGGGCTGGCCTTTTGAAGAGGGTTTTGCGACAAAACCAACGCAGGAAATTCGAGAGCCCGACAAGTTTCCAGAGCCCGACAAGAAGGTACAGCGAGCATGCCTCGGCGACAGGTGCGGCGTCCGGACAAGACGATTGACTTAAGCGGCATCCTCCGCGAGCCCGACGCGTTGCCCGAACAGCTGACCGCGGCGACCCTATTCGGCAACGAGCGGCCGCTGGAGATCGAGGTCGGTTCGGGCAAGGGATTATTTTTGGCGACCGCTTCGGGAGAGCGGCCGGAGCATAATTTTTGGGGCATCGAAATCGCCCGGCCTTATGCGCTGACCGCCGCGGCCCGCGTCGCCCGCGCTGGCCGGGACAATGTCCGCGTCACCCCGGCCGATGCCGGGCCTCTGTTCGCCAAGCGAATCCCCGACCGCAGCTTGGCGGCCGTCCACGTCTATTTTCCCGACCCGTGGTGGAAGAAGAAGCACAAGAAACGGCGGGTGCTGAACGAAGCGTTTCTCCAAAACGTCTCCCGCACGCTCGCTCCGGGCGGCCAGCTGCACTTCTGGACCGACGTGCTGGAGTATTTTGAGACGGTCCTCGAACTGGCAGCCACGGTGACTCCCGAGCTGGGGCCGCCGATCCCTGAGGAAGCCTCCGAAGCCGAACACGACCTGGACTACCGGACTCACTTCGAACGCCGCAGCCGCCAGCACGCGATCCCGGTCTACCGCGTCTACTGGGCCCCGCTGTTCGAACCGGCTGCGGTCTAAATCTCCAGGTATTCTTCGAACGCTTCTTGCAGCGCGAGGCGATCGGCCCGTCGACCGGTCCAGCGATGGAATGCCAGGGCGGCGCGGGCGACGAGCAGATCGATCGCGGAGATCGTCGGCAGCCCTCGCTCGCTCGCCGTCCGCAGCAGCGGTGAAGTGCTGGCGCAGACAGCCAAATCGACGACGACGCAGTCCTGGCGGAGTTGTTCGACTTGCTTTTCCAGCATCTTGGCGTCGGCCGCGCCTCCCGCGGTCGTCGGCGTCAGCCCTCCACGCACGAGGACTTGGAGCTCTCCGAACGCGGCTTTGTCGCGGTCGCTGAGCTTCAAGACTTGCGGTGGCTCGGCCGCATCGCCCTCGGCGCCACGCGGCCGCCTCTCCGCTTGCTCGTCGCGCTCGCCGTCGGCCGGGCCGGTGGTTCGCTCCACTGGGGCGGCATCCGGCGGTTCGCTCGGCCCCTGCGGATGCCCGAACGAGCCGTGTTCCGCGGGCTCGCTGCCACCCTCGGCCTGCGAAGCGCGAGCTGCCGCGGGGCGGCCAGTGGAGAGTTCGCTCCGCGATTCGCCCGCCTCCGGCTCACCGCTCCCGGTTTGCGATTGGTCGGTCGCCAAAGGTGCGGCGGGACGATGGGCCTCCAGCGAGCGAGAAAAGTTCTCCGCAGCAATATCGCGGACCCACAGCGTCTTCGGGGCGAGCAGGCTGAGGGTCGCAAACAACGCTCGGCTCTCCGGCACGTCGCCTAACAACCCGACGCTGGATCCCGCCACAGGCCGGTCGCCCAGCAGATCACGCAGGGCATCGCCGAGCAAATTGTCGGCGATCAAGCAGCCGTCGTCGCCGCGGTGAATCGCATCCGCCCAGCGGCCGATCCTTGCCGATTGCGAGTGCCGCGGGACCAATTCGAGCACGGCAGCGCTGTGCGGAGGGGCGACCGCCAATCCGCGGAAACCGAGCGCATCGACGCCCGCGACCGCTGCGGCCAGCCGCTCGGGAGGGACGTCGAACGAGAGAAAACGCCACTCAAGATTCGCCGCGGCCAGCGCCCGTTCCATCGCAAACTGCATCGGGTTGCCGGCGATCGGGTGGCCGACGACTCCGAGCAGCGGCGGGATTGCGGTTTCTTCCATGGTCGTCAGACGGCGGGCGGTCGGGATAAGCTTGCGCCCCATGATCACCGAGGAACCCGAATCGCGAAAGCACCAAGCCCCCGAGCCACCAGTGCCCGGCTCTGGGATGCCCGAGGTTAAAATGCTGCCTCCCCGCCTTGGCTGGCTCAGCGGGTTGAGTCTCACGGCGCTGGCGGTCTTTCAGCTCGCAGCCATCCCCGGCGAGGATCCGACGCTCAGCCATTTTGCTTCGCAGGTGTGGCTGGCTTGGGTGTGGGCCGGATGGTCCGCCGCGGTGTGGATTTTGGCTGGCCCGCCCTACGCGCTCGGCCGCGTCGCGGGCTTAGCCGGGCTGCTCGCCTGGCACTGCGGAATCATGTACTTGGCCCGCGAGCAAGCCCTCGAGCGGTACGTGATCATGTTCGCCGGGTTTGGCGTCCTTCAGGCGACGGCGGGGGTGCTGCTGCGGTTGCCCCGCTGGAGTTGGGGGAAGAGCGGCGCACCACGACAGGGGCAGTTTGGGATCCTCAGCCTGCTGGTGCTGATGAGTTCCGTGGCGCTCGTCTCGTGGGCCACCCGCCGCTATGGAGACGCCGGTGGCGAGTATTTTTTGCAGGGCGCGGTGCTGATCCTGCTGCTGTTGGCGGCCGTCGCCGCCCATGCGATCGCCGCCACCACGGCCCGAGCCTCGTATGGCAAGGCCTTGCTCACGGTGCTGATGATCCTTTCCGCGGCTGCTTCGGCCGTGGCGATGGCCTGGCTGGAAACGATCGCTCGAGAAGGGGGCGACGTGCTCGAGTTCTGGAATAGCTACTTCACGATCAATGCGACCTTCGCGTTGACGCTCTATGCCCTCGGCCACTGCGGCCAACTGGACGCCGAGAGGGAGAAGCAGCGAAGCGGCGATCGTAGTTGAGTACTGAGTACTGGGTACTGAGCCCCTACCACCTCAGCTTGGCGGCGCTTAGACGTTTTTGGGTTTCGGCCATCAGGGCGTCTTCGGCCGCTTCATCGGCGGCGACGTAGGTAACGCTGAACCGCAGGTAGGCTCCCGCATCGTCCCAGGGAACGGTGACGATCCCGAGCTCTTCGATCAGGTGGCGCGTGGCGTCCTCGGCCGCGGCAAAGTCCGCTCCTCCCTCGATTCCCTTGGGAGCGGGGGTGTAGAGGAAGTAGGTTCCGCCGGGCATTTCGCACTGGAACCCGCAGCTGCGAAGGGTCGCGACCAGCTTTTCGAGCCGCCGACGGTATTTGGCCCGAATCGCTTCGGGGATCGAGGGATCATCCAGCGCGGCCGCGGCCGCTTTTTGGGTCGCGATAAACTGGCCGCTGTCGCTGTTGTCTTTGACGTCGGCGTAGGCCTGGACGATCCGCGGATTGCCACAGACCCATCCCATCCGCCAGCCGATCATGTCGAAGCCCTTGCTCATCGAGTGGACTTCGACGCCGACATCGACGGCTCCGGGCGTCTCGAGAAAACTGCGTGGTTGGCTGTCGAACGAGAGCATGATGTGGGCGGCGTCCTGGACGACGACGAACTCTTTTTCCAGGGCAAGCGCGACGACCCGCTCGTAGAACTCGGCCGGTGCGGTGCGGCCGGTGGGACTGTTGGGATAGTTGAGGACGAGCATCTTGACTCGCCCCCACAAATCGTCGGGAACCGTATCGAAGTCGGGCAGAAAACCATTCTCGGCCAGCAACGGGAGCTTGAAGACCGTGCCCCCGTAGTACTGGGTGTGCGTCCCGGCGACCGGGTAACCCGGAACGGTCATCAGCGTGACGTCGCCCGGATTGATGAAGCAGGCCGGCAACATCGCGTAGGCGGGTTTGCTGCCGATGGCATGCACGATCTGCGTCGTCGGATCGAGCTCCACGCCAAAGTTGCGATGCATGAATCGCGCGGCGGCTTCTTTGAATTCCCCGATCCCGTTGTCGGCGTAGCCACGGTTCTCCGGCCGATGGACTTCGGCCGCCATGGTCTCGCGAACCGAGGCGGGAGCCATCGAATCATTCTCGCCGATGCCAAAGTCGAGCAACTGGCGGTCGGGGTGCTCGGCGAGCGCCTTCCGCTTGGCCCGCTTGATCTTCTCGAATTTGTAAATCGCGGTCCCTTTGCCGTAGTTGGCCCCACCGATGCGGTCGGCAAACAAACGCTGGAAATAGGGATCGGCGGCGTCGGTACGAGATTCGGGCAGCGTGCTGGACATAACTCAATGGCGTGGGAACGCGGAAAGTTCGAAGGGCTGGGGCTCGAATTTAAGACAGCCCAGCCCGGCTGACCACCCGTACGCGAGCAATCAGCCTCGCAGGACTGCATCACTTGCTCACTCCATCAGCCGCCGGGCGCTAGCCCACGGTTCCTGATAAACCACATCGTCAACCGAACGCTAGGCTCAGTCAGAAACTCAATTTCACCATTACCCTTGTCCCGGGCACTGGTCTCTACGTAAGTCGCACAACCTGTCATCACCCTCCCCGCTCGTTCCTCGCGACCCTCCCAGCGGGAGGGTGTCGTTCAGGTTTCTGACAGAGGCCGGAAAGCCTGACGTACTTAGACGTCGGTGACGCGTTGGGGGCGGGAGGCGGCGGCGGGGGCTCGCGGCGCCGCTTGACTGCCCGCCCCATCGAGGTCGCCGAGGTATTCCTGCTGGACTTTGGGGTGCCGCTTGACCTCTTCGGGCGTCCCGTCGATCAGCACTTGCCCCTGGTAGATCACATAACAGCGATCGACCGTACCGAGGATTTCCCGGGCCGCGTGGTCGGTGATCAGCACGGCGATCCCGGCATCCCGCAGCTGGCGAATCACCCCCTGGATATTCTGAACCGTGACCGGGTCGATGCCTGCGAACGGCTCGTCGAGCATCACGATTTGCGGATTGCTGACCAGGCAGCGAGCGATCTCCAACCGCCGCCGCTCGCCTCCGGACAATCCACCCGCTCGGCTCTTGCGGATGTGGGTGATGCTGAACTCCTCGAGCAACGCCTGCGTCCGCTCCTTGCGTTCGCGGCGTCCGACGCCGAGCAACTCGTACAGCGACGAGATGTTTTGCTGGACCGTCAGCTTCTTAAAGACGCTCGGTTCCTGCGGCAGGTAACCCATTCCTCCGTCGCGGGCGCGACGGAACATCGGCCAATCGGTCACGTCGTGGCCGCCCAAAAAGACGCGGCCGCTATCGGGTTCGACCAACCCGCAGATCATCCGAAAGCTGGTCGATTTGCCCGCCCCGTTGGGCCCAAGCAGCCCCACGATCTCGGCCGGGTTCACGTACAGATTGACCCCGCCGACGACGTTCCGTCGCCCGTAGGTCTTGCGCAAATCGACAGCTTGCAGGATCGGTTCTGGCATCTAGCGGATCAGCCCGATGCGTTCGAAGTGGGGCGTGAAGGGGACGGGCGTGCTCCAGGGATGCGGCCAAAAGACCATCAAGGCTTTGCCGACCAGCAGATCGCGAGGGACGTAGCTCGCATCGGCCCACAAGTAGGCGTCCGGGTAGGGCGTCGTCGATCCGCGAAACGAATCTTGCCGCACCCAGCAGCGTGCGTCCTGGCTCTCGGGACTGTTATCGCCGAGCGGAAAGAACTGATCCGCTTCCATCGTGAACTCGACTTCGCGGCGAGCCTCCCAAATTCCCGCGGTGTCCCACAGGAGCGGGTCGAGCAACGCATTCTGAACCGCCCCCAGTCCACCGACACCGGCCCGGCTCTGGATCGGAATTTTGTTCAAGTCGTAGTCGAACATCCCGACCAACGCGTTCTGGGTGGCGATGTAGTACTTGTCGCGGAGCAACTGCATGCGGTGGACGGTCGCCGCCGCCGAGCGGATCCCGATGGCGGCCGGGGCCGCATCAAACGGATGCTCTTCGCCCAGGTAGGGTCGCTGCTCGGCGAGCGAGCGAAGCGCCGAAGTATCGAACGTGGTCGGTGCGTCAAACTCCACCACCGAGCCGTCGACCCACAGGTAGAGTTGGTCGTCGCAGTTGGCGAACCGCAAGCTATGGCGACCGTTGCCGCGGACATCAGTCGCCGCCGTCGGCGGCTCCTCGGCCGTTCCCCCGGCCTGAGCAAAGCTGACCGGTGTATCGCGATCGACGATCTCCAACTTCGCCCGGCCATCAGCCAGATCGATCCGGCAGCGATAGAGCACGGCCGATTCCACTAGCTCCAGCACGATCTCCCCTTGCTCGCCCTCGGTTTCCACGTCGGCCTCGACGATCAAGTCGCCCACCCAGTGGCCCCCTTCGCGTGCTCCGCCAAACGAGCCGATTCGAATGTTACTGCCGAACTGCTCCGGCCCTTCGCCGCTCTGGTAATCGGGGTGCAGCACGCCCGAGGGACTGCCAACGAGCCCTCGCAAGCGGCCAAAAATCCCGCGGCCGCTGGGGGCCTGCGACGGCGGATCGCTGTAGACCTCGTAGGAAGGGACATGCAGGTAGGCATCGTAAGCATAAAAATCGGTGATCGCGGTGCTCGAATAAGGATGAACCTCCTCCACCGATAACCCGCCGTTGGCAGCCTCCCACATCTCGTCGGTTGGCCAGTTATGGAAATAGCGGAGGTAGCGGACCGACTCGCCGCCGGCCGGCAGCGTGGCAGTCATCCCCGCGGTGTTTCGCTCGACCTGCCACGAATCTTCCGGTGGCTCGCTCGCCCCGAGTTCCCAGGGCTGCCAACGGGCCGGATAATTGGCCTCGATCAACGTCTTCGACTGATGCGCCGTGTCGTAGACCCGGTGGGCCATCGCCATCAATTTGTCGTGCGGCTTGCGGAGGATCTCGAACGACTCACTCCCCTCGGGGCGGGAGTAAACGTCGCCGAAGCGAATCTTCAGCGTCTCCTCGGGGAGCCCCACCAGCCGCTTGATGTAGTTCTGCTTGGGATTCCCCGGATACTTGAAGACGATCACATCCCACCGCTCCGGCTCGCCAATCGCATAGGCGAATTTGCTGACCAGGATCCGATCGCCCGCAAAGGTTTTGTCATTCGGCTTGTCGACCAAATCGAGCGGGTTGACGTGGCGACAGTTCGGGCAGACCGAAGCGACCACCGTATCTTCCTGGACCACCGACCGCGTTTCGATACTCGCCCCGGTGCGATACGATTCCCCGCACTCCAGGCAGACCAGATCTTTGTGGGCTCCCATCAAGGTCGGAGCCATCGACCCGGTCGGAATCACGAACGCCTCGGCGACGAAGGCCCGAAACAGCAGCGCCAGGACGATTGCGACGACAATCGACTCGACCGTCTCGCGCGACGCTTCGGTGCGAATCCGCGCGTGGCGTTCGGCCGGTTTTTCAGGCAAGACCTTGAGGGACTTCGACATCAGGATTGCGGGCTGGAGGCGAGCAAGAATGAAAAGCGACTTTAGCCAGTTTCCCAGACCGCCGGAACGGCGATTCGGAGGCCTGTTTAAGTGTAGGGCGGGCGCACTCACCGGTCAGCTAGCATACGGGACATTCAAGGCGACCGTTCACATACGCGGGACCGATTCGAGGACCCATGAGATCAGCCGCCACGCGCTAGCGTCCGGTTCTCACGGCGTTTTCAGGAACCGGGGGCTAGGCTCGGTTAGAAAGCCGCATCGACACCCTCCCCCTGGGAGGGTCGCGAGGAACGAGCGGGGAGGGCGAGCCGCGTCGTAGAAGTCGAAGCGCGGCGGGATTCATCTAGCCCTCCCCGGGCCTAAGAGCCCGACCCTCCCGGGGGGAGGGTGATAGGAGAGAACGGTAATACCGTCTGGTTCAGGAGTTCGAACAAATTGGCAATTGGCAAACCAAAGCGACGGCGAAAGCGGCTGCTGGGGCGAAAGGGACTGCTGGTGCGGAGCGGACCGCTGCTGGGGGTGCTCTCTATCCTGCTCGTCGCTGCCGTGGGCTACGTGCTGTTGGCCGCCGCGTGGCAGGCGGCGGCCAGCAGCTACCGGTTTGCCGACCTGCTCGTCCCCCGGGCAATCGACGTCCTGGTCGCCGCTTGGCTGTTCTGGGTGGGCTCGGCGATCGGCAGCTTCCTGAACGTAGTCGCTTGGCGAGTGCCGCGGGGGAAAAGCATCAACGGGTGGTCGCACTGTCCGTGGTGCAACGCGCGGCTCTCGGCGCGGGACAATTGGCCGGTCTTTGGCTGGATCGCCCTCCGCGGTCGGTGCCGCACGTGCCGGCTGCCGATTTCCCCGCGGTACCCGATCGTCGAGCTCTGCGTAGGGCTCACGATCACCGTGCTGGGGCTGGCCGAATTCTATTCCGGGGGCGGCAACCTGCCCTTCGTCAGCGAGGGAGGCCCTCACCACCCGCGGCAGGCCGATGGCCCGCTGGCGACGCCCCACCTGTCGCTCGGACTGGTCGTGATCTCGCTGTACCACGTCGTCGCCATCAGTTCGGCGTGGGCGCTGGGGCTCGTGCGGTTTGACGCCCACCGCTTGCCGCGGGGATTGGTCATCTGGGTGTTTTTGCTCGCGATGGGTCCGCTTTGGATCTGGCCGCCGCTGATGGTGGTCCCCTGGCAGGCGACGGTTCCCGAAGGCTGGCAACCGACGAGCCACTATGACGCGGTGCTGCGACTGCTGACGGCGATCGTCGCCGCCGCCCTGCTGGCTCGAGCCCTGGCCCGCTACCTCTGCCCCACGGCCGATCCCAAGCTCGATCCGACCGGCAGCGGTACGGCGCGGCTGCTCGACTTGACAGCCCTGTTGTGCGTGCCGGCCGTCGTGGTCGGGTGGCAAGCGCTGCTCGGCGTCGTGCTGCTCTCGGTGATCGGAGCGGCGATTCTGCAGCGGTTGGCGAGACGATTCTCCGAGCCCGGCACGGTCGGATCCGAGCGCGAAGGTCTCGCTTGGCTGGCGGTCTGTTTACCCGTGGGTCTGGCGGTTCAAATCGCGTTTTGGGAGCGGCTCGAAGCGTGGCTCTTTTGGCCTTCCGCCAGCTCGCCCCCCTGGGTGATTCTGGTCGCCGCCGCCCTGCTGCTAGTCGTCCCGCGGTGTCTGACCAGCCGCCGGGCGCTAGACTCTTTATGAAAACCATGAGCCGACGGCGCTAGCCGCGGGTTCTGCAACGGAAACCTTGGGGCTAGCGAGGGCCCGAGGCTAGCGCCTACGGCTCAAGAGGGCCCGAGGCTAGCGCCTACGGCTCAAAAGGTCGAGATCGGCGGGTTTTCTGACAGAGCGTAACCCAAGGTTTCCACGATTCAGCAGAAACCGGACGCTAGCGCGTGGCGGCTGATCGTGGAACCGACGGGCCGCCTGTCAAGCGCGGCTATCGCGATAGAGATCGCTGATCAGAGACTCCGTCAGCGGCACCGGATTGAACGTTCCGGTCCACTGGGCCGCCGCGTCGACGGCCATCGCAGCGATTCCCTCGGAAGGAATCTGCAGCTCCTCGAGGTTGGTCGCTAGCGAAGCGTGGCGGAGGTATTCGACGACGCGGTCGGCCAACCGATCGGGAGCTTCGGCTGGATCCTCGACCGGCTCGAGCTCCGAGAGCAATTCGGCGTACCACTCCGGGTGCTGGCGGCCATTCATGCGGATCACCGCTGGCAGCATCACTCCCACCGCTTGGCCGTGGACGACGTCGTAGCGAGCGGTCAGCGGGTTGGCGGTGGCGTGAGCGGCGCCGAGCATCGAGGTTTCGATCGCCAGCCCGGCAAAACAAGCACCCAGCTGCATCTGCCCGCGGGCCTCGAGGTTCTGCGGTTGGTCGAGCACGCGGGAGAAGCTGTGGGCGAGCAACCCAAAGGCGCGGCGGCTGAAGGTGATCGAGATCGGGTTGCGGCGGAGCGTGACGTAGGTCTCGATCGCATGCGACAGAGCATCGATGCCGGTCAGCGCGGTCACCCGCGGAGGCTGGGTGAGCGTCAACTCGGGATCGAGCAGCGCCACGCGGCAGGCCGCTCGGGGATCGCCACAGGCCATTTTGACATGCGTCTCGGCATCGCTGATCAGGGCGAACGATTGCGCCTCGCTCCCCGTCCCTGCGGTCGTCGGAATGGCGATCATCGGCAGCATCTCGCTGGTCGCCTTCCCTACGCCGTGATAATCCTGCACGCGTCCGCCGCAGGAATAGACGAAGTTGATCCCTTTGCAACAGTCCATACTGCTGCCGCCGCCGAGTCCGATCAGCAAATCGGGCTGGCACCGCCGAGCGACGACGGCGCCGCTGTCGACCATCGCGCTGGTTGGGTTCTCGGCGAAATCATGGAAGGCGTGGACCTCGACCCCCGCCTGCTCGAGGAACCGTACGGCTGCGCGAAAATGTCCTGCCGCAACGACCCCCGCGTCGGAGACGATCAGCGCTCGCCGCGCCCCGAGCTCCACGGCAAACTGGCCGAGCCGCTCGAGGCTGCCGGGACCGAAGACAATTCGCGGACGAAGCTGGAAGTCGAACGGCTGCATAGCGATTGGCGAGTGGCGAGAGGCGACTGGCGGGAACTATCAGCGTAAGAGGCGGCGCGGAGCCTCGCTACTCGGCTCGCTACTCGGCTCGCTAGGCGTCAGCCAGGGAGTGCAGACGCCGGCGACCCCCAGCAGCAACAGCAGCCCGAGCGTCACTTGCCGCAGCCGCTGGCGGCCGAGCCAAGTGCCGGTGCGAAGGCCGACCGCGGTGACCGCCAGCAAGAGCGGGATCAGGACCATCGTGGCCAGCCCGGGAAGCAGCAACCGGCTGCCGAAAAACCACCACAGGATCAAAATCGCGGGCGCCAGACTGATCAGGTACATCGTGAATAGAAACGCTCGCATCCGCCGCGTGTCCCAGTCGTGGGCTTGCACCCACAGGACCATCGCCGGACCGCCCATGCCCACCAGCCCCTGCAGAAACCCCGACACCGAAAAAGCCACCAGCGACCAGCCCGCATGCAGCCGCTGGCGAGGCTGGGGACGCCAGAGCATGATCGCCAGCGTCACCACCAACGTGACACCGCCGACGACCTGGCGGATCCGCACCGAAGGCAGATTTTCCAGCGAAACGAGCACTCCCACGCCCAGCGGCAACCAGAGCAAACGCAGCAGCGCCGGAAAAGCCACTTCGCCCGGACGGATCGTGCCGCGGAACTTCCACACCCCCCACAGGTTCTGCGGGACGGTGGCGACCAACAGCGAGACCTGGGCTTCCGGGATCGAAAATCCGCACCACAGCAACAAGGGAATGATCAGCAACCCGGCCGCGAACCCCGCAGCCGCCTGGACGAAAATGCCCACGCACAGCACCACGGCGAGTAGAGCAAGGCTGGCCGGATCGGGAAGTGTCGCGAGCGCGAGCATGAATTGCGAAGGGCCAAAATCGAGGGGCCTGGGGCTGAGGCGGAAGTTTGAGAGAATGAACGGCAGTCCGCCTCCGTCCCTCCCTCTCTCGATCCACTCCCATGAAGACTTTGATCAAGAATGCGACGGTCGTGTTCCCCACTGGAGCAGCCCGGGCTTCGGTGCTGCTCGAAGGCGACCGCATCGTCTCGATCGACGCTCCCTCGACCACGACGGCCGAGCAGGTGATCGACGCCTCGGGACTTCATCTTCTCCCAGGCGTGATCGATGACCAAGTCCATTTTCGAGAACCGGGGCTGACCCATAAGGAGGATCTGGCGCATGCCTCGCGGGCTTGCGCGGCCGGCGGCGTGACGACGTTCCTCGAGATGCCCAACACCAAGCCCCCCGCGGTGACGGTCGAAGCGGTCCGCGACAAAGAGCGACTGGCGGCAGCCCATTCGCTGGTCAACTACGGCTTCTACATCGGAGCGACCAGCGAAAATGTGGACCAGCTGCGGAAAGTCGACGGCGTCCCGGGTATTAAAATCTTCATCGGCAGCAGCACGGGCAATCTGCTGGTCGACGAACAGGCGGCGCTCGAGCGAATCTTTGCCGAGACCGAGCTGCCGATCTGTGCCCACTGCGAAGACGAAACCACCGTCCGCCGCAACGCCGAGCGGTTTGCTGGCAACGACGACGTGGCTGTCCACTCGCAAATCCGCTCGGCCGAAGCGGCTTGGATCGCCACCCGGCGGGCGATCGATTTGGCCCGCCGGCACCAGCACCGGTTCCACGTCCTGCACGTCTCCACCGCGGCCGAACTGGAACTGCTGGCCGACCCCGCACCGCTGGTGACCGCGGAAGTCTGCCCGCACCACCTGTTCTTCAACATCGACGACTACCCGCGACTCGGCTCGCTCGTCCAGATGAACCCCTCGATCAAAACGGCCGAGGACAATCGCGGACTCTGGCAGGGGCTGCTCGAGGGACGGATTCAGGTGATCGCGACCGACCACGCCCCACACACGCTCGAAGAGAAACAGCAACCCTATCCGGCCAGCCCCTCAGGGTTGCCAGCGGTCGAAAACAGCCTGCCGCTTTTGCTCGATCGCGCCGCCGCCGGTGCCTGCACCCTCGAGCAAATCGCGTCCTGGATGAGCGACGCACCGGCGCGAGTCTGGGACATCGTCGGCAAAGGGCGGATCGAAGTCGGGTACGCCGCCGACCTGGTCCTGGTCGACATGCAGGCGCGGCGCACGATCCGCAATGCCGAGCAACACACCAAGGCGGGCTGGTCCCCGTGGGACGGAGTGGAGCTGACCGGTTGGCCGGTCAAAACCTGGGTCGGAGGCCAGCTGGTCTTCGATCAAGGCCGCTTCGAGTCCACCGTGCGTGGCCGCAAACCGTTGTTCGACCACGCTCGCGGAGGCTACTGGAGCACGCACGACGGAATTGGCGTCGAGTGAAACAGCGACACCGCCGACTCGCCCCGCTCGCCTGATGTACAATCGAAATCCGATTCCGCTGCCTATCATCTCCCAACTGCCCCCCTTTACCGTGAGAGCGAGTCCATGAGCCGATTAGTCCTCGGGGTCGTCATCCTGAGCCTCTGCAGCTTGACCAGTACCGATCTTCGCGCTGCGGAGCCGCAAGGCGAGTTTCAGTCGATTTTCAACGGCCAGGACCTTTCGGGGTGGCGCGGACGCGAGGACCTGTGGAGCGTCGAAGAGGGGGCGATCACCGGCCGCACGACCGCAGAAAAACCGCTCGAGCACAACACCTTCTTGGTCTGGGAAGGAGGCAAGCCGGCGAACTTTGAGCTCCGCACCCAGTTCAAAATCGAAGGGGGCAACTCGGGGATTCAGTACCGCAGCCAAGTCGTCGACGAAGAGAAATTTATCGTCGGCGGTTACCAAGCCGATATCGATGCCGCCGGCAAATACGCCGGGATCAACTACGAGGAGCGGGGGCGAGGAATCCTGGCCCTGCGG
The DNA here is from genome assembly GCF_010367455.1 of Candidatus Laterigemmans baculatus. Taxonomy (GTDB): domain Bacteria; phylum Planctomycetota; class Planctomycetia; order Pirellulales; family Pirellulaceae; genus Laterigemmans; species Laterigemmans baculatus. The sequence continues at coordinate 25,072 of NZ_WRPR01000104.1, read as the reverse complement.
GGACAACGCGTCCGCCTCGAAGGGGGCAACACCAAGGAAGTCGAATCGTTCGGCGACGCTGAGGAGATCGGCAAAGTGATCAAGCCGAACGAGTGGAACGACTATCGGATCGTCGCTCAAGGAAACCGGCTGCAACATTTCATCAACGGCCAGCTGACCAGCGAAGTCATCGACCTCGACGAAGAGAAAAGCACCGAATCGGGAGTCCTCGCCCTGCAGCTGCACGTCGGCCCGGCAATGACGGTCCAGTTCAAAGACGTAAAGCTCAAGCAGCTCGAAGCGGCCGAGTAACAACCCCCGACCTGGTACTCGTACTCAGCGCAGCGGTACTCGTACTCAGCGCAGCGGTACTCGTACTCAGCGCAGCGGTACTCGTACTCGATCCCCGGACGCTGGAGCTGAATGGAAGTCGGACGGTGCGCGCGATTCGAGTACGAGTACGAGTACCGCTTCGCTGAGTACGAGTACGAGTACGAGTACGAGTACGAAAGAAAGATAAGAAACGCGAGCCCCTTTTGACGCACCTCACGCCGATCGACATTCCCGCTTGGGTGATGGACCAGCCGCTGCCGGGTGAAGTTCGGCTGTGGGTCAACGCGGCTCGGGAGCGGATTCAGGCGTTTCAGGATCGCTGGGACCGTCCGCAGATCGAGCAGTTCGTCGCCAGCGATTATGAGCTGGTGTACCAAACGCTCGCCTGGATCGAGCAGTCCCAGCTCGCACCGGGCCGGCGGTTCCTCGAATGGGGCTGCGGGTTCGCCGTCGTCTGCTGCCTGGCGGCCAAACTCGACTTCGACGTGTTCGGCATCGAAGCCGAAGCGGTGCTGATCGAAGAGGGCCGGCGGACGGTCACCGAGCTGCAGCAGCCGGTCGAGCTTTTTGAAGGCAACTTCCTGCCCCCCGACTCCGAGTGGCTGGCCGACGACCCGACGCTCCCTTCACTCGGCCACCCGGTCCCGAGTGCTTATGGGGAGATCGGGATGGAAATCGACGACTTCGCGATTGTCTTTGCCTATCCCTGGCCTGGTGAAGAAGATTTTCTGGCCGACGTCTTCGCCCGCTACGCCGCACCGGGAGCGCTGCTGCTGCAGTTCTGCGGCCCCTACGACCTGCGGCTCTGGCGCAAGGGCGGCCGCGGGGCCTTGGCCTGACTCACCTGGCTCTCGTACTCAGCGCAGCGGTACTCGTACTCGATGTTCCCGGACGAGGCTAAGCAGTAGCTCCAGGGCCGCGACCGATTCGAGTACGAGTACGAGTACCGCTGCGCTGAGTACGAGTACGAGTACGAGTCGGACCTACGCCACCTGCCAGGTGTCGCCGCTTTCGAACAGCTTTTGCAGGCTGCCTTCGCCCTTTTGCTGTTTGGCTTGGGTGACCTGGGCGTTGATCTGATCGTTGTAGGTCGCGACTCCCTGGACCGCGCGGAACACGCCGATCGGCTCGGGGAATTCGGGGTACCGCATCCGGCTGAGCATGTAGTGCAACGTCGAATCGTTGCTCTTCTCGTCATGGATCAGCAGATCGTCGGCCGGGACATCGGCGGTTTTGACGATCTCCAGCTGATTGCCGACCATGCGGATTCCCTTGTCGCGATCCTTGCCGAAGATCAGCGGCTTGCCGTGCTCGAGCTCGATCGTGTGTTCGGGCCGCAGGTCGCGCGACTGGGCGTAGGCCATCGCTCCGTCGTTGAAGACGTTGCAGTTCTGGTAGACCTCGACCAGCGAAGTTCCCTTGTGCTCGGCGGCTCGCTTAAGCGTGTCGCCGAGGTGTTTGACGTGGGCATCGAGCGAGCGGGCCACGAAGGTCGCTTCGGCGGCGATCGCCATGCTGAGCGGATTCAGCGGATGGTCGATCGCTCCCATCGGGCTGCTCTTGGTGACCTGGCCTTCGGAGCTCGTCGGGCTGTACTGGCCCTTGGTCAGTCCATAGATGCGGTTGTTGAACAGGACGATGTTGATGTCCAGGTTCCGCCGTAAGACGTGGATGAAGTGGTTCCCACCGATGCTCAGCGCGTCGCCGTCGCCGGTGATCACCCAGACCATCAAATCGGGGCGAGTCGTCTTCAGCCCGGTTGCGAAAGTTGGAGCCCGACCGTGGATGCTGTGCATCCCGTAGGTGTTCATGTAGTACGGAAACCGGCTGCTGCAGCCGATGCCGCTGATAAAGACAGTCTTCTCGCGCGGCACTCCCAGCTCCGGCAGCACCTTTTTCATCTGCGCCAGGATCGAGTAATCGCCGCACCCAGGGCACCAGCGGACGTCCTGGTCGCTGGCAAAGTCGGTCGCTTTGAGGACGGGAAGATTCATGGTCGGTTCAGGTTGGGGAGGGTTGGATGGGGTTGCCGCAGCCGTCTGCGTAGCTAGCTCTGCTCTGCTGGCAGCTTTGCTCAGCCGGCAGCTCTGCTCAGCCGGCTTTGCTCTGCATGATGCCGTCTTCGCAGGCATCCTCTTGCGACTCTTCCTCGCGGCAGTTGTGATCGTGGCAGGCGTGGGCCGAAATCTGCTCGACCAATTCGCTGACCGTGAACGGCTTGCCTTTGATCTTGTTGATCCCGATGCAGTCGACCAAGTACTTGGAGCGAAGCAGCATCCGGAGCTGGCCCATATTCAATTCCGGAACCAGCACCGTGCGATAACTGCTCAGCAATTCGCCGAGGTTCGCCGGGAACGGATGGAGGTAGCGGATGTGGGCGTGAGCGACCGACATCCCTTGGCTTTGGCAGCGACGCACCGCGGTGTGGCAAGCCCCGTAGGTGCCGCCCCAGCTGACGACCAGGATATCGCCGCTCGGCGGTCCCATGACTTTCTGCGGCGGGATACGCTCGGCGATCAGATCGACCTTCCGCTGCCGCGTGTGGACCATGTGCTGGTGGTTTTCCGGGTCGTAGCTGACGTTCCCCGTCCCGTCTTCTTTCTCCAATCCCCCGACGCGGTGCATCAGTCCTTCGGTGCCGGGGATCGCCCACGGCCGAGCCAGCTTTTCATCGCGAGCGTAGGGGAGGAACGGCTTGTCGGAGTCTTCCGCCGCCGTCGGGTGGGCAATCTCGATCGGCTTCATGTCTTGGACGTTCGGGATCTTCCACGGTTCGCTGCCGTTGGCGATGTAGCCGTCCGAGAGGATCACGACCGGGACCATCGACTCGACGGCGATCTCCCAGGCCTCTTGAGCGATGTCAAAGCAGTCGGCCGGGCTCTGCGGGGCCAACACCGGCAAAGGCGACTCGCCGTTGCGGCCGTAGAGCACCTGCAGGAGGTCCGACTGCTCGGTCTTGGTCGGCAAACCGGTGCTCGGTCCGCCGCGCTGCACGTCGATCACGATCATCGGCAACTCGAGCATCATCCCGAGGCCCATCGCTTCGGCTTTGAGCGCGATTCCCGGGCCGCTGCTGGCGGTGACCGCCATCGTGCCGCCAAACGCAGCCCCAACCGTCGCTCCGATCGCCGCGATCTCATCCTCGGCCTGGAACGTCCGCACGCCAAAGTTCTTGTACTTCGACAACTCGTGCAGAATGTCGCTGGCCGGCGTGATCGGGTACGTCCCGTAGAACAGTTCCTTGTGGCTCCGCTGGGCAGCGGCGAGCAATCCCCAAGCGAGGGCTTGGTTGCCCATCATGTTCTTGTAGGTGCCCGGTTTCAGCTGCGCGGGCTCGACGTGGTAGCTGGTTCCAAACGCCTCGGTCGTCTCGCCATACGCCCAACCCGCGCGGAGCGCCTTTTCGTTGGCCAGCGCCACGTCGGGCTTGCGACCGAACTTGGCGGCGATGAACCGCAGCGTCGGGTCGAGCGAGCGGCCGAACAGCCAGTAGACCAGCCCCATCGCAAAGAAGTTCTTGCAGCGATCGGCTTCCTTCATCCCCAACCCGAGCTCGGCGACCGCGTCCCGCGTCAGCCGCGTCATCGCCACTTCGGTCACCCGATACCGCTCGCGAATCCGCGGATCGTCCAGCGGATTACCGCTGACCTTGGCCAGCTTGTATTCCTTGTCGTTGAAGCCGTCTTCGTTGACGATCAGCAATCCGCCGGGCCGCAAATCGCCAATGTTCGTGACCAGCGCCGCCGGGTTCATCACGACCAGCGCGTCGAGCACGTCGCCGGGAGTGAAAATCTCTTCGGCGGCAAACTGCACCTGAAACCCGCTCACCCCGGCCCGCGTTCCCCGCGGAGCCCGAATCTCGGCGGGAAAGTCGGGGAACGTCGCCACGTCGTTGCCGAGCAACGCGCTGGTGTTCGTCAGCTGCGTCCCGAGCAACTGCATTCCATCGCCGGAATCCCCGGCCAATCGGACGGTAATGCCTTCGACATTCTCAATCTGCTTGGCGGAAGAATCCGGGCCCGGGGTGAAGGCGGACATGAGTCGAGTGGTTTCCTGCGACGGGAGAAAAACGTGTGTAACGATTGTATCGAACAGCCGCGGAACAGTTGTTGAAACAAATTTTATAAGTTATGCGGCCTGCGGATACCGCAAATTCCCTAAATCCACCCGGCGGACCTGCAGATTGGGCAAAATAGGGAAACAGCCAGTCCAACTAGCCGCCCTACCCAACGAGTCTCGCGGTGCCCCACAAACTGGGGTCTTCGGCCACGGGGAATTCTTCGCCGACCGAAAAGGTCTGCCAGCCTCGCTCGCGATCGACGACCGCGTACCACAGGCTGATCTGGGGATACTCCGCCGGATCGAATCCGGTCAATGCCGCGGCAGGCAAGATCCCACTCATTTCGTAACCGTCTTGCGTGGTCTTGCCTAACACCCGCAGCACCCCTTCGCGGACCGGATTGGGGCTCTGCCGCGCCCGGTGGATCGGCAGCATCGCGGCATAGGGCGCGTCGCGGCGGACTCCGCCCCCGATCGGCATTAAGACAAACCGATGGCAGAACCGGTTCGCGCGGTGAATTTGCGGCGAGTTGCGAGTGTCGATCCAGAGGTGCAGCCCGTCGCTCTCCTCGGCCCGCCCCTGGCGGCACCACGGCAATTGCCGCTTGCCGCTGGCCCGCATCCAGACCCCAATCCCGCTGGTGTCCCAGGCCATCCGCACCTCGGCATACAGCGGCCGACCGGCCAACGCTCCGAACGAGGGCAAGCGGCAGCTCTCCGGAAGCGCCAGCCCCGTCTTGCTCCACTCGAGCGGATGACGGCGCACCGCCACCTCGAAACGAAACAAAAACGTCGGGTCGAGCAGGGGAGAATCGGCCATAGCTTGCGAGCGTACGCCCCCGGCGGCACTTTTCCAAGCGACCGACGGTAAATTCTCGCGTTTCAAGGGAGCAGTACGCAGTACGCATCCTAATCGTACTCAGCGCAGCGGTACTCGTACTCAGTACTCAGTACTCGAAGCCGCGGACTTACCGACCGGACGGAGATCGAGTACCGCTGCGCTGAGTACGAGTACCGCTTCGCTGAGTACGAGTACCGCTTCGCTGAGTACGAGTACCGCTTCGCTGAGTACGTGTACGAGTACGAGGAGGATCACGATCTCGAGCACCGCTTCCGGCCTCATCGATTACACTCCACTCGCACGCCAGCCGCTCTGTCCACTGCCGCTCCCCCGCTTGCCGCCCTTGGACCATGACGCTTCCTCGCCGCTCCTTTTTGCTCGCTTCCCCGGCAGCCCTGATGATGGGATCCACTGCCAATCGCGCTGAAGCCGACGCTGCCGAGCCGGGCGCCGATCCCGGGGCTTGGGCCGATTCCATGCGGTACTGCTTCAACACCAGCACGGTCCGCGGCCAGCAGCTGTCGGTGCCCGAGCAAGTTCGGCTGTGCGCCGCGGCCGGCTACGACGCGATCGAGCCGTGGATCCGCGATCTGCGAGCCTACGTCGAGCAAGGGGGGAGCTTGACTGAGCTCCGCAAGCAGATCGAAGATGCGGGGCTGACGGTCGAAAGCGCGATCGGGTTTGCCACCTGGATCGTCGACGACGAGGCGGAGCGACGGGCGGGCTTGGAGGAAGCTCGCCGAGACATGGAACTGCTCGCGGAAATCGGCGGCCGGCGGATCGCCGCCCCGCCGATCGGAGCGCACCGTTTGGCGGTGGACGCTCCCCAGCCGACGCTCTTGGACATCGCCGCCCGCTACCGAGCGCTGCTCGAGTTGGGGGAGCAAACGGGCGTCACGCCGCAGCTCGAATTGTGGGGATTTTCGAGCACGCTCAGCCGACTCGGCGAACTGGCGTACGTGGCGGCCGAGGCGGGACACCCAGCGGCCTGCGTTCTGCCGGACGTCTACCACATTTACAAAGGGGGCTCCGACTTCGCCGGACTGGCCCTCTTCGAAGCCTCCCGCATCCACTGCTTCCATATGAACGACTACCCAGCGACTCCGCCTCGCAGCGAAATCGGCGATGCCGACCGCGTCTATCCGGGCGATGGCGTGGCCCCGCTCCATCAGATTCTGACCACGCTTCGCCGCGGCGGTTTCAATGGCCACCTCTCGCTCGAATTGTTCAATCCCAGCTACTGGGAACAGCCGGCCGAAGAGGTCGCGCGGCGGGGGCTGGAAAAGATGCGAGCGGCCGTGCGAGCTAGCTGCGTGGAATGAGCTTGGATCCGCATGCCCCGAGCCCGCCTCCGCCGCCCACCAATCCTACGGGTCTCACCAGCGCCACCAATGCGCCCGCTCCGGTGGCGTCGGCGGGCAAGACTCCGGCCGAGGCTTTTCTGCTCCGCACCGCCGAGTTGCTGCACCGCCACGGCACTCCGTCGTATCGGCTCGAGCGGGTGATGACGCGGGCCTCGCAGTCGCTGGGGATCGACAGCACTTACCTCTACACCCCCACGGCGCTGATCGTCTCGATCGTCCGCGAGGAGGGAGAGCAGACGTATTTGCGGCGGATCGATTCGGGAGAGGTCGATGTCAGCAAATTGATTGAGTTCGACCGGGTGCTGCACGACATGGAAGTGGGCAAGCTGACGATTGCCGAAGCCACGCAGCGACTCGACGAAGCGGCCGCGGCTGAACCGCCTTACGGTTTCGCCACCACGATCGCGGCCGCGGGCGTAGCCTGCGGAACCGTGGCGATCCTGTTCCGAGGAGGCGTCACCGAAGTCGGCGTGGCCGCAGTCCTCGGCTGTCTGCTCGCCTGCCTGACTTGGTTCACCGTGCGGGCGGGGTGGGATCGCGGCGTGCTCGAACCGCTGGCAGGGTTCTCGGTGGGGCTGCTGACGCTCTGGATCTCCCACTACGTGCTGCCGATCGACGACCGCCTGACGACGCTCGCGGCGCTGATCCTGCCCCTGCCCGGACTGACCCTGACGATCGCTCTGACCGAGTTGGCGATGGGTCACTTGTCGGCTGGGAGTGCGCGGCTTGCCGGGGCCAGCGTGACGTTGCTGACGCTGATCTTGGGCGTCGCGATCGCGTGGCGGCTCGGCCCGAGCGGGAACACCATCATCGGTCAAGCGGCGGTGATCTCGATGCCGCTCCCGGCCTGGAGTTTATGGATTGCCTTGGGGCTCGCCCCCGGGGCGTTCGCGATCCTCTTCAAAGCGCCGCTTTCGCAGTGGCCAGTGATTTTCGCCGTCAGCATCCTCGGCTTTCTGCTCGCCCGCTGGCTCGGCCGCAGCGTAGCCCCGGAGGTCGGTTCGTTCTGCGGGGCGCTCGCCGTGGGCGTCGGCAGCAATCTCTACGCACGGCTCAAGAATCGTCCAGCGATGGTCGCGCAAACTCCGGGGCTGCTGATCCTGGTCCCCGGCTCGATCGGCTACCGCTCGCTGACGGCGCTGCTCGAGCACCAAACGGTCGAGGGAGTGGAGCTCGCCTTTGCGATGGTACTGCTGGCGATGTCGCTCGTCGGCGGACTGCTCTCGGCGAACGTGATCCTGCCGCTGCGCCGCGTGCTGTAGGTTCTGTCAGACAAGCTTGAGCCGACGGCGCTAGCCGCGGGTTCTGCAGCGGAAGAATTAGCGGTCGCGAGGCCCGAGGCTAGCGCCTACGGCTCAAGAAGGCCCGAGGCTAGCGCCTACGGCTCAAGATGGTCTGGGGCGGAGCGCGTTTCGGCTGGGTCGGCGATTCCTCCACCTCTGGATCGCCCCGAAACGCGTCCACGCCCCCCTGCGACTGCCCCTGCGACTGCCACTGCCCCTGCGACGGACTGGCTCAGCGGGGCAGGCGGGCCTGGTCGCCTTGCGCCAACCGCAGCTGACCGACCAGCGTTTGGTCGCGACGCACGATGTAGAACTCGGCTTGCGTGGTAGTTCGCATCTCGGGACTTCGCAGGATCAGATCGAGGTCGTCGATCGAGGCGGTTTGCCAGCCGTGGATTCCGAGCAACACGTCGCCGCTGCGAATTAGCTGGCGGTCGGCCGGGCTCCCGGGCCGCACGGCGGTGATCCGCAGCCCGCCCTTGTACGGCTTGTCGATTCGCAGCCGCCCGTTCAGCTGGCGGACCGCAGCCGGCGAGAGCGGCTCGGCCTGGATCCCCACGACGCTCCAGATTCGCGTCGCGATGCCGCGGGAATCGCTGGCGTAGGAGGGCTCGGAGGCCTGCAGTTCGAGGGCCGTCTGCTCCTCGCCCCGCTGGACGTTCAGCCCGATCCGTTGGCCCGGTTCGATCCCCAGAATCGCCAGCTCAAAGTCGAGCGGATCATCGATCGCCCGATCGCCGATCTTCAGGATCCGATCTCCCGCCTGCAGACCGCCTCGAACTCCGGGGCCTCCTTCGGCGAGCGACGTGACGAGCAGCCCTTGGGCAGGCGAATCGCTGTCGATCGTCCCGGCCAATCCAAGCGTGACGTGTTGTTCGTTGTATTCGCGGATCAGGTTCCGCGAGACCTGGATGGCTTGGTCGATCGGAATCGCAAACGCGATCGACTGGGCGCCCACGCGGACTGCGACATTGATCCCGATCACGTCGCCGCGGATGTTCAGCAGCGGGCCGCCCGAGTTGCCCGGGTTGATTCCAGCGCTGGTCTGGATCAAGTCGCGATACTCTTGTTGGTCGTTGACCGGGACGTCGCGGTGCAGGGCGCTGATGATCCCTTCGGTCACCGTGTTCTCATAACCAAACGCGTTGCCGATCGCGATCACCCGCTCGCCGACCATCAGATCTTGCGAAGTGCCCAGCGGCACCACTTCCAGCGGCTCGTCGATCGAGATCTTCAATACCGCCAAATCGTAGCGGACGTCGTGGGCAATCTGCTCGGCAGTGGCCGTCCGCTTGTCGGCCAAGGTGACGCGAATATCGCTGACGTCCTCGACGACGTGGTAGTTCGTGATCAGGTACCCGCGAGGATCGATGATGATCCCGGTCCCCATCCCGTTGACCTGCCGCATCGTTTCGGCCGGCGCCCCGGCAAACCCGGCCGCCGTCCCGCGCACCGTCTTTTGGCCATGAATGTTGACCACCGAAGCCGAGACGCGGCGAACCGCACGCACGACCGGCGTCTCACGCGATACCTCCTCGAGCGGAGATGCTGCCCGAGCCGAAGTGGTGAGCCCTGCAGGGCTCAGGAGCGACGCCACCGTCAACCCGCAGGCCATAGCCAACGACGCGAATCGCGGGGCGCGCTCCGCCCGGAAAATAATCAGCCGAACCATTGGACCCCGCGTGCTCAGGGGGGCTTTCACCCTGGACGATCCCCACGACGCGGACCGGCCGTTGCGCCACTACGACGACGCTCACATGCCAAAACATCGGATCAATCCCACTCCGGCTTGACGCCGAGCAAAAATCGCCCGCAAACCTTGCCACGCTTGCCAGCTCGGGACGGAGTACCGAGTCCTTCCTCACGGCCAGCCGGGATCGGCGGGGCCGACGAGCGGCTGCGTCGGCAGCGGGTGAAACCGCGGCCAGGGAGTTGCCGGCTCGGCATCACACGTGGCGCCCGGACGTTCCGGTAAGTGGCCTGCAGGCATGTCCCTTGCGGACGCGTGCCTTGCGGGCGACGTCGGCAAACCGCCGTGCCGATCGCTGGGGATGCTCAGATGCGCGCATCCCGCCTGAGCCAGCAGAGCAACGCTGGCGGCGAGCAAGACGCCGCGGTCGAAGACCCGCGGCCGGATGGGGAGGAACTGCATGGCTGGACAATGTCCCTTGCGAAGTCGGTGCCCCCACCAGTGGATCTACAATCGGCACGCACCCCCTTGAGACTTGAACGATTGTTTCGGATCGAACGGGGCAGGGGTGGATCGCATAGAATCGCTGGGGTTGGTTCTTCCTCGTGCGTTCAACTGCTATGCCTCCTCGCAACTTCTACGCGATCCTCCTGACCTTCCTGATCTCCCAGCGATGCTACGTGGAGGCCGAGCGGAACCGGGCCGCCGCTCCGGTGGCCGATTCGATGCACTACATCGATCGCTACTACGTCGACGAGGTCGATCAGCAGGAGTTGCTCGAGGGAGCGATGCTGGGGCTGACCGAAAAGCTCGATCCCTACTCGCAGTTTTTCCCTCCGGGGCTGTACGAGCAGTTTCAGGACTCGATCGAGCAGGAGTTTGCGGGGATCGGAGCGGTCGTCGAGCAGCCCGACCGCGCCGCGCCGACGCGGATCATCACCCCCCTGGTCGGCTCACCCGCACTGGCCGCCGGACTGCTTCCGGGGGACCAGATCATCGGCGTCGGGGACACGCCGACCGCCGAAATGCCGCTGCCCGAAGTCGTCGAACTGCTCCGCGGCCCAATCGGCAGCACCGTCGAGGTGCGAGTCCGCCGCTCGCCCCCCAACCCGACGACAGGGGCCGACTCGACGACAGGGGCCAACCCGATGGCAGGGACCGAAGAAGCTGCAGGGGCCAGCGAGACGACAGGGGCCAGCGAGGAGTTGGTTTTCAGGGTGACTCGCGGCAACATCCAACTGGAGTCGGTCCTGGGCGATCATCGCGATGCGGAGAATCGCTGGGTTTATCGGCTGAGCGAGGATCCGCAGATCGCTTACATTCGCTTGACCACGTTTGGGGAGCGGACGACTGCGGAGCTACGGCAGACGCTCGAGGAGCTCGACAATCGGTTTGGCGGGATGATCCTCGACCTCCGCGGCAATGCCGGTGGGCTGCTGACGTCGGCGGTGGATATCTGCGACATGTTTCTCGAGGAGGGGCGGATCGTCTCGACCCGCGGCCGCGGCGTGCTGAAGTCCGCTCCGGCCGACGCGGCGGCTTTCGAAAACGCTGCTTGGGATGCTTCCGCGGGAACGTTGGTCGATCCCCGCAAACCGCTGGTCGTGTTGATCGATGGCAACTCGGCAAGCGCCGCGGAAATCGTCGCCGCCTGCCTCAAGGACCACGGGCGGGCGATCCTGGTCGGCGAACGGACGTTTGGCAAAGGCAGCGTCCAGAACCTGTTTCCGCTGGAAAATGGCCGCAGCGCGCTGAAGCTGACGACCGCTCGCTTCTACCGCCCCAACGGGCAGACGATCCATCGCGGCCCGGACGCGAGTGAGGCCGACCAGTGGGGCGTCCAGCCGACGGCGGGCTACGCCGTTCCGCTCGACGACGAGACGCGGCGGCGGGCCCTGCGGCGGTGGGAGCTGGCGACCTATCCGCACTTCGCAGCTTCGGTCCCGGTTCCCGAAGGGAGTTCCAAAGCGCTCGCCGAGGTCGACCCGCAGCTGTGGCGAGCGATCGAGACGCTGCACGGCAAAGGTCCCACCCCCGCCTCCCAAAACAGCGCGACCCAGAACAGCGAGCCCGAAGACAGCGAGCCCGAAGACGGCGAACCCGAAAACAGCGAACCCGAAAACAGCGAGCCCGAAAACAGCGAGCCCACGGGCGAGTGACCCCCACAATCGGCTTAAAATTTGCTTCGCTCTTTTGCGTTAACTAGTCTTTGACGGCAACCATTGACTTCTCCATCTCGTCGCATCCGCTAGAGGAATGTACACCGATGTTCAGGGCGACTGCTCTTGCTGCTGTTGTAACGCTGGTCACGGGAGCCTCGACGGCTGGCGCCCAAGACGCCGTGCTGGCTGAGGTGTATGGGCAGGGCGTGCATCGCTACTTTGCCCACGACTATGACGGGGCGTACCTCGATTTTACCCGGGCCATCGACAATGGGCTTCGCGATCCCCGCGTGTACTACTTCCGCGGCTTGGCTGCGGCAGCGACCGGTCGGCTCGACGAGGCGGCGGCCGATTGGCGGATCGGCGGCGTGTTCGAGGCCCGCGGCAATTACAGCGGCTCGGTAGGCCGAGCGCTGGCTCGGATTCAGGGAGCTCAGCGGATGCAGTTGGAAGCGGTTCGGCTGCAGACGCGGCTCGAAGAACGCGCCCGCGTCGTCGCTGAAGAACGGGCCCGCTACGAAGGGCTCGAAGCGGCCGAACCGCGAGTCCTCCGAGGTGGCGTGGCTCCCGCACCGCCGGCCCCCGCACCGGCCCCCGCACCCGCTCCCCCGGCTCCCGACGATGCTCGCACCAATCCGTTCGACGACGACAATGGACTCGCTCCGGGTGAGCCGATGCTGGAAAGCGAAAACGCACTGGGCGATCCGCTGAACCAACCGGCACCGGCGACCGAAGCTCCCGCCGAAGAACCCGCCGACGACGCCATGGACGATGCCGCTCCGGCGACCGATCCGTTCGGCGACCTCGGCACTCCCGCTCCGGGCGACGATCCGTTCGCCATGTAGACGAGAGCGTAGCCCCCTCAACACCCTCCCCCCGGGAGGGTAAGGGGATGGGCGTCTCAGCGGCCGACGGTATTGCCCGGAACTTTCACTTCCGGGCTTCGCACTTGGCTCGGCCGCCAATCGACCAATTGGGCTTCGACCGTGCGGCGGCCGCGGAATTCATTGACGACTGGACGGAACGCGATATCGATCGTTCCCTCGGTCTGATTCAGATCGTCGCACCATTCTCCCTGGCCGAACGCCACCGACCGCATCCGCGTCCCGCGATGTTCAATTCGGGCCGAGAGGTGGCGATCGCCTCCTCCCATCCGCCGCGAGGGTTCACAGAGGCTCACGCCGCTGGCAAGCAACACCGGGCGGGGATTCCCTTGGCCGAACGGGGCCAGCGACTCCATCTGCTGGAGCGTCTCGAGCGTCAGGTGGGCGAGCGCCGTCTCGGCGTCGATCACGACTTCGGGTTCCGCAACGCCTCCCGCGTTTTGCCTGGCAACCGCTTCGCAGAAGTCGCCTCGAAACGCATCGAGCTGGGCCTCTTCGATCTTCAGTCCGGCCGCCGCGCGGTGACCGCCAAAGGTTAGCAAGCGATCGCAGCTCTCTCCGAGTGCCGCGTGCAGGTCGATCGCTCCTCCAGCCCGCCCCGAACCGACCGCCGGTTTTCCGCTCACCGGATCGATTGACACGACGATCACGGGCTTGCCGTAGCGTTCGGCGAGCCGGCCGGCGACGACGCCGATCACGCCGGCGTGCCAGCCCGAGCCGGCCAGCACCAGAGCGGGATCGCCCTCGGGGTCGAACTCCGCCTTGGCTTGCTTTTGTGCGGCCAGGAACACGCTCCGCTCGAGCGATTCGCGGCTGCTGTTCAACTGGTGCAGGTACTCAGCCAGCGCGGCGGCCCGCTCTCCCTCGGAAACGGTCAGCAGTTCGACGCCCAGCTGCGCCTGGCCGAGCCGCCCGGCGGCGTTCAAGCGGGGGCCGATCGAAAACGCAATGTCTTCACTGGAGAGGGCGGGCTTTTGATGCAGCCCGGTCAAACGCATCAGCTCGGCCAACCCGGGCGGCGGATTCGACTGCAGGCTCCGCAGCCCATGCCGCACTAGCACGCGGTTCTCATCGACCAGCGGGACCATGTCGGCAACCGTGCCGATCGCCGCCAGCGACAAAGCCCGCATCAAGTAATTGCGGAGCCGCTCGCTGACTTTCTTTGCGCCGCTCGCCCGCTGGCAGATCGCCCAAGCCAATTTGAAGGCGACGCCCGCCCCACACAATTCGCCGAACGGGTAATTCGTCCCGGGCAACCGCGGGTGCACTAGCACGTCGGCCGCGGGAAGCGCCGCGGCCAACTCGTGATGATCGGTGACGATCAGCCGCAACCCGAGCTCGCGGCACAACTCGGCTTGCCGAACGCTGGTGATCCCGCAGTCGACACTGACGATCATCTGCGTGCCGTGGCTGGCCAGCCGCCGAATCGCCTCGTCGCTCAGCCCATAACCGTCTTCCAAGCGGTTCGGCACATAGTAGCCCACGTCGCCGCCGATTAGCCGCAGCCCCGAGGTCAGGATCGCGGCACCGGTCATGCCGTCGCAGTCGTAATCGCCATAGACGGTGATGCGCTGCTTGGCCGCGACCGCTTCGAAGAGCAGGTCCGCGGCCGCTTCGACACCAGGCAATTCCAGCGGATCGCGGAGATCGGTTAAGCGAACGTCCAAAAACCGTTTCGCTTCGGCCCCGTCATAGACACCGCGACTGACCAGCAATTGAGCAACGACCGGGGGAACCCCAGCCGATTGCACGAGTCGTTCGATGCGGCCGGAGTCGTGCGGTAAGATCCGCCACCGCTTCTGCATCCCTTCGCCTGCTTACTTCTTCTTTTCGTTGTGCCAGGTGTGCTTGCGGACCCGCGGGCAATACTTCTTCAGCTTCAGCTTTTCGCCCCCCGGCTTGCGGCGCAGGGTGTAGTTGTAATCGCCCGTCTCTTCGCAAACCAAGAAGACGGTTTCCGCCTTTTTCTTGCTACGTCCAGCCATCGCTCGAGATCTCCAAAGCCGTTATGTCAATTGAATTGGGTTGGTGCGTGGAAAGCCCGCAAGTATGCCAAACCAAAGCGCAAACCCGCAAGGCCTGAAAACAACCGCCCGTCAGCCTGGCGGTCAGTCAAACTGCCCCCCTACCATCCCTCCCCCCGGGAGGGTGGCCGATGACCGTCCGCCTACACGAACAGCTCGCGGATTGGCACTCCGCCGTCGGTGATCGGGACGGGTCGTTCGCCCGCGTACAGCTCCAGATGGGGATCGATGCCGAGCGCGTTGTGGATCGTGGCGTGCATGTCGGCGACGCTGACGGGCCGGTCGACGATCTGCTCGGCTAATTCGTTCGTCTCGCCAATCATTTTGCCGTTCTGCAGCCCGCCGCCGGCCATCACCACGCTGAAGCACGCTCCATAGTGATTGCGGCCCCCTCCGCCATCGAATCCAGCCGGGCGACCGAACTCGCTGGCGACCACGATCAACGTGTCGTCGAGCATCTTCAATCGCTCCAGATCGAGAACCAACCCCGAAAGCCCTTGATCGAGATCGTCGATCAACAGGTGCTGCTTGAGCTGCCCCTCGTTGTGGGTGTCCCAGCCTGTGCCATTGGTAAAAGTAGTATTGTGCGAGACCTCGATGAACCGCACGCCGGCCTGCAGCAGTCGCCGAGCGAGCAGGCATCGCTGGCCGAACTCGCCCCCGTACGACTGGCGCAGCTCCGCCGGCTCGCGGTCGAGCTGAAAGACGCTCATGAACTCGGGCCCCGAGAGCCGCATCGCTTCGGAGACCGTGGCATCGTAATCCGCCACCGAGAGTCCACCGGCGGTCCGCTGGCGATACTCGGCGCGAACCTTGGCCAGCATCCGCTGGCGGCGATCGAGTCGCTCGGGAGTCAAGTGCTTGGGGCGGGCAAAGCCACTCGGACCGCTCTCGGTATCGGTCAAATAGACGTACGCTCCCTTAGTCCCTAAGAACCCGGGGCCCCGAGTCGGACTGGGATAGCCCATCAAAATGTAGGCCGGGACCGACTCGCTGACCGGTCCGAGCTGGTGCGCGACGATCGAGCCGACCGATGGGTAGACCACCGTGCCGGTCGTCGGCCGTCCGGTGTGCATCCGGTTGGTCGCCGCCCCGTGCTCGTCAATAACGTCGTGATTGACCGTCCGCAAGATGTTGAACCGGTCGAGGATTTTGGCGCATCGCGACAGATGCTCGCAGACCTGCACGCCAGCGACCGCGGTGTCGATCGAGTCGTAGTAGGAGCCGGGCTTCTTCGCCTTGGCGTCCCCTTTCCGCTTCGGATCCCAGGTATCGATCTGAGCCGCTCCGCCGCTGAGCCAGATCATGATGCAGTGCTTGGCCTTGCCGAGCGGCACCGCCGGGGCGTCGGACTCAGAGCCGTAAGCGAGCTGCGACGAGCTGCCGCCGGCGAGCGAAGCGGCAGCCACGGAAGCACCGGCGGCATGCAGAAACTGACGGCGATTGGTGGAGGGAAAACTCATCGGGCTTCGACTCACTGAAGGTCGGGAATGTGCTATTCAAATCAGCCGCCACGCTTCTTGCGTCCGGTTGTCTCGGCGTTTTCGGGAACCGGGGGCTAGCGCCCGGCGGCTGATGGGATGAAAAACGAACGGCTGATGGTTGGGCTACGGCAGGTGAATGAACTCGGGGGAGCACATCAGCGTCCACAGCATGTCCTCCATCCGCTCCCGCCAATCGGCAGCAAGTCGCGGGGAGGGGGGATCGCCTTGCTTGACCGCTTCCTCCAACTCCAGCTGAATGCGGCTCGCTTCGGGATCGAACTGGTTGGTCCAACCGACTTTGTTGCGGGGCAAGCGGCGGGGCGGGGCAGGGGGCTCGCCGGTGAGCCGCGTTTGGTAGCCGTCGCGGAGTAGCGCCGTGAACATCTCCTGCTCTTCGGCCGAGGGACGGCGCGTCAGGACGCGGAGGTAGACCCGCTCGATCAACGTTTCGAGCGGCTGCTCCTCGAGAGCCAGCTCCGTAAAGCCGCTATCGTCCGAGAGCCGCGTGAACCGCTCGCCGAGCACTCCGTTGGACAACTCGGCTGGCTGCAGCACCGAAACCTCGACCTGGTGGGGCGTCATCGCGTCCTGCCGCGAATTCCGCCAGCCGAACGCCTGCAGGAGCGTCACGAACGGCTGAGCGAACGGCAGCGAGAGGCTGATCCGGTCGCGCTCGTTCGACAGCGAAGCGAACATCCAAGCCCGCCGCGGGTAACCGAGGTTGAGCGTGCTGTCTTCGGTCCGCGAGCCGTCGATGTCGATGTTCATGATCCCCGCATCGAACGGTTTGCCGCTTCCGGCGAACAGCGAGTCGACCAGCTGCTCGGCGCTCATCCGTCGATGGGCCGGGCCAGCGTAGTAGTAGCTGCCACCTTCCTTCGCTGCGAACGGCCGACGCTGGTAAGCGTGCGACTGGAAGATCAGGCGGGCCACGTGCTTGAGGTCGTAGCCGCTGAGCACCAACTCGTCCGCCAAGTAGTCGAGCAATTCGGGATGCGAGGGATAAGCGTTTTCCCAATCATCGACCGGCTCGACCAAGCCGCGGCCCATGTAGCGGGCCCACATCCGGTTCGCGATCACTTGGGCAAAGCGGTCGTTCTGCGGAGCGGTGACGAGCAGCGCGAGCCGCTCCCGCAAGTCTTTTGGGTTGCGAAGCCACTCGCTCTGCACGTCCTCTTCGGTGACCAGCTCGTCGAACGTCCACTTCGGCTCGACCTTGGCTCCGGCCGCCAGGGTGACTTCGATGAACGGCGAGTCGACTTCCTCGGGGTCGCCCACCGTGCTCGTCTTGGGAACGACCTGCGGACCGCGATTGAGCATCGCCGCGGCGCTGAACAGATCCTCCTGCAGGAAGTCGTGCTGCGGCGCGTCGTGGCAGCGGGCACACTCCATCTGCAACCCAAGGAAGGCTTGCCCAATGATGTGCGCCTTCTCGGCCATCGGAGCATCGTTCTGCGAAGCGACCGCGAAACCCGCTGGACCGCCGTGTCGCTCGCTCCCCTCCATCAAGATCAGCTCGGTGGCGAACCGGTCGAATGGCTTGTTGTCGAGGAACGACTCGTAGATCCACCAGCGGAACGGCCCGGTGTTGTTCAGCGTGGGGTTGATGATGTTTGGGTTCTCGGCCAGCACATCCTGCCAGTACCCGACCCAGTTGTCGGCCCAGCCCGGATGCTCCAGCAGTCGGTCGATCGCGGCGGTGCGGCGTTCGGCCGGCGGGTCGCTGAGATACCGCTCGATCTGGTCCTCGGTCGGCAGCACGCCGATCGCATCGATCGTCACCCGCCGCAGAAACTCGAGGTCGCTCGTCAGCGGCGTCGGCTGTTCATCGGAGTCGGCTAACTGGACGGCGATGAAGCGGTCGATGTCGTTGAAGACGGGAAGATCGCCGGTCGTTTTGGGGACTTCCACTCGGGGTCGGTCGAGCACTGCCTGCCGGGCTGCCGCATGGCGCTCGGCCCAGTAATCGCGTTCACCGCCGCCGATCGCGACCCGTCGCTCAGCATCGAACTCGATCAACCAATCGCGATGCCGGGCGATGAACGGCATCCAGTCGGCGTCGGTCAGCTCGACCTCTTCGGCGTGACTGACGAGCCGGAAATCTTCTCCGGGCGGAGCGAGGAACACAGCCGTTTCGCCAAAGTCGGGTCGATGCCGCTGGCCACCGACGATCATCTCAAACTGCAGCAGATGCTCTTTGCCGTCGCCCTCGATCGTCGTCACCGCTTCGGTGTCGCCACGGAACAGCGGACGCAGGTTGGGAGCGAGCGTCGGCTCGTAGGGGAACACTTTGCCGTGGGCGCTCGAGCTGATGTTGTGAAAGGCGGTTTCGGCAATCAGTTCGCCGTCGAGGTACAACCGCGACGCGTTGCGGCACCGCACCAGCACCTGCTGGGTACCCGCGGGAATCGTGACGCGGCTCGAGGCGCGGATCAGAAACGGATTGCTGCGATCGATCCGGATCGCCCGCTCGTTGTACTTCTTCGGGACATCCAGGAACGCGAAGTAAGAGGTCTCGTAGTGATCGGTGTGCAGCGGCGGACGGAACTCCCACGTCTTCTTATTCGGCAGCCCTTCAAAGATGTCGACTCGCACCGCATCGCTCGGAACCTCCGCCAATTCCAGCTCCGGCTCGGGCCGCACGTAACGGTACCGCTCGGCGATCTGCTCGGCCGACAGGGCGGTGCGGTACAGCGCGACCTCGTCCAATCCGCCCTGGAACGAGCTCCCCGCACTCCCCCCCATCGACGACCCGATCCACAGCTCGTCGTCGTCGACCACCGGAGCCGCTTCGGTCGCGCCTCCCATATCCCACTTGCCGGAGACGATCTGGCCATCGACGTACCCGCGGATGCTCTTCGGTTTACCAAATTCGTAGCTCACCGCCACGTGGTGCCAGCCATCGCCGATCGCCACGTCGCCACCGCTGGTCCAGCGATGCCAGTCGCCTGGGTGGCCCGCATCGCTGTCATCGGCGCTGCGAAACAAGAAGCTCAGCCCAGCCGCTCCACCGACGCGACTCAGCCGCAGTGCGTAGTTATGGCTCTCGCGAGTCTGGCCTTCGAGATACGTCCGCCCTTTACCCAAGACGTAGTAATGACCACCGCCGGAGAATGGCTCGGGCCGCACCCAGGCCTCGATCGTGATCGCATCGCCGTTCTGAAAATCGAGAACGCTCCCCTCTCCGGGATCGACCACTCGCACATAACGTCCGCCACCGCGAGGAAGCTCGACGCCGCAGTTTTCCGGATCCATCCGCGGGAACATCGGCGGTCGCGGCCCCGGCTCGCCGAGCCGCACGCCCCCTTCGACCTCTCCGACCAGCTCCTCGCCAGCGGTCCCGGCGTTGGAAACGCGATCGGCCGCGGCGGAAGCGGGATCCTCGAAGTGCCAGTAGCCGACCGGCCCCGCTTCGAGCACCAACCGAGAATGCTCGCCGGCTGCTTCGGCTGCTTCGGCTGCTTCGTCATCCGCGAGGGCAGCCCCGCCGCTCACCGCCATCGCACCGGTCACGGCCAGCCCACCGAGGGCCCAGGCGAACCAGCCAAGTCTCAACCGCTCGGCGAGCGGCGTTCGACCACGACGACGGGAGGACACAACCATCAGTTCAATCTCGACAGAAGGGACGAGGCAGGGGCAAACGGAGCTTCTGCGATCTGAGCGGCCGCAACCGCGGCGGCGGGAACGCGAGGCCGAAGACCTAGTTCGTAGGGAGGCGGGATGGGGCGGGAGTCCCTCGCACAGACCGGGGGACTTGTTCGATGGTAGCGAGCGATCTGCTCGCCTGCAAACTTCACGTCGCCAGAAGGGCGAGACGAAGCGGCGCGGCGGCGGAACATCGAAGGGATTTTTCTTGCTCACTAAAGGCCGCCTCTGTGCTACTATGCCACCTTCGGTTCCCGCCCCTCCAGTGGCACTTGGCCACCGGAGCGGCCACCATACCTATGGATTGATCCATTTGAGGGAGATGTTGATGACGCAGTGGCTGTTTCGCCTCGTCGCCTGTGCACTACTGATGGCCTCGCTCGGAACGCTTGGGTGCTCCTCGCAGCTGAGCGAAGAAGAGACCCCGGTCGTCGCTTCGGACGAAGATGAACCCACCGGTGCCGCGGTTACAGGCGACCCTGAAAATCCCTAAGCGGGAACCGCTTTTTCCCGCCTCTGCGATCGTCCGCCGAAACCCCCGTTCCCACCTTTGCCGCCGCTCGGGCTACCTCCGCCCTTCCCACCTTGCTGCGCGCGGCCCCGCTCTCCATCCGAGGATCCCCCATGAAGACTCATCGTCCATCCAAGGAGCGTCGCCGCCGGCTGCTCCGTGGCGGCTTTACGCTCGTTGAACTGCTGGTCGTGATCGCGATCATCGGCGTTCTGGTCGGGCTGCTGCTGCCGGCCGTCCAGTCAGCCCGCGAGGCAGCTCGGCGGATGTCGTGCAGCAACAACCTCAAGCAGTTTGGGCTCGCCCTGCACAACTACCACGACGTTCACCAGTCGTTCCCGCCCGGCTGGAGCGTTCCCACCGATGGCGACACGCGCTACAGCTGGGGCTGGTCGGCTTCAATCATGGACTTCATCGAGCAGGGGACCGCGCTCGAAGCCAGTCAGTACGGCCGGATCAACATCCACACCGTTGCCAGTGACCCAGCGGTCCTGAACATTCTGCAGACGCCGATCTCGGCCTACCGCTGCCCCTCGGACATCGCTCCGGCGACCAACAACTGGTTGGCGATCCGCAGCCAACGGATGACGACGTCGAACTACGTCGGCACGCACAACAGCGACTACTGGGACAAGAATGACGATGCCGAACAGGGTGGGATCTTTGTCCAGAACAAAGGAACCCGGATGGCCGAAATCACCGACGGGACGAGCAACACGATGATGGTCGGCGAGCGTCAGTGGAGCTTCCGCGACGCCAGCGGAAACACCCTCATCTCGGGTGCCGCCCACGCTTGGGGCAACGTTCCCGGGCACGCCGAGGATTGGCGGTGGGGATACCAGGTCGCCCTGGGCGTTTACAAAATGAACCTCACCGGAACCGACCAAACCGGCAAGATCTACAGCAGCCAAGTCAGCATGCGAGGAGCCAACGGCTTCTCCAGCCAGCACCCCGGAGGCGCCCAGTTCTGCTTTGCCGACGGAAGCGTGCACTTCATCTCCGACAGCATCCACTCGAACTTCAACAACCAGGGCGTGCAGACCGACGCCAGCAGCAACCGCGATCGAGCCCTCCGCGCAGTGATCGATACGACCTGGGAACGGTTGATCGCCAAAAGCGACGGCCAAGTCGTCGGCGACTTCTAATCCCGCGGCGAAAGGAATCGGTCTCCGGTCTCCGGTCTCCGGTCTCCGGTCTCCGGTCTCCGGTCTCCGGTCTCCGGGAATCTGAAATTTCAGATTCCCAGAAACAGGAACACTCGTACTCAGCGAAGCGGTACTCGTACTCAGCGAAGCGGTACTCGTACTCGAAGCCGTCTACTGGGTAGCCGCAGCTTCGCGGAGTACGAGTACGAAAGTAAGCTTTGAGCCCTAAATCGGTTGCGGCTCGCGTTCCCCCAGTGGCACGCTGAGCCCTTCGTCGGCGACGACCTCCGGATTCTCGCTGGGCGGCTCGCCAGGACCTTGCTCACCAGAGTCGCTGTTCCCCGGCTGTTCCGCTCCCGGCCCCAATTCGGGGTTTTTGCGGGGCCGCCAGACGAGTGCCGTCGCATCGTCGAAGAAGGTGTACAGCACGGGAATCGCGAGCAGCGTCAGCACCAGCGAAAGCGTCTGGCCGCCGACGGCCAGGACGGCGATCGAGCGGCGTTCTTCGGCCCCCGGTCCCGTGGCGATCAGCAGCGGCAACAGGCCCGCGACGAACGAGACGGTCGTCATCAGAATCGGCCGCAGGCGGTCGCGATTGGCCTGCATCAGGGCCGTGTGGCGGTCGAGCCCTTGAGCGCGAAGCGCGTTGGTGTGATCGACTTGCAGAATGGCCGCTTTCTTGACGACCCCGAACAGCACCAAGATCCCCAGGGCCGAATAGAGGTTCAGCGTCTCGCCGCCCCAGTACAGGCTGAGCAATCCGAAGGGGACCGCAAGTGGCAGCGACAGCAGGATGATCAGCGGATAGACGAGGTGCTCGTACTGGGCGGCGAGCACGATGTACATGAAGACGAACGACATGATGAACGTCCAACCAAAGTCCTCGAGCGTCCGCTCCAGCTCGCGACCGCCGCCGAGCACTTCGGCGCTAAACCCTTCTGGAATCCCGATCTCCTCGGCCGCTTGCTGCAGCGCCTCGATGCGGTCGCTGAGCGCGTACTCGCCCGCAATGTTCGCCCGCACGGCCACCATCTTTTGGCGACTGAGGCGGTCGATCCGTGAAGCGGCTTCGCTGAACTCGAAGCGGACGACGTTGTCGAGCCGCGTCAGCGCGCCGCTGTTGGTCCGCACATAGAGCTGGGAGATCGAGGGGACATCGCCGCGGTCGATTCCCACCAGTCGTACTTCGACGTCATAGGCATCGTCGATCTGCAGATCGCGGTACCGCGAGACACGGTCATCGCCACCGACCGCCACTCGCAGCGTGTCCGCGATCTCCTGCACCTCCACGCCCATCGCCGCGGCCCGCTCCCGATCGATCCGGGCCAGCAGCTCCGGGTTGTCGATCTGCAGCGTCGAGTAGACGTCGACGATCCCCGGAATCGTCTTCGCCTTCTCGCGGAGCGCGTCGCTGAACTCGAGCAGCCGATCCAAATCGGGGCCGGTGATCGCATAGTCGATATCGACCGGAGCTCCCTGCCGCAGCGACGTCAGGTTGCGAACCGAAATCTGCAAATCGGCGATCGAGTTCAGCCGCTTGCGAATCTCGGCCATCTTCTCCCGCTGCGAATAATTGCCGCGGAAAGCCGCTCCCGGATCTCCCTCCAGAAGCCCCGCGAACAGGCGGTCGAACGAAAAGGTCCGCTCGCTGGCGTCGACCAAACGGATATACATCTCCGCCGAATTCACCGAGCCCCAGGCCCGCGCTCCGACGGTCGTCAGCACCGTGCGAATCCCCTCGACTTCCTCGAGCTCCGCCTCGACCGCGTCGATCGTCTCTCGCATCGAAGTCAGACTCGCTCCCTGTTCCGCCTCGAGCCGAATTTCGAATTCCGACTCGTCGACGTTCAGCGGGATGTAGTCGCGTTGGACGAGCGAGTGGAGAGGCACGTTCGAGGCGATCACCGCGACGCTCACCGCCAGCACCACCCAGCGGTAGCGGAGCGAACCAGCGAGCATCCATAGATAGCTCCGCTCCACCACGCGGTAGAACCCGCCTCGCGAGGAGGCTTCCAGGTCGTTCTGCCCCTTGGGCCGCAACAGCTTGCTGCACATCATCGGCGTCAGCGAAAAACTGACCAGCATCGAGACCAGGATCGCGATCGTCGCGGTGACCCCGAACTGAAACAGCATTCGCCCGGTGACACTCGAGAGGAACGACACCGGCAGGAAGACGATCACCAGCGACATCGTCGTCGCGAGCACCGCCAGACCGATCTCTTTGGTCCCCACGATCGCCGCCACCGTCGGCGTCATCCCCTTTTCCTCGATGCAGTGGAAAACGTTCTCGAGGACCACGATCGCGTCGTCGATCACCACCCCAACCATCAACACCAGGGCCAGCATCGTGACGTTGTTCAGCGTGAAGTCGAACCATCGCATGAACGCAAACGTGGCGATGATCGAAGTCGGGATCGCCACCGCCGCGATCAGCGTCGACCGCCACGAGCGCATGAACAGCAGCACTGTGATGCACGCCAAAATGCTCCCCGAGATCAAATGGTGTTCGATCTCCTCGAGCGCCGAGACGATGTACCGCGATTGATCCTGGATCACCGACACTTCGACGTCGTCCGGGAGCAGCGCGCGGCAGCGAGGAAGCATCGACTTGATCTCCTCGACCACCGCGACAGTGTTCTCGCCCGATTGCCGCTGGATCTGGAGCACGACGGCCGGCGTGCCGTTGAGCCGAGCGAGAGTGCGGACTTCCTTCGTCGCGTCCTTGACCTCCCCGAGATCACTCAGCCGGACCGGCGTCCCGTTGAGCGTGGCGACGACCAGGTCGGAAAAGTCGCGGGAGTCCCGAACGCGGCCCATCGTCCGCAGCGCCCGCTCGCGGAGCCCCTCGTCCATCCGGCCCCCAGGAACCTCCGCGTTCTGACGCTGCACCGCCTCGCGAACTTGCAGGATCGACAGCTGGTAAGCGGCTAAACGGTCGGCGTCGATGTCGATCTGGACCGCCCGATCGGCCGCCCCGGCGATCGTTACCTCGCCGACGCCGCGAGACGACTCGATCACGTTCTTGACGTAGCGGTCGGCCAGCACGAACAGCTCGCGAGGAGCGCGCGGCCCCGAAACCGCCAACGTGAGGATCGGAGACGAATCGAGGTCGCGCTTCTGCACCACCGGAGGGTCGATGTTCGGTGGGAGCAGGTTGACCGATCCGGAAACCGCATCGCGGACATCCTGGATCGCCGCGTCGATGTTTCGGTCCAACTGGAACGTGACGATCACGAACGATTGCCCATCGCGGGAAATCGAACGCAGTTCCTCGATGCCCGCGACCGTCGCCACCGCGTCTTCAACGACCTCGCTGACTTCCGATTCCACCTCCGCCGCGGCCGCCCCCGGATAGGTCGTGCGGACGAAGATCTGCGGCAGATCCATGTTCGGAAAGCGGTCGACCCCCAGTTGAGGAAAGGCCACCGCACCGGCGACCACCAACGCGGTGATCAACATCAGCGCAAAGACGGGCCGCTTGACGCAAACTTCTGCCAACCAATACACGGCGCCAACTGCCTCGCAGTAAATGAATGGGGATCTCTTCCTGAGCCGCAGGCGCTAGCCTCGGGTGAGCCGCAGGCGCTAGCCTCGGGTGAGCCGTAGGCGCTAGCCTCGGGTGAGCCGTAGGCGCTAGCCTCGGGTGAGCCGTAGGCGCTAGCCTCGGG
>NZ_WRPR01000103.1 GCF_010367455.1 Candidatus Laterigemmans baculatus | reverse complement strand
GGTCAAGCAGGGGCGAGTGCGGGATAACTCACCCGATCCGGATTCGCGTGTGCAGTTCGTTCCGAGCGTCCTGCCAGCTTATCTGCGGCGGACCAATGCGATCGAGGAGCTGATCCCCTGGCTTTACCTCAAGGGCATCTCCACGAGCGACTTTGGCGAGGCTCTGCAGGCTCTCGTGGGCGAGCGAGCAAAGGGGCTCAGTGCGAACGTCGTGGTCCGACTGAAGGAGCAATGGTCCGAGGAGTACGAGGAGTGGATGAAGCGAGACCTCTCCGGCAAGCACTACGTGTACATCTGGGCCGACGGCATTCATGCGAAGGTCCGACTCGAGGACGACGCCAATAAGAAGCAGTGCATGCTCGTGGTGATGGGCGCGACGGCCGACGGCCAAAAGGAATTGATCTCGGTGCTCGATGGCTACCGGGAAAGCGAGCAGAGCTGGACGGAACTGATGCTGGACCTAAAGCACCGCGGACTCTCAACCGCTCCGAAGATCGCCGTCGGTGACGGTGCCTTGGGCTTCTGGGCGGCTCTCCGGAAGATTTTCCCCGAAACGCGGGAGCAGCGATGCTGGGTCCACAAGACGGCAAATGTACTCAACAAGATGCCCAAGAGCGTGCAGCCGAAAGCCAAGGGCGATCTGCATGAGATCTGGCAGGCCGAGACGAAGGAGATCGCGGAGAAGGCATTCGACCACTTCCTCGAGAAATATGAGGCGAAATATCAGCAGGCGTGCGAGTGCCTGCGGAAGGACCGTGAGCAGCTTCTCTCGTTCTATGACTTCCCGGCGGAACACTGGGGCCACCTGCGGACGACCAACCCGATCGAGTCGACGTTCGCGACAATCCGTCTTCGCCACCGCAAGACGAAAGGGAGCGGCACCCGCCGAACGAGCTTGGCGATGATGTTCAAACTCGCTCAGTCGGCCTCAAAGAAATGGAGGCGACTCAGGAGCCACGAGAAGATCACGTTCGTCATCGAAGGACGTTCCTTCAAAGACGGAATCATGCAGGAAATCGCCGCTTAGCTCACAATCTCAAAACACAACATTTGACAATTACTCTTCTCACGCTGAATTGCCATAGAGTCAGCAGTGCCCAGCAGTTGGCTACCAAGTCGTTTAACGGCAAGCCGAAGGCGACTGTGTTGTAAAAAGCAGTCGCCTTCGGCTTGCCGTTAAACGATTTTTCTGCGAGCCGTCCCGCTCCGAACCAATCCAAAGTGGCGCTGTCCAGCTA
>NZ_WRPR01000102.1 GCF_010367455.1 Candidatus Laterigemmans baculatus | reverse complement strand
GCGACTGCTTTTTAAAACACAGTCGCCTTCGGCTTGCCGTTAAACGACTTTGTAGCCAACTGCTGGGCACTGCTGACTTTATGGCAATTCAGCGTGAGAAAGTGGCGCTGTCCAGCTAGCCCTCGGTTTCCGCCGACTGCCGTTCGTACTCCGGCGGCACGATCGGCTTGGAACAGTCGAGGAATAGCCAACAGGAGGCGGCCGTCAGCATCATCAATCCGCAGACGAAAAATGCCGGCGCAAAGTTGGTCTCGCGAACCGTCTCGCCTCCCACGACGGAAACCACGCTGTAGTAGTCGAGCAACGGACCGATCACGAACGGGAACGAAAACGCTCCCAGGTTGCCAACCATATTGCCAAAGCCGAACACGGTCGCCGAATATCGGCCCCCCATGTCGGTGCACGTTCCCCAGACGGTCGGCTGCGCCCAGTCGCCAAAAAACTTGGCCACCATCAACCCCATCGCCACTTGAATCGGATTCGCCGAAGCGACCGCTAGCAAAACCGCTCCGCCCCCGACGGCCAGTCCGGTAAATGCCACGAGCGAGCGTCCCCAGCGTCGACTGCCGAAGCGGCGGATCGCCCAGTCATTGATGAAGCCGCCAAAAATCCCTCCCGCCGCTCCACCCCACAGCGGCAGACTGACCAACACCCCGAGCCCCAACCAACCGCTGTTCTCCACGCCGAGCGAGTGAAAGTAGCTGCCCAAGATCAGCACGAACACGACGTCCGATCCGGCCACCAGAAACTGCTGGGTCAGAAGCAACAGAAAGCTCGGATTGGCCAGCGCGGTGCGAAACGGCAGCACCCGCTTGGCGGTCGACTCGGTGTGGGCGCCGGCCGAAATCAGCGCCCGCTCGGCATCGTTGACCAGTGGATCTTGCTGCGGCGAGTTGCGGAACAGCAGCAAGAACAGCAGCCCGAACGCGACTCCCACGCCTCCCAAGACCAGCAGCGCCGCCTTCCACGACAGCCCGAGCCCAGCCATCAGCAGCGTGCCCATGATCAGCGAAGCCATTGCTCCGCCGCCTCGCCCAAAGCCGCTAGCGATCCAGCCCTGCACGGCGGTCCGGCTCCGCTGCGGAAACCAAGCCCGCGTGACCTGGCTGAGCGCCGGATAGCAGCCGGCCTGGGCTAATCCAAACCCGCCGCGAACGAACAACAGCGCCGTGTAATTTCCCAACAGCCCATGCAGTGGCAAACAGATCGACCACAGCACGATGATCGCGACCAGAAATAGGTGCGGCCCAAACAGATCGCAGAGTATCCCGCCGGGAACTTGGCCGGCTGCATAAGGAAAGAAGAAGGCCGATCCCATCGCCTCGAGCGCCGTGTTGCTCAGCCCATACTCGGCCTGCAACTCGGGACGCACCAGATTCCAGGTGTAACGGTGCAGATACAGCAGGAACGAGGTGGTCGCGGCCAGCCAAAAAATGCCGTAGCGGCGGTACGTCGGCGTCTCACCGATCAGTGCGTCACCATTGAGCGGGGCATCGGCCATGGTGGTGGGTATCCCTCACAAGCGCCTGGAGCATGCAAGAGCGCAGTCCTGCGCTCGGCCCCGTTATACCCCAGAACCACCCCGCCGGTGAAAGATCGCCTCTAATCCCGCAGCCGCGGCTCAATCGGCTGCGTCAACTCCAGGGCCCGGCAGTGCTTCAAGCGAAACCCACCGTCGACTGGCAAAATGGCGCCGGTGATGTAGTCGGCGTCGCTCGAGGCGAGAAAGACCGCCGCGCGGCCGATATCGGCCGGCGTCCCCAAGCGGCCCCACGGCAGCTTCCGGCCTTCCTCGGCAATCGCCTCTTCGGAAAACGCCTCGTGCTCGCCCGGCGTGTCGGTCCATCCCGGCTCGATCGTGTTCACGTTGATGCGGTGCTCGGCCAGCTCGACCGCCAGCGTCTGAGCGAGATGGTTCAGCCCCGCCTTGGCCGCTCCATAGGCGACGCTGTGAGCCAGCGGCATCTCCGCCTGGACGCTGGAGATGAAGATCAGATTGCCACCGCCGCCGCGCTCGACCATGTGCCGGGCGACCAACTGGCTCATGTGAAACCCGCTGGTCAGCGTCCCCTGGAGCACGCGCTCGAAGTCGTGCGGATCGTACTCGAGAAACGGAGAGCGGACGCCGAACGCAGGGTTGCTCACCAAGGCGTCGACGCGGCCACACAGCTTGAGCGCGACGGCCAATAAATCCTCACAACCCCGCCGCGAGAACACATCCGATTCCACGCCGTAGACTGTCCCCCCGCCGCGGCGAATCTCTTCGACCGTTCCCGCCAGATCGGGACTGGCCGGACGATCATTGACGATCACGGTCGCCCCGTCCCGCGCGAGCTCCAACGCGCAGCCCTTGCCGATGCCGCGTCCGGCTCCCGTCACCAGCACTGTCTTACCCGAGAGCTTCATCGCTCCATTCTCCCCATCGCGGACGACACGCCGCTCATCGCGACAACGCGTCGTCGAAGTCGCCGGACCAACGCTCCAACATCTGCATCATCGCCAAGAAGTCGCCGCCGTGGGCCAGCAGCTGCGCCCCTTGGTCGCGGCGGCGACGGATGTCCGCCGCGGCGACCGGGCTCCCCCAGGCTTTGCCATGTTCGGCCGCAGCGACCGCGACCTGAGCAAAAGCGCCCTCGAGCGTCATCCCGCCGCCGGCATGCTTCAGCCGCAATCCGAGGTCGCCGGGGCCGATGAACAACCCGTCGACGCCCGGCACCTCCGCAATCGCGCTGGCGTTGGCGACCGCTTCGGGAGTCTCGATCTGGACCACCAAAAAAGTCTCCCGGTTCGCGTGCGCCACATAGTCCTTGCCATTGTGGACGTAAAAATCGCCGTCCATCCCCGCACCGTCGAGCCCGCGGTCACCGAGCGGCGGGAACTTGACCGCGTCGACCAACATCCGCGCTTTCTCAGGCGTCGAGACGTGCGGGATCATCAGCCCCGTCGCTCCCATCTCCAGATAGCGATACAGCCCTGTCTTTTCCAGCGTCGGCGGCCGCAGCATGCAGTCGATGTCGTACAGATGGAAAAACGCCATCAACGACTCGATGTCTCGAGGGTTGAACGCCCGGTGCTCCAAATCCAACCAAATACAGTCGTAACCAAAGTGCGCTGCGTGGCGAATGTACGACGGGGCAAAGCTGCCGAGCGCACAGATGCGGACCGGCTCGTCGTTACGAATCCGTGCCAAAGTTCGACTTTTTCGCATCGTGAAGTGAATCCCGTTTGAACAGAGCAGGGGCGAGGAAGGGGGCCAAGGTTGTTGCAATCGTAGTGTTATTCAAACCCGGGCCGGAAGCCCACGGCAAGAATCCTCGCCTCCCAGACCGAGAAAAGTTCCGGATCGCGAAAAGTTCTGGATCGCGAAAAGTGTTGGATCCCGAAAATTGTCGCCACCCCAAAAAACCCCCAGCAGCCACCTCCCCCTCCGCCGCGCGGTTATAGTAAACCGCTCGCGGCTCCGAGTTTTCCGTTCGATCACTGAACAGACTTCAAGGACTCATCCCCATGAGAATCTCTCCCGTTGCCGGTGCCCTCGCTCTGCTGCTGATCGCTGCCGTCGCCCCGGCGGCCTCTCCTGCGACCCCCAACGCGCCGAGCGCGAACGACGCGCCGGGCGCTCCGATCGAGATCGGCTCGCGGCTGGAGTTGCTCATCGACGACTACCTGATCGAATCCCTCTCGGGCGGCGCTCGCTTGGAGATGCATCACCCGGTGCCCCAGGAGATCGCGCTCGTCCACGATGCGCCCTGGGAGGGGAGCGGAACCGGCTACCATTCTGTGTTTCAGGATGGCGACCGCTATCGCATGTATTACAAGGCGTGGCAACTGAAGGTGGAAGATGGAAAGATGATTTCCAATACCCACCCGCTCTTTACTTGCTATGCCGAGAGCCGCGATGGAATCCACTGGGAAAAGCCAAACCTGGGCTTAGTTGAATTCCAAGGCTCGAAGGACAACAACATTGTGCTGGCGAGCGGAAAGCATGGAAACGTGCAGATCGACGCTGGGCATATCGCAATGTTTAAGGATGAAAATCCGGACTGCCCCGCCGAGAGCCTGTACAAAGCATTTGTGCTGTCGCGAGGCGAAAAAGGCCTGCTGGCGTTCCACTCGCCCGATGGCATTCACTGGGAAGCGATGCACGACTCTCCCGTGATCACCAAAGGCGCCTTCGATTCGCAGAACCTGGCGTTCTGGGATCCGGTCCGCGAAGAGTACCGGGCGTATGTGCGATTCTTTGACAATGGACGCCGCGATATCTTGACGGCAACCTCCAAAGATTTCATCGAATGGACCGAGCCGGTTCCGCTGGCCTATCCGGGAGCTCCGGCCGACGCGCTATACACCAATCAGATCAAACCTTACTACCGCGCCCCGCATCTGCTGATCGGCTTTCCGACACGCTACACCGACCGCGGCTGGTCTCCCTCGATGCGCAAGCTGCCGGAACCCGACCACCGAGAACAACGTGCGGCCGCGGTGCAGCGCTACGGAACCGCTGTGACCGAAGCGCTGCTGATGACCAGCCGCGACGGACGCACCTTCCACCGCTGGGGCGACGCGTTTTTGCGGCCCGGCCCGCAGCGTCCCGGCACCTGGAACTATGGGCACCAGTACATCGGCTGGCACGTGATCGAAACCGCCTCGCCCCTGCCGGGAGCGGCCAACGAGCTCTCCCTGTTCGCTACCGAGGGCTACTGGACCGGCAACCGCGACGAACTGCGTCGCTACACCCTCCGCACCGATGGATTCGTCTCCGCCTCCGCCCCGCTCAGCGGCGGCGAACTGGTGACCAAACCACTCAAGTTCAGCGGCAAGGCGCTGCACCTCAACTTCTCCACCAGCGCGGCCGGCTCGGTGCAAGTCGAGATCCAAAAAGCCGACGGCACGCCGATCCCCGGCTACACTCTGGCCGACTGCGACGAGACCTTCGGTGATGAACTCGCCCGGACCGTCACCTGGAAAGAGAAACCCGACCTGAGCGAACTCGCCGGCCAAAGCGTCCGGCTCCGGTTCCTGCTCAAAGACGCCGACGTGTTCGCCTTCCAGTTCAAGTAGTTTCACCGGCGTCCGGCGTCCGAGAGGAGGGCCACGGAAGGACACGGAAAAGCACGGAAGGACACGAAGGAAAGCTGAAGAGCTGAACCACCGATAATACGGTTTACTAGCCGTCGAATTCCGCTCTTATCCGCGTTCTCCGTGCTATCCGCGGTCCCTCCCCCCTTTCCGTGCTTTTCCGTGTCCTTCCGTGGCCAGCATTCGTGCTATCCGCGGTCCCTCCCCCCTTCCGTGCTTTTCCGTGTCCTTCCGTGGCCAGCATTCGTGCTATCCGCGGTCCCTCCCCCCTTTCCGTGCTTTTCCGTGTCCTTCCGTGGCCACCATTCGTGTTATCCGCGGTCCCTCCCCCTTCCGTGCTTTTCCGTGTCCTTCCGTGGCCACCATCACCCCCCACCGACTCCTAATCCGCGAAGCCTTCTAGATCCTTTGCATCGATCAATTCGCATTGGCGGTCGGCATTCATTCGCTCGATGGTGGCGGGGTCTTTAAACCCGCTGCCGGTGACCAGGGCGACGACGACCGCATCGCGATCGATCGCTCCCTCGCTGGCCGCTTGAATCGCTCCGGCGATCGCCGTCGCGCCGGCGGGCTCGCAGAAGATCCCCTCCTCGCGGGCCAGTCGCTTTTGGACCTGCCAAACGCACGCATCCGAGACGAGATACCCGCTCCCTCCGGTCGCTCGGCAGGCGGCGATCGTCTCGTCTCCATCGATGACCGATGCGACTTGCAGCCCGCTGATCTGCGTCGTGCACTGGACCGCCTGCCCGCCAGCGGCCCCGTCGCGGAGTGGACCCGCGATGGTGTTATTCCCCTCGGGCTGCACGCACGCCACGCTGGGCAGATATCCGACTCGCTGCTGGCGATGGAGGTCGATAAAACCATCGGCGACCGCCAGCGTCATCCCGCCGCCGCCAGCTTGGGTGAAGACATAATCGATTCCGTCCGGAAGCTGCTCGACCAACTCAAACGCAATCGTCCGCACGCCGCTCATCCCCAGCGGCGAATGGGCGAAGGCGCTGACCTGCAGTGCGGTGTCCTCGCGCTGCCCCAACCGCTGCAGGGTTTCAAAAACTTCGACGGTGACTTGCGGGTCGATCCCAAACCGCCGCACGCGTGAGATCCTCGCACCATAAGCCATCATCTGTTGCAGCTTGCCGATCGGAGCCGTTTCGAGCACGGCAATATGACAGGAGATTTCCGCTGCCGCACAGTAAGCAGCCAGGGCCGCTCCAGTGTTTCCGCTGGTTGTCGCCACGCAGCGGGTTTGGCCGGCGGCACGCATGTGGGATATCGCGCACGCGGCGAATCGGTCTTTATAAGATCCGCTCGGATTGCACGATTCCAACTTGAAATACAAGTGGTTCAGCCCCACGCTCGGACCCAGCCGCCGCGAACGGACCAGCGGCGTTTGACCTTCCCCCAGCGTCACTCGAAACTCGGGAGCGACGGACGAAAAACGATCCGCGTAACGCCAGATGCTCATACCGCTCCCAAATCTTCAAGTACCACCGCGAGCGAATCGCCTTGCCGAACTCGCGAAAAGGTTCGCAGGACGATCACCGTGCCGCTCTCGTGCGCGTTCACGGTAACGACGTTTTCACCGAGCACGTCTGCGATCGTTCCGAGCGGTTGCCCCGCTTCGATGCGATCGCCGAGTCTCAGCTGCGGTTCGAAGAATCCATCCATCGGTGCAAGATTGCGAACCTGCATGTGACCGGCCGCGGGGCGAGCGTCCTCGACCACCCGCTCCACTCGCGACGCTGGCGGATCACGATCGAGCATCCCGAGGTCGCCCATGACGTTCAGACAACCCTCGAGATAGGCGTCGATACCGGCCGGATCGCACAAGCCCGAGCCGTGATACTCCGCGTAAATCGCTGGCACCCCCGCATCCCGCGCCACCGAAAGCGTTCTCCCCTGCAAACGGTAGTCGGTGCCCCAGACCAGCGGCAAATTGAATGCTTCGGCCATCCGCCGCTGCGCCGCTCGCAATTTTTCATCCGGAATCAACGTGTAGCCGACCAGCGGCAGGACGCTCATCGCCACGCCTCCGGTGTGCAGATCGACGTAGTAATCCGCAGCGCGTATTAGCTCACTCAGAGCGTGGGCGATTCGCTCGGTGATCGAGCCGTCGGGCGAACCGGGACAGGTGCGAGCCAGATCGAGCTCGTCCTCGGCCGTGCGGGCACCGCGCCAGTACGCTGCCTCATTCGCCACGGGGACGACGGTTAAGCGGCCGCGGAGCGATGCCCCATCAACCGCCTTCAACAACCGCCGAAGCGCCGCCATCGGCTCAAACTCATCTCCATGGACGCCCCCGGTAATCAACAGATGGGGTCCGTCGCTGGCACCCTGGATGGTTCGGGATTGAATTAGCAAGGGCTGCGTCATTCCCAGGAGGTATCCATTTCGAACGGGAACATCGGTCGCCGCCGATGCTGAAAGTCGAGCCGTATCATATCCGCGGTCGTACAGCCCGGTGTGTTGACTCGGATCAAATGCGGGCAGACCGGAGCGTACGCTGCGACGGGTGCGTTGACTCCTTTCGCGACTAGCAAATGGAACCGCTTGGGATCGAGGCCGCAGCTAATCAACTGCTGCAGGCTGAACGGCGGCATCCGCTCGCTCGTCAGCATCACCGTCAGCCCGCGGTCACTGCGAACGACCGCCGTCGGCCCCTGATCGCAGTGGGTAAACCCGCCATGACGTGGCTGCGATTCGCTGAATTTCCCCTTGTACAACCCGGCGACTCGAAAGGTTCCCTCCAGCGGATCACCATGCAGCCGGTCGGTTTTACCACCGAGCCGCATCGCAAGCTCAGCCCCCACTCCAGCAGCCGCGGCCTGCCCCACCGACATCGGATCATACAAGCACACAAACGCTTCACGGGTCCCGCCTTCGTTGCCCAATCGCCGAAAAATTGCATGGGCCAAGTGCGTGCTGTCGGCGGGCGAACCACCACCGATGTTGTCTCCCATGTCCAGCAGACAGACTGGTCCGTCGAGGTTTGCCGCCCGGTCGAGGGCCTCGTCGATGCTGATCATCTCACCGACGAAATCGCGGCGTCGTTCCCACATCGCGTCGCCCAACTGACGCGCCAACCGCCCCGCGAGTGCCGCATCGTCGTTGGTGACGACAATTGCCGACGACCCCATTTCTTCGACATCAGCATAGGGAAAACCTAACAAGATGCTATTGGACAACACCTTCGGTTGCTCCAGCATCCGGTCGGCCATCTCATAGAGCGGGACGAGATGCGGCTCGCTGGTCAGCTGCCGTTCGATATTGATCGCCAGCGGAGGAAACACGGCCGCCTGAGTCGGTCGAATTTCACCACGGAGCGTCCGCGCCATCAACGTCGCGGCTTCCACTCCACGAGCCCGCTGGTCGAGGTGGGGATTGGTGCGGTAGGCGATGAGCGCATCGGTCAAATTGACCATCTGCGGCGAAAGATTGGTATGGGCGTCGAGGGTTCCAATAATGGGAATTTCAGGCCCGACCTGTTCCCGCAGCTCCCCGATCCAGTAGCCGTCGGCATCTCTGTCATTTTCGGCCACGGTTGCCCCGTGCGGTGCGATCAGCACTCCGTCGAGTTGGGGCGCGGCATCGAGGCTTTCGAACATCCTCGTCAGCAATTCCCCAAACGCTTCGGCGGTCACCGGCCCAAAGGGAATGGCTCGAGCGGCAAACAGCGGGACCGCCTCGATCTGGGCACTCTTGAGCCCATCGAAAAATCCGCTAACCTCGTGATGCGTCTCCCCCATCCGCGCACGAATTGCCTCGCCCGTCAGCAGCAAATCCTGCTGAAAATGCTCCAGTCGCGTCGGCTGGGAGATAAAAGTGTTGGATTCGTGCAACAGAGCAATAATTCCGACGCGCATTGAGATTCTGACGCTCCGTAGTTTTCGCACGCTGTAAACACGGTCCCTACCGTAGGCCCGGTTTCGGCTCCCACTCTAACGATCCGCACCTTGCGATACCAGCTTGCCACAGGACCAGAAAGCATGACGACCGAAATCACCCTCCCGATGATGCGTGAGTCTTTGTATGTGGCGGTCGTTGCCGACGCGCTCGATTCGATGGGCTTGCGGAACCAGTCCCCCCGGGTGCCGCTGACGCCTTACACCAGCCAATCGCTGTTGGTCGGCCGCTGCAAAACCACGCTTTGGGCGGACATGTATCACACGGTCGAAAACTCCTACGAGTTGGAGCTGCTCGCCGTCGACAGTTGCCAAGCCGACAACGTGATGATCTGCGCGGCTAACGGCTCGATGTATTCCGCCCTCTGGGGCGAACTCCTTTCGACCTCCTCGCGGAACTCGGGCTGCATCGGGGCGATCGTCGATGGCGCGATTCGCGACGTGGCGCGGATGCAGCAGATGCAGTTCCCGATTTTCGCCCGCGGCACCAGCGTCTACGACAGCCAAAACCGGCAGCGGGTGATCGACGTCGACGTGTCGGTTGAAATCGCCGGGGTGCGGTTCTCCTCCGGCGATCTCGTCTTTGCCGATCTCGACGGCGTGGTGGTGGTTCCCCAGGAAGTCGAACACGAAGCGATTCAGCGGGCCTGGGACAAGGTGCACGCTGAGAATCGCGTCCGCGACGCCATTCGCGACGGCATGAAAGCGACCGATGCCTACAACCGCTTCGGCGTCTTATAGGCTCTGTCAGAAAACTCCAGGTCACCATCACCCTCCCCGCTCGTCCCTCGCGACCCTCCCGGGGGGAGGGTGTTGGTGAAATGGAGTTTTCGATCCTTTGAGCCGTAGGCGCTAGCCTCGGGCGCCGCAGCCCTGGGATTTCTGCTGCAGCACCCGCGGCTAGCGCCGTCGGCTCACCCGCGGCTAGCGCCGTCGGCTCAGGGTTTTCTGACAGAGCCTAGCTGGACAGCGCCACTTTGGATTGGTTCGGAGCGGGACGGCTCGCAGAAAAATCGTTTAACGGCAAGCCGAAGG
>NZ_WRPR01000101.1 GCF_010367455.1 Candidatus Laterigemmans baculatus | reverse complement strand
GGGGGGGGGGGCAGATGCCACCCGCACAGTCTAGCAGGTGCGGAAACGCTTTGGGATGTGGCCGGGTAGCTTGTGCGAAAGCGTACGCACAATCCGCAGAAATCGGCCGCCCTGGAGATACGACCGCGATTGCGCGTTTTCTGCGGACGCTCTTCTGAATGCTCGGGCACGATATCCTCAGCGGTCCGGCCGAATCCTCAGCGGTCCGGCCGAAGCTCTTGTTCCTCGGATCGATAGAGTTTCTCGCGAACGCTGTTGAAAATGGCGTCGCGGGTGTCGGCGTGCCGCCAACGCATCCGTCCAAACACCCGTCGACCCCCGAGGTACTCAACCGATTCCCCTCCCCCTGAACGCGGCCACCCGCAATCTCTCCCTCCACACGTTCTCTCCCTCCACACGTTTGAAGCGTTCACTTCATTGAACTCGCTCACTTTTGCACCGACTCCACCGACCTGCCATCCGGGTCTTTGACCACGGTGCGTACGCCCCACTGCGTCTGCTTGAGATCACTCACAACTTCGCTCCCCTGATCTCGTAGCAAGGCTAGGACTGATTCCACTTCATCAATCTCGAACCCGAGACGAGTGGCTCCATCCACTTCAGCTGAGGATTGTGCTGGATAGACTTCCATGACCGCACTATCGACTTCGGCAGCCCAGTGGACTGGCCCCTTGCCGTGCCGCTCTTCCTGAAAACGCAGACCGAGGAGTTGGTAAAACCCGACGCAGAGCTTCTGAACTCCCGTCGCCGATTCGTTCACGCTGCTGGGCCACGAAGTCACTCATGTCGATGATCTCGACGATCTTTCTCGTCTGACAGATGCGTTCCTCCTTGAACCTGGGATTGTCCTCCTGCTGGGGGTTGCACCATCAGGCTACTCTCTGTCGCCGCGCCGCGGCTGGGTGCTATGCTTTGCGGCGGCCGGGCCGGGCCTCGGGCTACAGCGAGGACCTCTCCGGCACGGAAAATCTGCCTTCAGTCAATTGCTCTAGGCTCCCCATGATCGATTCAATTCTCGCTGCCATTGCTCACGCCCTCGAAAGCCACGGAGAGTGGAGGCTGAATTCCCGCACGATCACGTGCTCGATCAACCGACCGCCCTCGGACGTCTATCCGCGGCGCCAGAACTCGGTTCGGCAGAGAGCCGGCGAAGGACGTTGGCCCGAAGAAGCTGACGGCGGTCCGCCCTCCCTGTTGTGGATTCGTGGGGCGCCGAAATCAGTATGCGCAGTCGATTCGGAAGACCTTTATAATGCCCTAAACCGTGCGGGACCGGGGGGGGCGAAGAGGTTTCGCATGGTCGTTGCGTGGCCTTTGAATTAAAGTACCGTGGTTTGCTCCCTTGGAGTAGTCACGCACTTCCTTTTCAGGACTGTCCTCGACCAGCGGACGAAAACCCAAGTCTATGACCAATCGAAAACAGGTTTTGAAGCAAACCGTCTGCATGATGGCCATCGTTTTGAGCGCCGCTTGGTATCTGATCGGCTGCCCAGGCGTGGCCGCTGCGGATGGCCCGCGGTACTATGAACCGGTGAAACCCGGGCAGCCGAAGGTGATCGAGTGCGACGTGGCTGTTTACGGCGGGACACCGGCCGGGGTGACGGCGGCGATTCAGGCCGCCCGCGAAGGGAAGAAAGCCGTGTTGCTGTCCTTCAACCGGCACGTTGGCGGCATGACGTCCGGAGGACTGACAGCAACGGATCTCGGCAGAGTCGATTCCATCGGCGGGCTGGCGCTGGAGTTCTACAACCGCATCGGCAAAACTCGCGACTATCGCCCGTCGGAGGCGGAACAGTTGTTCCGAACCATGCTGGATGAGGCGGGGGTCGACGTCCTTCTGACACGTGCGCTGAGCTCCGTCGAGATGCAGCAGAACCGACTGGTCTCGGTCACCATGGAAACCGGAGAAACGGTTCGCGCGGCCGTGTTCGTGGACAGTACTTATGAAGGCGACCTGTTGGCCGCTGCGAATGTTTCCTACCGCGTGGGGCGAGAACCCGCCGCAGAATACGCCGAGCGCTTGGGCGGGCAATGGCAGGAGGTGTCGTGGAAAGACGTCTACCAGTTCTGCCGATTACCGATAAGTCCCTTCGTGGTTCCGCATGATCCGGACTCGGGACTGCTGCCCGAAATCGCTGCTGAGCCTCCGGGCAACCCGGGCGACGGCGACTTCAAGGTGCAGGCGTACAATTTCCGACTGCAGCTTACACGCGATGCGGACCGAATCGCGTTCCCGAAACCACCCGAGTATGACGCCAATCGCTACGCGCTACTGGCTCGCTTTCTGAACTTCGATGACCGCGTCGAATGGCGTCTGGACTATACGACTGCTCCGCTGACCGACGGCCCGGTTCAGATGCGCGAGGGCGATAGCAACAACGCCGGAAGTTTCTCGTCGGATTACGTCGGTGGCAATTATCGCTGGCCCGACGGCACGTACCAACCGGGATCGTTTACAGAACTTCCTGCCCCACGCCGTGGACTTCCGATGCCGCTGCGGGAATTGTACGAACTGCGCGAAGACATCTTTCAAGATCACGTCAACTATCAGCAGGGGCTGATGTACTTCCTGGCAAACGACCCGCAGGTCCCGGAATCGTTGCGTGACCGTGTGAACGCCTGGGGACTCGATCCGCATGAGTTTCAGGAATCAGGCTTCTGGCCCCATCAGTTGTACGTGCGCGAAGGCCGTCGCATGGTGTCTGACTACGTCGTCACACAAGCCGACTGCGAGTCACGGCGCATCGCCGAAGATTCCGTGGGCCTGGCTTCGTATCCCATGGACTCACATTTTTGCCAGCGAGTGGTCGTGGAAGAAAACGGAGTTCAGACGGTTCGCAACGAAGGTGGTTTTGGACATGGATTTCGGAAACCCTATCCCATTTCGTACCGCGCCATCGTTCCGCGAAAGAACGAATGTGAGAACCTATTGGTGCCGGTCTGCCTGTCTTCATCGCACGTCGCATATGGATCGGTACGAATGGAACCGGTGTTCATGATCCTCGGCCAGAGTGCCGGCACCGCCGCCGCGATGACGATCGACAACGATATCGCGGTGCAAGATGTGGACTATCCGACGCTGAAGGCCAAACTGGAACGTGATCAACAGCGGCTGTCATGGGATCGCTAACTTGAGGACGGAGAAAGGGGTCAGGAGCCGATCTGGTCGGCCAGGAAAGCTAGGAAAGTGCCGCGTCGCTGGGGCTGAAGAGGCGAGGCTGGGGGTTCCACTGGAATCGGGCGAATCGGACCCGGGGGGTAGCGAGTAGCGGCGAATTTAACACACCGGCGGGTACTCGATTCGGCAGGGGGCCTTCTGCACGAGGATGGCTCCGTCGGTCAGTGTGTGGGGCCGCGTCTGGCCGTTCGGGAAAATATCCTCGACGCTCCCGCCCATGGCGATCGCATAGTCGCTGATCAGACGCCGGTGGCACCGCCAGAAGACGCTCTCCGAACACATGATCGCGGTCCGCTCGGCGGTGGCGATCTCCGCGAGCGCAGCGAATGCGGCGCGGAAGGGAGCGGTCATCATGTAGTCGGCGTAGTTGCGAAAGCTCTTATTCCGCCAACCCTCATTCGGCGACGGCGCCCCGCTGCGGTCCTTGGCACGCCGGCCGCCCAAATCTTCGATCCAGCAATACCCGATTCCCGCCGACTTCAGCTCCTCCGCCAGATTCTCCCGATTGAAATGAGGGAACGCTCGCGAACCGGGAAACCTGCGGACATCGACCAGCATGGAAATTTCATTCTGCGTCAACAGACTCGCGAACTCGGAGAAGGAATGGTTGGAATGTCCAATCGTCCAAAGTTGTAATCCGGGGGAGGTCGTCATCGTCGATCAGTAAGCTGAGCCGAACGGATCCAGGGCAGGAATGTCGCCCCGATGGGGCTTTGGGGGAAACACTGCGGCTTCGGGGGAAATACTGCGGCTTCGGGGGTACTGGGGGCTTTCGGTACCTGGGGCTTGCGCCGCCAGGCTATTCTATGCCGCCGCTCCGCGGCTGCTGTGCGGCATCCGCCCCCACTTGCGGAGCTTGCCTCCGCGCCGCCTGGGGAATCTTCACTCGCTCTTCATTCGCAGCGTACCGAGCCTTCATACGCGGTTGCTTCAATGCCCGCTCATTGAAGCACTCGAATCCACGAGAACGCTCGAAGGCGGTGTGAGATGCGACGCGCGGCACTCACGTTAGTCGAACTGTTAGTCGTCATTGCGATCATCGGCGTCCTGGTCGGCCTGACGCTCCCAGCCATTCATATGGCTCGGGAAGCTTCTCGGGCAACGCAGTGTGCAAGCCACCTCCGCCAATTCGGAGTGGGTGCGATTGCGCGGGCGTCGGGGCCCACCGGAGCCTATTGCTCAGGCAACTTCGACTGGGAAGAGGATGGCGCGGTCGACTCAGTGGGCTGGGTCTCGGACATGGTCACCTCGGGCTACCTCCCTAGCCAGATGCGTTGTCCCTCGAACGCGGCGACGCTCTCGGCGACCTACAACCAACTCCTGACCCTTTCGGGAACCGGTGGCGACTGTAGCGATCGCCTGGGGCCGCCCCCCCAGACCGACCCCGACGGCGCGGTCCGCGAAAGTGCTTGTCGCGAGATCGTGGAGGCGAGCCTTCCGGCGTCCAGCGAGCAACGCTCCGACCTCATCTATCGCAAATTGTTTGAAACGGGATACGCAACCAACTACGCGGTCTCTTGGTACGCGGCCCGCCGCCCCGTCGCTCCAGAGTACGTCGCCTTCGACCGAACCGGGGCCGGCTCCACTCGCCGTCGTCGACCAAGCCGAATTCGATTTCGGCATGCTCGACCCCGGGACCTCGGCCAAACATGTGTTTGTCATCCGCAATGCCGGGAACGCCCCGTTGGCAATCACCGCTGCCGACACCAGTTGCAAATGCACCCTGAGCGAAACATCGGCTGACCTAATCGCGCCGGACTCCACCGCCGAGGTGACGCTGACCTGGAACACTGGGAGCGAACGTGAGTTTTACCGGCAGTATGCGATCATTCGCACGAATGACCCCCAGCGTCGAGAGATCGAGCTAGCGGTTCGCGGGCAGATCCGCACCCAATTGGGTTTCAGCACCGAAGAACTCACGGCCCCGGCAATGAGCCCCGGGAGCCGAGCCGAGGCCGAGACCATCCTGTTCAGTCAAACGCTGGATGACATGGAAGTCACCGAAGTCCAGTGTGAACTGCCTGGCTTCGAGTATCGCCTCGAACCAGTCTCAGAAGATTTACTGCGATCGCTGAATGCCCGAACTGCTTGGCGGCTGTGCGTTTCCGCCGACGCCCCCGACACATCGGGTCGGTTCCTCGATTCGGTCCGCGTCGGCATCCGCAGCCAAGAGACTCGGAAAGCCCCGACGGTGGTCCGCGAGATCTTGTTTCGCGGAATCGCTCGCCCGTTCCTTGGCCCTTGCTCGGTCGCAGGCCGCAGCGGTCGGTGAACTTTCACTCCGTCTTCCACTTCCGGCCAGCACGGCCGCCAACGGGGTCGCAATGCTCTCGTGGCGCGTCGAGTTGTTACCTTATCTCGGCCACGAGGCGCTGTATCAGAAATTCGCTCTGGACCAACCTTGGGACAGTCCTCACAACCGCCAGCTGCTCAACCTCATTCCCGACTGTTACGTCTCTCCCGAGCGCTTCGATTCATCGACCAACTACTTGGCAGTGTCGGGACGCAGATATCTCTTCAATGGCAAACCGGTCCCGCTGCGCCGAGTGGAAGACGGAATTGACAACACTTTGGCCATCGTTGAAGTCGATGATTCGCATGCCGTCCCCTGGACCCGCCCAGCCGACTATGCCCCAGGAACAGGTCAGCTGCGCGGAGGCATGGGTCATCTGCGGCCCGAAGGCATTTATGCGTTGTGGGGAAGTGGTCTTCCCACATTGGTTGCTCCCGAAGTCGGAGAACAGCAACTTCATCGAGCCTTCACTTACGAGTCCGGAGATGGTTTGAACGCCGGCGATATCCATACGGAGCTGGCAATTCGAGAGTCGCAGCAGGCGGACGTGGTTGCGGCCTCCGCGGCAACGGCAGCCGTGGGGGAATCGGAGACCGCAGCGTCGGGCCTCAAGCAACCCTCGGCGAGCGGAAACTCCCCAGCGGCAGTCGGCAACGCGTCGCGGGTTCCCGGTGGGGAGGAGCCGCGGCTCGCGGTACCTGGCGTGGGTGATCTCGCAGCAGCGACGGAACAAGTCGAAACGCTCTATGCGGAGCGAGTGAAAGCAGCCACGACCGTCGCACAACGGCGAGGGATCGCCCGAGAGATGATCGCCGCCGCGCTCGAGATGCGGAGCGATCCGGCAGGAGCCTACGCGCTCCAATCGGCGGCGGTGCAGATCTCGGCTGCCGTCGGAGATGTCCAAACGGCAGGCGAAGCCGTCGACGCGCAAGTGGCGATGTTCGAGGTCGATCCGCTCACGCAAAACGGCGAGATGCTAGAGCTCGTCGGCCGGGCAAGCGTCGGTGCGGGAGTCGTGGACGGGCGAGCTTACCTACAGCGTGCGTTGCCCGTCCTGCGGCAAGCGATCGAGGAGAATGCGTATGGCATGGGCGAAGGCCTGTGCAAGCTGGCGACCCAATTCGAGTCCCAGTCTCGCGACCGAGCGCTCTTGCCAGCCTTGAACCGGCTGCGTCTCCAGATTGCAGCCGCAGGCAATCAGCACCAACGCGTGGAAGGGGCGCTCGCCCAGCTCCGCAAGGATCCCTCGGATCGAGCCGCCAATTCGACGGTCGGTATGTATCTGGCATTTATCAAAGGCGATTGGCAACAAGGTTTGAACTTGCTGGCCGCAGGCGACAACGAGCAGCTGGCTCGGATCTCCGCGATCGATGCAGCGACACCTGCATCGGCAACGGCGATGCTGTCGACCGCCGATGCCTGGTGGGATCTCGGGGAGGCGACGACTCAGAAACAATTTCGTCAGGCGAGCCGCGGACGGGCGGCGTTCTGGTATGCCCAGGCGATGGACAGGATGCCCGAGTCGCTCGCCCGGATGCACGCTCAGGCACGCCTCCGGGAGACCGAGACGAGTGGTGCAAGCACGCCCCTCGAGTCGATCGCCCAGCTTGCAGACGCGTTGGGAGTTGCCCCGCGCACCACTCCCGGTTCGCCCAAATCAGCCGCCACGCGCTAGCGTCCGGCTGTCACGGCGTTTTCGAAAACGTCAGCAGTGCCCAGCAGTTAGCTATATAGTCGTTTAACGGCAAGCCGCAGGCGACTGCTTTTTAAAACACAGTCGCCTGCGGCTTGCCGTTAAACGATTTTTCTGCGAGCCGTACCAATCTAAGGTGGCGATGTCCAGCTAGCGCCCGGCGGCTGATGAAGAATTCGGGCGGGGCGTGGCCCAGTGGCCAGCTCGATAGGTGCGTCCGAGCAGCGCGGTTGCTTCTTCGTCGTCGCGGATCTTCGTCTGCGCGGCGTCGAACTCGAGGACGCGGCCGAGCCGAGCGGCGATGTTTGCGAGGTGGACAACCGTCGCCGCTTGATGACCGACGTGAACGTCCGCGGCGGGCCGCTGGCGATTGCCCCGGATGCACTCCAAAAAGTCGCTGTGATGGGCGTTGAGGTCCGCTTTCCCCGTTCGTTCGGTGAGGAGCCGATCTCCGGGTCCGTAGAGCCGCCAGCCCTCGGTGTGTCCGATGATTAGCACTCCTTCCGTTCCATAGAAAGCGGCTCCATTGGCATAACCTTCCTGGTCGTAGGGAGACCAGATTCGCTGCTCGAAAATGAGTTGCCGCGGTCGCTCCTCGGGATATTCGAGCACGGCGTACTGCGTATCGGGAAATTGCTGGTCGTCATCAAAGAACGACTTACTGCCAAAGCAGGTCGCCCGCATGGGATGCCCCGTGGGATTCAGTCCCCACAGAGCCACGTCGATGTCATGGACACCATCGTTGCCGATGTCGCCACACCCAAACGCGTGCCACCAACGCCAGACGGCGTGCAATAAGTTTGCTTGATAGGGAACTTCGGGCGCGGGGCCCAGCCAGGCGTCGAAATCTAACTGCGGCGGCGGATCGCTCGGCTGGCGTTTACCAATCGAACTCCGCCGCTGGCTGTTCCAGGCTTTGGCCACGAGGATCTCGCCGATCTCTCCTTCGGCTAATCGCTGCATCGCTTCCCGCACGCACTCGGTGCTGCGGCTCTGCGTTCCCACCTGCAAGACTAGGCCCGTCCGCTCGACGGCCTCGACCATCTGCTCGCCTTCGCGGACGTTGTGGCAGCAAGGTTTCTCGACGTAGACGTGCTTGCCCGCATCGAGAGCAAGGATTGCGGCCGGCGCGTGCCAATGGTCGGGCGTCGCGATCAAAACGGCATCGACTCGCGGATCGTCGAGCACGCGTCGCAGATCGCCGACGGCCTGCGGTGCAGCTTGGCCGCTGCCCTGGGCGAGGCCGCTCCCTTGGGCGAGGCGGGCTGCTTCGGCCAAGCGGTCACGGTCCACGTCGCAGAC
Organism: Candidatus Laterigemmans baculatus; assembly: GCF_010367455.1. Classification (GTDB taxonomy): domain Bacteria; phylum Planctomycetota; class Planctomycetia; order Pirellulales; family Pirellulaceae; genus Laterigemmans; species Laterigemmans baculatus. The sequence goes on along the minus strand of NZ_WRPR01000101.1, from coordinate 8,416 downwards.
ATAAGCGATCTGGACATCGTTGCGTTGGGCCAGGGCCCGCACATGGTGCATCCCCATTCCCCCGGTCCCAATGACACCTAGCACGACCGGCTGTCCAGCAGCCACCCGCGATGGCCGAGGCTTAGGGGCGGCCTGGTCTTGCGCGGCAGCCTCGCTCGGGAACTGCGCCCCTGCAACAGCGACCCCAGCGGCGGTGGCCCACCCACGAGCTCCTGCCTCTTTCAAAAATGTCCTGCGATCACCGGTCGCAGCCCATCCTGAAAATGCCTCGTCACCACGTCGTCTTCTCTCAGCCATAGGGGTTGCGCCTCGGCTTACGGACTCGGCGAACAGAAACCAGCCCCTTTTCCAGGGGGCTATTTATTCTAGGGGGGCGACGAGCGGTCATGGAGAAACTGGCGGCAACACGGTGCGGAACTTGCGACGACCGACACATTGCGACTGTTCCCCGGCAGGGAGTATTTTCCGTTCCTCAGATCGATGGAGAGTTCAATGTTAACCGTTCAAAATGGCCAGTGCGGAATGTGTGCGCACTTTGGCGAAGAGCATCCGCAAGAGCGACAAATCGTTCAGATCCACCAGAAGCACGTGGCCCCTGAGGACTTCGTGGACGAGTGCGGCCACCCCCAACATGCGGCCCTGCATCTGAAGGTCACCGCGATCAGTGGTTGCGACGCCTTTGAGCCGGCCGACAACGGCGCCGCCCGCTAGCTCGGCGGAACCGCTCGCGAGAAAAACGTTTAACGGCAAGCCGCAGGCGACTGTGTTTTGAAAAGCAGTCGCCTGCAGCTTGCCGTTAAACTTTTGGTGACGAACCGCTTCCGTGCGACTGGCCGCAGGGGCGGTCTCTCGCGGGCTGAGCGAGGGCTAAACAGGAGTTTGGCACGCATCTTGCTTATGCCCCCTTCCGCATACTTACTCCGATGCTCTACGAATCGCCGTGTGTCAAACGTGACTGGTATTTCATTGCTATCTCACATCGGCGATCGCAACTTAGGAGGAAAGGGTTCCTCAGTGGGGTAGCAAGTCGATTTGGAGAGGATAATGAGTTCGCTGGAAACGGACGATCCCGAGCTTGCGGAGACCGGCGTTGCTGGTTTGGATGATATTTTGCGAGGGGGATTGGTTCGGAACCGCTTGTATTTGATTGGCGGCGACCCCGGGGCTGGCAAGACGACGATCGCGCTTCAGTTTCTTATCCAAGGGGCTCGACTCGGACAACGTTGCTTGTTCGTAGCACTTTCTGAAACCGAAGAGGAGTTGCACGCGACGGCGGCCTCGCACGGATGGTCGCTCGAAGGAATCGACATTCTTTCCATCAGCCCAACCGAGGCAAATCTCACCCTTGATTCTCGGTACACGATGTACCACCCGTCGGAAGTCGAGTTAGCGGAGACGACCAAGTCGGTTCTTGCGGAAGCGGAGCGGATTAAACCCGATCGATTGGTGTTTGACTCGCTCTCCGAACTCCGCTTGTTGGCCGAAAACCCACTCCGGTACCGGCGGCAAGTGTTAGCGATGAAACAGTTCTTTGCCCATCAACAGTGCACGGTGTTGTTTATCACCGATCGCACCGGTGAGAAAGCGGACCTGGAACTGCAAAGCATCGCGCACGGTGTGATTGCGGTCGAGCGCCAGTCCTCGGATTACGGCGTAATGCGGCGGCGACTTCAAATCGTCAAGCAGCGGGGTCGTGCGTTCCGCGGTGGGTATCATGACCTGACGATTCACCGCGGCGGGGTCCAAGTGTTCCCCCGGCTGGTTGCCGCCGAGCATCGCACCGCGGTTCCGCGGGACCATGTCCTCAGCGGCCTCCAGTCGCTCGACGCATTGCTTGGCGGAGGGATCAGCCGCGGAACGAGCACACTGATGCTCGGAGCCGCCGGAACGGGTAAATCGACGCTGGCCAGCCAGTACGCGGTGGCCGCTGCGGAGCGTGGAGAGCGGTCGACGCTGTTTTTATTCGACGAGAGTCTGAGCACCTTTTTCGAGCGTTCTGCGGCGCTCGGCTTGGACGTGGAGCGATACGGCGATGAGGGATGGATTCAGTTTCGGCAAGTCGATCCAGCGGAACTTACTCCCGGAGAATTCGCGCATATCGTGCGGTTGGCAGTGGAAAAGGACGATTCGCGATTCATCGTCATCGACAGCCTCAATGGGTACCTCAATGCGATGCCCCAGGAGCGGTTCCTCACGCTGCACCTGCACGAGCTGCTGGCCTACCTCGGGCAGAAGGGTGTCACGACATTGATGCTGATGGCCCAGCACGGCTTATTTGGTGCCACGATGAAGGTGCCCGTGGACGCCAGCTACTTGGCTGATACAGTGTTGTTACTGCGGTACTTCGAGGCCCTGGGCGAAGTCCGGCAGGCGATCTCTGTGATCAAGAAGCGGACCGGTCGACACGAGCGGACGATTCGCGAGCTGCGGTTCGGCGAGCGGCTCACGATCGGCGAACCGCTGCGAGAGTTTCATGGGGTTCTCAATGGCACCCCCGACTTCGTGGGTCAGCTCCCGCGACAAGAACCAGGCAAATAACTGGAGCGGTGAGCCGCATGGACCGAAGTCTCGATGGGGGCGTACTGGTACTCGCCCCCACGCCCGGCGATGCGAAACTCAGCCAATCCATTCTCGACGAAGCGGGTTTCCGAAGCCGGATCTGCCGCGACCTGCAGGAGCTGATCCAAGCTTTCTCCGCGGGGGCCGGAGCCATTCTCGTCACCGAGGAGGGGCTCGTCTCGGACGGGGCCAACCGGCTCGTCGAAATGCTCCGAGACCAGCCCACCTGGTCGGACGTGCCGATCGTCCTGCTCTGTGGCGAGGGAGCCGAATCGTCGGTCGGCGTGTGGGCGATGGAGTCGCTAGGAAACGTGACGGTCTTGGAGCGTCCGGTTCGCGTCACCACGCTCGTCAGCTCGCTGCGCACGGCGCTCAAGGCGCGGCGGCGGCAGTATGAGTTGCGGGACCAGTTGGAATCGCTTCGGCAAAGCCAGAAGTCGCTCCGCGAGGCCAACGCGCGGCTGAACCTGCTTTGGGAGACCGCGACCATTCTGTTCGGGAGCAACGAGCCGGACGCCATCCTCCCAAAGATCTTTGAGCAGATTCGTCCGCACCTCCAGCTCGACCTCTACTTCCATTTCATGCGCCGCGACGGCGAAGAAGCTCTGCAGTTGCAATCGTTCGCAGGGCTGTCGGACGAAGCGGCCAAGTCGATCTCTCACATCGGTTGCGATCAGGCGATCTGCGGCACCGTTGCTCGCGAGCGACGGCCGGTCGTCGCCAGCTACATCCAACACTCGCAAGATCCCAAGGCGCAGCTCGTAAAGGGCTGGGGAGTCCGCGCCTACGCCTGCAATCCGCTGATTGCCGGTGGCAAGCTGCTCGGCACGCTGTCCTTTGCCAGCCGCACGCGGAACCGGTTCACGCCGCCGGAAATCGCGTTTTTGGAAACGATCACGCACTACGTGACGATCGTCTACGAGCGGATGGAGTTCATCCGTGCCTTGCGAGAGGACGACCGCCGCAAAGACGAGTTCCTGGCGACGCTTGCGCATGAACTGCGAAACCCTCTAGCGCCGATCCGCAGCTCGCTCGACCTGATGCGGTTGGCTGGCAATGATCCGACGTTGTCGGCCGAAGTCTGCGAAGTTCTGGAGGCCCAGGTCCGCCAGATGGTCCACTTGGTCGACGACCTGATGGACGTCTCGCGGATCACGCGCGGCAAGCTGGTGCTGCGGAAGAGTCGCATGGATCTGGCGATAGCCGTGCGGAGCGCTGTCGATGCGGCCAAGGGTTTGATCGACGACTCGGGACATCAACTGACCGTCGAACTTCCCGAGCAACCGCTGTGGCTCGAGGCCGATCCCACGCGTCTGACGCAGGTTTTTTCCAATCTGCTCAATAACGCAGCCAAGTACACCCAGCGGAACGGGCGGATTTGGCTGACGGTCGAGCAACAGCCGGAGGTTGCGGTCGTCACCATCCGCGACAACGGAACGGGCATTCCCGGCCACATGCTCGAATCGATATTCAGCATGTTCACCCAGGTCGATCATTCGCTCGAGCGCGGGCAGGGGGGACTCGGGATCGGACTGACACTGGTCAAGACGCTGGTCGAAATGCACGACGGCTCGATCACCGTCCATAGCGATGGCGAAGGACACGGGAGCGAGTTCGTGGTCCGGTTGCCACTGGTGGCCAGCGCCGACGAGCCGGCCGCCGCCGCGTCCTCCGAGCCTCCGAAAACCAGCCAGCGGCTGCAAGTCCTGGTCGTCGATGACAACGAGGACGCGGCGAAGATGCTCGCGATGATCGTTCGAGCCCTCGGCCATGAGGTTCAGACCGCTCACGATGGAAGCCAGGCGGTGGAACGAGCCGCCGCCTCTCGCCCGGACGTTGTGCTAATGGATCTCGGCATGCCGCGGATGAATGGCTACGAGGCCGCCCAGAAAATCCGCGAGCAGGAGTGGGGCAAGGAAGTGCTTTTGGTAGCGCTGACCGGGTGGGGGCAGGAGGAGGACCGACGGCGCACGAAAGCGGCCGGATTCGATCATCACCTCGTCAAACCGGTCGAGTCCGCGGTCTTGCAACAGCTGTTCGCGGAGCTCGCCGCCGCGTGACGGCTGGCGGCCTTCATCCGGGCCGAGGGGGCAGGTAAACTCGCCCTCGTTCTCCGCCCTCCCGTGAGCCGGCTCGACGCTTTGGGCCTGCTCGTCCTTTGTAAGAACCGATCTTCGCATGCTCTCGATCGACTTGTCTGGCCGCGTCGCGATCGTCACCGGGGGGATCCAGGGACTCGGCCGGGCGACGGCCGAGATGTTGCTCGAGGCCGGAGCCCGAGTCGCCGTCAATTATTTTGACGACGCCGAAGGGATCAGCCGCGGACGGGCCGAGGAGGTCGCGCGGCAGTGGGGCGAGGCGGCTCTGGTGCTGCCGGCGGACGTCTGCCAGCGGCCCGCGATGGAGCAGTTCTTGGCCGCGGTCGAGGAGCGTTTCGGCCCGGTCGATTTCCTAGTCAACAACGCGGCGATCCTCCGCGACCGGACGCTCAAAAAGCTCGTCGACGAGGAATGGGACGCGGTCGTGGAAACGAATCTCTCGGCGGTCTTTCGCGTCACTCAAACCGCGCTACCCTACCTTCGCGACGGTGGCCGGATCGTGAACATGGCATCGATTTCGGCCGTGATGGGATTCTATGGGCAAGCCAACTATGCCTCGGCCAAGGCAGGCGTCATTGCCCTGACCAAAGTGCTCAGCCGCGAACTCGCCTCGCGTCGGATCAACGTCAACGCGGTCGCTCCGGGCGTCGTGCTGACGGAGATGGGGGCTTCGATTCCCGAAGCGGCGCGGGAGCAGATGCTGGCGCAGATTCCTTTGGGCCGGTTTGGTGAGCCCGAAGAGATCGCCTCGGTGATCGTCTATCTGTGCAGCGACTTGTCCTCCTATGTCACCGGCCAAACGCTGCACGTCAACGGAGGCTGGTGGGCATGAAGGGGGAGGAGCCGTTGCAGCTCGAGGCACGCCAGCGGACACCGCTGCAGGCGAAACTCTGCTCGGCCGAAGAGGCGGTCGGGCGGATCGAAAGTGGGATGACGGTCGCCTGCGGTGGGTTTGTCGGGGCCGGCCATCCGGAAGCCCTCACCTCGGCCCTCGAACGCCGCTTCCTGAGCGACGCCCAGCCGCAGGAGCTGACGTTGCTCTACGCAGCCGGCCAGGGTGACGGCAAATCGCGGGGACTGAATCATCTCGCCCATGCCGGGCTGTTGCGGCGAGTGGTCGGAGGGCACTGGGCTCTCTGTCCGCGGCTGGGACAATTGGCCCTTGGCGGGGAGATCGAAGCCTACAACTTCCCGCAAGGCGTGATCTGCCATCTGCTCCGCGACATCGCGGCGGGTCGCCCGGGGGCGATCACGCAAGTGGGACTGGGGACTTTCATCGACCCGGAGCATGGGGGCGGTCGACTCAACAGCCGCACGACCGAGGAACTGGTCGAGCGAGTCCAGCTGCGAGGAAAGACGTGGCTCCTGTACCATGCCTTCCCAATCCACGTCGGGCTGATCCGAGCGACGGCCGCCGATCCCTATGGCAATCTGGTCATGGATGAAGAAGGGGTGATCGGCGACGTGTTGCCGATCGCTCAAGCGGCTCATAACAGCGGCGGAGTGGTGATCGCCCAGGTCCGGCGGATCCTCTCGAGTCCCGCGCCGCCGCAGCAAGTCCGCGTCCCGGGCCGACTGGTCTCGCACGTGGTTGTTGCCCAAGAGCAGGATCATTGGCAGACATTTGCTGAAACTTTTAACCCGGCCTACTGCTCGGCAGCCAGTCTTCCGCAGGCGGTGGCCCACGAGGACGAACGGAGCTTCCGCGCCGATCACGAGTTGCTGCCGATCGATGCCCGGCGGATCATCGCCTGCCGGGCTTGTGAGGAATTGACCGCTGGGGCGATTGCCAACCTGGGGATCGGGATGCCAGAGGGAATCGCCGTCGTCGCTTCGCACCGCGGGCTGCTCGCCGATGTCACGCTGACGGTCGAGGCCGGTCCGATCGGAGGGGTCCCCGCCGGTGGGCTCAGCTTCGGCACCGCCACGCATCCCCAGGCGATCGTCGACCAGCCTGCCCAGTTCGATTTCTACGACGGCGGCGGCCTCGACTTTGCGGCCCTCGGCGCAGCGCAAGTCGACCGTCAGGGCAATGTGAACGTCTCCTGCTTTGGGACGCGATTCGCTGGCGTTGGAGGTTTCGTCAACATCTCCCAGCATGCTCGCCGGCTGGTCTTCTGCGGCACCTTCACCACCGACGGGCTGGAGATCGCCTACGAGGACGGCCGGGTCCGAATCGTCCGCGAAGGGCGGGTGGCGAAGTTTGTCGAGCGAGTCCAGCAAATTTCCTTCAGCGGACCGGTCGCCCGCGAGCTCGATCGCGACGTGCTGTTCGTGACCGAGCGAGCCGTGTTTCGGCTTCGCCCCGAGGGAGTCGAGCTGACGGAAATCGCCCCGGGGATCGATCTCGAGCGGGACGTGCTCGAGCGGATGGAGTTCGCGCCGATCATTCGCTCGCTCGCGCCGATGGCCATCCGAACCGGGAGAGAAGGATCATGAAACGCGTCGTCATCGTGGCCGCAAAACGCACGCCCTTTGGCCGTTTTCGCGGCGCCCTGGCGGGCCTCTCCGCGGTGGAGCTGGCGGTCGCAGCGTCCGATGCGATGCTCCAGGCGATCGACCGCTCGCTGATCGATCAAGTCATCCTCGGCAACGTGCTCTCGGCCGGGCAGGGAATGAATGTCGCTCGGCAGGTGTCGGTCGGGCTGGGGCTTCCGCTGCAGACGCCCGCTTGGAGCGTCAACATGATGTGCGGCTCGGGAATGCAATCGGCACTGGCGGCGGTCAGCGCGATTCGCGCTGGCGAGGCGCGGGTGGTGCTCGCTGGCGGCACGGAGTCGATGTCGCAGTCTCCGTTGCTCGTTCCGAGACCGGGCAAGGGACAAGAGCCCGAACTCACCGCGGCGGTCGACTCGCTGCACCGCGACGGCTTGGTCGACAGCTTCAGTGGCTGCCCGATGGGGGTGCAGGCCGAAGCGCTGGCGAAAACGTTTCAGCTCTCGCGAAGCATGCAGGATGCCTTCGCTCACCGCAGCCAGCAATTGTTCGCCGCGGCCAGTCGAGCGAGCGGTTTTCAAGACGAGCTCGCCCCGGTGGCGGGTCTCGTTGCCGACGAACATCCCCGGCCCGAGGCGACTCGAGACGACCTCGCCGCGCTTGGACCGGTGTTCGATCCCGCCGGAACGGTGACCGCGGGGAACGCCTCGGGGGTCAACGATGGAGCGGCGGTCGCACTGCTCGCCGAGCACGATTTCGCCCTTGCGCAGGGCTGGCCGGTGCTGGCCGAGTGGGTCGATGGGATCGTCGTCGGGCTCGATCCCCAGCAGATGGGGCTGGGCCCAGTCGAAGCGATCACCGCGCTGCTCCACCGGACCGACCGCGCGTGGCCCACGATCGACGCTTTGGAAATCAACGAAGCCTTCGCGGCTCAGACGCTGGCCTGCCTCAGCCAGCTCGGCTTTGAGCTCGACCTCTCCCAGCCTCAGCGGCGCCTCCACCTGCCGGACGGGCACGCGGTGGACTTCAATAGCGAGGGAGGAGCGATCGCCGTCGGGCACCCGCTGGCGGCCAGCGGCGGACGGGTGCTCGGCCACCTGGCGTGGAAGATCGCCCGCGGTGAAGGCCGCTCGGCCATCGGAGCGCTGTGCATCGGAGGCGGAATGGGGATCGCCTGTCTGCTGACCGCCGTCGACGAGTCGTCATGACGTAATCAGCCGCCACGCGTTAGCTGGACAGCGCCACTTTCTCACGCTGAATTGCCATAAAGTCAGCAGTGCCCAGCAGTTGGCTACCAAGTCGTTTAACGGCAAGCCGAAGGC
>NZ_WRPR01000100.1 GCF_010367455.1 Candidatus Laterigemmans baculatus | reverse complement strand
CGCCCGCCCGCCTCTTCTCGTAAAATCCAACCGCATCAGCCGCCCCGAGCCTAAAATCCATCAGCGGATGAAATATCCGGGCTAGCGTCCGGTTCATGCCGCATGTGCAGGAACCGGGGGCTAGCGCCCGGCGGCTGATGAGCGAACTAACGACCGATCCGCGCAAGCGCCCGGCGGCGGAAGAATGATCGAGGCTCGCGATTCACGCGCGGTCGATGTAGCGGTTGACGATCGCTTCGAGCAGCTCCTGGCGCCCGCTGGCGTTGGCGGCCACTTCGCCTTTCTCGAGCATGTACTGCTCGAGCTCCGCGAAGCCGACCTCGCCCGCTTCGATCTTCGCTCCGATCCCTGAGTCCCAGCTGGCGTAGCGCTCTTCGACGAGGCGGCCAAGGGCATTCTCCTCGAGGATTGCCGCAGCGACTTTCAGCCCCTTCGCAAAGGCATCCATGCCGCCGATGTGCGCGTAGAACAGGTCGAGCGGTTCAAAACTCTCCCGACGCACCTTGGCATCGAAGTTGACCCCTCCGCTTCCCAGCCCACCATGCTTGAGGATGACCAGCATCGTCTGAGTGGTCAGATAGTAGTCGGTGGGAAATTGGTCGGTGTCCCAGCCGAGCAGCAAATCACCGGTGTTCGCATCGATGCTGCCGAGCGCCCCTTGCATCCCCGCGTAGTCGAGCTCGTGCATCATCGTATGCCCGGCCAGCGTCGCGTGATTGGCTTCGATGTTCAGCTTGAACGAGTCGAGCAGATCGTAGCTTCGCAGGAAGTTGAGACAGGCCGCTGCGTCGCTGTCGTACTGATGTTTTGTCGGCTCTTTCGGTTTGGGTTCGATCAGGAATTGACCGCTGAAGCCGATCGATTTGGCATAGTCGATCGCCATGTGAAAGAACTTGGCTAAATGATCGAGCTCGCGCCGCATGTTGGTGTTGTAAAGCGTTTGATACCCCTCGCGGCCGCCCCAAAACACATAATTTTCGCCGCCGAGTTCCTTGGTGACTTCCAAACATTTCTTGACTTGGCTGGCCGCATAGGCAAACACATCGGCGTTACAACTGGTCGCCGCTCCATGCATGAATCGCGGGTGGCTGAACATGTTGGCCGTGCCCCACAGCAGCTTGACGCCGCTCCGCTGCTGCTCTTCCTGGAGAACTTTGGCAACCGCGTCGAAATTGCGATGCGATTCGGCCAGCGTGCCGCCCTCGGGGGCCACGTCGCGATCATGGAAAGCGTAGTAAGGAGCCTGCAGTTTCTCGAACAGCTCGAACGCCGCCCGCGCCCGGTTGCAAGCGTTCTCGACCGAGTCGCTGCCGTCGTCCCAGGGGCAGATCATCGTGCCGGCGCCAAACGGATCCGAGCCGGTGCCGCGGAACGTATGCCAGTAGACCACCGAAAACCGCAGATGCTCCCGCATCGAGCGGCCAGCGACGACCTCGTCCGGGTTGTACCACCGAAACGCCAACGGGTTGTCGCTCTCGGGGCCTTCGTACTGGATCACATCAATGCCGGGGAACGCACTCATCGCGGGCAACTCACCTGGGGACAGAAATTTTGCGTCAAGGTCGAGCGGGTAATATCGAGCCCCCCGCCGCGGCGAACAACCAGGGCGGGCGGACGGGACTGGTTGAGGGTCAACGGCGGATCACCCTCCCCCCGGGAGGGTCGCGAGGAACGAGCGGGGAGGGTTTCCGCAACGGTGAATTTCATTTGAGGTGCAGTCGTTGAGGATAGCTCTCCCTCCCCTCGCTGACGCTCGACCCTCCCGGAGGGAGGGTGCCTGACCTACTTCTTGCGGTCGAACTGGCTCTCGGCGATCACCATCGCGGCGCGGTGCTCGGCGAGGATTTCCGCGATCTCCGCGAGCACTTCGGGGTGCTCTTTCGCCACGTCCCGCTTCTCACCGGGATCGACTCCGAGGTGGTACAGCAGCGGCGGATCGTGCCGCTCGGGTCGTCGCGAGCCGGGTCCGTAAGCGTCGCGGGTGATCAGGTGGGCTTTATAGTCCCCGTGGCGAACCGCCATCAGTTGATCGCCGCGATAGTAGAAAAAGGTCTCCCGAGGGCTCGGCTTTCCCGCGATCAGCGTCTCCGAAAGATCGTAGCCGTCGATCGGCCGGTCGCTCGGCGGCGCCACGCTCGCCAGCGAGCAGAACGTCGGCAGCAGATCGAGCGTGCTCGACAGGGCGGGGCTGGCCACACCACTGGGAATCGTCCCTGGCCACCACACGAGCGTCGGTTCCCGCATCCCGCCTTCCCACGTCGACCCTTTGCCGTCGCGGAGCAACCCGGCCGAACCGCCTTGCTCGTCGTAAATCAACCACGGACCGTTGTCGCTGGTGAAGACGACCATCGTTTTTTGGTCGAGTCCTTGGTCGCGAAGTTCGCCGAGGATCTGCCCGACGCTCCAGTCGATCTCCTCGATGACGTCGCCGTAGATTCCAGCTCGCGAACGCCCTTCGAACGGCTTGCTCCGGAACAGCGGCACGTGCGGCATCGAGTGGGCGAGATACAGGAAGAACGGTTCGTCGCGGTGCTCGCGAATGAACTCGATTCCCTTCTCGGTGTAGCGCCGGGTGATCGAGCGCTGATCGGTCGGTTGCTCGACAACCGTCGCCACGGCACTCCCTCGCGACTCGAGCAAGGGAACGTTGAACGCTTCGAAATACGGCTCGCGGACAACGTGCTTTCCCGAGCCGCCGACGCGGTCCATGTCGTTGGAGTAGGGGATTCCGAAGTACGAGTCAAAGCCGTGCTCCGCCGGCAGGTACTCGGGGAGATGCCCAAGATGCCATTTGCCGACGCACCCGGTCGCGTACCCCACTTCTTTCAGCTTCTCGGCGATCGTCCACTCCTCGGCTGGCAGTCCGCCGACCGAGTCGGGAAACAGCACGCGGCGGTTGCCCCACATCCCGCTTCGCTGCGGCAAACGCCCGGTCAGCAAGCCGGCACGACTCGGCGAACAGACGCTTGCCGCTGCATAGAACTGCGTCAGCTTCGTTCCTTCGCTGGCCATCCGGTCGAGTTCGGGAGTGGCGATCGTGGGATGGCCAAAACAGCCGAGGTCGCCATAGCCCAGATCGTCGCAAAAGATCACCACGAAGTTGGGCCGCCGATCCGGTTCGGCAGCCTCCAGTGGTGCTCCGCTCCAGAGGGCACTCGCAAAGGCAGCTCCGGTAAGAGCCACTGCGAACAGCCCGCTCAGAAAACGCATCACGATCTCCGACAAAAACTCAGGAAGATTTGGAACTGGTAAAGCGCAACAACAACCAGTCGCCGAGCGACGGCCAGAGATGGCCAATGGCGACCAAGGGGCGGAGGTAGCTGGGGCGGAGGACGTCCGGTGAGCGGCGGCGGACGATCCGCACGACCTCGGCCGCGACCTGCTGCGGCGGCAATCCTTTCACCCGCGTCCCCCCGCCGGGACGAGCCGCCTGCTCGGGTAATCCCGAGTCGGCAGCCAATTGGCTCTCGTACCGCTTCCCCTCGTCGTCGCGACGGATCGGGCCGGGATTGAGCAGCGCGACGTGCACGCCCCGCGGCTTCCACTCCAACCGCATCTGCTGGGTCAGGCCAGCCAGAGCGTGTTTGGCGGCGGGGTATCCGCCGAGGTAACGGGCTCCCACCTTGGCAGCCAGCGAGCCGATATTGACGATCGTTCCCCGCGAGGCCTCGAGCGCCGGCAGGGCCGCTTGCGAGCAGAGCAGGGCGGTGGTGACGTTGGCCGCGATCAGCGTCTGCAACCGCTCGGCAGTGAGATTCTCGACCGTCCCCCGGTCGCTCATCCCCACGTTGTTGACCAGCACGTCGAGCCGCCCGAAGCGATTCACGGCGTCGGCGAACGCGCGGGCAACTTCCTCGGGATCGCCCACGTCGGCTGCGATCGCCACGACCTGCGGCAAGCCAGAATCGGCAGGCGTCTGGCTCGACCCCGAAAGGGGCGGATCAGCAGTAGCCTCGGCAAGCAATCGCTCGCGAGCCTGCTCGAGCTTCTGCTGCGAGCGGCCGACGACGACGACGTGGTAGCCGGCAGCCCACAGGGCAGCAGCGATCTGCCGCCCCAGACCGGCCGATCCGCCGGTGACCAGGGCCACCGGCCCATCGACGCGACCCTTGACTTGCTGCTCGACGTGCTGCTCGCGAGAGTCGGTCATGCGGCTCAGACTCGAACCTCGTAACCGGCTCGCTGCTCACGCCGCTGCATGCTCCGGGCCTGCTCGTCGCCGACGATCTGCTGGGCATCGGGATCCCACGTCAGCTCGCGGCCGAGCCGGATCGCAATGTTCGCCAGGTGGCAGGTCGTCATCGCCCGGTGATGGGTATAGACGTCGCTGATCGGTTGCTCGCGGCTGGCGACGCATTCGAAGAAGTTTCGCATGTGGGCGTTGCCGCCGCCGGGCTGTTTGCCTTTGTAGAGCTGGACCAGGGCGTCTTCGGGAAGCGGGTTGTCGGCCAAGTCCTCGACCGGTTTGCCGGTCAAGTCGCCGCGGCTGACGAACAACCGCCCCTGGTCCCCTTCGATCAAGATCCCGTTGCGTCCGTCGCTGCGGATCTCCATCAGCACGCCGTTGGGAAACTCGCACTCGACGACAAATCGGGTCGCCGTGTTGTAGCGGGACGGATCGGTCGGCATGCCCTGGTCATCGAGTGGCACCGGGTGCTCGACCTCTTTGGGAGTCACGCGGATCGGTCCGGTGTCGGTTTGCTCGATCGCCCACTGGGCGATATCGACGTGGTGGGCACCCCAGTCGGTCATCTTGCCGCCGCTGTACTCGTACCACCAGCGGAATTCGTAGTGGCAGCGAGTCTCGGCCCGCCCCTCGGGTTTCTCGGCAAAGCGATAATCGACCAGGGGCGTCTGTCCCAGCCAGCGTTCCCAGTTCAGTTCCTTGGGAGGATCGACTGCGGGAACTTCGCCGCTGGCCGGAGCGCCGCCAATCACACAGGTCACTTTTTGGATCTTGCCGAGCCGTCCGGCGTGAGCGATGGCGACCGCTTTGAGGAATCGCAGATCCATCTCGCTCCGCTGCTGCGTGCCGACCTGGAACACGCGGCCGGTCTGCTCCAAAGCCTCGATGATCTGCTTGCCTTCCTCGATCGTCAGCGTCAGCGGCTTTTCGCAGTAGACGTCCTTGCCCGCCTGCATCGCCTCGATGGCAATCTTCGCGTGCCAGTGGTCGGGCGTCACGATCGTGACGATCTCGATGTCGTCGCGGCGGAGGAGTTCGGCGTAGTCTTCGTAACCGTCGGGTTCGCTGCCGAGCTGATCCTTGACGATCTTTTTGGCGTCGGCCAAGTGTCGGGCGTCGACGTCGCAAACCGCGACGATATCGCCAAAGTGCATCGCCGCGCGTCCCACCGCTCTCCAGCGATCGCCGGTGCCGATCGAACCGACCCGCGGGCGTTTGGGCGTGGCTTCGGCTGGCGGCTCGTCCGTTTGGGGTTCACTCGCGGGGGGCTCTTTCGCTGGCGGCTCGTCTCCGCGAGCCGTCGCTCCGCTGCTGGCGGCGACCCAACTGGCCCCGGCGGCGAGCGCACTGCTTTGTAAAAACTGGCGGCGATTCGAGCGGTCGGCCTCACAACCCTGGTGGTCGAAGTCGTGCGGCTGGTCGCCCGCATCGGTGGAGGAGAGGGGCTTTGGCATGGGCGGATTCTCCGGTGTTGAGTGGGGACCAAGGACTGCCCAGCGTCCCTTCGCAGCCGCGCTGGACGCTCCAAAATGCGGGACGGGCTCAGTTTAACCACTCCCCAGCCCCTTCACACGCCGCCCGATCCCGCGGGAGGGTGCGAGCAGAGTGGTTCCCCGTTTGCGTAGCGATAACCTACATTTGCCGCAGGGCTCGAACGTGCCCCACTGCGTCCCCCGCCGTCGTAATCCGCTGGCCTCCCTTTCCGCTGGACACCATGTCACGACCGACTCTCTGCGAAGCGTGCACGAAAATTGTGGCCACTGTCGGCCCCGCCTGTGACACGGTCGAGCGTCTCGTGACGCTGATCGAACACGGCGTCGATATCTTTCGCATCAACAGCGCCCACGGCGACCGGGAGCAGCACAGCCGGACGCTGGCGAACATCCGCGCCGCTTCGGCCCAGGTCGGCTACTCGGTCGGCGTGCTGCTCGATCTGGCGGGGCCCAAGCTGCGGCTCGGAAAGCTGCTGGAGGAACCGCTGCAGTGCGAGCTGGGGATGGAACTGACGTTCGTCCGCGGCGACAAACCCGGCTCGCCGACCGAGCTGACCAGCAGCTATCCGCGGTTGATCGACGAATTGAAGCCGGGCAATCACGTGATGCTTGCAGACGGCACGGTCGCCCTGCGAGTCGAGGAAGTGCACGCCAATCGGGCTCGCTGCCGAGTGATCGGCGGCGGGGAGATTCGCAGCCGCCAAGGGATCAATCTGCCGGGCGTGGCGCTCAGCGTCTCCTCGATGCGGCCGCGCGACGTCGACAACGCGATTTGGGGCGCCAAAGAAGGAGTCGATCTGATCAGCCTCAGCTTTGTCCGCACCGCCGAAGACGTGCGGTCGCTCAAGAACCTGCTGACCAGCTACGAATCGACCGCGCTGGTGATCGCGAAGATCGAAAAGCGGGAAGCGCTCGAGCACCTCGAATCGATCGTCGACGCTTCCGACGGCGTGATGGTGGCTCGCGGCGATCTGGGCGTCGAGATCGACGTGGCCGAGACGCCGGTCGCCCAAAAGCGGATCATCCGCATCTGCCGCGACAAGTTGAAACCGGTGATCGTGGCCACGCAGATGCTCGAATCGATGCACCACAACAAGCGGCCGACGCGGGCCGAAGCGAGCGACGTCGCCAACGCAATCCTCGACGGGGCCGACGCCTGCATGCTCAGCGGCGAGACGGCGATCGGCGAATTTCCGGTCGAAGCGGTCGATACGATGCACCGGATCATGATCCATACCGAGCAGGAGATGCTGACTGCGATCTCCGATCCCCGCCAAAACGGCTCCAACCGCGTTCACCCGATCACCTCGGCCGTGGCTTACGGAGCGACCACGATCGCCGAGTCGATCGGGGCGAAGCTGATCGTGATCGCCACCCGGAGCGGCGGGACGGCTTGGGTCAAGAGCAAGCAGCGGAGCCTGATTCCCACGCTCGGGGCCAGCGACAACGAGGAAACGCTGAGGCGTATGACCCTGTTCTGGGGAATCAAGCCGTGCCGCGTCTCGCAGCTCGACGACGCCGAAGTGCTGTTCGACGAGATTAGCCGCTGGGGTTGCCAGAACGGCATGCTCGCTCCCGGAGACCGAATCGTGTTCGTCACCGGCAACTCGGTAATGCATCACGCCCACAACCTGCTGGTCGTCCACTCGGTGACCGCCGAGTCGTGCCGGATCGGTGCCGTGGCGACTTCGCCCACACCCAGTTCACCCGAGCCCAGCCCGCCAGCGCCAAACCCGTCCACACCAAAACCCGTGCGCGAACCCGCCACCCCCGAATAGCCTCTCGTTTCCCGCTGCCGCGGTTCATCGGTTGACCCGCGGCGCGCCGCGGCGTAACCTTCGAAACAACGCTTCCGCGAACAACCCCCGAGTTCGATGAACCGACTGCAGCTCCTATCGCTTCTACTTCTGCGTCCCGGCGAGGACGAGCGATAGGGGTTTGCCCAGAGCGGTTGTGACGCAACCGCCGGAAAAAGACACAACCAACCCCGAGGCTCGGCCCGCCGAGCCTCGGGGTTTTTTCGTATCCTCACCGCCTCCGCCCCACTCCCATTTTCCCAGAGCTCCCGACGATGACCCCCAACGGCCCCACCAGCCCCGCAGACCCCACCAGCCCCGCAGCCGCTCCCTCCGCCTCCGCCATGACGGGCGCGTCGCCGCGGAACATCACGATTTTCGACACCACGCTCCGCGATGGCGAACAGTCGCCCGGAGCGAGCATGAATCTGGTCGAAAAGCTGGAGGTGGCTCAGGCTCTGGTGGAACTCGGCGTGGACGTGATCGAAGCCGGTTTTCCGATCGCCTCGCCGGGCGACTTTGAAGCGGTCCAGCGGATCGCCTCGTCGGTCCGCGGGGCGACGATCTGCGGACTCGCTCGCTGCAACGACAAAGACATCGACCGCGCTTGGGAAGCGCTCAAGCAGGCGCCGCAGTCGCGGATCCACGTCTTTCTGGCGACCAGCGCCATCCACCGCGAGTTCAAATTGCGGATGACCCCCGACGAGATCGTCGCCCGAGCCGTGGGCGGGGTCTCTCGGGCCGCCGGATATACCGACGACGTCGAGTTCTCTCCGGAAGACGCCTGCCGCACCGAACACGATTTTCTCTGCCGCGTGGTCGAAGCGGCCATCTCGGCGGGAGCGACCACGATCAACATCCCCGACACGGTCGGCTACGCCACGCCGGAGGAAGTGTTTGAGCGGATCACGATGCTCCGCAACCGCGTGCCGAACATCGACCGGGCGGTGATCAGCATCCACTGCCACGACGATTTGGGGATGGCGGTGGCCAACAGCTTGGCGGCGGTTCGGGCGGGCGCCGGGCAGATCGAATGCACGATCAACGGCATCGGCGAGCGAGCCGGCAACGCGGCGCTCGAGGAAGTCGTGATGGCGATGCACACCCGCCAAGATTATTTCCACTGCACCACCCACATCCAGACCGAGCGGCTGGTCCCCACCAGTCGGCTGGTCAGCAAGACGACCGGGATCAGCGTGCAGCGGAACAAAGCGATCGTCGGCCGCAATGCATTCGCCCACGAGTCGGGGATCCATCAAGACGGGATGCTCAAGGAGCGGTCGACCTACGAGATCATGTCCCCGGCCGATGTCGGCTTCTCCAAAACCGACTTGGTGCTCGGCAAACACTCCGGCCGAGCCGCGTTGGCCGATCGGGCGCGGGCCCTCGGGTACCAGTTGACCGGCGAACAACTGCAGGAAGTCTTCGAGCGGTTCAAGGAATTGGCCGACAAGAAAAAAGAACTCTACGACGGTGACATCGTCGCCCTGGTCCAACAACAAATCAGCGGCAGCGTTCCCGAGGAATGGTCGCTGGTCGATTTCGAAGCGATGTCCAGCACCCACGGAGTGCCGCGAGTCAAATTGACGTTGAGCCACGCCGGGGAAGAAAAAACCGAAACGGTCGAGCAGGGGGACGGGCCGATCGACGCCGCCTTCTGGGCCGTCGAAAAGATCACCGGCGTGTCGGTCGTCTGCAAGGACTACGGCGTTCGCAGCGCGACGCTCGGACGCGACGCGATCGGCGAAGTGAACATCGAAGTCGAGCACCAAGGACGGGTGTATCGCGGCGTCGGGGCGAGCACCGATACGGTCGAGTCGACGATCCTGGCCGTGCTCAACGCCGTCAACCGGATCATCGCCGAGACGCGAACGGAAAACTGAGTACTGAGTACTCGCCTACGGATGCCGATCGATGGTGAGGTAGCGGAGCAGGCTTCCGGCCATCGCCGCGCCGCTCAAAAAGGCCCCTTCGATCCGCGGGCCGCCGCACCAGTCTCCGCAGGCGCCGAGCCCGACGGCTCGGTCCCAGACGCAGCCCGCTTCGTGCGTCTCCGCGAGTCGCGAGGAGCTCGCCAGATGGGGCGAGCTAGCGGTCGCCTGGAGGCCGGCTGGAGGTCGCACCGCGCCGGGAGCATGGCCGGCCGGAGAGGGAAGCCCGGTCAGAGTCTGGAGAGTGGCGGAGGTTTGCAATCGGGCAGGGGTTGGCAGGGGCAGGGCGGAGCGCCAGCGATGGGCGGCGATCGAGACCGGATTGCTCACGTGCGCCCCGGTCGCCGCGGTGAACGCGGTCAACAATTTGACCAGCACCTCGTCGCGCTCCTCCTCCAAATGCTTTTGCGACCACTCGGCCGTCGCGTGCAGCACCCAGGTCTCATTGCCGCCGCGGTGCGGTTTGGAATTATTGCGAGCGATCCAGTTGAGCGGACTGTGGTGCACGAATGCAGCATCGAACTCCAGCCCCAGCGTTCGTTCGAGCTCCACCATCACCGCCCAGCACGGCGCCATCTCCACCGCCGAGATCGCCTCGGCCAACTCCCGCTGCGAGGCGAACACCGCGGCGGCTTGGCGAGGCGGGCAACAGGCGACCACATAATCGAACTCGCCCAGGTTGCGGCCGTCGTCGCTGCTCAGCCGCCAGCGTCCGAGCGTTTGCGAAACCGGACTTTTCGCAGCCCGTCCTCCTCCGCTCGTCCCCCCTTCGATCGCTTCCACGCAGGTCTCGAGCTCGACGTGGAGATCGGCGGCCAAGTGCTCCGCCAGGCTTCGCATGTCGGGCACGCCGACGTATCGCGGCAGATCTTCCTTGAGCTCGGAGATCCTGGGGCCGCCGCTCGGCAGCTCTTCGATTTCCACGATCCGCCCATTCCAGGGAGCGACGACCCCGGCTTGAATCCAAGCTCGAACCATCCGCGCAAATCGGGCATCGCGAGCGGTAAAGTATTGGGCTCCGTGATCGAACGAGGCTCCCGAATCGGCGTGCCGCGTGGCCATCCGTCCGCCGACGCGATAGGAGCGTTCGAAAACGGTCACCTCGATTCCGAGATCCGCCCAGATCCGTGCGGCCACCAACCCCGCCATTCCGGCTCCGATGACCGCGACCCGGGGCTGCTGGGGGATCACCGGGCGATCGACCTCAGCTTCGAATGCCGAGAGCTCACCATCCTCCACGGACCAGGCAGGTTCCGATGCCGCGAGCTTTCCTAGCACCGGACGCTCGGCATCGCTCGGCTGGCCAAACTGGCCGAAGCTGCTCAACAGACCGCCGTAGCTGTAAGGATCGCGACCGTCGAGCGCGAACCGGTGGTTCAAGTCGAGGGCCCACTGCAAGGCCTGGCGGGGATCGGACGTCCACCGCAGCAGCGACTGAGCCCACCTTGGCAGAGCCTCGGGATGCAGTTCCCCGTGCTTGAGCAGGCTCCGCTGGCAGGCGTCCCAAAACCGGTCCTCGGTCCGCGCTCGGGCCAGCTGCTCCCACGTCCTCTCCGCGGCTCGCGGATCGCTCACGTGCCGGAGGAGCGTCTGCCGAGACCAATCAGGCAGCGTCTCAAAGAGCTCGACCGCGTCGCGGACGTGATAACAGAAGTGGTGGGCGAACTCCCGGAACAGCAGCCGATCGACCAGCCACCGAGCGGGCTCCTCGCGGAACGCTTCGCGGGCGATCCGCAGCGGACTGACCATCCCGTAATGCAAATACGCATGCAAGCGGCTGAAATCGTCGCCCAAGACCGCTCCGCCAGCCCGGCTCGACGGCCCGTTGCGTCTCCAGCGGTGGTAACCGGCGCGGCTCCCGCCCGGCATGTCGATGACCGGCGAGACCGAGTGATCGATCGAGCACGCTCCGATCAGCTTCGCCAGATCCTGGTCCTGCAGATCGAGCGATTCGAAAGGCAGCCGGCCGCGATACCTCGCGCATTCGACCGGCTCGTCCTCCCAGGAGCGAGCGACCCGTTGCTGGAATTCTTGCTCGGCACCCTCGCGAAACTCGGCCACACCGGTGTACAGCTGCTCGAATCGGGGCATCGGCACGATACAGCTCGTGTCGACCGTGAGGATCGGCGTGCGGGTCGAGGCCCGCAGCCGCTCGAGCCACCCCAAAAAAGGCTCGACCGGCGACTCTTCCGTGACCAGGACAGCCGCGGCTCGAACGAGCGTTCTCAGATTCGGCCCCCGGGCACCGGCCCGCTGCAGGTGGAAGGCGAAGCGGATGCCGCGATCGCTCAACTCCCGCTGAACGTCCCGCGCCCCCTGCAGGATGAACGCGTGATGCCGGTCCGATGCATAGCGGTGGGTCTCGCAGAGCCCCTGATAGACCAACAACGACAGATCGTTCTGACGAGCCAGGCAGAGCGCCACGTCGAGCGCCGGGTTCTCGTGGCCCCGCAGCGCGTTGTGCATCCAGTACAGCACGAACGGCTCTTCGGTCGGCCCCGGCGACTCCCGAGAGACGACCGGAGACCGCCGCGCGGCAACGATTCCTGGGCGTGGCATGGCCGCATCGATGGACACCTCCCAACGGAGGCGCTCCTCCAGCCGTTGCGGCAATGTTACGTCCACTCACCACCCCTATTGATCGCCGAGTCCCACCTCTCCCTCTCGCGCCGCGTCGTACAAGGATAGACCCTCGACAACACCAGCCCCACCCGGCGACCGGTCGCTCCGCTCAGCGGCCCGACGAAACCCGCGGCTAGCGCCGTCGGCTCATGTTTTGCGTTTCTGGTAGATCGCCGTGAGCAGGGCCTCGACGTCTTTGAATTTCTTGCCGCTGTTGACCATCTCATCGATCAATTGCCGCGCATCGGACTCGCTGTGGCCGAGGGCGAGCAGCGCGTCGAAGGCGTCGCGGGCCACGTTGCTCACGACTTCGGCGTCTTCCCCAGCCCCTTCGCGGCCGACCATCAGGGCAAAGCGGGGCATTTTCCGCCGCAGCTTGGCGACCACTCGCTCGCTGGTGGCCGGTCCCACACCGGGCAAACTCGACAACGCTTTCGTATCCTGCGACTCGATCAGAATCGCCAGCTCTTTGACGGGCCGAACCATCGCCCGCAGCGCTTTTTTGACTCCGACTCCATCGACGCTGCAGAACAGCTCAAAGAATTGGCGTTCCGGCTCGGTCAGAAAGCCGACCAGCCGCGGGGTCAGCCGTCCACCTTGAGCCGCGTTCCCTTCGAGGAAGTCGAGCGTGTGCATTTTGACTTCCTTGTTCAGCTGGGCCTGCAACTGCCGACGCACATAGTCGGGGATCAGGACCTCGTACTCAAACGGCGGGACCGAAAGCGTGGCCGCGTCCTCGTCGAGTCCCACCAGCACTCCTGAAATTTTGGTAATCAAGCAATCCTCTCAGGTTCCGCAGGATCAGCCGCCACGCGCTAGCGTCCGGTTTCCGCGATGTTTCTTGGAACCGGGGGCTAGCCCGGATGATTCATCAGCCGCCGGGCGCTAGCCCCCGGTTCTCGAATATGCCGTAACAACCGGACGCTAGCGCGTGACGGCTGATGTGACGAAAGTGACAACCCGACGCTAGCGTGTGGTGGCTGATGGTGACGAAAGTGCATGGCATCGCCGTTAGGCGGCAGCCAAGCGTGTGAAGTGATACCCACAGAGGGCAATCGCCAGGGCGTCAGCGACGTCGGCCGGCTCGGGCAGAGTGTCGAGGTTCAGCTGGAGTTTGACGGCCAATTGCATTTGTGATTTCGGAGCCCGGCCGCTCCCGGTCAGCAGCTTCTTGACCCGCGTGGGGGCGTAGCTCTCAACCGGAATGCCCGCCAGCTGGGCTGCTAAACAGATCACCCCCCGGGCGTGTCCCATCAAGATGGCTGTCCGCGGCCGCTCGTAGTGCGAGAACAACTGCTCGAGCGCCATCATGTCGGGGCGGAGCGTGGCGACGATCTCGCTGAGCGCCTCGTGCAACTCGCCGAGACGGTGCTCGAGCGAAGCCCGCGACTTGGTGCGAATCACTCCCGCTTCGACCAGCCGGATTCCCCGCGGGCTCGTCTCGATGACCCCGTATCCGGACGTGTTCAGTCCGGGGTCGATTCCCAAAAATCGTCCCATTGCCGCAGCCTTCCCTTTGCCCAAGCCTTCCCTGAGTCTCCGCGGCGGTGGTTGCCGCGGAGTGCGTTTCGAGAGGAGCGGGGTTCGCGGTCGCGACTCCTACGACCGCTGCCGTTCCCAGCTCGTACCATCCTTGCTGTCGAGCAGCGACACGCCGCAAGCGGTGAGCGAATCGCGGATCGCGTCGGCCATTGCAAAATTCTTGCTCGTCCGCGCCTGCTTGCGGAGCTCGATCAAGATCTCCATCAGCTGGGCGGCGAACTCCGCACCGTCCTGGCCCCCACCGCCGGCAGCCGCCTGCGGTTTGGCGAACAAGCCGAGGACCGCCGTCAGCTCGCGGAGCACCTCGGCTCCGGTCAGCAGCGTTTCGAATCCCGCGTCGGACGATTGGGCTCCGGCGGCCAGTTGCTGCTGGTCGATGTGCCGATTGAGCGTCCGCAGCATGTCGAACAACACGCTGATCGCCGCTCCGGTATTGAAGTCGTCGTCCATCGCGTCGAGGTACTTTGCTCGCTGCGCCGCGAGGGCGGCGAGCGTCGCGTCGGCGTCGGCCCCTTCCCCCTCGGCGAGCGCGCTCGCGCGTCGCCAGCGAGCGGCGGGAAGCGAGTAGAACGAGCGAGCGGTGATCTGTTCAAACCGATCGAAGAAGCGATAGAACGCGTCGAGTGCCGTTGCGGCTTCCTCGAGCCCCTCGTCGTTGAACACGATCGTCGAGCGGTAGTGAGTGCGGAGCAGGAAAAACCGCAGCCGCTCGCCGGTGTGCCGCTGAATCAGCTCGGAGAGTCCGCCCGCCCCTTTGCTGCGGCTGATCTTGCCGGCCGACTGTTCCTCGATCGCCACCGCGTCGAGCCCCTCCGTCGTGGCTCCCCCCTCGGCGGCTCCTGACTCGGCGGCTCCTGACTCGGCGGCGCGGTCCGAACGGCCGCCGACTTTGCCCGCCGCCCCGGCCCGCATCAGCCCGTTGTGCATCCAGTACTTGGCCATCGGAGCGCCGTGGCAGCAGGAACTTTGGGCCCGCTCGTTCTCGTGATGGGGGAAGACCAGGTCGAGCCCCCCGCCGTGGATGTCAAACGTTTCGCCCAAGTAAGCGTGGCTCATCGCCGAACATTCGATGTGCCAGCCCGGTCGGCCGTTCCCCCACGGGCTGGGCCAACTCGGCTCGTCGGGTTTGGCCGACTTCCAGAGCGCGAAATCGCCGGGCGAACGCTTTTTGGCCGCCGCGCCCCCGCCGTCGCCGAGCATCTGATCGGTCAAGCGATTCGAAAGCTGGCCGTAGTTCGGATCGCGGGCGACGTCGAAGAACACGTCGCCGCTGCTGGCGTAGGCATAGCCCTTTTCGACCAGCGTTTCGATGAAATGAACGATTCCCTCGATATGGTCGGTCGCCCGCGGCAGTTGGTCGATCTGGTTGACCCCGAGCTCCCGGAGATTCGCCAGATAATCGGCGGTCATCTCGACCGCGATCTGGCTCATCGGAATCCCCCGCTCGCGCGACTGGGCGATCAACTTGTCGTCCACGTCGGTGATGTTTACGACCCAGGTGACCTGATACCCACAGTAGCTCAGGTAGCGTTTGATCGTGTCGAAAATCACCGGGCCGACCATGTGGCCGATATGCGATTCCTTGTAAACCGTCGGCCCGCAAAGATACATCCCGACGTGCGGGGGCCGCAGCGGCGCGAACGGCTCTTTGGACTTCGAGAGCGTGTTGTAGACGCGGATCTCGGGGAGGGCCGCGGCGCTGCTCGCGGACGATGCGGTGGCGGGCGCTGTACTCATGGGCTTTCGTCTTCCGTGGTCTTCCGTGGGCTTTCGTCTTCCGTGGCTCAAACGTACCACTTGCGGATTATAGGAAACCCGGGCGATTTCCGCAGGGTGGATTCCCGCCCCACGGACTGTACATACACTGCCCACCCCGCCCGACGCCACACCAACCCACGCCCGTCAGCTCATCCGGTAGAGCATCGCGACGCAGCGAGCGGAGATCGCTTCCTGGCGGCCGATGGGACCGACTTTCTCTCCCGTCTTGCCTTTCAGACCCACGCGGTCACCGGCGACTTCGAGGATCTCGGCGATCCGTCGGCAGATCAGCTCGACGTGGGGGGCCAACCGCGGCTGCTGGGCCAGCACGACGCAGTCGACGTTGACCAGCTCCCAGCCCGCTTCGCGGACCTGGAGCATCGCTTCGACGAGGAATTCGGCGCTGTTCCGGCCGCGATTCTCCTCGGCCGTATCGGGAAACAGCCGGCCGATATCTCCCAGGCTCGCTGCCCCGAGCAGCGCGTCGACGATCGCGTGCAGCAACACGTCGGCGTCGCTATGACCGACGGCGTGAAAATCGCAATCCAGGTCGACTCCGCCGAGCCGCAGCGGTCCGCCCAAATCCAGGCGGTGCGTGTCGTAACCGAGGCCGACGCGGAAGTCGGGCGGCCCGTCGGGCGTGAACTGCGATCGTTTCATAAAGCACCCTTGGTTCGGTGAGCGGTAAAACCAGCAAGCACCGTATCGTCTCCGCCAGCCCCCCAAAGGCAAGCCGTCTCCTGACTCAATCGCCCGGAAGGCTTTACAATCGCCTGAGGCGACAGCGTCACTTTCTCGGGCAGTGCCCTTCCATAGCGTTGCCCGCGCACAGCCTTACCGGCACAGTCGTTTACTTACGGGCACAGTCGTTTAACGGCAAGCCGCAGGCGTCGGTGTTCTAAAAAGCAGTCGCCTGCGGCTTGCCGTTAAACGACTTTTCCGCGACCGTTTTCCTGCGAATTCCAGCCCCCCAACATCGAAGCAGCGGCCGCCATGCCGATCATCGAGGTCGAAAATCTCGTCAAGTCGTATCGGGTTTACAAAAAGCGTGAAGGACTCGGCGACAGCATCCGCGGACTCTTCCGCCGTGAATTCCGCGACGTGCAAGCCGTCCGCGGGATCGATCTGACGGTCGAGCAGGGGGAGTTCGTGGCGTTCCTCGGTCCGAACGGGGCGGGGAAAACGACGACGCTCAAGCTCCTCTCCGGCGTGATCAACCCGACCAGCGGCCGAGCCACCGTGATGGGCTACGTGCCGTGGGAACGCCGAAACGAGTACCGACGCCGCTTCGCCCTGGTGATGGGACAGAAGAACCAGCTCTGGTGGGATCTTCCCGCACAGGAATCGTACCGGCTGCACCAGCAGATCTACGGGATCAGCCACGACGAATTCAAACGCTCGCTGGACGAACTGACCGACCTGCTCGGCGTCCGCACGCTGCTCGGTCAACCAGTCCGGGAGTTGAGTCTGGGCGAGCGGATGAAGATGGAGCTGATCGCCGCGCTGCTGCACAGCCCCGACGTGCTGTTCCTCGACGAGCCGACGATCGGGCTCGACGTGATCGCCCAGCACAAGATCCAAACCTTCCTGCGGTACTACCAAGAGAAGCGCCAGATCACGATCCTGCTCACGAGCCACTACATGAAGGATATCGCCGCGCTCTGCCGCCGCGTGGTGATCATCGCCGGCGGCCAGATCAAATACGACGGCTCGCTGGCGGGCATCGTCGATCGCTTCTCGGGAAGCAAAATCGTGACGCTCCAGTTCGCGGCCGGAAACCAGCCCGCGGACCTGATGCGGATCGGCGAAGTCCTCGATACGAACTGGCCCAAAGTCCGCCTCAAGATCGCCCGCGCCGACGTCCCGCTGCGGTTAGCCCAAGCCCTCAGCGAGTACACGATTGAAGACGTTTCGGTCGAGGACCCGCCGCTGGAGAATGTGATCGCCGACATGTTCAACCAAGTCGAGGAGGAATCGGCGGCCGCCCCCGAGGCGGCATCCGGGGGAGCCGCCACTCGCAAAGCCAACGCGGAACATGCCGCTAAGGATCTCAGCCGATGACAGCCGCCACCGTCAACCACGCGGGACCGGAGCATCCGATCCGCAACCGCCTGCTCACCTGGTGGACGATCCTCCGCATCGCCCTGGAAGAGCGTCTGGTCTATCGGGGTGATTTTGCGCTCGGCACGCTGATGCGTTTCCTGCCGATCATTACCCAGATCTTCCTCTGGTACGCGGTCTACGATTCGATCGGCCGGACGGCCAGCGGCGAGTCGCCGGAACTCGGCGGTTACCGATTTGCCGACATGGTTGCCTATTACCTGATCACGATGATCGGTCGCGCTTTCAGCAGCATGCCCGGACTGGCGAGCAACGTGGCGCTGCAGATTCGCGAAGGGGAAATCAAACGCTATATGATCCAGCCGGTCGATCTGATCGGCTTTTTGTTGCTCACGCGGATCGCCCACAAGCTGGCCTATTATACGATTGCGATCTTCCCCTTCGCATTCGTCTTCTATCTGTGCCGCGACTATTTCACCGATGGCTGGCCGCCCGCTCCCCAGCTGATCGCGTTCTTCGCGACTTTGATCATGGGATTCCTGATCGGCTTCTTTCTCGAAGCCACGATCGGCATGGTCGGATTCTGGTTTCTCGAAGTCAGCTCGCTACTGTTCATCTACATGCTGTTCAGCTTTTTCCTCAGCGGCCACATGTTTCCGCTGACGCTGCTGCCCGATTCGATCGAGTGGTTCGTGCAACTGTTGCCACTCAAATATCTCGCCTATTTCCCAGCCGCTGTCTTTCTGGGCAAGATCCCTCCGGAAGAGCTGCCGATGGAGATGGCGATCCAGGCCGGCTGGCTGGCGTTCTTTATCATCACCTGCCGGCTGACCTACGCCGCGGGCGTCCGTCGCTACAGCGGCTTTGGAGGCTGAACATGGCCACGACGACTCGCCCTCCCAGCCCGAACTATCTGCGAGTGTTTGCAACGTTCGCCCGCAACAGCTTGGTGCGAGACATGACGTTTCGCGCGAACTTCCTCTTCCAGTGCCTGACGAGCGTCTCGTGGGCCCTGATGAATGTGGGCTTCTATCTGATCATTTTCCAGTACACCGGCTCGATCGGCCGAAACACCGGCTGGCGTGAAGAAGAGTTCTTCTTGTTTTTGGCGACCACCTGGTTCATCAACAGCATCGTGCAAACGTTCTTCATGCCCAACGCGGAAGAGTTTAGCGAGCTGATTCGCACCGGTGGATTGGATTTCGCCCTTCTCAAACCAATCGACACACAATTCCTAATCTCGTTCCGACGAATCGACTGGAGCAGCCTCTCGAACTTCGCCGCCGGTCTCGTGATTGCGGTGGTCGCCATGTATCGGCTGATCCACCGCGAACAGGATCCGTACGAGTTCTCCGCAGTGGGACTGCTGCTGTATGTGCTTTTCGTCGCCTGCGGCGTCGTCATCATGTACAGCCTGATGATCTGTCTGAGCGCCACCAGCATTTGGTTGGGGCGAAACCAAACGCTCTACAACTTCTGGTTTTATATCACCAACTTCAGCCGCTACCCGATGGAGATCTATCAGACCGGATGGGGCTGGGCTCTGTGGGGGCTGTTTACCTTTGTCATTCCGGTGTTGGTGGTGGTCAATGTTCCAGCGCGGATTCTGGTCGAACCTCTCGACCCTCGCCCCTGGTGGGAACTGCCACTCGCCCTGTACGCGATCTTCGCCACCGGCCTGAGTCTCCTGGCCAGCCGCTGGGTCTTCAAAAAAGCCCTCTCTTCCTACCGCAGCGCCAGCTCGTAGACAGAGTCGCCATAGTCGCCTTTCGCTCCGCGAAAGTAGCGATTCTGCGCAACTTTCGCGGAGCGAAAGGCGACTATGTCAAACCACTCGCACTAGCGCGACCTCCGTTGCGCCGAGCGTCTTTTCCAGCCACGGCGCGATCGCGGTGAAAGTTTGCGCGTAGCCGGTGCGAAATCCCGGGCTCTCGGCGGCGACTTGGATCCCTAGCGGCACGCCTCCAGCGACCACCGCCGCTCCCGAACTGCCCGGGCCGAACGGAGCAGGGCCAAACGGAGCAGGGCGGGGCGGTTTCGGGCCTGCCGTGGAGCCCGCTGAAGGGCCGGGTGAATCGTCGGCGATGTACTGCACCAGATGGTCGAGGCGGCCGAGCGAGGGAATCGTCAGCTGCGGCAGATACATCGCAAATCGCCACCGCTCGATCGTGCCGGGCCCATGCACATACCCGCTCGCTCCTTCGCGAATCCACTGCGACAGCTCATCCGGCTCGGCGGACCGCAGCGGCCCCGCCGCGGGCTGGGGCAGAAAGCCGCTCAGCCACAGACGGTCGAGTCCCGTCTCGACCACGGCCGCGTCCGGCCCACCCGGCAAGCGGCCCGCAGCGACCAGGCTGCCTTCGATCAACCGAGGCCCCTCGCCGCACACGATCGCCCGTTCTGCCCGAGGTTGGGGTGCCCGTGGTTGGGGTCCCTGAGATCGGGGTCCCTGTGATCGGGGTGCCCGAGGATTGACGACGTCAGCACCGGAGCGGCGCCGCTCAAAGAGGTGGGCGACCGTCAGCAGCCCCCACCGCCAACGAGGGTCGTCCGGATCGTCACGGCTCGGCGGTGGCGGAGTCGGAGTG
Source organism: Candidatus Laterigemmans baculatus (assembly GCF_010367455.1). Classification (GTDB taxonomy): domain Bacteria; phylum Planctomycetota; class Planctomycetia; order Pirellulales; family Pirellulaceae; genus Laterigemmans; species Laterigemmans baculatus. Next base: position 12,096 of record NZ_WRPR01000100.1, on the reverse strand, counting down.
CGGGTGGTCCAGCGGAGCACGACTGCGGCGGTCGCCACTTCGCGGCGGTCGAACAAGCGAACCCCGACCGGACGCGGCGGAGCGCCTTCGACGATGTCGGTGGTGAACTCCAGCTTGCGGAACTTGCCAGTGGACGGGTGACGCAGCCGCACGCGGGCGACCGGAGGGATCCGCCGCGGTTCGGGAACCGCGGCTTGCTTCTGCCGGACGACGAAGCGAGCCGCTAAGCCGGGGAGGAATGTTCCGCCCCGCAGCTTGGGCCCGAACCCGACGGCCAACAGGTTTGCCGCGTCTCGCTTCGCCGCCTGGCGCTCGAGGCTCCGCTGCAGCTTTCGCAGATCGTCGAGCGTCAGTCCTTCGAGATCGGCCGCGTCGACCGGGTACGTTGTGGACAAGGAACCGGCACCTCATTCGACTTCGACGTCGGCCACTGCCCGCGGCAGCCAATCGCCGAGCCGCTCGAGAGCCAGGCGCCGGATCGACTCGTTCGCAACCGCGTCGCCCGCCACGTCCGGCTCCATCCGCACTCGCACGCGGAGGACTTCGCTCGCCTCGCGGTTTTCCCACTCCGCGTGAACGCTGCGGACCGACGGATAACTCCGCTGCAACTCGTCCCGCAGATCGAGTTCAATCCGCGATGCGGCCGCCATCGGCTCGGGGGCCGCCATCGGCTCGGGGGCCGGTGGGGCAACGTGCATCGGCTGGGCGGTTGCGATGGAAGTCGTCACCGCCGCGTGCTCCGGTGGAACCGCCATCGCCAGCAGCGGTTTGAAAACCATCCGCCCCCCCTCGAACGTCAACCCGTACAGCGGTGAGTTTGGATCGCCGCAGCAGGCTCGTTCGACCCCGCCCATCAAGGTCGGACACGACTGGTAGGGCAGAAAGCCGACGTAGCGAAAACCATACAACCGTTTGCGACCGCTCGGGTCGCGGCCGATCACCGATTCGTAGAACCCCAGCGGCACGTCGGTCGCGGGAACGGTGAACTCGATCTCCGGCGCCTCGCTCGCCTCGGCGGCGGTCGGCACGATTCCGCTGACAGCTTTGATCAGATCACCGGCAGCCGAGAGATTTTCGTCGGTTTGGCTGTCCAGTTCCTGATTGATCTCGGTCAAATTCCAGCCGTCTTCGAGCGTCAACGAAACATCGGCCAGCCCCAGTCCCGGCCGCACGTCGACCGCATACTCTTCGGTGAAGTCGGGCAGATACTCGAGAGTGATCGTCACCAGTCCCGGCTCGATGCGAGAAGCATCTTTGGCGACCTGGATCTCGGCCGGAACCACTTTCAGGTAGGGCTTGGGGCGGTAGTAGCGAATGCCGTTCGTCTCGACGGTCGGATTGGCGGTGACGCGAATCCGCGGCCCGCAGCCGGGGGCTGCCAACAGCAGCGCTACGATGCAGGCGGTCGCCAAGATTGGTTGAGGGGCCATCTCAGGAAGCTCCGCGGGAACGATCGGCAACATCAGTCCGGCCACCGACCCTCCGCCATCGTGGGGGTCCGGTGGTACCTGTCGTATCGGACGATCGGTATCCCCTCACCGCAGGGAATTGCTCGAGCGACCGAGTCGTGACGGTCACGGCGAGTCTGCGGGCTGACGTAAGAGTGGGGAAAAGTTTGACAGCGGCGGCAGGCGGCCTTAGCTTGAACGGTATGCCGTGCAGGCCACGGTCCCGCCCGCTCGTTTCCGCATGCGGTTTTCAAACGAGCTACCCCCCACACGCCCGCCAGTTGTTTGCAGCTCGGTCGGCCGCGGGGAGGATCGGCGGTGTCAGACCCCGACCTTTGTTTGACACCGGAGCTCCGCCTCATGCGTGCCCAGCTGCCGCATCGCGACTGCGCCACGAGTCGTTCTCACTCGTTTCTGTTGCTCGTCGCCCTGGGGCTCGCGAGCGTTGCCTCGCCAGCCAGCGGCGATGAACCGGCCGCGGCCCCCGCAACCGACGCGGCGGCCCCCCCAACCGACGCCGAGGCACCCGCAACCGCCGCTGAGGTACCGGAGGCGAGCCCGCGGAAGATCAGTTTCGTCGCCGACGTGCAACCGATCTTTGCTCGCCACTGCGTGGGCTGTCACCAAGCGGCCAAACCGCAAGGCGAGCTAGTAATGACGGACTTTGCCGCCCTGCTCTCCGGCGGCGAGTCGGGGCAAGCGGCGATCGTCCCGGGCGATCCCGCGGCGAGTTATCTCATCGAGCAGATCACGCCGATCGATGGCGTCGCTGCGATGCCCGTCGACAAAGCTCCCTTGGCGGCAGCCGAGATCGAGACGATCCGGCAGTGGATCCTCGCTGGGGCCCCTAACGATTCCCCGGCCGAGAGCGGCCCCACTTACACGTCCGAGAATCCGCCGGTTTACAGCCGCCCGCAATCGATCCCGTCGCTCGACGTCGCGCCGGATGGGAAGCTGCTGGCGGTTGCTGGGTTCCATGAAGTGCTGTTGGTCGATCCGGCCGATGGTCAACTGAGCGGGCGGCTGGTCGGGCTGAGCGAGCGGATCGAGTCGGTCCGATTCAGCCCCGATGGCCAGCGGCTGGCGGTCGCCGGTGGGCACCCGGCCCAGCAGGGCGAGATTCAGATTTGGAACGTCGCCGAGCGGTCGCTCGAGCTCTCCGCGACCTTTACCCATGACACGCTCCGCGGGGTCAGCTGGTCGCCCGACGGCTCGATGGTCGCCTTTGGTGCTGCGGACAACGCGGTCCGAGCGATCGACGCGGTGACGGGCGAGCAGCGTCTGTTCCAAGGGGCGCACGAAGACTGGGTGCTCGGCACCGCCTTCACCTCGGCCGGCGATCACGTGGTTTCGGTCGCTCGCGACATGACCTGCAAATTGACCGAGACGGCGACCGAGCGGTTCATCGACAACATCACCTCGATCACTCCGGGAGCCCTTCGCGGCGGCCTCTCGAGCATTGTCCCGCTCCCGGGGCGCGACCAAATCTTCGTCGGTGGAGCGGACGGCGTCGCCAAGATCTACCGCGTTTTCCGGCAATCGGCTCGGCAGATCGGCGACGATGCGAACTTGCTTCGCCAATTCCCCGAGCTCCCCGGGCGGCTGTTCAGCGTCGCGGTCAACGGAGATGCCACAAAATTCGCAGCGGCCGCGACGCTCGACGGTCGGAGCGAGATTCGCGTCTGGCAGATGGAGATCCCGACCGAGGTCCCCGAGGAAATCCAGGCGATCCAAGCCAAGCGAGTGATGGCTCGCACCGCCGAGGAGATTCAGAAGCTCGAGGCGTTCCTCACGCCGCCGCCGGTCGAATTGGCGCGGCTGGAGCTGGACGATACGGCGGTCTACGCAATCGACTTTCTCGACGCCGACCGCTTGGTCATCGCGGGCGGTGATGGCCAGATCCGGATGCTCTCGGCGAGCGGTCAGGTGGAGCGGACGTTCGTCGCCGCGCCGGTCTCCGAGGCGGGGCCGACTGCGACGAGCCTTGCGTTCGATCCGGCCGCCTGGGCCGAGCGAGTCGCTGAGCAGGCAAAACAAGCGGCGGCATCCGACCCGGCGACGCAAGAGACCGCGCCTGCCGCGGACCAGATCCGCTCGCTGCAGGTTTCCCCCGAGTCGATCGAGCTCGCCGGTCCGTTCGCCTACGCGCAACTGGCCGTGACAGCGGAGCTCGCGAGCGGCGATCGCGTCGACGTGACCCGCACCGCGACGCTCGAAGCGCCGCCGATTACCAGCCTCACGCGCGAGGGGCTGGCACGGCCGGCCGCTGCGGGCGAAGGTGTGCTGCGGATCTCGATCGGCGAGCATCAGGTCTCGGTCCCGGTCCGCGTCGCGCTCGACACGCCCAACACTCTCATTACGCCTGCCGGTGCCTCGCCCGCTGCGGCGGTCGACTTCATTCGCGACGTCAATCCGGTCCTCACCCGGCTCGGCTGCAACCAGGGCACCTGCCACGGAGCTCAGAAAGGCAAGAACGGGTTCAAACTTTCGCTCCGCGGCTACGATCCGCGGTTCGACATCCGGGCGTTGACCGACGATCTGGCTTCGCGGCGGATCAACCTCGCCTCGCCTAACGACAGCCTGATGCTGCTCAAAGCGCTCGGCCGCGTGCCGCACCAAGGCGGCGCACTGGTCACTGCGGGCTCGCCCCAGCACGGAATCCTGCAGAGCTGGATCGCCCAGGGTGCGTCGCTGAACATGAACAGCAGCCGAGCCGAGCGGATCGAGATCCTGCCGCAGAAGCCGACGATCTCCAAGGCAGGCCAGCGTCAGCAGGTCCGCGTCGTGGCCCACTATGAAGATGGCAGCACTCGCGACGTGACCCACGAAGCGTTCGTCGAAAGCGGCAACACCGAAGTGGCGACCGCATCGACCAGCGGCGTGCTGACTTCGCTCCGCCGCGGCGAAGCGGCCATCCTCGCCCGCTACGAGGGGAACTACACCGCGACGACGTTGACGGTGATGGGAGACCGCGAGGGATTCGCCTGGCAGGAGCCCGAGACGTACAGCGAAATCGACCGCTTGGTGGCTGCCAAGTGGGAGCGGATGAAGATCATCCCCTCGGAACTCTGCGACGACGCCACCTTCCTCCGCCGCGTGTACCTCGACTTGACCGGGCTGCCGCCGACAGCCGACCAAGTCCGCGCGTTCCTCGCCGATGCGACGCCGACTCGCCAAAAACGCGACGCGGTGGTCGATGCGCTGATCGGCAGCCCCGAATACGTCCAGTACTGGACCAACAAGTGGGCCGACCTCCTGCAGGTGAATCGCAAGTTCTTGGGAGCCGAGGGAGCCGCCCAGTTCCGCCAGTGGATCGAGCAGGCGGTCGCGGAAAACCGTCCCTACGACGAGTTCGCTAGCCAGGTCCTGACCAGCACCGGATCGAACAAAGCGAATCCGGCCGCTTCGTATTACAAGATCTTGCGGACCCCCGAAGAGACGATGGAGAACACGACCCATTTGTTCTTGGGGATCCGCTTCAATTGCAACAAGTGCCACGACCATCCGTTCGAGCGTTGGACGCAGGACCAGTACTACGAGACCGCCTCCTTCTTCGCTCGCACTTCGCTCCGTCCCGATCCCGCGGGGGGCGATGCCAAGATCGGAGGCTCGGCGGTCGAGGGAGCCAAGCCGCTCTACGAAGAAGTTTTTGACGCGGCCGAAGGGGAGCTGCTTCACCCGCAGACCAACGCTCCGGTCGAACCGGCCTTTCCCTACGAGTGCGACTTCACCGCCTCCGAAGATGCGACTCGCCGCGAGCGTTTGGCGGCCTGGATCACTTCGGCCGACAATCCCTACTTCGCTCGCAGCTACGCCAACCGTGTCTGGGGCTACCTCACCGGCGTGGGGCTGATCGAACCGGTCGACGATATCCGAGCGGGCAATCCGCCGACCAATCCGGAGCTGCTCGATTACCTGACCGAAGAGTTTATCTCCAGCGGCTTTGACGCCCGCCATCTGATGCGTCTGATCTGCACCAGCCGCGTCTATCAGCTGTCGGTCGCCACGAACCAGTGGAACGCAGACGACCGGCTGAACTACTCGCACGCGCAACCACGCCGGCTTCCGGCCGAGGTCCTCTACGATGCGATCCACCGCGTGACCGGATCGGAGACAGAGATTCCCGGTGTGCCAGCCGGAACGCGAGCCGCGGCGCTGCCCGATGCGGGGGTCGAATTGGCGGACGGTTTCCTGGCAAATCTGGGACGCCCGGTCCGGGAAAGCGCCTGCGAATGCGAGCGTTCGAGCGACCTGCAATTGGGCCCAATCATGGCGCTCGTCAGCGGACCGACGGTCGGCAAAGCGATCTCGGACGAGGCCAACGATCTGCCCGAAATTGTGACGGCGATCGAGGACGATGCGGCGCTGGTTGACGAGCTGTTCCTGCGGATTTTGAATCGCCCCCCGAGCCCGCCGGAGCTGGAGGCGTTCCGCCAAACGCTCGATTCGATCGACGACGACCACCGCTTGCTCGCCGACCGATTGGCCGAGCGTGAAGCGTGGTGGGCGAAAGAGCTTCCCCGCCGCGAGCAGGCTCAGCAGGCGAGCATCGCCGAAGCCAAACAAAAGCTGGCCGACCTGCTCGCCGAGATCGCTCCAGAACAGGAGCGGCTCGCAAACGAACGGGAAGCTCGGATCGCCGCGGCCGAAGCGGGATTGAAAACCGCTCGCGAGCAGCTGCAGGAACGAAGCAAAAAGTGGGAGACCGATCACCAGGCCGCGACCGAATGGTGGCCGCTCAAACCCACGGCGCTGGCCGCCAGCAGCGGAGCCAAGTTGCAGCTCGCCGCCGATCGCTCGATCTCCGCGTCCGGCAACAAAGACAAAGGGACGTATACGATCACGGTCGATACGCGGCTGGACGGGATCCGCGGCTTCCGGTTGGAGACCTTGCCCGTCCCCGAGCTTCCCGGCGGTGGTCCCGGCTTCCCGACCAACGGCAACTTCGTGGTCACCGAGTTCGAGGTCACGGCAGCACCGCTGTCGGATCCGAGCAAAGCGGTCGCGGTCAAAATCGAGAGCGGCAAAGCGGACTTTACCCAAGATAGCTTTGGGATCGAGCAGGCGTTTGACGAAGTTCGCGACGACCAGCGTGGCTGGGCCGTCTCGCCGACCGGAGGCGTCGTCCACTGGGCGACCTTCAAACTGGCCGAACCGATCGCGCACGCCGAAGGAACGCGATTGACCTTTACCATCCACCAGTTCCACAACGCGGCGGAGCACCGCTTGGCCCGCTTCCGGCTGAGCGCCACGACCGACGACGGTCCGCTCCCGCTCGGGATGAGCGAGTCGTTGGCCGCGTCGCTCTCGGTTCCCGCCGCCGACCGCAGTGAAGCGGACCTCAAGCCGCTGCTCGACTATCTGGAGAAGACCGACGCCGGCATTCGCGAAGCCAACGCCACGCTCGCCGCGGCTCGCGCTCCGGTCCCCAAGGATCCCCGGGTCACCGCCATCGAGCGGAGCATCGAGGAATTGTCGGCGCCGCTCCCCTTGGATGCCGCGCTCGCAGGGCTTCGCTCGGACTTCGAGCAGAGCCAGGAGCAGCTGAAAAACCTCCGGCTGACTGCCGCGGAGGATCTAACGTGGGCGCTGATCAACAGCCCCGCGTTTTTGTTCAACCGTTGAGCGCTGCCCGCTCGGTTCTGTCAGAACCCCCTGAGCCGCCACCCTCCTCCCGGGAGGGTCGCGAGGGACGAGCGGGGAGGGCGACGCGCGACGTAGAGCTTCCACACCCCTGGATTCAGCTGGCCCTCCCCGGGCCTGAGAGCCCGACCCTCCCGAGGGGAGGGTAATGGTGAAACAGAGTGTTCTGACCGAGGCTAGCGCCTACGGCTCAGGAGATCGTGTCTCGTATTCCCCTGCGATGGACAACTGCGTCCGTCGCGTCCGCCATCCTCGGAGCCGACGATGTTATCCTTCAAAGGTCCGGTCGCTCGCGATTTATGTGATCCGCATTTGCGGCCGTCCCGCCGCGATTTCCTGCGGGTCGGTGGAGCTGGCACGCTCGGCCTGTCGCTCGGATCGATGCTCAACTTGCGAGCTCGAGCGGCTGAAGCGGCGATCGGCGGCGGTCCCGGCTGGGGCAAGGCCAAAAGCATCATCATGGTCTATCTGCAGGGCGGTCCGAGCCACATCGACCTGTGGGACCCCAAGGAAAACGTCCCCGACAACGTTCAGAGCGCCTTCAAGCCGATCAGCACCAAGATTCCCGGGATCCAATTCACCGAGAACCTGCCGCGTCTGGCCCAGATCAACGATCGCTTCACGATGATCCGGTCGATGAGCTATACGCCCAACGGCTTGTTCAACCACACCGCGGCGATCTACCAGATGATGACGGGCTACACGACCGACAAGGTCAGCCCGTCGGGGCAACTGGAGCCGCCAAGCCCCAAGGATTTCCCGAATTTCGGCAGCAACTTGATCCGCCTGCGGCCACTCGACGAACCGATGCTGCCGTTCGTCATGCTGCCCCGGCCGCTCCAAGAGTCCAACGTCGTCGGCAAAGGGGGCACCGCCGGCTTCCTCGGCAAGGCGTACGATCCGTACACGCTGTATCCCGACGGCGACGATATGGATATGGACAAGATGAGCCGGATCAAGATCGACGATCTGCGGCTCCGGCCCGAGGTGTTCAGCATCCGGCTGCAGCGGCGGGCAAAACTCCGCGAGCTGCTCAACGCCCAGATGCCCGAGATCAACCAAGCGGTCGAGTCGTTCGAACTGGACGAGTACTACGACCAGGCACTCTCGCTGGTCGTTTCGGGTCGCGCCCGCGAAGCGTTCAACCTCGAAGCCGAGACGGTCGCGATGCGGGAACGCTACGGACGCAACACGTTTGGCCAAAGCTGCTTGCTAGCACGGCGACTGGTCGAAGCGGGGACGCGGGTGGTCGAGGTGATTTGGCCGAAAGTCGCCAACAGCGACAACCATTCGTGGGACCATCACACCGGGCTGACCGAGCGGATGCGGAACCAGTCAGCGCCGATGCTCGACGCCGGTCTTTCCGCATTGCTTGAGGACCTCGACGAGCGGGGGATGCTCGAGGATACGCTGGTCGTCGCCGTCGGCGAATTCGGCCGCAGCCCGCAGCGGGGCGTCAGCACCAGCGGCAATGGGAACAGCGACGATGGCCGCGACCACTGGCCCTACTGCTACACCGGGATCATCGCCGGAGCGGGAACCAAACGTGGATACGTCCACGGCAAGAGTGACAAGACGGCCAGCGCGCCGCTGGAAGATCCGGTCTACCCGGGCGAACTGCTGGCAACGATCTACCACAGTTTCGGGATCGACCCCGAAACCATGGTCTACAACCACTTGAACCAGCCGCGGGAACTGGTCAAAGCCCACGCGGTGACCAAGCTGCTCAGCTGAATCCGCTGCGTATGAGGCGCAAGACGCTTTAAAAAAGTCTGATACGCCACCCTCCCCCCGGGAGAGTCGAGCGTCAGCGAGGGGAGGGAGAGCGATCCCCAACGACTGCGCCGCAAGTGAAGTTCACCGTTGCGGCGGGCCCTCCCCGGGCCTAAGAGCCTGACCCTCCCGGGGGGAGGGTAAGATTGCTCCCCGCCCCGCTTGCCGCCGGGCCGTGGGGATTCTACCAATGATGCATGCCCGCACAGTCATCCCGTAGCCGTTTTTCGAAGTACCGCCAAAAGGTGCGCGAGCGCCAGCGGTCGAAAGAGCCCGTCCCCGCTTCGCCGCATGGCAGCGGAGCGGGCGGTTCGCGGAAGCTCGGAGAGCGACAGCGGGGGTTCCTCGAACTGTTCGGCGAGTTTTGGCGATTGCTTCGCGGCCACCGTCACCAGGTGGTCGCCTCGCTGGTGATTCTGACCGTCGCCGTGCTGCTGCGGTTGATACCTCCGGCGGGGACCAAGCTGGCGATCGATTCGGTGCTGACCGACCCGCCTCGGCCGCTTCCCGATTTTCTGCAAGGCTGGCCGCTGCCGAGCGACCCGATGGGGTTGCTGGTGGCGATCGCGGTGCTGGTGACGGTCGTGACCGTAATCGCCACGGGAATCAATCTGTGGGGACGGTGGCTGGCGACGAAGACGGTCAATCAGACGCAGGTCTCGATTCGCCGGCATGTGTTTCAGCATGCCATCCGGCTGCCGCTGGGCGATGTCTACAGCCTCAAGAGCGGCGGTGTGGCAAGCCTGATTCGCGAGGATGCGGGAGGCGTCGCCGACCTGATCTTCAGCATGCTCTACAATCCGTGGCGAGCGATCATTCAATTCATCGGCAGCCTGATCATCCTCACGCTGGTCGATTGGAAGTTGATGGTTGGTGGGCTGCTGTTGCTGCCGGCGGTCTGGTTCTCCCACCGCACCTGGATCTCCCGCGTCCGGCCGCTGTATCGCGACATTCGCCGCCAGCGGCAGGCGATCGACAGCGGGGCGACCGAGACATTTGGTGGCATTCGAGTCGTCCGGACCTTTGCCCGCGACCGCAGCGAGACCGGCCGCTTCGTCCGCGAAGGGGACTTCATGGTCCGCCAACAGCTGTTCACGTGGTGGTGGACGCGGACGATCGAGATCGTCTGGGAGGTCTTGATCCCACTCGCCTCGACCGGCCTGTTGCTCTACGGCGGTTACCAGATTCTCAACGGCGAGTTGACGCTCGGCGATCTGATGATGTTTTTGGTCTACCTGACGATGCTGCTCGATCCGCTGGCGACGTTGGCCGGCAGCGCCGTCACTTTCCAAAACAACCTCGCGGGGCTGGACCGCGTCCTGGATGTGCTCGAGCAGGACCGGGAACTACCGACGCGTCCCGGGGCCGTGACGCTCCGCCGCGGCGAAGTCCGAGGCGAGATCTCGATCCGCGGCGTGAACTTCTCCTATCCAGGAACCGAGGCTGCGGTCCTCCAAGACCTGAACTTGACCGTCCGAGCGGGGCAAACCGTCGCCTTGGTGGGTCGGAGCGGGGCAGGGAAGACGACGCTTACGAATCTGATCGCACGCTTTTACGATCCCACTGCCGGATCGATCCAGCTCGACGGCCGGGATCTCCGCGATATCGAACTGGAGAGTTACCGGCGGCTGCTGGGGATCGTCGAGCAGGACGTGTTTTTGTTCGACGGCACGATCCGCGACAACATCGCCTACGCGCGTCGTGGAGCCAGCGACCAGGACGTTTATGCCGCTGCCGAAGCGGCTGCGGCAACCGAATTCATCGAGCGGTTGCCCGAAGGGTTCGATTCGTGGATCGGCGAGCGGGGCGTCAAACTCTCCGGCGGCCAGCGGCAGCGACTGGCCATCGCTCGCGCAATCCTGGCCGACCCCAAGATCTTGATCCTCGACGAAGCGACGAGCAACTTGGACAGCGAGAGCGAACGCTTGATCCAAGAGAGCCTCGCGGTGCTATTGAAAGATCGGACCGCCTTCGTCATCGCTCACCGGCTCAGCACCATCGCCGGAGCCGATCAGATCGTCGTGCTCGAGAATGGCCGGATCCTCGAAGTCGGCACGCACGCCGAGCTATTGATCCGCAACGGCCGCTACCGAGACATGGTCCACCTCCAAATGGCCAGCAACGAATCACCTGTCGCCAAGTAAATCAATTCTCGCGCGCAAGGAGCCGCAATGTGGCAGCCCTGGGTATCCCTCAAGCGAGAGCCGAGCGAACGACACGTTTCCACTCCAGCTTATAGCGTTTGAAGTTCAAAAGCAGAGCGAGTTGCATCTCGGTGATGTTGAGGTAGCCGAGCATTTGAGCCATGTGAGTTTCGGTAAACGCAGCAACGACTTTCGGGTCGACAATCACGAGTTCATCGACCAGGAGATCCGGAATGAGTGTACCGATCCACTCTCCTTCATAATGGACTGAGAACTGTCGCTGCTGCTCGATGCGATGTCCACGTCTTTGAAGCTCGATGACCAAGGCGTTCTCGTAAATCTTCTCATCCAATCCTGGACGAAGTCTGTTTAGCACCTTCATGGCCGCCCCAATAATTGCCTCACTCAGATCCTGATAAAGAAATTCACTCGACATCCGACGCACCTTTTCCAGGGTAGGACCCAAAGCAAAAAGCCCGAGCCACCAGAGAGACTAGCCAACGCGGCCAGACCTGCACGCGAGATCACTATCGGAAGTGGTCAAGCGTCTCCCGCTGCAACCTCCCCCCCCCTGCATCCCCGACCGTCTTCTCAATCCAGTAAAGACAGCGACCGCAGATCACACGGAGAACGCAGATAGTCCAGAAGGACACGCACACTCCCATCTGCGACATCCGCGTTATCCGTGGTCCAACTTCCCACGCTGCAATCGCCACCATCCTGCCTCCCCAACCGTCTGCTCGGTCCAGGAAGGACCACGACCGCAGATCACGCGGAGAACGCAGATATGCCAGAAGGACACGCACACTCCCATCTGCGACATCCGCGTTATCCGTGGTCCAACCTCCCACGCTGCAATCGCCACTACGCTGCATCGCCAGCCGTTTGCTCGGTCCAGAAAAGACAACGACCGCAAATCACGCGGAGAACGCAGATATGCCAGAAGGACACGCACACTCCCATCTGCGACATCCGCGTTATCCGTGGTCCAACTTCCCACGCTGCAATCGCCACCACGCTGCATCGCCAGCCGATTGCTCGGTCCAGAAAAGACAACGACCGCAGATCACGCGGAGAACGCAGATAAA
>NZ_WRPR01000099.1 GCF_010367455.1 Candidatus Laterigemmans baculatus | reverse complement strand
CGCTTCTTCGACTGACTCATGCGAGCTCTCCTAGGGAAACCGAGCCCGTCAATCGTAACTTACCGAAAGTCCCATTTCCGCTGACGCACTACACATGCGTAATCTCGGCCGCTTGGTTAAATAGTGGATGCATCGTTGATACCTTTTGCAAGCAGAGCTGACATAGAAACACTTCTCCGTTGTCTCTGCTTTCTCCTGTTCCATCAACCGTCGCTCGGTCCGAATTTCATCGACTCAGCCTTTGGCTCGCCGTGCGGCTTACTTACTCGCCGTCCTTCTTCGTGTCCTTCCGTAACGCCCCGAAACTCGCACCCTTTCTTTTGAGATTGTTTGCATGTTGTCTGTGGTGGAACGGTTTTTTGGTGGGTCTCGGCGGGGGTGGGACCTGGTGGCTGGGTTGCCTGCCGTGGTCGCTTTGGTTGCGATTTTTGCGGTGACCGCGGTGGCTCACTTTCGCCAAACCTCCGCCGCCCATGCGTACTGGGCTGCCGGCGCCGAGCGGCTTGAGGCGGGGGACGCTGCGGCGGCTCAGCTGCTGCTCCAAAAGGCACTCTCGGTGGAGGTCGATGAACGCGACGAGCCTTCTATGCGGCTGACGCTAGCGCTGGCCTACGAGGAGAACGGCGATCGGCAGCGGGCCGATGCGCTGATGCGGCTGTTGGCACCGGCTGATGCGGTCGGCCTGCCGGAGGCGCATCGGTATATGGCGATCCGGATTGCAAAGGAGGTTGCGGGGATCGGTAGCCGGGGGGGAGAAGGAGGTGGCCACGGAAGGACACGGAAAGGCACGGAAGGGGAAATCGGTAGCCGGGGGCCGGTAGCCGGGGGCCGGAGGAAAGAAAACAGGGGAGCCACAGGAGGTACAGAGACCACGGAGGAGGAGGGAATCGGGGGCCGGGGGCCGGGGGCTGGTGGCTGGGAAGCAAACGGCGTAGCCACAGAGGGCACGGAGGGCATGGAGGAAGACGATGGGGGCCACGGAAGGACACGGAAAGGCACGGAAGGGGAAATCGGCGGCGGCGATCTGGAACAGCAGCCTCTTCTGCTCGGTGTCGGCGAAGACTTGGACCTGCTCCTTCAGCTTGAACATCTTCTGCTTGATGAAGAA
>NZ_WRPR01000098.1 GCF_010367455.1 Candidatus Laterigemmans baculatus | reverse complement strand
CGGGGGCCGGGGGCCGGGGGCCGGGAGCAGGATGCAGATTACAGGGTTTGAGATGCGGGGTTCAGGGGGGAGGGGGCCACGGAAAGACACGGAACAGCACGGAAGTCGCCGCAAGGATGTTGTAACTCTTGCTTCTTTCTCTGCGATCTCAGTGTGCTCTGTGGCTTTATCCCTTCCGCCGTTGTGCTCGGCTGAGAAACACCGTCGCCTACGGCTTGCCGTTAAACGAGTTTTTCGCTCAGGCCCCCCCTCGTTCTTCCGTGCATTTCCGTGTCCTTCCGTGGCCCCTTCCATACCGGCTCCCGGCTCCCGGCTCCCGGTCAAGCTACTTCGGCGGCTTTGAAGACGGTTCGGGAGTTTCGGAATCCGAGGCGGGTGTAGAGGCGGACGGCGGCGGTGTTGTCGGTGGTGACTTCCAGATGCATGCGGGTGAGCCCGGCGCGGCGGAAACCTTCGACCGCTTTGGCGAGCAAGGTCGTCCCCAGCCCGAAGCCGCGATGGGGGGCGGTGATCCCCAGGTTCTGCAGCGCCCCCCAGCCCTCGAGCTGCAGCCCTTGGACGGTGCCGACCGGCTCGATCCGCCCGCCCGGCGGAGCATACCGCAGCAGCCAAGTCGATTCGGGAACGAAAGTCGCTCGCCGCGTGATCTCCCGCATCAACCGCAGGCAGCCATCCCGCCGCCCCAAGCAGGGGAAGACGTTGGCATCGAGCTCGCAGCAGAAACTGGCGTACTTGGCCGCGGCATGGTCCCGCAACAAACCCTCGTCCCAAGGGACCAGCGCGTACCCTTGCGGCAACGGCGGCGCCGCGAACGGCGGCCGCTCAAGGTCCAACTCCATGCGAAAGCGTTTGAAGTAGGTCAGCGACATGGGAGGGGGAAGGGGAAAGGTTTCAGGTTTCAGGTTTCAGGTTTCAGGGAGCCACGGAAGGACACAGAAGGGACACGGAAGGGGAGGGGACGTTGAATACTCGTACTCAGCGGAGCGGTACTCGTACTCGTACTCGCGACCGGGCCTGGCCCCGCCGACCAAGCCCGCCGGAGAGAGCAACCAAATTTGCTCGCGGTCGATTCGTGAGGGAGCTCCGAGCCACAATGTTCGAGTACGAGTACCGCTTCGCTGAGTACGAGTACCGCTTCGCTGAGTACGAGTACGAGTACGAGTACGGGTACGGGTACGGGTACGGGTACGAGTATTCATGCACCAGCTCCCCTTCCGTGCTCTTCCGTGTTCTTCCGTGGCCCGTATTCTTCCGTGGCCCCCCACCACCGGCTACCGGCGACGCGGGATCCCGGCATTGGATTTTACCCGGTTCCCTAGTCGATCGGAGGGATTTGGTTAGGCTTTTGCGGGAGTGGGCCGACATTCGGTGATGTCTCTGCCAGCTGTGAAGTCTCTGCCACGTTTGAAGATCGCGCCGTTCGCCCCATGTCCTCGGACCGCCTTTTTCCCTCCCTGATCGATCGCTGCTGGTTTCTCGCTGGGCCGACCGCCAGCGGCAAGTCGGAGGTGGCAATCGAGCTGGCCGAACGACTCGGCGGCGAACTGCTGTCGCTCGACTCGATCGCCGTGTACCGCGGCATGGACATTGGAACGGCCAAGCCGACCGCCGCCCAGCAGGAACGGGTGCCGCATCACTTGATCGACTTGGCCGCTCCCGACGAGGAATTCAGCGCGGCGGCTTATCTCGAAGCGGCCCACCGCGTGACGGCGGAGATCGAGAGCCGCGGGGCGACGCCGATCTTCGTGGGCGGCACGCCGCTGTACATGAAAGGTTTGCTGCGCGGCTTCTTCGTCGGGCCTCCCGCCGACTGGGAGTTTCGCCGCGCGGTCGAGGAGGACCTGCGGGCTCACGGGGCGGAGGCTCTCCATGCTCGGCTCCGGCAGGTCGATCCGCTGAGCGCTCATCGCTTGCCGCCGGCCGACGTGCGACGGATCACGCGAGCGCTGGAAGTGAACTACCTGACCGGCCGGCCGCTGAGCCACTACCAGGTCCAGTTCGAGCAGGATCGAGCCGCCGAGAGCTGTCACGTCTTCGCCCTGCGGCTCGACCGCCCCACGCTGCAAGGACGGATCGAAGCTCGCGTCGAGGCGATGTTCGCCGCCGGGCTGGTCGACGAAGTGCGGCAGCTCGAGGCGGCAGGAGGGCTGGGGCGGACAGCGGCTCAGGCGGTCGGCTACCGGGAAGTCCTCGAACATCTGGCCGGCCGAGCGACGCTCGCCGAGACCGTGGCCGCAGTCAAACTGCACACGCGGCAGCTGGCCAAGCGGCAGGAGACGTGGCTCCGCAGCCTCTCCGAAGTCCGCTTCATCGACATCGCCGCCGACGAACCGGCCCAAAGCATCGCCGAGCGGATACTGGCCCGTACGTCAGCCTTTCCAGGCTGACAATTCGTAGCACAGCGATCCATGGCGAATCGTACTCGTACTCAGCAAAGCGGTACTCGTACTCAGCGCAGCGGTACTCGATCTTGCGAGGGTTCGGTCGCTGGATGTGCGGCTTCGAGTACGAGTACGAGTACGAGTACCGCTTCGCTGAGTACGAGGAGGAGGAGGACGGGGCGAGTCCGAACGCCTTATCCTGCGTTCCTCCGACATAGCTAGAAATGGGTTCGTCCATTACATTACGCCCTCTCGGGTTTTGGCAATTTTGGCGAGGTAGGGCAGGCATGAGCGGGTCGGCGGAAGTTCTCGAGCGGTTGATGGCGACGGTGGAGAAGCGGGTCGCCCAGCTGCCGGACGGTTCGTACACCACGAAGCTCGTCCGCGGCGGTGTCGAAGCGATCGGCGCGAAGATCCGCGAAGAGGCGGAGGAGGTGGTGGAGGCGGCCGCCGAGAGCGACGAGGCGGGACGCGCGCACCTGGTCCACGAGGTGGCCGATTTGCTGTTTCACACCATGGTGATGATGGCCCATCGCGGGATCGATTGGTCCGACGTCGCCGCCGAGCTCGCGCGACGCGAGGGTGTTTCGGGACTGGAAGAAAAGCGGCGCCGGGGAGGCGTGCAATGACAGAGCGTTTGAGGATCGGGGTTCCCAGCAAGGGACGGCTCAGCGATTTGGCGATCGACCTGCTGCAACAGGCTGGGCTGCAGTTTCGCCGCCAGAGCCGCAGCCTGTTCGCCCGCGTCCGCGGACTGGAGGTCGACCTCACCTTCCTTCGCACCGACGACATCCCCACCCTCTGTGGCGAGGGAGCGATCGACATGGGGATCACCGGTAGCGATCTGGTCGCCGAAGCGGCGGCGGACGTTCAGGAGCGGATGCGGCTCGGTGTCGGCCGCTGCCGACTGGCGATCTGCGTCCCCGAGGAGTCGCCGGTGAAGAGCCCCGCGGATCTGGATGGAAAAGCGGTCGCGACCAGCTTCCCGAGAGTGACCGACGCGTACTTCAAACAGCACGGAGCGACGACCCACCTGGTCTCGCTGAGCGGCTCGGTCGAAGTGATGATCCAGCTGGGAGTTGCCGAGGGAATCGTCGATCTGGTGGAAACCGGCAGCACCCTGGTCGCCAACCGACTGCGGATCCTCGAGGAAATCGGTCAGTACGAAACTGTACTGATCCAAAACGATCGCGTCCGCGATCCGGAGACAGCCGAACGCTTGGTGCGGCGACTCGAAGGGGTCGTGATCGCCCGCGACTATTCATTGCTCGAATACAACGTCCCGAGGGTCCAATTGGCCGAAGCCGAGAAGCTGACCCCCGGGTTCAAATCGCCCACGGTCAACTCGCTGGAAGACCCCGAGTGGTGTGCCGTGCGGGCGATGGTCCGCAGCGACCGGGTGATCGACACGATGGAACAGCTCGAAGCGATGGGCGCCTCGGCGATCATCCAGACCACGATCGCCAACTGCCGGCTGTAGAGCGGCGGTAGGGGCCAGTCCCGGAGGGACGACAGAGAATAGCCCAGGGCGTGAGCCCTGGGATACGTGCTGGTGCGAGTGAGGATCCGCCAGTCCCGGAGGGACGACAGAGAATAGCCCAGGGCGTGAGCCCTGGGATTCGTCGTCCCAAAATGACCGCAGCCCCGGAGGGGCGACATTGCGGCGTGAGGCAGTTTCAGGTGTCGCCCCGCTAGGGCTTGGGGGTCTGGGGCTAGGGGTTTTAATTCGCCCCGCCGACCAGGGGCTCACGCCCCTGGCTATTCTATGCCGCCGCTCCGCGGCTGGTGCGCGTGAGCGGCTGGTGCGCGCGAGTCAGGCTGGAAAGCCTGACGTACACCACCCCCCTGAAAGGAGTGTCACTGCTATAGTGTGTGCGACTTCTCGTTCCCTGCCGCGCACACGGGAGAACGGCCGTGGCCAATACGTTTACCAGCTTGTCATACCACGTCGTGTTCAGCACCAAGTATCGATATCGGATGATCAGCGACCAGCTGGCACCCGAGTTATACAAGTACGTTGGCGGCATCCTCAGGGAACACAATAGCCAGCCCGTCGAAATCAATGGCGTCGAAGATCACATCCATATTCTGACGAGCATCGCGCCGACCATTGCCGTTTCGGATCTAGCGCGAACCGTAAAAGCAAACTCATCCAAGTGGGTCAGAGAGAATCACGCACGGAAGTTTGCGTGGCAGAATGGCTATGCCGCGTTCACCGTTAGCATTTCCCAGTTGGAAACCGTGCGCCGCTATGTCGCCAACCAGCACGAGCACCATCGCAAAATGTCGTTTCGCGAAGAGTATCTAACGCTGCTTCAAAAACACCGCATTCGATATGAGGAAAAATACGTCTTCGACGAGGAACATCTGGGGTGAGGTGTCGCCCCGCTGGGGCTAGGGGGGCCTTTGTCGGGCACCGCCAACCAGGGGCTGACGCCCCTGGCTATTCTATGCCGCCGCTCCGCGGCTGGTGCGTGTGAGGATCCGCCAGCCAACCAGGGGCTCACGCCCCTGGCTATTCTATGCCGCCGCTCCGCGGCTGGTGCGTTTGAGAGCATCCGCCAGTCCCGGAGGGACGACAGAGAATAGCCCAGGGCGTGAGCCCTGGGATTCGTCGTCCCAAGTTTGAGGTGTCGCCCCGCTGGGGCTAGGGGGTCTTAATTCGTACCGCCAACCAGGGGCTCACGCCCCTGGCTATTCTATGCCGCCGCTCCGCGGCTGGTGCGCGTGAGTCAGGCTGGAAAGCCTGACGTACGCCAGCCCCCCCGAAAGCCAACCAGGGGCTGACGCCCCTGGCTATTCTATGCCGCCGCTCCGCGGCTGGTACCTTACAGCTCGCTGGCGAGGGGGTTGGCGAGCCCTTCCTCTTCGTCCTGCTCGTCGTCGCCAGCGTCGGTGGTTCCGGCGAAGGGGCTTCCGAGGTAGGTCATGCTCGTTTTGCCACTGCTCGGGGCGAGCGAATCGGCGACGGGCGAGTCGTCGGCTTGGCCGAGATCCTCGAACACGGCATCGGCCGCTTCGCCGAACGAGCTGGAGCTTGAACCGGAGCCGCTCAGCGAGTTGTCGAGCGGAGGTGCCAGTTCGCCTTCGCCACTTCCCCACGACGCGGTGCCGCGGTTCAGGTAGTTGACCACCTGCAGCGCGTCGATCGGGCTGATGTGGTTGTCGCCGTTGACGTCCAAGAAGTAGCTGCTTCGCAACATCCCGCCGGCTTCCCCTTCACCCGAACCACCGCCGCGGTTCAGTTGGTTGACGACCAGCAGCGCGTCGATCGGCGAGACCGCACCGTCGTCGTTCACGTCCCAGCGGTTCACCGGATTCTGCAGCAGCGACTCGCCTTCGCCCGAGCCACCCCGGACGATCGTCAGATTCGCCACGTCGTAGCTGATCCGGTTGATCGGCACCGTATTGGGCGGATCGAACAGCAGCGTATCCTGGAAGGGCGAAACGTCGGCCGGGTCGGCCACGAGCCGCAGGTTGCCTGGGGCCAGGGCCACGAAGGAGATCGTCGCCAGCTCGACCGGAGCACCGGCGAGCGGGTCGGCGGAACCTTCGAGGGTGGTCTGGAACGTGCCGAACTCGTTGATCAAGCCAGGGATCAGAGCATCGCCGACGGCCGGATCGGGATCGAAATCCTCGCCGAACTCGACGTCAAAGCCGAGCCGATTGCCGGTCGTGTTGGTCGGCTCGGCCAAGCGGGCGTCGTACAGCACGTCCATGTAGGCGGCGAACACTCCCAGATCGAATCCGACCGGGCCGGTCCGAGCGTCGCGGACGGTAATCTGCAGCTGGAACGTTTCTCCGACTTCGACTTCCGAAGTGGGGTTGCCGGCCGCATCGAGGACTTGGAATTCAAAATCAGCCAAGTAATCGATCAGCGACGGATTGACCGTCACGGTGACTTCGGCCGTGCTCTGGATTCCGCTGTCCGACTTGATCGTGTAGGTGAACTGCTCGACTCCCGAGAAGCCGACGTTGGGTCGATAGGCGATGAAGTCATCGCTCGGGTTATCCGGAGTTCCATTGTTGTTCAACGATACGAAGCCGTTCGAGGCGGTACCGACGCTGACGATCGTGTTCGCTCCCGGGGCTTCGGCGTTGTCATTGGCCAGCACGTTCAGCCGCGCGTTGGAGGCCGAGGTGATCAGGTTCCCCTGCGAATCGAGGCCATCGGGGAACGAGTCATCGACGGCGAAGGTGAACGGTGCTCCGGAGGGCACGATCGTCAACTGGGTGCGGCCAAAGCGGATTTGGCGCGGCTCCAGTTCGGTGCTGGCAGCGTGGAGCACCGTATCGCTGACCGCGTCATCGGCCGGGTCGGTGATGAACTCGGCGATCCCGGGGCTGACCGCTCGCAGCGTCAGGGTGAACAGTTCCTGGGGACCGTCGAAGGTTTCGATCGGATTTTCTTGGGTGGCTCCGACTTCGTTGAGCAACCCCGGGGTGTCGAGGTCGCCGTTGCGGATCCGTTCGAAATCTTCGCCAAAGCTGATTTCGAAGGGGAATTGGCTGTTCGGATCGGTGCTCGGCACCGCCGAGACGAGCCCATCGGTATACAGCAGGTCGAGGTAGGCCGCGTCGAGTCCCTGCAGGGCGGGGCTGATGTTGCGGAGGTCTTCGACCAGCACGCGGACCTTGAACACCTGCCCCGCCTCGATCGTCTGAATCTGGGTGACCCCGTCGGCGGCCAACGTCTGCACGAGGAAAGCCGCTTCGTCGTCGTTCTGCGAGCCCGGCTGAAGGTGCACGGTGACGGTCGCCGCACTCGTTTTGCCGGCGAGATCCGAGACGGTGTAGGTGAACTGTTCGGTGCCGGTGAAGTTGGTCGCGGGCGTGTAGATCAGCCGCTGGCGATCGGTGCTGATCCGCACCGTGCCGCCGTTGCTCGTCGCCGAAGTGGCGATGATCTGGTTTCCGCCGGCGATGCTGGGGATATCGTTCGCCAGCACTTCGAGCGTCTGATTGGGCACGCCGCTGGGCAGATTGAAGGAGTCGTCGACAGCGATCGGCTCGGCCGACTGGAAGACGACGTTCAGATCGACCGTCGCAGTTCCGGTGACGGTGCCGGTCTCATTGGTGACGGTGTAGGTGAACGAGTCGGGACCGAGGGTGTCGCTCCGCGGGGTGTAGAAGACCGAGCGACCGTCGGCGGCGATGACCACCGCTCCGAGCGTTCCGCTGGTGTCGACCGAGGTGATCGTAAGCGGGTTGAAGTCGGGATCGAAATCGTTTGCCAGCACGTCGAGCGGCACCGAGACCGAGCCGCGGGGGATGTCGAATTCGTCGTTATTGGCGACCTCGGGTGTTTCAACCAGCGTGACCTGATAATCTTCGACTTCGCCCGAGCTGATAAAGCCGGTCGGGCCAGCACCAGGAGTCGGGCTGAGCCGGAATCGGGCGTAGGTCGTGCCGATCCGAGCCGAAGCGGGCAGACTGAACTGCAACGTCTGGGTCGTGCTGCCGGTGAACGGCCGGTCGGCGAGGATCCGCTCGCCCGCGTCGTTCCAGTCGCCGTCCTGGTTCAAGTCGAGCCAGGCCGAGAGGTAACCGGTGGAGCCGGTGGTGTTGGTCACCGTGACGTCGATCACGTTGGTGGTCGAACCGGGCGAGAGGGGCGACCGCTGAACCACGCCATCTTCGTCGTTCGAGCCATTGAGGTTGTCGCCGACCGCACCGATCGAGGGCTGGCCATCGGCCTCGGCGTCAATCAGAGCTCCGAGGGCGAACCCTGGGGTCACTCCATGAGAAGCGCCATTGTTGGCCGTGAGCGTGGGGTAGGGGGCCGGAGCGTCGCCGAAATCGAGCACCGACTGGTTGCCGAAGTTGTAATTGTTGGTCAGCAGCGTGCCGTTGAACACGACCTCGTGCTCGCCCGTCTCCGGGTAGGTCTGCAGCATGCCCGGCTCGACGACTTCGCGAATCGTGTAGGTCCCCGGGCCGGGGAAGTTGATCGAGTACGACCCGTCGGCCTTGGTCACCGCCCGCGGCTCGCCGAGGTCGATGCGGTTGTCGCCATCGAGGTCGAGGTAGACGTAGACGCCCGCGATCCCCGGTTCGCCGGCGTCGCGAATCCCGTCGCCGTTGAGGTCGTTCCACTTGAAGCCGGTGACGTCGGAGACGACCCGGTTGAAGCCGAAGTCGACGTCGGCACTGCCGCCGAGGGCGACCGTAACGCTTTTCGAAGTGGTGGTGGCGGCGTAGCCAACCGGCGTGACTGCAGCGATCGTGACCGTGCCGGGAGAGACGTCGAAGCTGTAATTCCCCGCGGCGTCGGTGACATCGGAGAATTCTCCCGCATCGAAGCTGCCGTTGCCGTTGAGATCGGCATAGACGGTCACTCCGGCCAACCCTCCCTCGCCGCTGTTCTGCAAGCGATTGCGGTTGATGTCGTTGAACACGGTGCCGCTGACGTTCGCGCCATTGGTGCCGCTGGCCAAACTCCAGGCCAACCAATCGGCGCTGTCGTAGTAGCCGTAGTCGACAGCGGCGGCCCCCGGGTCGAAGAAGGCGGAGCCGAAGAACGTCGTCGCGTCATCCACCGTTCCGACCGTGCCGTCCGCGGCTCCATCGGCCGCGAGCACGACGTCGACCAACGTCCGCATGATCAAACTTTGAGCTTCGGCACCCATCTGATGCCACAGCCCGAACGTGTGCCCCGCCTCGTGCGCGATTACATGCGCCAGAACGCGACCGGCAAGCTCGATCTCCGAGACTCCGGCGGTGCGAGGAATCCCTGGGAGCAACGCCGGAATGTTGCCGGCGAAAACTACCGAAGTCTCTTCGGTGTTGAAGTTTCCGACGTCGATGCTTTCGGCGATCCCCAGCAAGCCCTCGTTTCCAGGCCCGCCGGCATCGTTGACGTCGCCACCGATAATCACGCGGCTGACGTTCGGCAGCCCCCACGGATCGGCGTGGTCGCGGCTGTTGAGCAGGATCAGGTTGTAGTCGCCGGGGTTCCCCGACTCCGGCAAAAAGCCGTTGGCCACCTTCAGCCCCGCCGACTCGAACTTGGCCTTCGTGCTGGCGATTGTCAGATCGATCAGCCGGTTCAGGTCGGTCGGCTGCAGATTGAACTGGGGCAGGTACTGCGAGAGCGGCTCGAGGAACGCCCGCGGCTGACTCGGGAAGAACGGGTAGGAGTTCAGCAGAGCCCCGTCAAAATCCAAGAACAGGATCTGCGAGTCGCCGACTTCCTGTTGCTCGAGCACCGGGCGGAAAACCCGCAGGTCCAGGTTGTAGAGCCCCGAGAAGCCGGTCGTGGAGATATAGTAGCGGCCGTCACGCGGAATGACGTACGACATGTTCGCATTGCCGCCGAACAACAGTTCCGATCCGGCAGCCAGCTGGCCTTGATCCTGCATCGACAGCATTAGCAGGTCGCCGTCGCTGGCGTAGAGATCATTGCCATCGAGCAGCGTGATGTTGTCGCCGCCGGTAATGCGGGCACTGAGAATGTCACCGCCCCGGAGATCCAGCGCGTAAAAGTCTTCGTCGGCACGGCTGACAAAGCCGTTGGCGTCGGTCACGGGAACATAGGTTCCGCCGATCGCGAACGCGGGAGATTTCCCTGGGGCAGTGCCCAAGTTGATCAATTGAGCATCGCGGCGAAACTCGTTGACCCCCGTCTTCTCGACCTCGGGAATCGGCGTCGCCGTGCCACCATTGCTACCAGCGGAGCCGATGCCCCCCGGTCCGCCCAACGCGCTGACGCCCGCTGCGTAATAATTGGTGCGGTTGTTTTTCAGGGTTTCGAGGTCGCCCATGTGGGCCACGTACTCGGCACGCTGGGCCGGGGAGGCGAACATCCCGGTCAGATAGGCGAGGTCGGTCGCATCGCCCGCCATCAACTGCCGCTGCTCGAGGCTCTCCATGAGTAGCTGGCGCCGCGACAGAGAATTCCGCTGCTGAGCGGAACGGCGAGAGACGGGACGACCTTGGGTCTGCTTGTTAGCTCGCTTCACCTTAAAATCCCTGTTCGACAGAACCGGTTGGGGCCACGGCGTGGGCCGCTCCCGGGCGCGGCGGTGTCGACCAGTGACACCGGAACCCGGGGAGCTTGATCGTAACTATATAAGCCAAAAACGGCGCGCCCGGCTTCGCTTACGCAACCAATCCTGCGTAAAACTAGGCAAACCCGGGACATTGGGAGGAGTATTGCGGTCGATTCTAGTTCCACCCCAAAGGGTGTCAACAAAACGTCTCCTTCTGACGCTCGAACCGCGAGGCAAGTTCCATGTGTCCAGTCCGGTTTTAGCGGTTCCCCTCTTTTTCCGCTTGACACGCTCGAATTGATCAAACCTCCGGGTCCGGTCGTGCCGATAGTTCAGGCGAAGGCGGTTTCCACCGGTCGCATCAGTTCTTTCGCGCAGCCTCCCTCAAGCGGGGATCCAGCGGCGGAAGAGTCAGGGTGCGAGCCCGGCGGAGGCCGCAGAGCAAATTCACTTGGGGGGTGACAGCGCGGCCGAGGTTCGGGGCTCCACAGCGAGATCCGGCCGCGGTCGTTGCGGCAGCGAGTTTGGAAAAGCTTGGACCGGCGGTGCGCCGAAGCGCACCACCGGTCCCAGCTGACCGCTGTCGATGCGCCCCAACTTTCGGACATGCGTATTAACCGGCACCGGGGCCGCGGAGACAGTCGTGATGTTGAGAACGAAGCTTTCGCTCAGCCGAATCCTGCCCAACGTGGCGGCCTGCTGTGCCATGATGGTATCCACCGCCGTGGTGGCGGCCCCGCCGAGCAACTCGGGAGCGGGCGAACCGGACTACGAGGCGAGCGGGTTCATCGTCCCGGCGGGCTACGCCGGTCTCAATCCGGCCGCGGCGGGGCAACCGATTCCGCCGGGAGCTCCCTACGGAGCGACGCCGATGTATGAGGCGGGACCCGCTTATCCGAATCCCTCTTACTCGGGTCCCGCTCCCGTGGCTCCGGCCGGATACGCCGCGAGCGTTCCCTGTGACGGGTCGTGCGGCGGCGGCTGTGGCGGCGGCGGTTGTCCGCTGGGGCTCGGCCGTGGCGGCCTGCTCGGGCGGCTGGGAAGCTGCTTGGATTGCGGCGGCTGTGGAATGACCGTGATGGGTCCCTGCCATGGCTGTGCGGGGGGTCGGCTCAGCGGACTGCGTCACCTCTGCCTGTTCTGCCAAGGAAGCGGCTGCGGAGTCTGCCAGTCGTTCGGCCGCGGGCATCTGCTCGGGGCACTCGCAGCCCTGGCGCCGTACACCGAAGCAGGTCTGGGGGCTCAGCGGTGGTATGACATTTCGGCCGAAGTGCTGCTGCTCTCGCTCGACACCGACCGCGGTAGCCGCCCGGTGACCAGCCTCGGGCCGGCCGGTCCGATCGTGCTGAGCACCGGCGACGTGCTGAACGACGACCTGGAAGCCGGGATGCGGCTCTCGGCCGCCTTCATCTGCGGAGCGGGGGGGAACGTCGAAGTCACCTACATGGGGCTGAACGAGTTCGGCGACACGGCCAGCGTGAGCGATCCCGGCGGAAACCTGTTCTCGTACATCTCCGAGTTTGGGACCGAGCCGGTTGGTGGGTTCGACGACACCGACCGCTCGCTGTTCCAAGGGCTCGGTCTGGAAAGCCGCTTCCACAGTGGCGAAGTCAACTACCGTCGCCGCTGGGTGGGCCCCTACTCGCGGTTCCAAGGCTCGTGGCTGGCCGGTATCCGCTACGTCGACTTCGACGAAGACTTGCTGTACCGCACCGAAGGGCTGAACAACGACACGGTCGAAGCCGACGACCTGCGGTTCTTCCAGGGGAACTTCAAGACGCGAAACGCGATGACCGGTTTCCAGCTCGGTGGCGACCTGTGGTGGAACGTTTACCCGGGAATCAACGTCGGGATGGGGCTCAAGGGTGCCGCCCTCGGCAACCGCAGCACCTTGGAGACGAACCTCGAGTCGAACTCGATCGGCCCCGGCGGCGTCGCCTTCCCGCTCGGCTACACCAGCCGAGACGCCGACTCGGGAACGGCCTGGCTGACCGAGTTCAACGCCACGGCGATCTACCGCTTCGCCTACTCGTGGTCCTTCCGGACTTCCTACTACGTGGTCAACGTCGACAACGTTGCCCTGGGAACCACGGCCCTCGATTCACCCGAGCTGATCTTGGCAGTCGGTAATAATCCGATGACCACTCCGGAATCGATCCCGGTCAATAACAACGATGAGTTCACGGTCCAGGGCGTCTCGTTCGGTGTCGAGTACCTCTGGTAGCGGTGGCAATCGATAGCGACTTGGTTCACACCCATCACTGACATTCCCGCGAAAAGCGGCCGTTCGAACTCTCCCGGAAGCTCGAGCGGCCGTTTTTCTTTTGGCAACATCGATGAGCAACGAGCGACTGAACCACCAGCGAGAGAATCAGGCGAAATCCTGGCCCCTCACCCCGAGCCACTCCCCCGCGAGCCATTCCCCCGCGAGCCATTCCCCCGCGAGCCATTCCCCCGCGATTCGCTCCGCGGCGGGAGCGAGGGAGCATGGTGAGACGCCGCCGAGGTGGCACATCGTTCCACCTACTTCCGCCGAGGAATCGCCCGCCGCGGACGATGGGAGCCGACCCACGCTCCGGATCGAGTGCAAGACGCCCGAGCTGGCCGAGCTGGTCCGCCAGATCGATCGGCACGCAGGGCTTGGCCTGCTGGTTGAATCCGACGCGGCCTCGGCCTCCGCGGCAAGTCGCTCGATCGAATTCCGGCAACCGCCGGGTGAGCCGCTACCGCAGTTGATGGAGCGGCTCGGCTCGCGGCCCCCGCCCGTGCTGGTCGACGCTTGGTGCCACCAGTTGGAGCAAATCGAGGCGACGCTCGATGCCGCGGAGTTGCCGTTCGCCGAAGGCTGCCTCGACGATCTCCGCGTCGACAGCACGGCGCGGCTGCACCTCGCCAATCTGCCGCTGCGGATCGCCGATTCGATCTGCCAAGCGGAACCGGAATGCGAACGCCGAGGCTCGCTCGCTCCGTGGCTCCACAGCCAGCAGGAGATCGATCTGGGCGGTTTCGATTTTCTGCTCGAAGCGATCGAGAGCCTCTCGCCGGCCGCGCCGCTCCCACCCTCGACGACCGCCTCCAGCAACGCCGCCGCCGATGGAGACGGCGCACCTCAGCGCGAGGGCGCACCTCAGCGCGAGGGCGCACGTCCGCGCGAGGGGGGGCCTCAGCCCGAAGGGGCCGCCGCAGTCGCTGGCCTCCCGCCGATGCTCGAGCCGCAGACGACTGTGGCGGAAACGCCGAGGGGCAGCCAAGGCGGGCTCCGAAGAAGCGGTCCCAAGGCTTCGCGGCTGTGGTTCGCCGGAGCGACCGCCGCTGCGATCTTGGTGGCCTTGGCGGTGTTTTGGAGCGGGGGAGGGGAGGCGGCGCCGAGCGGCGGTGAGTCGGACGCGGAGCAGCGGGAAACGGTCTCGCAGGCGCATCCCCAGCCGCCAGTGGACGAACCGAAAGTCGAACCGAAAGGCGAACTGGCGGACGAACCACCGCTCCTGCGGCTGACCACGCGAGACGCTGCGGCGAGCCCAGAGGCCCGAGGAGCAGGGGACGCCCGAGGAGCGGGGGGCGCCCGAGGAGCAGGGGGAGAAATCGACGAAGCGGCATCGCTGTTGGCCGCCGGCCCGCTGGCCGAGCCCGCGAAGCCGGAACCAACCAAGACAGAATCCACGCAGACAGAGCCCGCTAGATCGCTCACCGAATCGCTCACCGAATCAGGGCCCGCGGAGACGGTCCCCGCGGAGACGGAGTCGACTGCGGGCAGCCCCTCCGAGCCGTCCGCTCCGGCGTTCGACCTGCCGCCGCGTGAGCGAATCGAGCCGGTCGAAATTCCAGCACTCGCCGACCTCTCTCCGGCGGCGATGGCCGGGGCCGTTCTGCAGTCGCCCGATGGAGACGCGACGTGGCGGCTGACGACGGACAGCAACGCTCCCGGTCCTGGGGGCGCCACTTCCGAAGCCGCCGAGTGGCGAGTGGTCAGCGAGGACGCCGAGGGGACGCTTCACACGGTGGCGGTCATTCGCCGCACGTCCGCGGCCGGATCCTCGGAAACGCGAGACTCGCAGTGGCGATGGGCATGGACGGCGGACGCGGCCGGTTTGCCGAGGGCCGAGCAGCTGCGGAACGCTCGGCTGCGGATCGGCCAGCGGATGATTTACCTGCGACGCCCGGTAACCGCCGAGGCGGTGCGGATCGTTTTCGACCAGCCTCAACAGAGCGGCGAGTGGTCGCTTCCGGCTGCCGCCGCCCCTCGCCGCAGCCGATTCACGCTCGTCGCCGCCATGCCGCAGAGTGCTGATCGGGCGAGCGTCTCCACGGACGAGGCACCTGCAGCCGGGGCACCTGCAGCCGAAGACCGTCAGCCGCTGGCGATCGAATGGCTCGAGCCGATTGCTGGGGAAGCGGAGCGGAGCGTGCAAGGGTTGGCGGAGATTCGCTCACACGAGGATTCTCCAGTCGCGGTACGGGTCCGCTTCGAAATTCGCGGCGGCCGCAGCATTGCGTGGGAAGTCCAGACGGCAGCCGCGGTCGATCCGCTCTCACCGTGGCAACCGGCGAGCCGAGCGGGAATCAGTGAAGCACAGGACCGGCTGCATGCTCAGCGGACCGAGATCGAACAGCTGCTGCGGACCATCGAACAACAGTATCCTCGGATCGACGACCGAGAAGCGAAGGCAGCGATGCGAGCCCGCCGCGAGACGCTCGAAGACCGACAAGTGCTGCTCGAAGACTGGTCCAAGCGGCTGGGAGACTTGCAAGTGCTGATGGCCAGGATCGCCGCCGAAGTGCAGTGGCAGCTCGAGCTACGCACCGAATGGCCGGAGGATAGAGAGGGCGGAGAAGAGGAGGGGGGAGCGAGTCAGGTGATTTTTGTGAGCGGGTAGGGGGTTCTCTAGTTCCCTCTCCCCCACGGCTTGGCTGCGAACGAAAGTTCCGCAGCCAAGCCGTGGGGGAGAGGGTTAGGGTGAGGGGGTTTGCTAATACGGTCAAAACGCCCCACCCAGCCGAAGCCCGAGAACGATTTCGGGAACGAACCCTATACCGAACGGCTCGACGGCGGCCGGCGCGCCGGCCGCTTTTTGAGGCCCCCTCACCCCAACCCTCTCCCCCAACGAGAATCGCGAAATTCTCAGAGGGTGAAGGTCGAGCGAAAGCCGCGATTCCCTTTTGGGGGAGAGGGGGCTACATGAACCCGCTCGAATTACGAGAGGATCGAGTCGTAGCCGTTGTGGAGCTTCGGCTTGACCATGAAGTCGTACTCGTCGGTACCTTTGACTTCGAGGTTTTTGGCGTCCCAGTTGATCTTCTCGCCCATCTGCTCGGACTGGTCGGCGGCCCAGACCGCCAGGTTGCCGAGGAGGATGGTTTCGGTCAGCGGCCCGGCGTAGTCGGGGAAGTTGCTGACGGCTTGTTCGCCCTGCTGGATGGCGCGAGCGAATTCGCGGAAGTGCCCCGGCGAGCGGGTGTAGTCGGCATCGACCTTCTTGCCGCCGATCAGCTCGAACTCGGCGCCGTAATCGTTCGGCGAGAAGAGTTTGCCTTCGCTGCCGATGATCAGCGAGCCGCTGTTGGAGAGCTTCTTCTCGCTGCCGTCGGGGTTCTTGCTGCGACCTTCGAGCGCTTCGGCGCTAGGCAGTTTGCCGCCGTCGTACCACACGACCTTGACCGGCCCGCGCCAATCGTTGGCGGGGAATTCGAAGACGATCTCGGACCAAGCGGGGAAGCTGATCTTGTTGTGGCCCGAAGTGATCGCTTGGACGCTGGTCGGGTTGAGCAGATCACAGCCCATGTAGGCCATGTTCATCGTGTGGCAAGCCATATCGCCGAGGGCGCCGGTGCCGAAGTCCCAGAACCCACGCCACTTGAAGGGATGGTAGGCGGGGCTGTAGGGACGCATTTCCGCCGGCCCGATCCACTCCTCCCAGTGGATTCCTTCGGGAGCTTCTTGGCCTTCGGGTTGTCCGATGCCCTGCGGCCAGACCGGTCGGTTGGTCCACACGTGGACTTCCTTGATGTCGCCGACCGCGCCCCCTTTGAGCATCGCGGCGGCTTGGCGGACGCCGCTCTCGGCCGTTCCCTGGTTGCCCATCTGGGTAACGACGTTCTTTTCGCGGGCGATCTCGCCCAACCGTCGCGCTTCCCAAATCGTCCGCGTCAGCGGTTTTTGGCAGAACGCGTGTTTGCCCATCTGCATCGCCATCGCGGCGGCGACGGCGTGCGTGTGGTCGGGCGTGCTGACGGTGACCGCATCGATGCTCCCTTCCATCTCTTCGAGCATCTTGCGGAAGTCGTTGTACCGCTTCGCGTCGGTCAGCCGCTGGGCCTTCTTGTCGAGGCGAGCGTCATCGATGTCGCACATCGCGACGACTTTGCCCGCACGGCTCGCGTCGGTCGAATCGCTTTCGCCCTTCCCGCCGATTCCGATGCAGGCAAAGCGGATCTCTTCGTTCGCCGCTCGGCTTTCCCGCGGAGCAACGCCCCCGGCAGCCCAGAAACCGGCCCCGACAGCGGCACCAGTTTTGATGAATGAACGACGGTCGGTTCTCTTGGACATGCGGGGTCTCTCCTCAAATGTTCAGAAATGCGGGCGCAGCTTCCGCCCGGTGCTGGGAATCTTAAGCTCGACCAGCATAGCCGACCTGGAGGAGCGTTTCAATTTTAGGGGCCGAGACGATTGAGAGTGCGGCGGGCGAGTAAAAGCGAAGCGGCCGCACCGATCGGGCTCGTGGAGCCGGCGAGCCGATGCCGAAGAACACCGTGAGCCGACGGCGCTAGCCGCGGGTGAGCCGACGGCGCTAGCCGCGGGTGAAACTGCGTGTCAGATCAGCCGCCACGCGCTAGCGTCCGGTTGCTGCGGAGTTCGTGAGAACCGGACGCTAGCGCGTGGCGGCTGATGAAGAATCCGAGGCTAGTGCCTACGGCTCAATGCTTCCTTTTCGTCGCCTTCTCTTTCGGAGACGTCTTGTCGTGTGGCGTTCGTTCTTTCTCGCCGTAGGCATCATGCTGCTGATCGTGGGCGGCGAATGCTTAGTCATCGACAGCGCGACCGTGTACGCGGCAGCGGAGTCGTCGGCCGCGGAGTTCGTCGATCCGGCGGCCACTCCCGCGACCGTGACCAAGCGGGTCTCCCCCTCGGAGTGGCTCCCCTGGACGTTGCTCAGCAGCGGAGCGATCGTCGTCCTCTATGCCTTTACACTTCCCCAGCGGTGGCGAGCCGGCTGATCCTTCCCGCTCTGGGCGGTGCCGTTTGCCAGTGGGCCTGGCTGCGGCGCTCCATTTTCTTTCTCTGCGGCCAGCTTGGCGACGCGGCGGGGAACAGCTCCCGCGAGGGGGGGAGCTACGGAAACGCAGTTCCCCCTGCAGGGACGCTTAGGCGGTCCACAGCCCCCTTGCCACCTGGCCTGCGGCTCGCCGCCGGGGCGGAGTGGGGCTGCCGCTCGAGCGGCTCGGGAGAGAATTTCCGCTGGAAGTTGTTGACCGGGTCTGGCGGCGTTTCTAGATTGCATCAACGGCGGTTTGAACACCGCCTCGCTTCATTAGAACCGCTAATAGCTCTTTCGACGCCTCGCCCCCCTGGGACTCGACTTCGTTGCACCTCCGGACTTTGCAGATCTACTGTGCCGTCGCCCATTTCGGCAGCTTTTCTCGGGCGGCGTCCTCGCTGGGGCTGACGCAGAGCGCGGCCAGCCAGGCGGTGTTGCATTTAGAGGAGCATTTGGGAGTCCAGTTGATCGATCGTTCGACCCGTCCGCTGGTGTTGACGCGTGCCGGCCAAGTGTATCGGGCCGGAGCGCAGAAGATGCTCCACGACTACCAGGCGGTCGAGGAAGAGGTCCGGGCGATGGGGAGCAAGCAGGTCGGGCGGGTGACGATCGCTGCGATCTACTCGATCGGGCTGAGTTACCTGCCCGATGCGACCGCCGAGTTCCGGCGGCTGTATCCCGAGATGGAAGTCACCGTCGAGTACACCAAGCCGAACCGCGTGGTGGAGCTGGTCGAGGGGGGGGACGTCGATCTCGGGTTGGTCAGCTATCCAGAGGAAGCCCGCACGGTCCGCTCGGTGCTTTGGCAGCGGGAACCGATGCGGATCATCTGTGCTCCCGGGCATCCGCTCGCTTCGCGGCGGGAAGTCCGTTTGGCCGATTTGAATGGTCTGCCGATGATCGCGTTCGAGACCGGGTTGGTCATTCGTCGCGGCATCGACCGGCATTTATCCCAGCGGCGGGTCAAGCCGCGGGTGTCGATGGAGTTCGACAATATTGACTCGCTGATCCGCGCCGTGCAGGCGAACGAGGGGATCAGCATTATTCCGGAGGCTGCGGTGCGCCGCGAGACCGCGATCGGTTCGCTGTGCGTGCTGCCCTGCGTGGATTTGGATCTGACCCGACCGCTGGGCATCGCCTGGCGTCGGGGAGGCCGACTGGGACCTGCGGCGCTGGCGTTCGCCGAGCTGCTGCTGGGTCGCCCCCTGGAAGATCGCCGCGAGCGGCCTCCGGCGGGCAAACCGTCCTCACGAGCTACCGCTCGGGGAAGAGTCCCCGACGCGATTGCCTGATTCAACTTCTTGCCCCCACGCTTGCTTCCTCCACGCTCCCGCCACCGGTCTCCAGCACCCGCGGAGCGCGGATTTTCCACCCCCCTTACATCGCACATCAATCGCAAGAGCCTCCCACGCCGGAGAAACCCCATGACCGACAAGCTGACCCGCACCGACTTTCACTTGCCGCCCAAGCAGGGGCTGTACGATCCGGAGTTGGAGAAGGACGCCTGCGGTGTTGGTTTCATCGCCAACATCAAGGGCCAGCCGAGCCATCAGATGGTGCTCGACGCCGACACGATCCTGAAGAACATGGATCACCGCGGGGCG
Organism: Candidatus Laterigemmans baculatus; assembly: GCF_010367455.1. Taxonomy (GTDB): domain Bacteria; phylum Planctomycetota; class Planctomycetia; order Pirellulales; family Pirellulaceae; genus Laterigemmans; species Laterigemmans baculatus. The sequence goes on along the minus strand of NZ_WRPR01000098.1, from coordinate 13,844 downwards.
TGCGGCTGCGAACCGAACAGCGGCGACGGCTCGGGGATTCTGACCGGGCTGCCCCATAAGTTCCTGCAGAAAGTCGCCCGCGAGGATTTGGGCGTCGAGCTGCCGGAGCCGGGACATTATGCGGCCGGGCTGATCTTCCTCCCCCAGGACGCCGAGGAGCGAGCGTTCTGCAAAGCGACCGTCGAGCGGCTGGCCGCCGAAGCGGGTCAGCGGGTGATCGGTTGGCGGGACGTTCCGCAGGGAACCGACGCCGCCGACGTGGGCCCCACGGCCCGCCGCAGCGAACCGTTCATCGAGCAGCTGTTCATCGCGGCCGAAGGGGTCCAGGGGGACGCCTTTGAGCGACGGCTGTACCAGATCCGCAAGCAGGCCAGCCACGAGCTGCGGAATGCGGAGAATCTGAAGCAGGCGCTGATGTTCTACGTCTGCTCGCTGAGCACCAAGGTGATCGTCTACAAGGGGATGCTCACTCCGGCGCAGATCATGCCCTACTTCCCCGATCTGTCGGACGCCGACTTCGAGACGCACCTGGCGATGGTGCACAGCCGGTTCTCGACCAACACCTTCCCCTCATGGGACCGCGCCCAACCGCTGCGGTTCATGAGCCACAACGGCGAGATCAACACCCTGCGGGGCAACCGCAACTGGATGCGGGCTCGCGAAGGCTCGGCCCAGAGCGATTTGTTCGGCGCCGAGCTCGAGAAGCTGTTCCCAGTGATCGAGCCCGAGCTGTCGGACTCCGGAGCTTTTGACAACGTCCTCGAATTCCTGCTGCTCAACGGCCGGACGTTGCAGGAAGCCGTGATGATGATGGTCCCCGAGGCGTGGCAGAAGCACGAGACGATGCCCGAAGATCGGCGGGCGTTCTACGAGTACCTCTCCTGTTTGATGGAGCCGTGGGACGGTCCGGCGTCGATCGTGTTCACCGACGGGCACTACATCGGTGCGACGCTCGACCGCAACGGTCTGCGTCCGAGCCGTTACTACCTGACCAACGACGACCGCGTGATCATGGCCAGCGAAGTCGGCGTGCTGCCGGTCGACCCGGCGATCGTCGTCGAAAAAGGTCGCCTCCAGCCGGGGCGGATGTTCTTGGTCGACTTCGAACAGGGACGGTTGATCCCGGACGAGGAGCTGAAGAGCGAGTTCGCCAAGCGGATGCCGTACGGCCGCTGGCTTCGCGACCAACGGATTCGGCTCTCGGACCTCAATCCCGAAGGCGAATCGCACGGCTTTGATCCCGACTCGCTGCTCGCTCGCATGCAGGCTTTCGGCTACACGACCGAGACGATGTCGTTCATGCTGATCCCGCTGGTCGAACAGCTCCGCGACCCGATCGGCTCGATGGGCAACGACTCGGCGCTGGCGTGTCTGTCGGACAACCCGCGGATGCTCTACGACTACTTCAAGCAACTGTTTGCCCAGGTCACCAACCCGGCGATCGATTCGATCCGCGAGGAGGTGATCATGTCGCTCGAGTGCTACATCGGACCGGAGCAGAATCTGCTCGCCGCAACGCCCGAGCACTGCCATCGATTGTTGGTCGAGCATCCGATCTTGACCAACGAGGAGCTGGCGGCGATCAAGCACATCGACCACGAGGGTTGGCGGAGCCAGGTGATCGACATCACGTTCGATCGCGAAGAAGGCAAATCGGGGCTGCGGCGGGCGCTCGAGCGGATCGCGGCGGAAGCGGAAGCGGCGGCCGACGCGGGGATCCAGCTGATCGTCCTCTCCGACCGCGCGACCTCGGCGACGCGGGTTCCGGTCAGCTCGCTGCTGGCTTGCGGTGCGGTCCACCACCACTTGGTCAAGCAAGCCAAGCGGACCAAGGTCGGCCTGGTGATCGAGAGCGGCGAAGCCCGCGAAGTCCACCACCACTGCTTGCTGATCGGCTACGGGGCCGACGCGATCAATCCCTACCTGGCTCTCGAAGCGCTCTGGCAGGCCCGGATCGACGGCTTGCTGCACAACCCCGCGCTCGACGACGACAAGATCGTCGCCGCCTACCGCAAGGGTGTCGCCAAGGGGATCCTCAAGGTCATGGCCAAGATGGGGATCAGCACGCTGCAGAGCTACAAGGGGGCCCAGATCTTCGAGGCGCTCGGGCTTCGCGACGAGGTCATCGACCTCTGCTTCGTGGGCACCGCCAGCCGCATCCAGGGCGTCTCGTTCGACGTCCTGGCCGAGGAGACGCTGCGTCGCCACGCCCTCGGCTACCCGGCGCACAAGACTGACCAATCGACCCAGCTGGTGAACGTCGGCGAGTACCACTGGCGGGCCGAAGGGGAGAAGCATGCCTGGGCTCCGCAGGCGATCGCGAGCCTGCAGATCGCCTCACGGACGGGCAACGAGGACGCCTACTGGAAGTTCGCTCAGACGATGAATGAAGACAACCGCGTGCGGTGTACGCTCCGCGGGCTGTTGGATTTCAACGAAGGGGTTGCCGGTCCGGCGCTGCCGCTCGACGAGGTCCAGAGCGCCAAGGAGATCGTCAAGCGTTTCTGCACCGGAGCGATGAGTTTTGGCAGCATCTCGGCCGAATCGCACGAGACGCTCGCCGTGGCGATGAACCGCCTCGGCGGCAAGAGCAACACGGGCGAAGGGGGCGAGGACCCGGTCCGCTTCCTCCCGCTGGCCAACGGCGACTCGAAGCGTTCGGCGATCAAGCAGGTCGCCTCCGGACGGTTCGGGGTCACGATCGAGTACCTGACGAACGCCGACGAGATTCAGATCAAGATCTCCCAGGGTGCCAAGCCGGGTGAAGGTGGCGAGTTGCCCGGCCGCAAGGTCGACCGCAACATCGCCCGGATCCGCTACAGCACCCCGGGCGTGGGTCTGATCAGCCCGCCGCCGCACCACGATATTTATTCGATCGAGGACCTGGCGCAGCTGATCCACGACTTGAAGAACAGCAACCCGGGAGCGCGGATCAGCGTCAAGCTGGTCAGCGAAGTCGGAGTGGGTGTGACCGCCTCGGGAGTGGCCAAGGCGCACGCCGACCACATTTTGATCTCGGGCGACACCGGCGGCACCGGAGCTTCGCCGCTGACGAGCATCAAGCACGCCGGTTTGCCGTGGGAGTTGGGGCTGGCCGAGACGCATCAGGTGTTGGTGCTGAACGACCTGCGGAGCCGCGTGACGCTGCAGACCGACGGCGGACTGAAGACCGGTCGCGACGTGGTGATCGCCGCGCTGCTCGGTGCCGAAGAGTTTGGGTTCTCGACCGCGCCGCTGATCGCCCTCGGCTGCATCATGATGCGGAAGTGCCACTTGAACACCTGCCCGGTCGGGATCGCCACGCAGGATCCGGAGCTGCGGAAGAAGTTCACCGGCAAACCGGAACACGTCGTCAACTACCTGTTCATGGTGGCCGAGGAAGCGCGGCGGATCATGGCCCGCTTGGGCTTCCGCTCGATCGACGAGATGGTCGGCCGCAGCGATGTGCTGAAGACCGACGCGGCGATCCGGCACTGGAAGACCGACGGCCTGGATCTGTCCAAGATCCTCGCCCCGGCCGAGAAGCGTCACGATGGAGTCGGGACGCGGTGCCTGATGCCGCAGGATCACGGGCTCGAGCAATCGCTCGACCTGACCCAGATCGTCCCCAAGGCCGCTCCGGCGCTCGAGTCGCAGACGCCCGTGGTGATCGACCTGCCAGTGATCAACATCAACCGCACCGTCGGCACGATCCTCAGCCACGAGATCGCCAAACGCTATGGCCAGAACGGATTGCCCGACGACACCGTGCGGCTCCGCCTCAAGGGTTCGGCCGGCCAAAGTCTCGGTGCGTTCCTGGCCCACGGCGTCACGATCGAGCTCGAAGGGGATGCCAACGACTATGTCGGCAAAGGGCTCTCCGGCGGTCACGTGATCGTCTACCCGCCGCGCCAGAGCAGCTTTGCCGCCGAGGACAACATCCTGGTCGGCAACGTCTGCCTGTACGGGGCGACCGGCGGCGAAGCCTACTTCCGCGGACGGGCGGCCGAGCGGTTTGCGGTTCGCAATAGTGGGGCCCACGCCGTGATCGAAGGCGTCGGCGACCACGGCTGCGAATACATGACCGGTGGGCGGGTGGTGATCCTCGGACGGACCGGACGGAACTTCGCCGCCGGGATGTCGGGAGGCATCGCCTACGTCTGGGACCGCGAAGGGCAATTCAACCTGCGGTGCAACCTGGCCACGGTCGAGCTGGAGAAGATCGCTCCGGGAGTCGAGGAAGCCGAGGTGCGGCTGATGATCGAAAACCATCAGCGGTACACCGACAGCGCGGCTGCCGATGACGCCCTGCAGAACTGGTCGACCTTCATGGATCAGTGCGTCAAAGTCATGCCGACCGACTACAAGCGAGTGCTCCAAGAGATGGCAGCCGAGCTCGAACCCAGTCAAGCCACGGCCAGCGCCGCCGGCCAGAATTAACGCTCGTCGTTCATCAGCCGCCGGGCGCTAGCCCCCAATTCCTTGAGCAACCGGTTCCCTGAGCAACCGGTTCCCTGAGCAACCGGTCGCTCGCGCGAGGCGGCTGATGCGACGACCTTCCTACCAATACAAAACGCAGACAACACACAACTCACGCGGAGACGACTGTCATGGGAAAGCCCACTGGATTCAAAGAGTTTGATCGCAAGAAAGTGCCTTGGCGGTTGCCGGTCGTGCGGATCAACGATTACGACGAGATCTACACCGAGCCGCGTGAAGAGCAGCTCCGCGAACAGGGCGCCCGCTGCATGGACTGTGGCGTTCCGTTCTGCCAATCGAACTCGGGCTGCCCGATCGACAACTTGATTCCCGAGTGGAACGACCTGGTCTACAACAACCGCTGGCGAGAAGCGATCGAGCGGTTGCACAAGACCAACAACTTCCCCGAGTTCACCGGTCGCGCCTGCCCGGCTCCCTGCGAAGGGGCGTGCGTGCTGGGGATCACCAATCCGCCGGTGACGATCAAGAACATCGAGAACGCGATCGTCGACCGAGCCTGGGCCGAAGGCTGGATCAAGCCCGAACCGCCGGCCGAACGGACCGGCAAGAACGTCGCCGTCATCGGCTCCGGTCCCGCGGGCTTGGCCGCCGCAGATCAGCTGAATAAAGTCGGCCACACGGTCACCGTGTACGAACGGGCCGACCGCATCGGCGGGCTGCTGCAGTACGGCATTCCCAACATGAAGCTCGACAAGCGTGTGGTCGAACGGCGGGTCGACAAGCTGCGGGCCGAAGGAATCCACTTTGTGACCGGTGCCAACGTGGGTGAAAACGTCGACGCCAAAGAGCTGCTCGCCGCCAACGACGCGGTCTTGCTAGCCTGCGGCAGCACCAAACCGCGCGACCTGCCGATCCCCGGCCGTGAGCTGCGGGGCGTTTATCCGGCGATGGAATTCCTGACGGCGAACACCAAGCGGGTCCACGGCGATTCGCTCAACGGCGAGTTCATCAGCGCCGAAGGCAAAGACGTCGTCGTCATCGGCGGCGGCGACACCGGCACCGACTGCATCGCGACCAGCATCCGCCACGGGTGCCGGAGCATGGTCAACTTCGAACTTCTGCCCAAGCCTCCCGAGGAGCGGGCCGACGACAACCCATGGCCCGAGTGGCCGCGGACGTTCCGTGTCGACTATGGACACGAAGAAGCGTCGGTGAAATTTGGCCGCGATCCTCGCGAGTACCAAATCCTCTCCAAAAGCTTCGTCGATGACGGCCACGGCAACGTCGCCGGGATTCGCACCGTCCATGTCCGCTGGAACAAGAAGGACGACGGCGGCTGGGAGATGGAAGAGGTCGAGGGAAGCGAGAAGATCGTTCCCGCACAGCTCGTCCTGCTGGCGATGGGCTTTGTCGGTCCCGAGCAGTACTTGGCCCAGGCCTTGGGAGTGGAGACCGACGCGCGGAGCAATTTCGAAGCGCGGCACGGCGAGTTCACCACCAACATCCCCAAAGTCTTCGCGGCCGGCGACTGCCGCCGCGGTCAGAGCTTGGTGGTGTGGGCCATCAACGAAGGCCGCGGAGCCGCCCGAGCGATCGACATCTTCCTGGAGGGAAGCAGCCAGCTGCCCGCCCCTGGAGTCACGATGGGCACCGCCATGACGGCCGCGGTGTAGTTTCTGCCCCCTCTCCCCTAAAGGGAATCGCAGCGACCCCTCGACCTTCACCCCAAAAGAATTTCGCGATTCCCTTTGGGGGAGAAGGCCGGGGAGAGGGGACCGGAAAACGGCTGACGTCCTGGCTCAGTCGACCCGTTCGGCCGGCTCGTTTTCGTTCTCTTCCGGCACGTCGACGTCGAGCGTCGGCACGGTGACTTCTTTCTCACCGGTGGTCACTTCCGGGCCATGCACGTCCACGTCGGGTGCCTCCCCTTCGTGCACCTCGACCTCAGGCATCCGCCCTTCGTCGGCCACGTCGACGTCGCAGCCAACCAGACCACAACACAGCAAACCGCCAGCAATCAAAGTCGTCACGCGTTTCATCGTTCTTTCCTTTGGGTGGTAATTCAAAGAAGTCACTCTCACGGGTGTCTTTCGATAGCCGCAGAAGAAGCAAGCGGCGTGCCAATGCGATCGCACTGCAGCGCCATTTATTTGCAGCTCACCTCGCCTCGGCATAAATCAGCGCGAAGTACTGCTGCGGGTCGGTCCACACCTGCCGGACCTGCCAGCCGCGGTCGGCGAGCCGCGTGCGGAACGGCTCGAGCGCGTATTTGTGCGAGTACTCGGTCACGAGCGGCTCTCCCGCTTCGACGACGAAGCGACGCCCGGCAAGTTCGAATTCGACTCGCCGCAAGGCTCGCAGCCGCATTTCAATCCTCTCGGACTCCGCCACGTAAGGAGCCTCGTGGGCGAAGGCGTCGAGCGGAATCTGCGTGCCGAGGCGGCGATTCAAGTGCGCGAGCAGGTTGAGATTGAACTCAGCAGTCAGTCCCGCGGCGTCGTTATAAGCCGCTTCGAGCACGGCCACGTCTTTCTGCAAATCGACCCCCAGCAGCAACCCTCCGGGGACTCGCGCGGCCGCTTCGCGCCCCGCTTCGCGCACCAGATCGCTGAACCGGCTGAGCAACGCGTCGGCTCCCTCGGTGGTGAGATTGCCGATCGTGGAACCGGGAAAGTAGACGACGTACCGCCGGGGCTCGGAGCTCAGCGGAGGCAGACGGAGGGGCTGGAGAAAATCGCCGCAGACCGCTGAGATCTCCAGTTCCGGAAACTCTTCGCCGAGCCGTCCGACGGAATCGACGAGATGGTCTCGCGCGATCTCGACTGGAACGTAAGCGGCAGGAGCGTCGAGTTCCGAGAGCAACCGCCGCGTTTTGACTCCGCTGCCGCTGCCCATCTCGACCAGACACACCCGCGGTCCCAGCGCGGCAGCCATCTGGTCGACGTGCGTCTCCATCAGACTTAGCTCGGTGCGAGTGACGTAGTACTCCGGCAATTCGCAGATGGCGTCGAACAACTCGCTGCCGCGGGCATCGTAAAAGTACTTGCTCGGCAGCCGCCTGGGCCGCTCCGAGAGCGACTCGAGCACCTCCTGAAGCATCGTCGATCGCTGCGGAGCCAGATCGAGCACTGGTGGAGAGGAATGGGTGGCCAATGTTTCTCTGCAGGGTAGGGGGGGAAAATGGAAATCAGCCGCCACGCGCTAGCGTCCGGTTTTCACGGCGTTTTCGATAACCGGGGGCTAGCGCCCGGCGGCTGATGATTGCTCCCGGCTAGCGCCGTCGGCTCAGGGGTCCGCGGCCAAGCGGATTCCGCTGAATTGCCATCTCGCGTCGGGGGGAAAGAAATTGCGGTAGGTCACTCGCAGATGATCCCGACTGGTCGCGACCGAGCCGCCTCGCAAGACGAACTGGTTGCACATGAATTTGCCGTTGTATTCGCCGATCGCACCGCTCGGCGGGCGATAGCCGGGGTAGCCGAGATAGGGACTGGCGGTCCATTCCCAGACGTCGCCGAACAGTCCCCGTGGTCCGGTCGTGACGGGAGAACCGTCGCCCGCCTGCAGCGACGCAACGTCCCGCAGGGCCTGCGGATGCCACCGGCGGTCGTCGGCGAACGTCCCGTAGCTGGCCGGCTCGTCGATCCACTGCGACGCCACGTGCTCCCATTCCGCTTCGCTGGGCAAGCGACAACCGCGCCAGCGGGCGTAGGCGTCGGCTTCAAAAAAGCTCACGTGACAAACCGGCTCCGCAAGATCCAGCGGACGCAGCCCGGCGAGGGTGAACTCGAGCCACTGGCCGTCGCGATGAACCCAGTAGAGCGGCCCGCTGAGCTTTTGCTGCTGGACCACCTGCCACCCCGCGTCCAGCCAATGCTCCGAACACGCATAGCCGCCGGCTTCGATGAACTCCAAAAACTGGCCGTTGGTGACGACCGTGCGGGCGAGCCGGAACGGCTGCAGCAAAACCGAATGCCGCGGCAGTTCGTTGTCGTAGGCAAACGCCTCGCCAGCATGCCCAATCGAGACGATGCCGCCAGAGTCTTCGTACCACGGCTCGTCGCTCACAGCGGCCGCCCCCCGGTTCCCTGCGGCCGCCGCCCGGTTCCCTGCGGCCGCCGTCTGGCCGGGGCGGGCCGAGGAGGGATCGAACGTCGGGTAAAGCGGGTTGCAGCTGAAGGCGTGCTTGATGTCGGTCAGCATCAATTCCTGGTGCTGCTGCTCATGCTGTAGCCCGGTCTGGAACACGGAGCTGAGCGATTCCCACGCCCGACTCTCTCGGCTGGCGGGGCTTCGATGCTGCAGTTCCCCATCTTGCTGGAGCCTCTGGAGCTCCCGCTCGACCGCCTCGTCGACCTGCTGCCGGTACCGCCACACCTCGGCGACTGTCGGGCGGCTCAGCAGGCCTCGCCGAGGCCGCGGAAACGGATCGCCAAGCGTCGTGTAGTAGGAATTGAACAAATAATGGAACTGCTCGTTCGGCGATCGATAGTCCGGCTGCAGCTCCCGCAGCACGAACGTTTCGAAGAACCAGGTCGTATGGGCCAGATGCCAGCGAATGGGGCTCGCCTCGGGCATCGACTGGACGACGCAGTCCTCGGGCTCCAGGAAGCTGCAGATGACGCGGCTGAACTCGCGGACGCGGCGAAACGCCTGCAGAGCCTCGGCGGGAGTGGGGCGCAGCGGCGGGGGCTGAACCCCAGCGGGCGAGATCCGACCAGCGGGCGATTTTTGGCTTGCGGGCGCTGGATGGGCAGCGGCCGTTGGATGGGCAGCGGGCGCTGGATGGGCAGCGGGCGTTGGATGGGCAGCGGCCGATGGATGGGCAGCGGGCGGTGCGGTGGATGAGCGAATCAAGGCTGGGCGACTCGAACAGCGGAAACGGGATCCGGCAAATAAGCGGTGGCGGTGTAGACTGAGAAGGCGAGGGGGGCCCTGGCACGGCTGCCGAGCCGGCTTCTATGCTGGCCAGAGAGCATTCGGCGTACCGGGCCCGATTCGCCACGGACCAGCGGCGAATCGGCGGGGTCTACCGTCACTCGCAACCCACTCCTCTTCTGGTGTTCGATCCATGGCTTTGCCCCGAACCGACCTCCGGCGTCCCTCGGTCGCGCTGAGGTTCGCGCTGATGTTGGCGATCGCCCTTGCCTCGGCATCTTCGGCCGTGGCCCAGCAACGTCGGGCGCGGCCGCCGCAGTATCCCGAGGGAGCGTTTCGGGGTGTCTTTTTCGAAGACATCGGCGAAGCCCTTCGCGGCGAGCGGCCCCGAGTCGAGGCGCTCGGGCCAGCCGGCGGGGCTGTGGCCAATCGCGGCGGCTCTCCGGCCAACTCCGCGACCGGCCCTTCTGGCGGCGCTACCGCGACGGCGGCTGGCGGCTCTACCGCGACGGCGGCTGGGGGGGCGTCGGGCGGCGGTGGCTGGTCTTCGCTGATCGAGGCGGTCCACTTGGAAGACGAAGTCAAGCGTTTGAAGCTCGAATACGACGGCCTGGTGACGACCCCCAGCCGTTTTCGCAGCGGCGGATTCCAGGACGTCCGGCAAACGCTCTCGATCCTGGCGACGCTGATGGCGGTGATCGCCGACTACGAGGGACGGGTTCGGTTCCAAGAGGATGCGGCGGCCGCGCGAGATTTATTGGCTCGCTCTGCCAAGAATGTGACCGCCGGTTCGGACGAGGCGTTTGACGAAGCCAAGCAGCGGAAGGCCGACCTGCAGGATCTGGTCAGTGGCACGGGGCTGAATCGCGCTGCCCCGGCCGAAGCGATCGACTGGACGCTCATCGGAGCCCGTTCGCCGCTGATGAACTATCTCGAACAACTGCTGGCCGAACCGCTCGAGAGCGAAACGACCGATGCGGCAACGGTCGAACAGTCGAAAGAGGAACTCGATCGGGCCGCCGCCCTGGTCGCCGTGGTCGCCGAAGTGCTCCAGCAGGAGGGCATGGAGGATGCGGACGACCCCGATTACCGTCAGCTCTCCGACGCCATGCGGCAAGCGGCCCAAGATGTCCGCGCCGCGCTGGCCGACGACGACGCCGAGGGAGCGCGGAAGGCGGTCGGCCAAATCGGTCAATCCTGTAGCGCCTGTCACGAACAATACCGGTGACGCTTTTGGAGGTCGCCCCATGGGGATTCGGTTCGCGTGCCACGCGTGCAACAAACCACTGAACATCAAGGAGTCGCTGGCCGGCAAACGGGGCAAATGCCCACGCTGCGGCGCCCGCTTCCGCATTCCGACCGAGGACCGCGAGTTCTCGCTCCGCCTGGACGATCCGAGCGGAGAAGCGGCCGCGGACGTCGGGCCCGATGAAGCAGGCAGCCGCGAAGCAACAAGCCAGGGAGCAGGCAGCCAGGGAGCAGACAGTCGCGATTCTGAGGGGGCCGGCGAGGAAAGCGACTCGGCCAGCATCGTCGCCGAAGAATCCGCGGTGACCGAGCCGACCGGTGAGACCGAACAGCCTCCGTTCGATCCGCTGGCCGATCCTCTGGCGCAGTGGTACGTGCGGCCGGCGTCCGGCGGCCAGTACGGTCCGGCCGACGGGCCGACCGTGCGGCAGTGGGTTGGCGAGCAGAGGCTGACGGCCGAGGCGTTGCTGTGGCGCGACGGCTGGGCCGAATGGCGAGCCGCCGGTGAGGTGCTCGGTGAGGTGCTCGGCGACACCCCCGCCGTGGCTCGGAGTGGGCCGAGCGTCAAAACCGAGCCAAGTCCGGCGATCGCTCCAGGCGGGAAAGATTCGCCGAGCCGCCCGGCTTGGACGCCCGGTCGCCAAGCCGGTTCCTCCGGCGATACGCTATCCTCACCTGCAGCGGCCACTGCGGCGCCCGATGTGCGTGAGCAGCCCACCGAGGTGGACCTCTCGCCCGCTTCGGCCGCCGAGACTTACCTCGGTGCCCGCCGCCGCCGCAAGCAGAGGCAGCGAACGGTGCTGATCGGAACGCTGATCGTCGCCAGCCTGCTGCTGGTCGCCGCCCTGGTCCTGGCGCTGCTCGGAGGCCCCATCCTTTCAGCTGCCGTTACTTCAGCTGCCTTTACTTTAGCTGCCATGTGCTAGACATGGATTATTCATCAACCGCGGGGCGGTCGTCCCCGGTTTGCGAAACCTTTCCCAGCTCCCTGTCTTTCGAGGAATTTCCGATGCGTCATTTCTGCGCTGCACTGTTGGCTGGCCTGCTTCTCGCCGCGGTCCCGGTCGGATCGGCCCGAGCGGAGGAAGCGGACGCCAAAGCTCCTCAGACGATTCGAATCTTCGACGCCTTGACGTTGACGGTGCCCGAAGGCTGGAAGCCGCAGCCGCCGAAGTCGCGGATCGTCGAGCACGAATTCGCGGCTCCGCAGGGCGAGGGGGAAGACGTTCCCACGTCGCGGATCACGATGATGGCCGCCGGTGGAGACGTCGAGGCGAACATCAGCCGCTGGAAGGGCCAGTTCGAAGGGGACAGCGAAGCGAAAGTGGAAAAATTCCAAGCTGCCGGGGCGAGCGTGCACTACGTTCAACTGTCCGGATCGTTTAAGGACACGATGGGAGGTGGTCCCTTCTCGGGGGGACGCACCGTCGTCCGCGAAAATTACGGCATGCTCGGTGCGATCATCGTGCTCCCCAACGGTCGCCAGTACTTCATCAAACTGACCGGCCCGCAGAAGGCAGTCGACGCCGAGCGGGAAGCGTTCAAGGCGATGCTCCAAGAGCTGAAGGCCTGAGCCCTGGGTCACTGTCCGGAGGCCTGGGCGGTGCCCAGTTTCTCATTATCAGCCGCCACGCGCTAGCGTCCGGTTCCATATCGCATTTTGAATGAACCGTGGGCTAGCGCCCGGCGGCTGATTACATATCTGGGTCGGCGCCCATCCCTACTGAGTCTGAGATTCCGCAGCCACGAATGAACATCCAAAGCCTGCTCGAACACCACGGCATCCTCCGCAACCCGTTTGCCGAGGAGGATGCTCAGACCGACCCGGTTTTTAAAGAGCATTGCATCCAAAGCGCCTACCATCCGGTCTGGGACAAGGTCTACGGCGACCCGAGCGAGCCGGCCACGGCGATCGTGTTCGGCCCCAAGGGTTCGGGCAAAACGGCGATGCGACTGCAGATCGACCGCCATCTGAAGCGCTACAATCGCGAGCATCCCAAAAACCGGGTGTGGGTGATTCGCTACGACGACTTCAATCCCTTCCTGGACCACTTCCGCGAGCGGATGAGTCGGCGGGCGGCGCGGAAACCGGAGCGGGTGCTCGAATCGTGGCGGCTGTGGGACCACATGGATTCGATCCTCTGCCTCGGCGTCACCCAGCTGGTCGACTCGATCCTCGATGCGCGCGCCAGTAATGCCGGAGCGGGGGGCGATGCCGGAGCGGGGGGCGAGGCTGGAGCGGGGGGCGAGGCTGGAGCGGAGGCCGCGGTGCACAAGGAAGACGTCGATCGCCTGGAGCGGACCAGCACCCGCGATCTGCTGATGCTGGCCTGCTGCTACGATCAATCGACCGCTTCGACCTTCACCGGTCGCTGGGGTGAACTCCGCAAGCGGCTCGGCTACCAGAATTGGACGGTCCACCTCGACCTGGTGCTGGCCGTGGTGTGGGTGATTGCCGCCGCGGCGATCGTGCTCTGGCTCTACTTTTCCCAGCGGATCAGCGGCACGACCGTCGCTTGGCTGCTGCCGCTAGCGGCCGTCATTGGGACGCTGCCGTACGCGCTCCGCTGGCTCCGCTGCCACTGGCTGGCCCGTGGGGTCCGCAAACACATGCGGGTCGGCAAGCGCGAACAGTCTTCGCTCCGTAAAGTCCTGCTGCGGTTGCCGGCGAAGGAATTGGCCAGCCAACCGCTCCCGCGTTTCGACCGCACCGACGACCGCTACGAGTTGCTGAACAAGTTTCAGATGCTGCTCGAGCGACTGGGGTTTGTCGGCACGATCGTGTTGGTCGACCGCGTCGACGAGCCGCATCTGACCGGCGGCAAGCAAGAGTTGATGCGCCGCTTCGTGTGGCCGCTGCTCGACAACAAGCTCCTCAAACAGCCCGGCCTGGGACTCAAGCTGATGTTGCCCCAGGAGCTGTACCGCGACGTCGAGCGGGAGGATCGCGAATTTCACGAGCGAGCCAGGCTCGACAAACAGAACGTCATCCCTTCGTTCGCCTGGACCGGCGAGGCGCTCTACGACTTGGCTCGCAGCCGAATGGTCGCCTGCGCCGCCGAGGGTCAGGAGCCGGAACCGAAGGATCTGTTCGACGAAAAGCTCTCCTACCAGCGGCTGCTGATGGTCTTCCAGAGCCTCCGCGTCCCGCGGCACTTGTTCCGCTTCCTCTACCGAGTCCTGGTCGAGCATTGCAACAAGTACACTGACGCCGACCGCCGCTACAAAATCGACGCCGAGACGTTCGAAGCGGTGCTGGCGCTCTACAGCCGCGAACTCGATTCGCCCACGGCGTGAGGCGA
>NZ_WRPR01000007.1 GCF_010367455.1 Candidatus Laterigemmans baculatus | reverse complement strand
CGCTTCTTCGACTGACTCATGCGAGCTCTCCTAGGGAAACCGAGCCCGTCAATCGTAACTTACCGAAAGTCCCATTTCCGCTGACGCACTACACCGGGGTGTCCCCAATTGCTTCCCGCATGGCACTGGTGATGCGTGCTCGATGGCTGGACTCCATGACGAAGACGACGTCCGCCCAGGCTAGATCGGCCGCCGATAGCCGTCGCGGCGAGCTTGGGCTGAGGCCACGAGAGCGAACGGAGAGCCGAGGATCGTCACGGAACACCCGCTCGGCGGTTGGGCTACGCCATCGATTCCGTGAGCAAACGAAAAGCGTGTTGATGCGAGCCATGCAGTGACAGAGGGAGTTCGGGCGGCGAGGGTTCGCGGCACGGCGCTGCTACGAGCAGTTTATCGCGGCGGTGGGCGATGTCTGCTCAGAGCTATTCGGCGTCCTCCTGCCTCCACTGCGGGATACTTCTTTGCCATGCAGTGCGAAGGATTCGGAAGTCTCGGTTGATCGTGCCTCGGTGCACATTCAGCCGGCGAGCCGCTTCAGCTTGCCAACCCCGGTTGGGAAAATCGACCTGAGGAAGTAAACGAGCGAGCTGCATCCGGCGATGTTCGCTCTGCACGGCGCGGCGCTGATTGTAGGCAGCCCGGCCACCGCACATTCGAAAGATTGACTGGATATTGGAAGGGGTGATCCCCAATTCTCGTCGGTTCATTTGTTGCGCACAGATAGGGGCAAGAGTGAATCTGGCAAGGGCGACCACTAGATAGTGAATCTACTACACCGAGGATGACTAGCTATGTCTCCCTCTGACTGCGCCGTCCTGCATCGATTCGCTCATGAATAGCAGCCATCAGCTGGTAACACTCGCTGGGTGCAAGGGAGCCGTATAGCATATCAGCCAGCTCGTCCAATGCATGGGTTCTATTGGGATTCAGGATCTGGTGCATCCAGTGGTGCATCGCTTGGACTGCGTCATCATATGAGCTGGCAAAAGACGTGTTATCAGATTCGGATCTAATACGTTCGGGACGCAGAGGTCGCTGGTTCAAATCCAGTCGCCCCGACTTTGGTTTGGTTTCTCGAGTTTCCGCCCGAGAAGCCAAGCCAAAGTAGAGAGCCGAGAAGAGAAAGCAGAGCAGTCGAGCCGGAACTGCTGGACGGATCACCGAAGCGGCCACCGTTCGCGGCCCGGACGACTTCTCTTCTTCGACTCGGTCTACTTTCGACTGCTCGACTCTCTTTTGCAGGCGCAGCGAGCCCACTCTCCAGCCCTGCAAGCTGCCGGCCAGCCAGCCCAAGCCCCCGCTGACAAAAGCCTGCGTCACCACCGGGCAGCAACCCTCTCCCGCCCCCGGCTTCTCCGCCGACCGTGTCGGCCATGTCGAGCAGCCGAGCGTCGACGCACGTGGCGCATGAATGTGCAGGCCACAGCCGTTCTCGGCGACCCTTGGCACCCTAGCGACCATCAAGTCGCGGTTCGCGAGCATCTGCATCGATCGCTGGCCTTGCCTTCGAAAGGCCAATGAACCAAAAGCCTTTGCAGCGGCTTGCGATAAAGCATCGCCCCGTGGCTGGAGACTCGACGAGGAAGCTCGATGGCCATCCGCCCGATGCCCATTCGCTCAACGAATTTCGAGAATCTGCCGAGCCCGCCCATCTCGGTACCACAGAGCTGCGACGCGCTCGAAAGGAGGATAAGACGAGGCTGCCGCATCATCGGCACCCACAGGGGGCCTACACCCACCCCCCCGGGCTGGCAGTCGTCACCGGGATTGCTAATGTATGGAATTGCTAGGCGGCGACGCGACTGAAAACGCAGGCGCCCGAGCACCAGCACCCAAGCACCGTCACTGCGACGGCCTCGGTTCACTCTGCTGCCGAGGACGACCTCATCGGAAAGCTTGCGGAATCAGCGACCCTCACTCGTCGAACCATCGCCTCGATCTTGCAAGGTACCAGCGATCCCACGTTCAAGCCGTACAAGCGGAACCCGGAAGACTTCCTCGCCCAGGCCGGTCGGCTCATCAACGAGCAGAAGGCAACGGTTATCGTCGAGCACCTGACCTACGCCATGATCGACGAGAAAGACATCTTCACCCGCGCGAAGCCCAAAGTGAACTTCAGCAAAGCAATGGCGGTCGACAGGCAAATCTACGAGTACGTCTTCCCCGATTCTGAGACCGAACGCAGGTTCGTACCCGAGCTAGCCACCAGCGTTGAAGTCGTCGTCTACGCCAAGCTGCCAAAATCGTTCCACATCCCGACGCCGGTAGGCAACCACAACCCGGACTTGGCCATCGCCTTCAAAGACGGCGCGGTCAAGCACGCCTTCTTTATCACTGAAACCAAGGGTTTCATGTCGTCCATGAAACTACGCCTCATCGAAGACAGCAAGATCCCATGCGCCCGCAAGTTCCTCTCGAAGATCACCTCAGACCAAGTGAAGTACGACGTGGTGAAAAGCTACGGGAAGCTGATGGAGCCGGTCAAATGACGGGTGTGCGGGGTAGCGTGGAATGACGGAAACAATCAGCGAAGACGACGGAAGGGAACTGGCGATCAAGATTGCTAGCGACTGCATATCCGAGGTGCCGGTCATGGTGCTCGGGAGCGGAGCTTCGTGTGCTTACGGTATTCGCGGCATGAATGGCCTCGCACAGCATTTGATCGAGACTGTCGCTCCGGCAAAAGACGACGGCGATACCTGGGAGGCATTTAAATCCGAACTCAATCAACACAGCGACCTAGAAGAGGCTCTCCAAAAAGTCACTGTATCCAACGATCTGCATCGGCAAATAGTTGATCGGACACGAGAAATGATTCTCGACGACGAAAGGCTGTTCTACGACAAGCTTCTCAGTGGCGAGACCGCGCTGGGATTGTCTCATCTGTTTCGCCACCTTTTTCGCACTACTCACAAAGTAGTCGAAGTTGTGACCACCAATTATGATCGCCTGGTTGAGTATGCGGCATGCCAGTCAAAATTCCGCTGCAACACTGGGTTCAGTGAAGGTGCGTTGCGGCACTTCCACTGCCAAAAGTCAGATACAAGTCACTATACACGCCACGCAAACTTTCGCTGCGTGGACGTTTGGAAAGTACATGGCTCTATTGACTGGTTTCAAGACGGATCTGCATCTCCAATAGGCATTTTCGACCATGCAGTGGTGCCTGAAACCTTTGAGCCTTTGCTTGTTACGCCCGGTGTAGCGAAGTACTCACGCACCCACCAAGAACCTTTCAGGTCGGTTATTTCGTTTGCCGATAGCGCGCTGTCCGGCGCACGAGGCTTCTTATGCATTGGCTACGGATTCAGCGACGATCATATTGAGCCAAAGCTAATTCAGCGTTCCGCCGACTTGCAGCCACCGATTGCCATAATAGCAAGGACGCTTCGGCCTGGCGCTAAAGATTTCCTTTCCAAGCACCTGCACTCAAGCGTCGTTGCTTTCGAGAAAGAAGACACTGGCACGAAAGCCTACACATCGCAGCATCCCAATGGGGTATTCTTTCCGAATGAGAACCTCTGGAGCCTGGAAGGGCTGTTAAACAAACTGAGGATACAACAATGACGAATGCGATATTTTCTTTTGGCGACAGCGACGCCCTTGGGGTGGTCCGAGCAGTCGATACCGCCAGCGTTGTGGTTGGCGTCGACAATCTGGAACTGCTCCGGAAGATGCAGGTAAATCGACTAGTTGTTCTCCAGAGCTCTAAAGCCGGGCAACATCTTATTGGCATTGTCCAACGGATTGTGCGAGATGCACCGACTGCGAAGGAAGTTGAGCAGGAGGAGGAAACGGGTGAAGCCCAAATCGCAGAGCGAAACACCGTTAAAGTAACTCTTATTGGAACCTTCATCGAGCGTGACGGCACGAAAGAGAATCTGTTTCGACGCACCTTGGAATCCGTTCCGGAAATCGATGCAAACTGCTTTCCGCTTGAAGGAGACGTTTTGACTCGCTTCATGAGAGTCGTGTCTCATCAAGCTGACTCTGCGGCTCCAAGACTTTCGCTTGGCACGTATGCCCTCGATCATCATGCGGAGGCGTATCTCAATGCGAATCGCTTTTTCCAACGCCATGCGGCTATCGTGGGAAGTACAGGGTCTGGAAAGTCATGGACGACAGCGCGGTTGGTGGAACAGATAGCTGAGCTACCGAATGGTAACGCGATACTGTTTGACATTCACGGCGAATATGGAACGCTCAAAGGAGACGGAATTCGGCACTTCAGAGTCGCTGGGACAAGCGACTTAGAGTCTGGCAAAGGTTTGAGTGACGGAGTTCTCTACCTTCCGTACTGGTTGCTTGCATATGACGACATGGTCGCCATGTTAGTCGATCGAGATGACAATAACGCGCCGAATCAGGCAATGCTGATGTCGCGAGCGGTAGTTGCAGCAAAACGGAAGTATCTCGAGGAAGGTGGACATAAAGACATATTGGCGAATTTCACGATCGATAGCCCGGTTCCCTATGACCTAGTGGCTGTGCACGATGAAATTGATGCGAAGAACGTTGAGATGGTTCCGGGAGCTAGAACCGGCTCAGAGAAACAGGGCGACTTCTTCGGTAAGCTAAGCCGTCTAGTCGCTAGGATGGAAAACCGGATTTCCGACCGTAAGCTGGGTTTCATGTTTCAGGCACCGGAAGAGACGGGTGAGTTCGGATGGCTTGAAAGACTCGCGAAGCAATTAATGGCAGGTACTCGGGATCAGGAAGACTCGAAAGGCGGCGTAAAGATTATCGATTTTTCAGAGGTACCCTCCGACGTCCTACCTCTGATCGTGAGCCGGATAGCAAGCGTCATGTTTTCTGTTTCGCAATGGACCCGAAGCGGCGAGAGGCACCCAATTGCACTACTTTGCGACGAGGCCCATCTCTACATCCCAGAGAGAGGCACAAGCACCGGAATCCTTGCGTCTGCATTGGGTACATTCCATCGGATTGCAAAAGAGGGACGGAAGTACGGTGTCGGCATTGTTGTGATCAGCCAAAGACCATCGGAAGTAAGTCGCACGGTATTAAGTCAGTGCAATAACTTTGTCGCTCTTCGCCTTACCAACGCCGAAGACCAAGGTGTTGTCCAGCGAATGCTTCCTGATAACCTCGGTGGACTTGCCGGTTTGCTACCGATTCTCGACACTGGTGAAGCCCTTATTGTTGGAGACGCCTGTTTGCTGCCAGCCAGAATTCGGATCGCAGAGCCCAAATCGAAACCAGATAGTGGAACAGTGGATTTCTGGGATGAATGGTCCGCTGAAGACGCGAAGGAAACGATTGCTTCCGCCGTGCAAGCCTGGAGAAAGCAAAGTACTTAACTGTCACCAGGAATTGCGCAGCTTCAATCCGACGGGAATATTGAGTCAAAGAGCGGCCTCAAATCTATGTCGACTCTTCGATCTCTACACCCAAGTGATTGGCAGTTAGGAATGACTCGCGACTCCTTCTCTGAAGGAGTCCAGGAAGGATACAGCCAGGCCCGTTTTGATTCGATTCTCTTTGGCGGAGAATTCTAGCAAACCCACACGAAGCCCGAATGGCCGATTACTTCCTCTGGTCTGTCCAGCGCTGCCTTGAGCGGAGCGAGCACCGCTACCTGGATTTGCTGTGGCCTAAAATCGGCCTGATCGTCGACCGGGACGACACACGGAAGAGCGGCGCCGGTGAGTACTACTCGAGGAAACGGCAGATTCACCAAGGATTCCGGCAGCCAGAGTGAATGGCCGGGAGGAGCAACGAAACAAGGCCGGCGGATATAGGAGCCCCCGAAGGAACTCAGACGGCTTGGAGCCGAATTTCGTCCTGCCAGCCTGTCAACGACAGTTTAGACCGGCAGGTCTCCTGCGGCAAGGCAACAGGCCACAGCACTCCTGCCGCTGCCAAGGGAGCCGGCCCTCCGGAAAGGCCGCTGAAGCGACTGTCAGGGGCGGTGAATGCTCCCGACTTGCATCCCGTGGGTATCTTTAAAGGTATCCCCAGCCCGGGAAGCCGCCGGCCAGCCAGTCCTAGCCCCCGCTGACAAAAGCCTACTTCACAGTCGGGCACCTCCCCGCCCGCGGCTTCCCCGCCGACCGCACCGGCCCGAGCGTCGACGCACGGCCACCAGCTGCAAGACTTCCTCGAAGGTTGGCACTTTCTCACCGGCGAATGGGGGATCAAACCAGCTGCCGGCGTCGAGTTGGCGTGTCTCGGCCAGTGTCAAGTCAGCGACCTTGCCCTTACCGCCTGTGGTTCGGTCCACCGTCATCGGAGCCTGATGTCTTCCTCGACCCTAAAGATCTGGCCGTCCTTAATTTCCACTCGCATTGCGCCTAGATATCCCGGCTCGAAGTAGCCACCGGCATCCAACCGCCGCGTCTCGCCGTCACTGCGTGTGAACTCGATCTCCAGGTGGCTCTCGCCCGTTGGCCTCACACGCATGGTGGCAGATTTGCCGACAGCGATATCACCAAGTGCGTAGGATGCGCCGGTGACGTGCAACACGACCGACTTGAGGGGACTCGTTCCAGCGTTCTCCACTATGATTCGCACTCCTGATCGGAATTGGAAAGCAGCCAAGCCGACCCATCCGGCAACCAGAGCAAAAACAATCGCCGGCATCCACAATTTTCGTCGCTTCGGCTCAGACATGACTGCGTCCTAATCGCTCACACGCCCCAAGCATCGCCGTCAGTGGCTCGGGGTCGGCGAGGCGGTGATCGTTGCCGACTTCGACGAGCGTCTCGAGGGCAGGCCGCTGGTGGAGACAAGCTCCTCGGAGTCGGTGAAAGGGATCACGTCGTCTTGGCGTGAGTGGAGGATCGTCGACTGGGGTTTGATGGTCGTGGCGGTGCCCCACCGCTTCCAAGCCGGGCAGAGCAGGACCAGCGGGGAAGTTTCCGAATGGATGTTCATGGCAACGGCACCGCCGCGGGAAGAGCCGACGATCACGTCAGGCTGGTGCCGGTCGTAGGCGGATTGAGCGGTGCGAATCGCGGCGTCCCAGTCTTCATCGCTGAGAGCGGGATTCAGAACTTCGTGGCCGGCCTGCGTGAGGAACGTTGGCTTGACGCCACCAACAACGCTCTGCCAGCCGTGAAGGAAGAGAATTCTCACCTTTGCTCCTCACTCAACATTCCGGTTTCCACCATCGCCAAAGTTGTCCGACGCTGCGTATCCTGAAGCATTCCACGCAAGCTCGACCGGCGGTCGAGTTCGGGACCGTCCTGCCCTAGTGTACCGAGCCGGAAAACTATCGATCCCGTGTCCGCAGCAGCCTACCTAAAGTCCAGCTTTTACGAGTTGCTCGGGGACCATCAGCCGACATCCGACCAGCGTTTGAAGAGCGATGAAATCGCGGCGGCGCTCTCGCCGGCGTCTAACTCCTAAGGACGACGCTGCGACTCACGTGGTTTCGATAGCGTCTGTTCCTGGTGCGCGCTGACCTTCTGGATCCGGATCTCTTCGGGCGGAGATACGCTGATGCGTCGCTTGAAGGCTTTTTTCACGACTTCAGATTGCGACTCGTGCTCGGATCGGGATGCTCCTCGGGTGAATGTTTTCTGATGGTGCCCACCGACTGCAAGCATCGCATTGGTCGCAATGAGATACTCTTTCTCGGCCGCCCACGCGTCGCCTTCCACGCGGATGTCAACGACACGGTTCCCGAGTGGGAGCTTGGGGTCATAGTCGTATCTCAATCCGGAAGTTTTAGATCATTCCGCCCACCTTTTTGTCCACATTATCAGTGAAGACGTTCTCTACCGCCTGTTCGAGCACCTCTCGCACTTGGGCTCCTGACAGACGCATGGTGACTACTTTCCCGTCGTGCGGAATGAGCTGCCGAAGTTGAGCCGCGGTGATTGGTCCTGGCGGAATGGCGATCATCTTCGGCCGCCCTGCTGCGCGGCCTAATGGAAAGGGATGTAAGCATATCCCTCCATCTGTTTGTTGATGTTCACTGTGGCGGCGGAGACCGCGGTGGTCACCGGCTGTGCTACTTCGTCCATGGCGTAGCCGTGGTGTGCCAAGGCTTGGGCACAGACGAAGATTTCGACGCCGTGCTTCTTGAGCTCCTGGAGCAGTTCCAGGTTTGGATTCTTGTCAATTCCTAGCGACTGCGCATAAGGTTTGGAGTGCTTTGCATAGGCCTCGTGACTCAGGGCCGATTTGGTCGCCGGGCCGTGTAGAATTAGCGTCATCTTAAAGCCGTTATCTGTCCCGGCGCCTGCCTGGGTATACTGGTTGAGGATCAAGGCTGCTCGGTCAAAACCTTTGATGACGCCTCCGGCCTTTTCATCGGAAACGATGTCGAGTAACACCTTGGAGTTCTTCTTTGGCTGCTGGCTCGCGTCTGGGACGACGACGATCCCTCCGTGCCCCTTAATCAGCGGATACTGAAAACTGGGACTACCGGTGGGGTCAGCATTTTGAGCGTGTGCGGTTGCTGTGGCGGCGAGCAGAACAAATACAATTCCGATGACGCGTGTCATTTCTAATTCTCTTTGGTAAAATCATCAATTAACGAACCAGGACGGTCAGGCAATCAGGTACCCATGATGCTGCCTCTCCTCAAGCGGTCGCAGCGGCGGCGAGTACAGATGAAGCGTCGCTAGATCGACTCCGCAAGGTTGCTCATTTCCGCAGCGATGAATTTCCCAGTCGTTGCGAGAAAGCATCTCTCCAGGACGAAGATCGAACCGCGACGTCTCCCTCAACTCATTGGCCGCATCACGTTGATAATCAATGTTTGTGAGCACGCCATCTAATACTAAAACGCAACAAGCCGTTCCCCGATGGTCGTGTACGGAGCTGAACTGCCCGCTGCGCCAGCCGATGACGTTGATCTCAAAGTAGGGCGATTCGTAGATCGTTCGATGCGAGAATTGATGCGGATCGAAAGTGAGATGCTCTCGCCACTGGCTGGCAGGAATGTTCAGCCGAGAAGCGAGTTCCAGCAGTTCCTGCGTTGTCAGTGGCCGCTCCACCTTCGCCAGAACAGTGCGCAGGGCGTCAATCATCTCGATGGTGGATCGGTGTGCGGTTGCCATGCCGATGTGCCTTTTCAGAAACCAATCGCTTCTAGCAGCAGGAGTACGGCGGCTAGAACCGGCGCAGCGATCGCAACGAACCGGCCTTGGGAAATACCGACGATCTCTGGAAGCGTGAGCTTCCCTCGCTTACCCCAGCGGCTGGCGGTTCCGCTGCTAAACTTCGAACTGAGGGCGTAGAGGTAAGATCCGAGGAGCAGTCCGACGACGCCTACTAATGCATCGAGGTTGCCTTGCCCGACGGCGGCAGCATTCGTTCCAGGACAATACGCCAGCAGGCCAAAGCCAATCCCGAAGAGCAGCCCGCCTATGACATTGGCGCCGTACTTCGTCTCGTTAATTTGAAGTTCAACCACGCCCATCCGCCGTAAGAAATAGCTGCCAATCATCCCTACGATGATCGCGGTCAGCATCACCTTCACGACGATAAAGTTTTCCAGCAGCAACACGCCGATGAGGATGTCGAACTTTGCCACGCCCCCTTTCTGCAGCAAAAAGCCGAACACCAAACCGAAGAACAAGCCGGCGGCTAGCTTGCCGGGAGACGCTTCCAGCCAGTCCCACTTTTGCGGATCTGACGGCTCTGAATCAGCGTCGCGAGTTTGCCCAGGCCGCTCTTCGCTGAAGTTCTCGGATGGGACCGAATGGGAATCGGATGCGGGATCCATTCTGTTCTCCTTCAGGCGGTTCACATGCGGTACATCAACATGGCAGTAGCGATGCCGCCGATGAAAAAGCAGATCACGGCGATCCAGGAGCTGACGGCGAGTTGTAGGGTGCCGCTGATCCCATGCCCACTCGTGCAGCCACCGGCCATCCGCGCTCCGTACGCCATCAGCGCTCCGCCCAGCAGTGCGACAGAGGTCCGCAGCAAGCCGCTGTCGGCACCAAAGCGGGCGATCCACATGTCCTGCAAATATGTCCCAGTTAGCTCACCGCCGGTCCATGCTGCGAGAAAAGAACCCATAATGACGCCTAAGACGATGGTCAGCGTCCAGCCGATCATCGGTTTGCTTTCCTGATAGTACGGAAGAGTAGCGATGTGGTTGGGTGCCATGAGCCTGCCTATCATTCCCGCAGCGTCGGAATAGGCGCTGGAGGCCCCGATCTTCTTGCCCGCTAACGCCAAAGTCGAAAGGACCAAAATGCCAATTAAGAGGCCGACTAGGTAAGGCGACCAAGCGGGTTCTGGATAAGGGTAAGGAGTTGGTAAATCGGTCGCTCCTTGTGCGGCAGTTGCCGGCCAGAGCAGGACCATTGTCAGGAGGCATGCTTGAAGTTTCATAGACGGTATTCCTTTGCCATACGGCCCTCGCATAGCTTTTCCATTCTTTAAACGGCGCTGTGCCGCTGGCGTGCTTCTTCGTGCAGACGCGGTGTTCCGCCACCGGAACGGCGAGCAGACAACCCCAATGCTCCGACTGCCAGCAATGCAACCGTCAGCCGCAGTGCAGCGCTCGAGCCGAACCGGCTCTTCCATAGCGGCGGCACAACGATTGGCTCTCGATCTCCAGATGCGAACGAACTGATGACGCTGCCCAGAAACACGCCGACGACTAGCATCCATTCCCAGCCGATCTTCGGCGAATTTTCCAGATAGTAACTGTTGGACTCCGCCAGCCGGGGAACCGTCGCCTCGAGCACCAGAGCGGCGGTATGCTCGAACAGCGTGGTGATTCCCAGCGGATGGTCGGCGCTCCAGAAGGCGAACCAGCTCAGCATGCCGATCCCCACCCCCACTAGGTAGGGCGACCATGACTTCTTCGCAAAGAGATTGCTCATCAAACGTCTCCCACCACCCAGGCGTTCAGTTGCGTCACTTCTCCACACTCAGGCCAGCGTTCTTCCACGCTTGCATGCTGCCGGGCACGTTGAAGACCTCCTTGAAACCATCTCGCTTCATCAGGCTCGCGGCGATGCTAGCCCGATAGCCACTGCCACAATACACGGCTACTGGCTTGTTGGGATCAAGGCCGAAGTCACCATCAACGCCGTCCCGCATCTCAGATACGAACTTGTGCTTCGCCCCGCCGATTCGGCCGTTCTCAAACTCGCTTGGCGAGCGCACATCGAGTATCTGAAATTTGTCTTTCTCTTCAGCGAGCTGCTGGACCGAAACCTGCGGCAATGTCGCGAGAGGTAGGCCTTTGTTGTCCCAGGCCTTCATGCCGCCAGCTAGATAACCAGTAAAGTTCGTCAACCCCACGTAGGCGAAGTGCCATCCAATCCAGTCAAGCTGCGTCTCATCTTCCACGACGAGCAAAATCGGCTTTTCGTAGGAGAGCATGTCGCCCGCCCAGACCGAAAGTTCCGGCCGGTCCCCGATATTGATCGCACCAGAAATGTGGCCTCCGCCAAAGGCCAGCATTTGCCGGGTGTCGACGAGTTGCGAGTTGCCTTGTTTGACTGCCTTCTGAAACTCTTCCGGAGGCAAGCCTGGAATCGCCGGGGCAGTCCCAATCACCTCTGGTCCTTTGGCGTTAATCTTTTTGAGGATCGGGTAATGCTGCGGTACCGGCGGAGCGCCTTCTTTGACAAAGGACTTGAATGCCTCAAAGTCAGCGTGCTGCAGGAAATCGTTTGTCCGCCGCTCGTAACCGATCGTGCTCATCGGTCGCTCGCCAATGTCTGCTCCGCAGGCCGAGCCCGCACCGTGGCAGGGATACACGATGACGCCGTCGTCGAGCTTTAGGTAATAGTCGCGAAGCGTGTGGAACAACTGCTCCGTGAGCTCTTCGGTCTCTTCCTCGCCGAGCAGATCTGGCCGACCGGCCGAACTAACAAACAACGAGTCTCCGGTCAGGACGCCCCATGGATCTTTGACGCGGTCCTTCTCCGCGAGTTCGTAGGACATATGTTCCGGTGTATGACCGGGCGTGTGGCGTGCGGTGAGGACAACCGAGCCAAACTCGAAGCGATCCCCCCCGCGAATCTTCTGAACCGGAAAGTCATAACTCGCATTTCCCTCGCCGCTGGCGTAGATCTTGGCCGACCCGACACGCTGCTCGAGCTCCCGAGCGCCGCTCATGAAGTCGGCGTGGATATGCGTTTCAAAAATGTGGGTAATCGTGACGCCGTGCTTGCGGCTCAACTCGATGTAGATCTCGACTTCTGGTCGCGGATCAACCACGGCGGCTGTCTGGCTGCCGTCATCTCCGATCAAGTACGATAGCTGAGCAATACCCGCAGTCTGGACGCTTTCAAAGACCATTGTCATCGGAGACCTCCTAAATCGATCGCGATACCGTTGGCGGCGCGAGCCGCTCACCCCCGCGGCCCGATTCAGCATGCAGTGACTGCAAGAATCGTACCCTCCCGACCTGTCGACGCTTGGCGTGCCAGCATGCCATTCACCTTTCGCCCGGCATGTGACCGGCATATGATCTGCACTGCCACCTGAGTGCGCTGCCTTTCCACCGGCGACGTCTTCTCTATAAGCAGGTAGCAGACAATGGAGTTTGCAGGTGACCCGACGTAGACCATTGGAACTGATGCCAATCGAGGTACTGGAGGAGGCTGCCGAGTGCCTCAGGACGGTGGCCCACCCGTACCGGTTGCGAATGATTCAACTGCTCCTCGAAGGCGACTACATGGTCGCTGAACTGGCTGAGGCTTGTGGAATCCAGCCACACATGGCCTCTGAGCATTTGCGGTTGATGCAGCGGGTAGGTCTGCTAACTAGCCGCCGGGACGGACGCAAGATCTATTACTCCGTTGCCGAACCGCACCTGAAAGATATCGTTCGCTGCATCGAAGGGCGTTATGGCTCAAAGTAAACTGCCGGATTGCCGCTCTGATGCTGATGGTCGCCGGACGAATGTGGACCAAAGCGTCGAAATCTCCCGAGGAAGCCTCCGCTGTTCGAACGATTCGACGCCAACCGGCAGCCGACGCTACTGGCCCGGCTTGTCGACGGGATGGGGGACACGCCCAAATTAAAGGACGCGGAATCAAGGGCCATCGAGCAGTCGCTGAAAGCCTTCGCCGGAACCTGGGAGATCGTTGATATCCAGCCGCCGGGTAGCACGAAAGATGCCAAACGATTGGTCTTCCGCAAGGACCGTACGTATGCTGCACTCAATGCCGAGAATCAGGAACTGTGGGCCGAAACCTTTGACCTCGACCCTACAGTGACACCGAAGGTCTGGGACCACCGTTCGGATGAGTCGTAAGAGACGGGAGGCGATGCTCCCGGAATCTGCGAGCTTGAGGGCGATAAGTTGAAAGTCTGCTGCGTCGTCGGTATCTGGAAGGATAAACAGTGGATTGGGAAGCCCCGTCATCACGCGTTAGAATTGGGGCGGTCGACAGCATGTGAGCCCCCCACCTCCTATACCAACCGGATGATCGGGCGGCTCCAACAAACCGGGGAGAAATCGATGAATGGCCGCCCAACTGCCTCGCCTTCGCTCTCACGCCGCAATTTCTTGGCGGCGGTGGCCGCTCCGGCTGCTCTCGCCATGCCGGCCGCTCTCGCCATGCCGGCGGTCGCGGCAGAAGGCGAGCCGCAAGTGGACCCCAACTTTCAAATCAGCAAGGGACGCATTCGCCAATCGATCATGGGTTGGACCTACCAGGACCGGATGGAGATGCTCGACTTGGCACGATTGGGCCGCGAGATTGGCCTGGTCGCGATCGAAGGGATCGCGGAAAGTTTTTACCCGCAGGTCCGCGATCTGGGGCTCGAGATTTCGCTGGTCAGCGGCGGCCACGGGTTCTCCAAAGGGCCGTGCGATCCGAGGCACCGCCAGTTTGTAATTGATCAACTGAGCCGCGCGGTGGAACTGGCTGCCGGACTGGGCACCCGCAACGTTATCACCTTCACCGGGATGCGTTACGACGGCATGGATGACGACGAAGCTGCCGCCGGTTGCGTCGATTGCTGGAAGGCGGTGATGCCGCTAGCGGAAGCTCGAGGGGTCAATCTGGTCCTCGAACACCTGAACTCCCGCGACGACAGCCATTCGATGAAGGGGCATCCGGGGTACTTTGGAGACGACGTCGATTTTTGTGTGGAGCTGATTCGGCGAGTCGATTCACCGAACATGAAGCTATTGTTCGACATCTATCACGTCTCGATCATGAACGGCGACATCATCCGTCGCATCCGCCAGTATCAAGATGTGATCGCCCACTACCACACCGCGGGCAATCCCGGCCGAGGAGAGATCGACGGCACCCAGGAGATCAATTATCGGGCGATCATGCAGGAGATTCTCGCGACCGGCTACGACGGTTACGTGACGCACGAGTTCATTCCGACTTGGAAGGACCACCAACTCGCGCTCCGACACGCCGCAAGCGTGTGCGATGTTTAAGCTATCTCTCGCAGACGCTCGCGACCGGTTTGAGTCATCAGTGACGCGGACGAGTTAGAGATTTGCCGCCAAAACGCTTTTGTCGACATGAAAGTAATCGGCGAGGATGCGAATCATCTGACGGCTGAATTTTTTCTTCCCCGACAGGACTTCCGAGAGTGACGACTTCGCCAGTCCTGTCTCCTTGCTGAGCTGAGCCTGGGTCACGCCTTTTGCTTCAAGCAGGTGCCGCAGCATGTCGGCATCCGAGGCGGGTTCGATGGCGTGGTAAGCGTCCTCGTAAGTCCCAACAAGATCGCTCAAAGCGTCAAGGTACACCTCCTTGCCATGATCAAATTGCCCTTCGGTCAGCAACCTATCGATTACTGCCTGCGCCTCCGCCAGATGCTCCTCTGACTTGATCGAGGTCAGCGGGAATCTGATCACCAGTTCGAGATAGGAATCTCGGTCCTTCTTCTTTAAGCCGAATTCAGTTCTGGTCGCCATCGCTCACCGTCCTTTGCGTTTTTGACTTCCCATCCTCTTTGTTGGCTTCGACTGAGAAGACGGCTCGAAGCAGCCACACTCAATCTTCCATCTGTCGTCGTCGTATTCGCCGTGAGTCATCACCTTGAGGATGAGAACCTTCTGGCTCGCGTCGAGGATGCGAGTCACGAGCCGATATTTGTTGCCTCCGACGTTGAAGACAACGCACCTTCCCACAAGGCTCGCCGAGCCGATCTCTGATTTGACATCTCCCCACGAATGCCACACGACCGTCCGGCTGCTGACACGCGTATGCCACGCCCTGAGCGGCCCTTCAGCGTCGCCGCGCTCGGTCCTCTCCCAGAACTCCCGCAGGCGTGATTTCGAAATAACCCGCATCCGCCACTCCCCCTATCGGCAATCCCTCCCATTCTAGTTCGCGAAATGCGAACAGACAACGCTAAGTTCGCGAAATCCGAACAACCTTGCCCTGTGCCCACGTTAGGCCGGTGTTGGTCGCAGGCGGCTTGGGCTATGCGGATGTTGCCTTCATCTCAAAATTCCTTCAGATTTAGACCGCGGGCGGGTTCAGGCCCAGCGCCGCCGACTCACCCAGCTTCGCTCACTCCGGGCCACCCGCCACCCACGAGCCCCCACTATGATCGTCCACGCCGACATGGATGCCTTCTATGCTTCGGTCGAAGAACGGGACCGTCCCGAATTGGCTGGTCGACCACTGATTGTCGGCGGCACGTCCGAGGGGCGGGGGGTTGTGGCTGCGGCGAATTACGCGGCCCGCAAGTTCGGCGTGCATAGCGCGATGCCGACGGCCACGGCCCTCCGGCTGTGCCCTCAAGCGACCGTGCTGCCGGTCCGGATGAGCCATTACGCGGCCATTTCCCGGCAGATCCGCAAGATCTTTTTCCGGTACACGCCGTTGGTCGAGCCGCTCTCGCTGGATGAAGCGTTTCTGGACGTCACCGGCACTGAAAGACTTTTCGGAAAGGCCGAGCGGATCGCCCAGCAGCTTAAATGCGAGATCAAGGCAGACACAGGATTGGTCGCTTCGGTCGGCGTGGCTCCTAACAAGTTCCTCGCCAAAATTGCCAGCGACCTGGAGAAACCCGACGGCCTGGTCGTCGTGTCACCCGAACGCGTTCAGGAGTTTCTTGATCCGCTGTCGGTGGGACGGATCTGGGGCGTGGGGAAAGCCACGCACGGGGTCCTCAACCGGCTGGGAGTCCACACGATCGAACAGCTTCGCCGCCTGTCACTCGAGACTCTCCAACAGCAGTTCGGAAAACAGGGCGAGCATTTCTGGCGGCTGGCTCACGGCATCGACAACCGCGCGGTGGTACCGGACCGGGAGGCGAAGTCCCTTTCGCACGAGACGACATTCGCCGCCGACATTTCCGACGTCGAGGCGCTGCGGGCATGGCTGCTCGAATTAAGCGAGCAGGTCGGCCGCCGGCTTCGACGGCAGCAACAGCAAGGCCGGGCCGTGCACATTAAAGTTCGCTTTGCCGATTTCCGTACGATTACTCGGTCGCGGACCCTGTCACGATCCACCGACGCAACTTACGACATTTGCCAGGCCGCGAGAGAGTTGCTCGCGGACGCATTGCGGGCGAGTCACCTCGGGGTGCGGCTACTGGGGGTCGGCGTGAGCGGGTTCCGTGGCAACCGGCTGGTCCAGCAGACTCTGTTTGAGAGTGAGGCTGACGAATGCCACGCCAAACAGCGGCAACTCGACCGGGTGACCGATGCGGTCCGAGAAAAGTTCGGAGCGGCGGGGCTGAGCCGTGGGAGCGGGACGATTCGCCTCCGGCGGCCGCACGCCGTACCGCCGGTGGACCGCCCGGATGGATTGCCTCGAGATCATGGTGCTGCAGTGAGTGATCGATGAGAAATTCCCGCACGGTCGCTTGCTCGATCGACCGGCCAACACCAAATTGCAAAACACGGAGTCGTCGCTCGTCGGTGCCATGGATCTGGTAATTATTGTTGGCGAGGCTAATACATGGTCTCTGCCGTGACTCGCACGCTCATCCTCCCAGCCGCCACCACTGGTCGGCTTCCGAATCCTGCGAGGGCTCGCCTGCTTCTTCTCTCCGTCTCCGAATTTGACGTTGTTCCACGCGGATCGCCCACGGGAGGAGCACCACCATCACCGCCATTGGCAGAGCGAGTGACGCGAACCAGAGCGCCGGAGCGAGCCCTGCCATCTTCCACAGGTGGAACGCAGCGTAGAGCAGGAAACCGATGCAGATGGTCCCGAGGACCAAGAGTTTGCAGTAGTCATACAGCTTCACGCCGCCGCCCCTCGTGGAGAATCCCCGCCATAGCCAGCAGCCGTGGGATGTTTTCAGGACCGATCACGCGCAGAAATGGGGCAGCCATGGCGAACAGGAGTGCCGCCAAGGTGACGATCGCGAACAGGTCGCTCAGGCTCAGCTGTCGCGGACTCGTCGATGCTCCAGTTGCCGGTGGTCGTCCAGTGCTCGGCGAGCTCGTTGCCGGCGAGCAGGTCGATCCACTCCCCTTCGGCGGGCTGCTCGGCTGCGTCCGGCTCGCTGGCTGCGTCCGGCTCGCTGGCTGCTTGTGGGAACGCGGGATGCGGGGAAGCGGGCTGGGGGGGAAGCAGCGGTGGCACGGGGCAGGGCGGCGAGGCAGAGCAGCCCGGCGACCAACGCCGCGGCGACGGGTGCGAGCCGCGTCGAGGGAAGCCGCGTGGGACGATTCAGCGGAGAGCGACGCAGGAGCGGAAGCGACATCGGGAACTTTGCGACCGAAGGGAACGAGCGGAGCCTACGCAGGATCGCTCAGTTTAATCGCGGCGGGGGCTCGGGGTGGGTCCTTAAAACGGTATGATGGCCCATGTAGTTGCATCCACGCGACGGTGGCAGGAAAGTGAAGCATGGCAAAGAAACTTTGGCCCGAGGGAGAACAGACCGAAGAGCTACTTTCGGCAGCGCGCAAGGGGGACGATGCGGCGGTCAACGAGTTGCTCGAGAAACATCGCAATTCGGTGCGGCGGCTGGTCCAGGTTCGTCTCGATCGCAAAGTGCAGCGCCGCGTTGATGTCAGCGATGTCGTCCAGGAGGTGATGACCGAGGCGAGCAAGCGGCTGCAAAAGTATCTCGAGAATCCCGAGATGGCGTTCCATCTCTGGCTGCGGCAGATCGCCTGGGACCACATCATCGACACCTACCGCCGCCACCGCGTCAGCGCGAAGCGGAACATCGACCGCGAGCAATCGATGACGGCCAACGCGGGCCCGGATCGCTCGGCGGTCGAGCTGGCCGTGCAGCTTTGCGATCCCGGCATGACTCCGGCCGCCGCGGCTGCGCAGCGGGAGATCGCCCGCCGCGTCGAAGGGGCCATCGAGCGGCTCGACGATCCGGACCGCGAGGTGATCATGATGCGGCACTACGAACATCTGACCAATCTGGAAATCGCCACCGCCCTGGATCTCAACCCTCCGGCGGCCAGCATGCGGTACCTGCGGGCCGTGCGACGTTTGCGGCAGCTGCTCGAGGAAGAATACGAGGGGATTGGGGACTGAGACGAGGCTGGAGCAAGGGTTGGAAGATTGATCGGGGATCCAGAGCAGGACGAGGCGGACGAGCGGGAGCAGCGGCTGGCGATCCTGCTCTCGGAAATGGCCGATGAAGTCGCCCGCGGTCAGCCGGTCGACCTCGAACGGGTCTGCCGCGCTCAGCCGGATCTGGCGGACGATCTGCGAAATCTTTGGGGCGCCGTGCTGGTGACCGACGCGGTCGGGGTCTCGCAGGACGAAGTGCCAGCGGCTGAGGGGACCGAGCGGTGGCGGGGGCTCGAGCTGCCGATTCTGATCGGCGACTACGAGCTGCTCGAAGAGCTCGGGCGGGGGGGCATGGGGGTCGTCTTTCGAGCGCGGCAGGTCAGCTTGAACCGCGAAGTGGCGGTGAAGATGATCCTCCGCGGGCGGCTGGCCAGCGAAGCCGACCTGCAGCGTTTTTTCGCCGAGGCGACCGCCACGGCGAGGCTCGAGCATCCGAACATCGTTCCGGTCTACGACGTCGGCGACGTGGACGGCCGGCCGTACTTCAGCATGCAGATGATCCGCGGGCAAACGCTGGCCGAGCGATTGGCCGAAGGTCCGCTTCCGGAGCGGGAAGCAGCTCAGCTGGTGGCTCAGGCGGCGCGGGCAATCGGCTACGCCCACCGTCAAGGCGTCCTGCACCGGGACGTGAAGCCCTCGAATATTTTGCTCGACGAGCAGGGCATTCCGCACTTGACCGATTTCGGACTCGCCAAGCAGGGCGCCAACGACGCGCAGCTGACGCGGAGCGGGATGGTGCTGGGGACGCCGGCGTACATGGCTCCCGAGCAGGCGGCGGGAAAGCGGGGCACGGTCGGACCGGCCAGTGATATCTATGCCCTCGGATGCGTCCTCTACCATGCCTTGACCGGGCGACCGCCGCTGGCGGCCGACTCGCCGGTCGAAATGATGCTGTTGATCCTCGAGCAAGACCCGCCGCCGCCGCGAGCGCTGCGGCCGCAGCTCGATCGCGACCTGGAGATGATCGTCGTCCGCTGCCTGCAGAAGCCGGTCGACCTGCGATATGAGACGGCCGATGAACTGGCCGACGATCTGGAAGCGTTCCTCAAGGACGAGCGGGTCTCGGCTCGCTCGGGTCGCTTCAGCCAAGTTTTCGCCCGGCTGTTTCGCGAAACCCATCACGCGGCCGTGTTGGAGAATTGGGGACGGCTCTGGATGTGGAACAGCCTAGTCCTGTGGATCGTCAGCATGGCGACCTGGATTTTCGAGTACGTTGACGTGAACCACCGCGCCGTCTACGCGGCCCTCTGGACCATCGGCACCGGAGCCTGGGGAGTCGTCTTTTGGCGACAGCGACGGCGGATGGGGCCAGTGACGTTCGTCGAGCGGCAGACAGCTCATGTCTGGGCGGCCGCTCTCATTGCCATTGGGACTCTGTTTCTGCTCGAGTGGTGGTTGAGCCTCCGAGTCCTCACCCTTTCACCCTTGATCGCTGTCACCGCATCGGCGGCCTTTATCATCTCGGCCGGTATTTTCAGCGGCGCTTTCTACGCCCAGGCCGTGGCGCTGCTGGCAGCGGCGGTCGCTATGGCCGTGTTCCCCCGCTTCGACCTGCTCATCTTCGGCTTCGTGATCGCTCCCTGCCTGTTCCTTCCCGGGCTGAAGTATCATCGCCAGCGGACGCTCAATGCCTCGTAGCCGCCGCGGCGCGGTATAAAATGGCGAGCCGGGCTACCGCAGCGATGCGGCGCCGGTTCGCCTCCACCTTCGGCAGCAATCGTTCCACCGCCAGGTTCGCCCCACGTGTCGCCACCTCACCGCAAACCGCCGCAGATGAGCCTCAGCTTTATGTTGCTGATGAACGTCATCTTCTGCGTGCTCGCCGGAGCGGTTTATTGGGCGTCGCGGGTGCCGGCGGTGGCCAGTGAGGTGAGCGTGCTGCTCGGCGGAAGCGGCGGCGGCAGCGGCTCGGGGAGCCGGAAGATGCACGTCATCTTCGTGATGTTCACCTACACCGCACCGCTGCTCTTGGCCGGAGTGCTCTCGACCCTGCTCGGGTTCTGGCGGTACTTCGAACGCCGCCGCTCGGGGTGAAGCACAACTGGCAACTGGCGGGTCTTGGGCCTTCACGTCAGCCGCCGGGTGCTAGCCGAATGCCATCTACTTTTGAGCCGACGGCGCTAGCCGCGGGTTCGGTCACGCTGCTGAACGGATCGAACTCGGAGTTAAACGCCGCGGCCGAGCAACGTTTCTCCACGGCGCGGACCGCAGCGGGCCCGAGGCTAGCGCCTACGGCTCAAGCCGGGGAAACCGGACGCTAGCGCGTTGCGGCTGATGAATGATCGGACGCTAGCGCGGGGCGGCTATGGCTGCGAACGGATGATGAGGAACGTCATCGCGGTGATGTCGGTCTCTTCGCCCGAGGTCATCCCGCCCAACCCGGCCATGGCCTGGAGCGCGTCGCGGTTGAGTGGCGTAAAGCTGCGGCTGCCGGCGGTAAACCCGCCGACGCGATCGGCCAGCCCCTGCGGTGCAAGCGGTTGGGCAAGCACGCTCGCCGCGTCTCCTCGGATCTTGGTCGGGTCGACCTCGCGGAGCGAATCGATCGCCGCCATCACCGGCGGATCCATGGCCAGCGAAAAGCCGACGCTGTGGACTTCCTCGGTCGCCGCAAGCAGCGTCAGCATCAATTTTTCGAGCCGCTTCCCGGAACCCTCCAGAAACAGCACGCTGACTTCGCTGCCGTCGCTCGCCGTCTGCCTCTCTTCGATTCCTCCGATCACGCCTCCGCTACGGAGGTAGCTGACGAGCGACTCGTCGATTTCCCGCTGATCGGCGGTGCGGATCTGCGCTTCGCGAAACGCGCGGTTGACGACGTTCTGCTGGCGACCGAGCGGCGTGAGGTTCACTTCGTACACCAGCACCGCCCGCAGCGCCACTTGATCGCTCGCAATCGCCGCCGCCCGAGACGCCTCGGCCTCCGCCGTGCGGATCCCCGGAGAAGTGGCAGCCGGAGAAGTGGCCGCCGGAGCGTTTGCTGCCATCCGCGGCGCCTCGGCGGCACTCGCCGCAGGCTGCTCGGCGGCTGGTACAGGACTGGCGGCGACCGCGGAGTCGGGTCCAGCCTCGGGAAGCAGGTCCTCGGCCTCGGCGAGTTGGTCCACCGCTTCGAGCAGCGGAGCTTGAGGGAGCTGCTCGACCTCGAGCGGGCCGTGGCCCGGCACGTCAACTTTGGCAAGCGGCCGCTCGCCGTCTTGCCCCCGGTAGAAGACGGCGGCTAAGGCCAAGCTGGCAGCGATCGCCAACCCAGCGATGTAGTGCCGACGGCCGAAGGCACTGCCCCCGACGCGGCGATGCGAGGGCTCGCGGAGTCCGCCGGAGCGATCGGGGCGGCGAACCGGGAAGGAGTGCCCGGGTGCGGGTTGCTGCGGCGCCGGCTGGGCGGCCGCTTTTCGGACCGGGTGGGCCGGATCGAGCGATTGCCGCTGGGCTTCGGCGAACGTGGCCGCCAGAACTCGCTCGGAAAAGTCGCAGCCGAGCCGGGGAGCCGACTGGAGCGAGTGGCGAATCGCCTCCGCTTGCTTCTCGAGCAGCCGCAGCGATTCGCGCAGCTCCGGATCGGCCGCCAGCATCTGTTCGACGCGGGCGTGCTCGTCGGCGCTCAGCTCACCATCCATGTATGCGCTGAGCAATTCATCGAGGAGTTCCCGAGGGAGACTCATGACAGGGCTCGGTTGGCCGAAGTAGTGGAAAAGCAGCGATTCCGACCTGCGGGTCTCTACATCCCCCGATTCCCGTTCAGGAGGATCCCGCAAGTCAACAAACGGTGCAGGAAGATTTCAACTCGGTGTCGCTGTTGAATCGCTCGTCCCGATGCGGGTCCGGATCGCGACGGGACCGTGATCGATCGGTGAAAGCGAGGATTCGATGCAGTACAAGGGGGTAAAGTTCCTCCCGAAAATCTCGATTTTCCTGAGTACGAACCGGGGGCGATTCGCTTATGCCGGATTATCCGCCAGAAAGTCGCGAGGAGGGAGATCGAAGGTCCGCTCCCTGCTGCAAAGTTTTCTCACGGATTGGTCAGCCGCGGGGCGTCTGGTTCTGTCAAAAAATTATTCGTCACCATCACCCTCCCGCCGGGAGGGTCGGGCTCTCAGGCCCGGGGAGGGCTCGCTGGATCCATTCCTCTTATGTGCCCCACATCGCGAATCTCCCTCCCCGCTCGTCCCTCGCGACCCTCCCGGGGGGAGGGTGTCGCACGCAAGGAGCCCGGCGGCTGATGGATTGACCGTAGTTAGTCGAGTGATTCGTCTCCCTCGCTGGGGGCATCGATGGCTTGACCGGGGAGTTCTCCGGTGTACTCGGCAACCTCGAGGAAAGCTTCCAGTAGCACCTGGGCGGCGACGGCGTCAATCCTCTGCTTGCGGTGCTTGTGCGTCAGCTTGGAGGGGCGAAGCCGCCGCTGGGCCTGGGCGGTCGTAAACCGTTCGTCGAACAGTCGAGTCGGAAGACCGGTCAGTTCGTGCAGCCAACGGGCGAACGCGCGAGCCTCGATCGATTTTGGGCTCTCCCCTCCATCGCAGTGAATCGGCAGCCCCACGACAAACCCGGCCACCCGCTCCTCGACCGCCAAGCGGCGAAAAAACTCAGCCTCGGCTTCGGCACGACCACGGGTATGCACCGCATGCGGGCTGACCAAAATCCGCCCGGGATCGCAGATCGCGATCCCGATCCGCACCGTGCCGTAATCAACCGCGGCCAAACGTCCGCTCTCGGGAAAAGCGGCCAGCGTGCTCGGGTGCGGCGTGCTGGTGGGAGGCATATTCTCGGGAGATGTGCTCAAGGGACTCCGCTCTCAGAAGGAAACCATCAAAACGGCGGCCATGGTAACCGGCGAAGCGGTGGTCGGGTATGTTTTGAAGCTCGTTCCATCCGCCTCGCGCTTTCAGTGACGCTCGGCTTTCGTTGGGACTCGACACGAGGAACCGATATCCATCATGACGCTCCCGGGGATCCAACAGTTCGATTTGAGTGGGCGAGTGGCAGTGGTCACTGGCGGCTCGAAAGGGCTCGGGGCGGCGATGGCCGCGGGGCTCGCTTCGGCCGGCGCCCGGACGGTGCTGGTCAGCCGCAACGAAGCGGAGGTCCGCGAGACCGCACGTCAATTGGCTGCCGATTATGGCACGGAGTCGATCGGGCTCGCAGGAGACATCACCGCGGCGGAGGACGTGGAGCGGGTGGTCGAGCAATCGATCGAACGGATGGGAACGCTCGACATCCTGGTCAACAATGCCGGGATCAATCTTCGGGGAGCGATCGAGGAGCTGAGCTTTGAAGAGTTTCGCCGCGTCCAGTCGATCAACGTCGACGGGATGTGGCTGATGACCCGCGCGGCGGTGCCCCATCTGAAGCAAGCCGGCAGGGGGCGAATCATCAACATGGCCAGCACCCTCGGCTTGGTCGGGTTGGCCAACCGCACCCCCTATGCGTCGAGCAAAGGAGCGGTCGTCCAGATGACGCGGGCGCTCGCCCTGGAACTGGCTCCAGCCGGAATCAACGTCAACGCGATCTGCCCCGGCCCCTTCCTGACTCCGATGAACGAACCGATCGCCGATTCGGAAGAGGCCAAACAGTTCATCCTCGGCGCCACCGCCCTGAACCGCTGGGGTCGGATGGAGGAGATCCAAGGAGCGGCGATCTTTTTGGCGAGTGATGCGTCGAGCTATGTGACCGGAAGCATGCTGGTCGTCGACGGTGGCTGGACCGCCCGCTAGTACTACGCTGCGGGTTCGGCGATTTGGGTGGCTTCCTTGAGATCGATCGTCCCTTCATAGAGGGCGCGGCCGATGATTGCGGCGTAGGTGCCCGACTCGGCGAGCATCCGCACGTCGTCGATCGTGGTCACGCCGCCGCTGGCGATCACGGGAATATCGGTCGCCGCTTCCATCTCTCGCAGCGCTTCGACGTTCGGGCCGCTCATCATTCCGTCGCGGGCGATGTCGGTGTAGATGATCGCCGAGATCTCGCTGGTCCGCCGCCGCAAGTCGCGAGCCAGTTCGGTCGCTGGCGTGGAACTGGTCTCGAGCCAACCATCGGTCGCGACCATGCCATTGCGAGCGTCGATTCCGGCGGCCAGCTTTCCCGGATTAGCATCGCAGGCGTTGGCAAACCAGTCGGGGCGTTTGAGTGCAGCGCTACCGACAATCAACCGTTCGAGCCCGAGATTCAGCAGCGAGCGGATCGAGCCGTCGTCGCGAACGCCGCCGCCGAGCTGGCAGGGAACTCCGGCGGCTTCGACGATCGCAAGGATCGCTGCCCGATTCTCGTCGCTCGGCTCCCCGCGAGCCGCATCGAGGTCAACCAAGTGCAGACGACGCGCGCCGGCTTCGACCCAGTGCCGGGCCATCGCCGCGGGATCCTCCCCAAAAACCGTCTCGCGGTCATAGTCTCCCTGCTTCAACCGCACACAGCGACCGTGTCGCAAGTCGATGGCGGGCCACAGTTCCATAACGCGTCGCTCCGGAGTGGTTCGTAAACGGAAGCATGCAAGTCTACGAGCCTCGAGCGATCGGGGGAGGGGAGGGTGGTACGCGAATTGCCAGATTGCCCTCTGTCTAAGTGCTCCCTCCTTCCCTGTGGATACCCAGCCATGCAACGGCGAACCAGTCGTCTTCTAGCCGCAGCCTTCTGCGGATGTTTTGCCCTTCCCGCACTCGTCGGCTGCGACGCCGGGGATCAGCAAGTCCGCGACGACGTGATCCGGCCCGAAACGTTCGAGGGCGAAAACGTCGAGGTCGACGAACTCGATCCAGACGCCCCAGTGAATCTCGACGTGCAGAACCCGGACGGTGAATGAGGGGCAGGGGCTGCGTGAGCGGGTGAGCCGACGGCGCTAGCC
This sequence comes from Candidatus Laterigemmans baculatus, assembly GCF_010367455.1. Lineage (GTDB taxonomy): Bacteria > Planctomycetota > Planctomycetia > Pirellulales > Pirellulaceae > Laterigemmans > Laterigemmans baculatus. The sequence continues at coordinate 49,010 of NZ_WRPR01000007.1, read as the reverse complement.
GCGGGTTCCGTCGCGCTGCCGACCGGCTCGAGCCTTGAGGTAAAATGCCGCTGCAAGGCAAAGATTCCCCGCGCCGCGAACCGGAATGCACCCGAGGCTAGCGCCTTCGGCTCACGAATTCGATTACCGCAGCGGCGAATGCCTTCGGCTGCTCCATTGGGGAGAGATGTCCCGCTGCGGGGATGACGACCAAGCGTCCGTTGCGGGCCCGCCGCGTGAACTCGTCCATCATTCCGGGCGAAGTCAGGCTGTCGCTCTCTCCGACAATGCTCAGTAGCGGGATCGTGAGTCCTGCGACCACGTCGCTCGTATCGCGGCGGGCCGCCATTCCTCGGGAGACCGCAGCGACCGAAGCCGGATCGCTGTCTAGCATCATCTTTTGCACCGACGCGACCAGCGGCCGGTTGTCGGCGAGCGTTTCCGGAGCGACCAGTTTCTCCAGCATCGTCGCGGCCACCGGTTCCATGCCCGTTTCGCCCACCGAATCGGCGAGCGCCAGCCGACCGGCTCGCGCTTCCTCGGTATCAGCCGCTGTCTTGGTGTCGCACAGCACCAGGTGCGAGAGCCATTCCCGATGGCGGGCGGCGAATTCGAGCGCGATGTAGCCTCCCATCGACAACCCGCAGAGGATGATCGGCGAGTCGATCTCGGCCGCCGGCAGCACCCGCGCGAGCCAGTCGGCCAGCATCGGCATCGTCTCTGAGTCCGCGATCCGCGCGCTGCCACCGAACCCCGGCAGATCGAACGCGTAGACGTGGAACTGCTCCCCTAGCCGGTCCAGCGCGGGAGTCCACATCCGCCGGTCCAGCGGAAAACCGTGCAACAACACGAGCCGAGGTGCGTCGGCGCGACCGGCGATTTGGAAGCTCACCTCGAGAGAATCGACAGCGATCGTGCGGGGTTCGGTCATCGACATCAGGGTTGACTCTCCCTCGAGATCCAGCACCGGCTATGCACGGACGTCGAGCTGCCCGGCGGCCAGCTGACGACTCATTTCGACCGCTTGGCTGAGCATTTCATTGACCGCGGCGCCAGCCTGCTTGGTGGCTTCTTGCTGCTTGTTCAGCACGGCAAACGCGACCTCGTTCGCCGTCTTCTCGCGCTGCTCGACAACCTTCAGTAATCCGCTCACATTCTGGCGGACATTGCTCAGCGGTTCCATCGGTGGGGGATTCCCAAAAGCGTGGATGAATCGGGGGTTCATCCGCATTGTCGACGGCGAAAGAAGCACCACCACAGTTTTTTTTAATCCGCCGTTGTCACCGGACGCAGCATGAACCGCTGTGATCGTTTAACGGCAAGCCGAAGGCGACTGCTTTTCGAAACACAGTCGCCTTCGGCTTGCCGTTAAACGAAGGAAAGTGCCCACCACAGGAACGAGGCGGCGACGAGGGCGACTCCGATTCGCCACTCGAGTTGTCCTGTTCGCCAGACCGGCTGGCCGCGCACCGTCTGCCAGCCTTGCCACAGCCGCCAGGGAATCTGCAGCACCAGCAGTAAGAACAGCAGCGTCCCGATGGGGTGCATCGCCCACGCGCGAGCCAATTCCCCGTCCGCCGCCAACACGAAACTTCGAGTCATTCCGCACCCCGGACAGTTGATCCCCAACATCTGCTGGGCTGTGCAAGTCTCTGGCAGCGAGAATTCGAGGAGCGGAACCACGATCGTTCGCGGCGGGCGAAACTCGAGAACCGCCGCCAACAGCAAAATGCCTCCGCTGCCGACGAGCCACACGAGCCAGCCGTAGGCGAGCAGCCGATGCGCGGTCGGCGCGAGCGGATGGTCGGCACAAGCCCTCGCCGCGACGGGCTCGGCGGCCGGCTCTTCGACGAGGGCCGCTTCGACGAGGGCCGCTTCGACTCCGACATCAGAAGTCATTGCTCGACCGGCGGGGTATCGGCTTCGGGGAGATCCGCCGGTGGTGCGGCATCGTCGCCGGTCGTTTGCATTCGCTCGCGTTCACTCCGCAGCCACTCCATCTGTCGCTGCAGCGGCACCGTGTGCGGCTCGAGCCGCAGAGCCCGCTCCTGGCTGGCGATTGCTTGATCGATCTGTCCGTTGGCATAGTAGCAGCGAGCGAGCGTATCGAGGAAAGCGGCTTCGCCGGGCATCAACTCGACCGACCGCAGACTGCACTCGAGCGCTTTCTTCGCGTCTCCGTCGGTATTGCTGACCAGCCACGCGTATTGGTTGCAGGCGATCGCCAGGGCGAATCGTTCCTGGCTTCCCCCGCGGCTCTCGCGAACGACCCGCTCGAGTTGCTCGATGATCAGCTCGAACCGCCTCGTGACTTTGTCGATGGCTTGCTGGACCTCCGCCTTCCACGCTGCGTCACCCGGCTGGCGATGCATCGCGATCAGCACATCGGCATCCTCGGGACTTTGTTGCAGGGCGAGCCGGAGCGCTTCGCGGGCGGCATCCCCTTCGGCGGCCAGTCCGCGGTGGTAGAAGAGTCGGCTGCTGACGTATTCCGGGTCGAGCAAACCCTGTTGCTGGAACCGGGCGCGAAACGTCTGGTCCCGCTGCAGCCGCTCGACCAGCGGTTCCAACACCTCGACCACGTCCGCATGCCGCTCGAGGTGCCCGAGCATCGTCGCCAGTTGAGCGCGAACGACTGCCGAAGCGATTGCATCGACCGGCATCCGTTCGATGACGTGCCGGTATTCGCCTTCGGCCCAGTCGAAGCGACCGCGGGTCTCTAGCACGCGACCGATCTCCCGATGGCGGCGGGCCCGCTGTTCGATCTCATCGGCTGGCAGTTGCGAGTCGGCCGCCGCGTCGGCCAAGGGCAGGGCGTCGATCTCCAGAGCCCGTTGCCGATAGGTCTCGACCCTTTGCTCCTGCCCCATCGACTCGTAGGCTTCGGCGGCGGCATACATCAATTCGGGTTCGCTCTCGAACCGCTCGGTCTCCCGCTGCTGCAGCTCGAGCACGACTTCGTAGAGCTGGGTGTCGAGGGCCCAATCGACTGCGTCCATCAGCTCTTCGCGTCGCGGCAGCACCGAATCGAGGCTGTCGATCGCGAGCCTCAACGCCTCCTCCCGCTCCTCGTTGCCCAAGGCTCGTTCGGCCGACAACCGATAGAGTTCGAGCAAGATTTCCGCGTCGGTGTGCGTCGTGCGACGCTGCTGGTCGCTCTCGCCGACCGCCAACGCCCGCTCCGCGTCGATCAGCGCTCGCCAAGCCCGCGCGTCGTAGTCGCCGGCAGCAGCGTCGGCGGCGTACTGGGCGAGCCACTGGGACGCCGCACGTTGGCTGTCACCGATCACGTCGCGAACCACGGCCGCTTCGACTTCTCCCGGTGGAGACAGCCGAGTCCCGGGACGCATCGCCAGGAGCGCGGCGAGCCGAGAGAGCCGCAGATTCCGCTCGAAGCGAGCCAGCCGGGCCAGCGCCCGCAGCCCCTGGCGGTCGGGCAGCCCGGCCAGCTGATCCATCCGGCTCTTCCGCTCCGCGTCGGGCTGGGCTCCGTACTCGTCGAGGATCTGCCGCACCGCGAGCGGGTCGGATTCCTTCGACCAGCGGACTTCCAGGCTGCTCATCAGATAGCGAGCGGCCAAGGCGATTTCGCTGTCGGCCGAGTCCTCCGCCTCGCGAATCGCATCGAGCGCGATCAGTCCCAAGCGTTCGAGTTCCCCGCGGGCGCGAACCCGACGAGCGTAGCTGGGATGCCCGAGCTGTTCGATCAACTGGCGGATCTCAGCCGCTAACCCGGCTTCACCGCGCGCCGGCGGGTCCGCCGCCTGAGCCCGTTCGGTCGCGACCCCTACCGGCAAAACGGCCAGCGAGAGAGCGAAGCATGCGGTGCGAAAGTAGGTCGTCGTTCCCATCCAGCCCCCCACTCCATCTCGATCTGCCGCATTCTAGAAGACGCGGTCTTGCACCCCTGCGCTCCCGAGCCCACACTCCGACCGGCAGGAACCGCGCCCCATGCCGCTCGCGCCCTGTTTCAGCATAGGCCCTCGGCCGCCGGTCGGGCAACTCGGATGCCGCCGGAACCGAAGCGACGGCAGGCATGGGAGTTGCCGCCGGCGAAATCGCTTTCCAACTCCTCCCACGCCCCCGTTCGCGTGGCACTAGATTCAGCATGCGAGCTGCCTCGATGAAATTGTGGGTCGATGCCGACGCCGCACCCCGCGACGCTAAGGAGGTCATCTACCGCGCAGCCCGTCGGCTGAAGCTGGAGACGATCCTGGTGGCCAACGGCCCCTTGAGCATCCCGGCCAACGCCGACACGGTGTCGACGATTCAGGTCGCCGCCGGTGCCGATGTCGCCGATCGCTATATCGCCGAGCAGAGCGAGCGGGGAGACATCGCGGTCACCGCCGATATTCCGCTCGCTTCCAAGCTGGTGGAGAAAGGCGTCGTGGTGATCGATCCGCGGGGCGAGGAGTACACGCCGGCGAACATCCGCGGCCGGCTCGCCGCCCGCGACTTCATGGACGCGGTTCGCGGGGCAGGGATTCAGACCGGCGGAGCCGCCCCGTACGACGCGAAGGATAAAAAGGCTTTCGCCGGAGCCCTCGACCGCGCGCTCACCCGCGCCCTCAAAAACGCCAGCCGCTCGTGAAGCCGCTTGGGCCATCGTTTAACGGCAAGCCGAAGGCGTCGGTGTTTTGAAAAGCAGTCGCCTGCGGCTTGCCGTTAAACGAATTTCTCGCGAACGTTCTGCTGTGATACTGGCAGGCAGAGGCCCGCCAAAACGAACTCAGAGTGCATCGAATGGATTATCAATATTCCGACATCGCCAAAATGATCGACCACGCGTTGCTCGCTCCGACGACGACCGTCGACCAGCTCGAAGCGGGGATCGAGCTGGCGATCGCCTACGACGTGGCCAGCGTCTGCATCCTTCCCTACTACCTGAAGCGGTGCAGCGAGCGGCTCGCTGGCAGCGGAGTCTTGCCGAGCACCGTGATCGGCTTTCCGCACGGCGGACAGACCACCGCAATCAAGCTGGCCGAGGCCGAGCGGGCAATCGCCGACGGCGGCCAGGAATTGGATCTGGTCGTCAACATTTCCAAAGTCCTCAGCGGCGACTTCGCTTACGTCCGCGACGAGATCCGCGCGATCTGCGACGCCGCCCACGCGGCTGACCGGAAAGTCAAAGTCATCTTCGAGAACTGCTACTTGCAGGACTCCGACAAGCGGCGGCTGTGCGAAATCTGCAGCGAGCTGCGAGCCGACTGGGTGAAGACCTCCACGGGCTACGGCAGCGGGGGAGCGACGCTCGACGATCTGCGACTCATGCGGCAAGCGGCTGCGTCGCACGTGCAAGTCAAAGCCGCGGGCGGAATTCGCGACCTCGACGCCTTGCTCGCCGCCCGCGAGATCGGGGCGAGCCGCTGCGGAGCGAGCGCCACTGCAGCGATCCTCGACGAGGCCCGGCAACGGCTCGGCCTGCCCCCGATCCGCAGCGGCGCGGGCGAAGCGGTGGGGGGATACTGAGCATAATCAGCCGCCGGGCGCTAGCCCCCGGTTCTCGAAAATGCCGTGAGAACCGGACGCTAGCGCGTGGCGGCTGATGAATAGACACCGCTCCGATCACGCTCGCGAGAGAAACTCGCCGGTGCGGGTGTCGACTTTGATCCGTTCCCCTTCCTTGATGTATTCCGGGACTTGCACGACCAGCTTGGTCTCGAGCGTCGCCGGTTTGGTGCGGGCAGTAGCCGAGTTGCCTTTGATGCTCGGGTCGCACTGGATGATTTCCAGCTCGACCGAGGCGGGCACTTCGAGCCCCACGCAGTTGTCGTTGTAGATCAGGGCCCGCATCCCTTCGATTCCTTCGGTGATGTACGGCAGCTGCTCCTCAGCATCCTCGAGCGGCAATTCGTACTGGTTGAAGGTTTCGGCATCCATCAGGTGGAGGTGCGAGGTGTCGGTGAACATCATCGTGACCGGCCGCTTGGAGAAATCGGCCATCGGCAGCACATCGCCCCCTTTGAGGGTGATGTCGGTCTTCTGCCGGGTCAGCACGTTGCGTCCGCGAAACTTGTAGAGCGTCGCCGCTCCGCGAGCCGAGGGCGTCTGGACCGTCATTCCTTCGATCAGAATCGGCGCGCCGTCGCTGACCACGACCACACCGGGCTTAATTTCCTTAGCTTGCAGCACTTTCGCAGCTCTCCAAACGCGAGCAGAGGGGGAGGGGGGTTGGGCAGTCGCCCGGACTATCCATCAGCCGCCGGGCGCTAGCCCCCGGTTTCCCAACATGCCGCGATAACCGGACGCTAGCGCGTGGCGGCTGATTTCGAAACAACGCCGACCAGCGGTGCGCTACCAGGGGGGGCCGTCTTCTTCGGCGTCGCTATCGGGCTCGGGCCCTTCGCCGCACCACACGGTCAGCGCCTGCAGCACCTGATCTCGCTCGTCACCGTTGGCCCACAGCGACTCGTCCATCTCCAGACGAACCTCGTACTGCCCCTCACGGGCGCAGTCTTCTTCGCCGCAGAAATGGGGCGTCGCCGCGACCCACATGATGCGGTACAGCGGAACGTGCTTGTCGTCGACCAGAACGAATGGTGAATCCATCGGACTCCCGAGGGGACTGTATGGGATTGTCGCTCAACCGCCACTGAGTTCACGGCTTCGATCAGCCGAAGCTTTGACGGCATCGATCACGGCGGCTCGAAATGCATTGTGTTCGAGAGTCCGGAGAGCGGCAATGGTCGTTCCCCCCGGGCTGGCGACTGCGTCTTTGAGCTGGCCGGGGTGCTCGCCTGTTTCGGCGACCATTTGGGCTGCCCCGAGCACGGTCTGGGTGGCCAACTGCATCGCGGTCGCCCGCGGCAAACCGGCCAGGACCCCGCCGTCGGCGAGGGCTTCGATGAACAAAAAGACATACGCCGGGCCCGAGCCGCTGACGCCCGTGACGGCATCCATTTGGTATTCAGGAACCGCGACGACTTCGCCGACCGACTCGAGGATCGTCCGCAGATCGCGATCATCCGCCTCGCTGACCGCCGCGCCGCTGCAGTAGGCGCTCGCTCCAGCGCCGACCAGCGAGGGGGTATTGGGCATCACGCGGACCACCCGCTCGCTGGCGAGCAGCTCGGCCAACTGCTCCAGCCCCACGCCGGCGGCCACGGAAATCACCAGCGACTTTTGCCACACGGTCTCGTCGCTCGAGCGGATCTGCCGAATAAGCGACTCGATCCGGTTCGGCTTGACCGCCAAGAGCACGATCCGCTCTTCCGCTTTGCCGCTGTCGTCGGCAAACGCTTCGGCGGCCGACGGAACGACGGTGGCTTGGGGAACGTTTTCGGCCCACCAGCGTTGTGACTGCTGATTGTGGTCGGCCACCACGAGCCGCTCGGCAGCCAGAGCCCCGCCGCGGATCATGCCTTGGGCCAGAGCGCGGCCCATGCGGCCGCCACCGATCATCAATACGCTTCGCTCGATCATGGGCTTGTGAGAGAGGGGTTACGAGGATTGACAGCTCTCCACTCCGCTGCCTAGCTTGAGCGGTTTTTCCCGAGCCAAAGCGACCGGAGAGAGCAACCCTTGGACGAAGCGATCGCCAAAGCGAACGTCTTGATCGAAGCGATGGGATGGATCCGTCGGTTCCGCGGCAAGACGACCGTGATCAAGCTCGGAGGCAGCGTGTTGGATGACGCCGAGGCGCTCCGCCACATCTTGCTGGACGTCATCTTCTTGGAAACCGTAGGGCTCCATCCGGTGGTTGTCCATGGTGGCGGCAAAGCAATTAACCGCGCCTTGGCCGAAGAACAGATCGAGCCGCAGTTCATTCGCGGCCGGCGGGTCACCGACGCCGCCACGCTGAAAGTCGTCGAACGCGTCTTGGCGACCGAGCTCAATGCGGCCCTGACGGCGGAGATCGAGGCGCTCGGCGGGCGGGCGATGAATCTCAACTTCGCCAACGGCAACAACATCCTGTTCGGCGAAAAGCTCCGCACCGACGGCGACGACCTGGGCTTCGTCGGCGAAGTCACCCGCGTCGACCGCCAACCGATTGAGAGCCTCTCCTACACCAATCAAGTCCCGATCATCCCCTCGATGTGCGAAGACCCGACGGGGCAAAAGCTGAACGTCAACGCCGACACCGCGGCGATGGCGGTCGCCCAGGCACTCGGGGCCGAGAAGCTGGTCTTCCTGAGCGACGTCAATGGCGTTCGCCGCAATCCGGAAGATCCCACCTCGATCATCCACTCGCTCTCGGCCGCTCAGTCCCGCGAGCTGATCGCCGAAGGAGTGATCGCCGGGGGGATGATCCCCAAAGTCGAAGCCTGTCTCGAGACCCTCGACCGGGGCGTCGGCAAAGTGCATATCATCGATGGCCGGCTGCGGCACTCGCTGCTGCTGGAAATCTTTACCACCGAAGGCGTCGGCACCGAGATCGTCCGCGACACTTCCGTGGCCTCACAACCATCAGCCGCCGGGCGCTAGCCCCGCTCAGAAAAGGTAAAACGACACCCTCCCCCCGGGAGGGTCGCGAGGAACGAGCGGGGAGGGAGATCCGCACCGTCGAGCCCTCTGCGAAATGAATTCAGCTAGCCCTCCCCGGGCCTAAGAGCCCGACCCTCCCGGGGGGAGGGTAATGATGAAGAAACCATCAGCCGCCGGGCGCTAGCCCCCGGTTCCCGAAAACACAACGACAACCGGACGCAAGAAGCGTGGCGGCTGAATCGACACACTGCTTCGCTGACTCCATCCCACAGCCCTCTGCTCCCGACCGCCCATGCCCGCTTCGACCGACACCGCTCCGCTTTCGACCGACGCCACCATCGAGTTATTCGATGACTACGTGATCGCCAACTACCGTCGCTTTCCGGTCAGCCTCGTGCGGGGCGAGGGCTCGCGGGTCTGGGACAGCGAGGGCCGGGAATACCTCGATCTGTTCCCCGGCTGGGGCTGCAATCTGCTCGGCCACTGCCCGCCGCGCGTGGTCGAGGCGGTCCAGCGACAAGCCGCGACGCTGATCCACGTCCCCAACACCTGGTACACCGAGCAGCAGGGACGCTGGGCGGAGATGCTCAGCACGCGGACCGCGTTTGGCGGCCAAGCGTTCTTTTGCAACAGCGGCACCGAAGCCAACGAGGCGGCGATCAAACTCGCTCGCCTGGCCACTCCGCCAGAGCGGTACAAGATCATCACCTTCACCGGCGGATTCCACGGTCGCACCCTCGGCAGCCTGACGGCGACCGCCCAGCCCAAATATCACGAGGGGCTCGGCCCGCTCGTGGCCGGCTTTACCTACTGCCCGTTCGGCGACATCGAAGCGGTGCGGGCCGCTGTCGACGAGAGCACCGCGGCGATCCTGCTCGAGCCGATCCAAGGCGAAGGGGGCGTGCGGATTCCGCCCGAAGGTTTCTTGGCCGAACTCCGGGAGATCGCCGACCAGAACGAACTGCTGCTGATCTTCGACGAAGTCCAAACCGGCTGCGGGCGGACCGGCCAGTGGTTTGGCCACCAGTACTTCAACGTCACTCCCGATATCATCACGCTCGCGAAATCGCTCTGCGCGGGGGTGGCTGGTGGCGCGATGCTGGCTCGCCCCGAAGTCGCCACCAGTTTGCGCCCGGGGACCCACGCGGCGACCTTTGGCGGCAACCCGATCGCCGCGGCGGCGGGAATCGCAATGATCGAAACGATCGAGGCGGAAGGCTTGCTCGAGCGAGCCCAACAGATCAGCCAACGGCTGGTCGAAGGGCTGCAGGCAATGGCTGAGCAGTTCGAGTTCGTTCGCGAAGTCCGCGCGGTTGGATTGATGCTCGGATTAGAGTTGGAGATCGAAGGCAGCTCGATCGTGGAGGAGTGCATGCGGCAGGGCCTGTTGCTCAACTGCACCCAACAGACGACGCTCCGGCTGCTGCCGGCGATGAACTTGAGCGACGAAGAGGCGGATCGCGGATTGGAAATTCTGCGAGGCGTGCTCGAGAGGGCCGAAGGCGAACCGGCCGAAGTCTAAACCCCTGCTTTTCTTATAATCTTGGAAGCGACGCCGATGAACGGCATGCGTCATCTACTGACCCTGTTCGACCTGACTCCGAGCGAGACCCGACAGATCTTGGCCACCGGCCAACGGCTTTGCGATTTGCACACTGCCGGCGAGCGTCCTTCGATCCTCGAGCGGCGGTGCATCGGGCTGCTGTTCGAAAAGCCGAGCCTGCGGACGCGCGTCAGTTTCGAAGCAGGAATGGTGCATCTCGGCGGCAGCAGCCTGTTCCTCGGCGAAGACGTCGGCTGGGGCAAGCGCGAATCGCCGGCCGATTTCACCCACGTGCTCGGCCAGTTCCTGGACGCCGTCGTGTGTCGCGCCAAATCGCACCAGCGAGTCGAGGAGCTCGCGCAGTTCAACGCGTTGCCCGTGATCAATGGACTGACCGACCTCAGCCACCCCTGCCAATCGCTGGCCGACGTGCTGACGATCCGCCAATCGTTTGGCGACGTCACGGGTCGGCATGTCGTATTCGTTGGCGATGGCAACAACGTCGCCCGCAGCATGGCGCTGGCCTGCGCGATGCTCGACATGCGCTTCACCCTGGCCTGCCCGAGCGGTTATGAGATCGACCAGGCGTGGCTGGACCGAATCCACCAGCAGTACCCCAACGCCAAAATCGAACGCGCGTGCGATCCTCGCGACGCCGTGCGAGATGCCGACGCGATCTACACCGATGTCTGGACCAGCATGGGGCAGGAGGCGGAGCGCGAAGCGCGGCGGAAAATCTTCTGCAACTTTAAAGTCGACCAGCCGCTGATGAAGCTCGCACCGAAGCACGCCATCGTGCTCCACTGCTTGCCCGCGGTCCGCGGAGAAGAGATCGCCGCCGCCGTGATCGACGGCCCGCAAAGCGCCGTGATCCGCCAAGCGGCCAATCGGATGCACGCTCAAAAAGGCCTGCTAGCGTGGCTCTTGAATCGCAACTGGGTCGAACAAAATGTGCCAGAGTACTGAGAATTTTAAATCTCATCCCTCATCCCTGCTCCCTGCTCCCTGCTCCCTGCTCCCTGAAACCTCGCATGCTTGATCCTCGTGCTGCCAACGCTCTTCGTCCGGTTCAGATCGAGCGAAACTATTTGGGCAATGCGGCTGCTAACGTGCTCTATCGCAGCGGCGAGACGGTTGTCCTCTGCACGGCCAGCGTGGAAGAAAAAGTCCCGCCGTGGATGGAGGGCAAGGGCAAGGGCTGGGTGACTGCCGAGTACAACATGCTGCCCGGCAGCACGCCGACTCGCAAACGCCGCGACCGAGACGGCAAAGTCGACGGCCGGACGACCGAGATCCAGCGGCTGATCGGCCGCAGCCTGCGGGCAGTCGTCAATCTGTTCGCGCTCGGCGAGCGGACGGTGACGGTCGACTGCGACGTGCTGCAAGCCGACGGCGGGACGCGGACCGCAGCGATCACCGGCGGCTTCATCGCCCTGGCCGAAGCGATTCGCACGCTCGCCCCGCCGGAGGCTTACGCCAGCGGCTCGCCCGGGGCTAGCGCCCACGGCTCACTCGGGGCTAGCGCCCACGGCTCACCCGGGGCTAGCGCCCACGGCTCACCCGGGGCTAGCGCCCACGGCTCATGGGGCGAGATCGGGCATGGTCCGCTGGTCGATAGCGTGGCCGCGATCAGCGTGGGGGTGGTCGACGGCAGCGTCCGGCTCGACCTCGACTATGCCTTGGACGTGGCGGCCGACGTCGACATGAACATTGTGATGACCGGCAGCGGACGGTTTGTGGAAATCCAAGGCACCGGCGAAGAGGCGACGTTCGACGACCAGCAACTGAGCGAGATGTTGGCCCTCGGCCGCAAAGGGATCGCCGAGCTGACCGCACTCCAACGCAAAGCCCTCGGCCGCTAGAGGCGGCCTGAAAAAGAGTCGCCTCTCGCTCCGTCATAGTCGCCTTTCGCTCCGCGAAAGTAGCGTGCTGACACAACTTTCGCGGAGCGAAAGGCGACTATGCTTGCGCTACTTTCGCGGAGCGAAAGGCGACTATGGTCCGCCGCTAGGCGCGGCCGATGACCAGCGTGGCATTGTGGCCGCCGAACCCAAAACTGTTGGACATCACGGTGCGGAGCGCCATCGGCCGTGCAGTTCCAGCCACATAGTCGAGATCGCAGCCTTCGCCCGGGTTCTCGAGGTTGATCGTGGGGGGGGCGATCTGGTGCCGGAGGGCTTCGATGCAGGCGACCAGTTCGACCGCTCCACTGGCTCCGAGCAAATGCCCCACCTGGCTCTTCGTGCTACTGACCGCCAATCGCCGGGCGTGCTCACCAAACACGCGGTGAATCGCCCGCGTTTCGGCTAAATCGCCCATTGGCGTGCTGGTGCCGTGGGCGTTGACGTAGTCGATCGCCTCGGGGGCAAGCCCGGCACAGCGGAGCGCCAACTGCATCGCCGCCGCGGCCCCTTCGCCGCCGGCCAAGGGGGAAGTGATGTGGTACCCGTCGCTGCTGATCCCGCTGCCGAGCAACCGGGCGATCGGCTGCCGACCGTGGGTGCGGGCGTGCTCGGCCGTCTCGAGAATGAACGCGGCAGAACCTTCGGCCATCACGAAACCATCACGCGCCTGATCCCAGGGACGCGAGGCGGCGGCCGGATTCTCGTGGTGCGTCGAGAGGGCCTGCATCCGGGCAAACCCGCTGATCGCCGACGGCACGATCGCCGCTTCGGCACCGCCGGCAATCATCACGTCAGCCATTCCACTGCGGATCATCTGAAACGCGTCGGCGATCGACTGGTTGGCCGAGGCACAGGCCGTGGCGACGCAAGTCGTCGGCCCTTGCAGCCCGTAGCGGATCGAAACCAAGCCGCTCGCGCTATTGGCCAAGAGCTTGGGGATCATGTAGGGAGAAACCTTCCGCGGCCCCCCGTCGAGCAGCCGCGTGTGCTGCTCCTCGAACTCTTCCATCCCCCCGATCGCGCTGCCGATCGCGACCCCACACCGCGTGCGGTCGACGGCGGCAAAGTCGATCCCCGCGTGGGCGACCGCGCGATCGGCCGCCCAGAGGGCAAACTGGCAAAAGCGGTCGAGCCGCTTGCGTTCCTTGCTGTCGAAAAACTGGTCGCTGACCCCCTCCCAGTCCTTCACCTCGCCAGCGAATCGGACCGGCAACCCGGCGGCGTCAAAGCGAGTGATCTCCGCGACGCCACTTTCACCGGCGGCAATCGCCTTCCAAAACGCTCCCAGCTCACAACCGAGCGGGCTGGCCAGCCCCATTCCAGTGATCACGACGTCGCGGTTGCTTGGCATTGCGGGTGGAGCCTGAAGGATTCGAGGGAGCGAAAAGCGGAGACGGAAAAGTCTGAGGCAATCGTAGAGGAGAGGAGGAGCGGCGAGAAGCGAGCGGCGAGTGGAAGGGGGGCCACGGAAGGACACGGAAGCGAGGGCTGGTGGGGGAAGGGGGGCCACGGAAGGACACGGAAAAGCACGGAAGCGAGGGCTGGTGGGGGACGGGGGGAGGGGAAATCCTTTCGTACTCGTACTCGTACTCGTACTCGTACTCGTACTCGTACTCGGATCGCCGGCGCTGGATTCGAGTACGAGTACGAGTACCGCTTCGCTGAGTACGAGTACGAGTAGGAGATAGGAGTGAAGGGCACTCGCCTCACCCCGGGTGACAAAAATTGGGGAGGGCGGTCACAATCGACCTCGTGGATGGCCGCCCCGCGTCCGCCAGTCCAGAGTTATGAGCACGCCCATGTGAAGCAGGTAACCGCCGATGAGTGCCAGGCCCAACCGCGTGACCACCCGCACGCTGGCCGCGATGCGTCTGGAGAACCAGCCGATCAGCATGCTGACCGCCTACGACTATCCCACCGCGCGGCTACTCGATGCGGCTGGCGTCGATGTGCTGCTGGTGGGCGATTCGTTGGCGATGGTCGTCCAGGGGCATTCGACGACGTTGCCGGTCACGCTCGACCAGATGATCTATCACGCCGAGATGGTCGCGCGGGCAGCGGAGCGGGCGATGGTCCTGGTCGATCTGCCGTTCCCCGAAGGCCAGTTGTCGATCGAACGAACCGTCGAAGCGGCAGCTCGGGTCCTCAAGGAAACGCGGGCGACGGCGGTGAAACTCGAAGGGGGAGCGGAGCAGGCCCAGCGGATCGAAGCCCTGGCGGCCGCGGGCATCCCTGTGATGGCGCACGTCGGCCTGCGTCCCCAAAACGTCCACGTCGATGGCGGCTACCGCGTGCAGCGGGATGCCCAGAAGTTGATCACCGACGCCCGCGTGGCCGAAGCCTCGGGCGCTTTCGCGGTGCTCATCGAGTGCGTCCCGGCGAAGGTGGGCGAAGAGATCACCCGGGCGATCGAGATTCCGACGATCGGGATCGGCGCCGGACCGGACACCAGCGGTCAGGTACTGGTCTTCCACGACCTGGTCGGACTCAGCGAGGGCTATTTGCCGCGGTTCGTCAAACCCTACGCGGCCACCGGAGCGACGATCACCGAAGCCGCCAAGAATTACTGCGAAGACGTCCGCTCCCGCCGTTATCCGGGCCCCGAACACACTTTCAAGTGATCGACATACCTGCAAGTGATCGACACACCTTCAAGTGACGCACACTCTTTCAGGTGATCGACACTCCTTCAAGTGATCCGAATTTCTCCTTCGCGATGGGAACGATTCATGCAACCTTCGGTCGGCACGCTGCACACTTACGACGCTCCGCACTCGATGCTCGACGCGATCCACCGCGAGCTGGTGGCGCTGATCGAGAAGACGGTCGAGGCGCAGGGCGTGTGCCGAATCTCGCTCTCCGGCGGCTCGACCCCCAAACAACTCTACCAGCGGCTCGGCGCGAGCGAGCTTCCTTGGGACCGGATCGAGTGGTACTGGGGGGATGAGCGAAACGTGCCGCCGGGGGATGCTGAGAGCAATTACCGGATGGTCCGCGAAGCGATGCTCGACCAGGCCAGCGTCCCTGCCTCCCAAGTCTTCCCGGTGCCGATCCAAATCGAGGACCCCGCCGCCGCGGCCCGGCAGTACGAGGCGACGCTGCGGGAGCAGTTCGGCGATGGTTCGTGGCCGCGGTTCGACCTGATCTTGCTCGGGATGGGAGACGACGCCCACACCGCATCGCTGTTCCCCGAAACCGACGCCTTGAGTGCCGACGGCCGCTGGTTTGTGGAGAACTGGGTGCCGAAGTTCGACGCCTACCGGCTGACGATGACCGCCCCGGTGATCAACGCCGCGGCGAACGTGTGGTTCTTGATCACCGGCGAGAACAAACGCACGGCACTCGCTCAGGTGTGGGGCAGCGAGCGGAACCCAGAACAGTACCCGTCGCAGCTGGTCGCCCCGAGCGACGGCGAACTCCGCTGGTTCGTCGGCCGCGAAGCGGTGCCAGAGTAGCTTAGGTTTGGCAACGTCAGCCGCCACGCGCTAGCGTCCGGTTTCCGCGGCGATTTGGGGAACCGGCGGCTAGCGCCGTCGGCTCAGGATTCACAGAAACGCTACTTTCGCGGAGCGAAAGGCGACTATGTGACCGCTACTTTCGCGGAGCGAAAGGCGACTATCGTTAAGCAATCTTTCCGCGGCCGGTCAATTCATTAGCCACGGACCCGAGCTCACGCGAACCTCCAAAACCCGGAAGCTGATGACTTTGCTGTACGAATCCCACAGCCATACGCCTCTCTGCAAACACGCCCAAGGCCTGCCGATCGAGTACGGTCTGGCAGCCAAGCGAGCCGGGCTCGCGGGGATCACGATCACTTGCCACAACCCGATGCCCGACGGCTTTTCGGCCCATGTCCGGATGGATCCCGAGGAGTGGGACGAGTACCAGCGGATCGTGGCCGAAGCGACCGACCACTGGCGGGACGAGGTCGATGTGCGGCTGGGGCTGGAAGCCGATTTTTTTCCGGGGTACGAACCGTGGCTGGAGCAGCAAATCGCTTCGGCGCCGCTGAGCTACGTGATCGGCTCGGTGCATCCGCAGATTGCCGAGTATCGCGAGCGGTTTGGCAGCCCCGATCCGGTTGAACACCAGCGGACCTATTTTCGGATGTTGGCCGAGGCCGCCGAGACGGGTCTGTTCGATGCGATCTCCCATCCCGACTTGATCAAGAACGAGACGGCCGACGCCTGGGAACCGGAGCGGGTTTTGGACGTGATTGCCGAAGCGCTCGACCGGATCGCCGCGAGCGGCACCGCGATGGAGCTGAATACCAGCGGGCGGCTGAAGCGCATTCCGGAGATGAATCCCTTCCCCGAGATGCTGCGGATGATGCGGGAGCGGAACATTCCGGTCGTCATCGGGGCCGACGCGCACGTCCCGCACCGCGTCGGTGAGGGTTATCCGGAAGCTCTGGCGCTGCTCGCGGATGCTGGCTTCGAGCACGTCACCTACTTTGTCGACCGCCAGCCGCGGCAGGTTCCGATCGCAGCGGCCGCGGCCAGCCTCAGCGACGCGGCGCGGCGCTGAACCGGCGGGGACAATCCTCCCTTGCCCAGAGCTTTAAAAAGCCGACAATTCACCCTCAACCGCCCGCACCCTCCGTCGCTCTAGGTAGCCATGAGTATTCTGCAGAGCCAAGATCCCCAGATCTGGGAAGCGATCGCCTCTGAAGCCGTCCGTCAGCAGGAAGGCTTGGAAATGATCGCCAGTGAAAACTACACCAGTCCGGCGATCATGGAAGCGGCGGGCAGCATCCTGACGAACAAGTACGCCGAAGGCTATCCCGGCCGTCGCTACTACGGTGGCTGCGAGTTCGTCGACGTCATCGAGCGACTGGCGATCGAGCGGGCCTGCAGCCTGTTTGGTGCCGACGCGGCCAACGTCCAACCCCACTCGGGCTCGCAGGCCAACACGGCGGTCTACCTGGCGGCTTTGGAAGTCGGCGACACGGTGCTCGGATTGGACTTGGCTCAGGGCGGGCACCTGACGCACGGGATGAAGCTGAACATCAGCGGCCGGCTGTACAACTTCATCAGCTACGGCGTCGATCCCGAGACGCACCGACTCGACTTCGACCAGATCGCGCGGCTGGCTCGCGAGCACAAACCGAAGCTGATCGTCGCCGGAGCGAGCGCTTACCCGCGGGAAATCCCGCACGACCGGTTTGCCGAAATCGCCGCCGACGTCGGGGCGAAGTTGATGGTCGACATGGCGCACTACGCGGGGCTGGTCGCCGCCAAAGTGCACAACAACCCGGTGCCGTATGCCGATTACGTCACCACCACCACCCACAAGACTCTCCGCGGGCCCCGCAGCGGCTTGATCCTCTGCCGCGACGAGCACCTGAAACTGGTCAACCGCAACGTCTTCCCGGGAACCCAGGGAGGGCCGTTGATGCACATCGTCGCCGCCAAGGCGGTCTGCTTTGCCGAAGCGGCCAGCGAAAAGTTCCAGGCCTACGGACGAGCGGTCGTGGAAAATGCCCGCACGCTGGCCGAAGCGCTCAGCACCCGCGGACTGCGGCTGATCAGCGGCGGCACCGACAACCATCTGCTGCTGATCGACGTGACCCCGCTCGGGATCGGCGGCAAAACGGCCGAGTCGACCCTCGGTCGCTGCGGGATCACGGTCAACATGAACATGATTCCCTTCGACACGCGCAAACCGATGGATCCTTCGGGGATTCGCATCGGCACCGCCGCCCTCACGACGCGCGGCATGGGGACCGACGAGATGCGGCAGATCGGCGACTGGATCCACACCGCGCTGTCGCACCCGGATGACGAGAGCGTGCTCGGCGAGATCCACGGCCGCGTCCGCGAACTCTGCCAAAGCTTCCCGGTCCCCGCCAACCAGGCCCCGACGGTGGCCAGCGTCTGAGCACTCAGTACTTTGTACTCAGTACTTCCTTCGCTTGTCGGCGGGCGGCCCGGGCCCGGAGCAGCTCGTAGATGAAGAGCACCGGGACGGCGATCAGCAACGGCGCGACGTAGTACATCAGCCGGAAGATCAGCAGCGAGCCGATCACCGCTTTGCCGACCGAGTCTTCGAGCAGCTTGAGCAGAATCAGCTCGAGGACGACCAGCCCGCCGGGAATCTGCGTCAGCAGCGAAGCGGCGATGCCGACCAAGTAGGCGGCGAGCACGAGTGCGAACGGGACGGTCGCCGTCGGCGGCAGGACCAGGTACAGGGCGGTCGCCGAGATCGTCAAATCGAGCATCGCCACCGAGGTCTGCAGCCCCATCAAACTCGGCCTCGGCGGCCGCACGTGCAGCGTGCGGATCGGCAGCGGACGTTGCCAAAAGATGCAGACCGCAGCGTAGAAAATGCCGAGCGAAAGCAGGCAGCCCCCCAGCACGCGAGTCGAAACCGGCAGATCGATTCCCGCCGGCAGCTCCAGAGGAACCGCCAGCAGCACGATCCCGCCGAGCCAACTCACGCCGCTCCAGAAGGTCAGCCCGAGCAGGATGCAGATCGCCATCACCTGCCGCGGCGGCACCCCCCAGGAAGAATAAAAGCGAAACCGCAAGGGAGTCGCGGCAATCAGGGTGCCCAGATTGTTTCCGAGGGCATAGCCGAGAAAGCCCACCAGCGCCACTCGACGCAGCGGCAGCGCTCGCCGCACATAGCGGAGCGCCAGCAAGTCGTAGGTCATCAGCAGGCAGTAGTTCAGCGCGATCAGCAGCGCGGCGAAGGCCAGATAGATTCGCGGCACGCCGGTCAGCCCGGCCACGAAATCTTCCCACTCGATCTCCTGAGCTTCGCGGACCAGCAGCACGATCGCCGCGGCAAACAGGATCAAGCCGAGCAGAGGTCCGGCGATGGCGCGGAGGCGTTGGAACACTCGCGAATTGCTTTCGGCGGAAAAAAGGCTGGGGAAAGAGGGCGCTCCTCCCAAACGCGCGCCCCGCGAGGCACGCGAGGCACGCGAGGCACGGCGAGGCACGCGAGGCACGCGAGGCACCGCGGGGCACGCCAGCGGCGCGCGAAGCGATGGGCGTGGGAGGCGGTCGGTTATAGCGACCGTGGAGTGCGAGCGAGAGGGGCACTGGGGCTCTCCCGGGGGGCACTGGGGCTCTAGCCTGCACGTTGGGGCTCTCCCGGTGTGCGCCTCGCGCCCCTCGCGCTAAACTTTACCAAACCCGCGATCGTTGGTTCTCCGCCCCCGTTATCTCCGCTCCTCTGTTTTCGCCTCGAAGGTCGGTTTCCGCATGAAGACTGTTCGCCATGATCTCGTTGTGCTCGGTGGTGGCCCGGCCGGTTATGTCGCCGCGATTCGAGCCGCTCAGCTCGGCATCAATACCGCTGTGATCGACGAGAATAGTCGGCTCGGCGGCACCTGCGTCCGGGTCGGCTGCATTCCCAGCAAAGCGCTGCTCGAATCGAGCCACCTCTATCACGAAGCGAAAACCAAATTCGGCGAGCACGGGCTGTCGGTCGGCGAAGTCACGCTCGACGTGTCGCAGATGCTGGCCCGCAAGGAAGCGATCGTCGACACGCTGACCGGCGGCATCGACATGCTCTTCAAAAAACACAAGATCTCGTTCTACCGTGGCCGCGGTCGGATGCGAGACGCCGAATCGATCGAGGTCGAGCCGACGGTCGACGAGTCGACTGGCCCGATGCTGGTCCAGGGCGATCGAATCCTGCTGGCCCTCGGCAGCCGTCCGGCCCGGCTTCGCGGAGTCGAGGAGGATGGACGGCGGATCGGCAACAGCACCTCAGCGCTCTCCTACAGCGAAGTTCCCGAGCGGCTGATCGTGATCGGCGGCGGCTACATCGGGCTCGAGCTCGGCAGCGTCTGGAACCGGCTCGGCAGCGAAGTGATCACGCTCGAAGCGCTCGACCGGATCCTGCCGGGGATGGATACCGAGATCGGCCAGATCGCCCACCGGACGTTCAAGAAGCAGGGGATCGAGTTCCGCACCGGGACGTTCGTCGATTCGGCGAAAGTCGAAGGCGAGCGGTGCGTCGTCAAAATCAAAGACGGCGAGACGCTCGAAGCCGACCGCGTGCTGGTCGCCACCGGGCGCGTCCCGGCGACCTTCGAAGCGGGACTCGAACAGGCCGGGCTGCAGACCGACGGCCGCGGTTTCCTGTCGGTCGACAAGAACTACTGGACGGGTGTCAAAAACATCTACGCCATCGGGGACTGCATCGGCGGAATGATGCTCGCCCACAAAGCGATGGAAGAGGGCGTGGTCTGCGTCGAACGCATGATCGGGATGCAAAGCCACTGCAACTACGACGTCATCCCAGCGATCGTCTACACCCATCCGGAAATCGCCAGCGTCGGCAAGACCGAGGACCAGTTGAAAGAGGCGGGCGTAAAATATCGCAAGGGAGTCTGCCCCTTCGGTGCCAACGGCCGCGCTCGCACGCTCGGCGATCCCGAAGGGCGGGTGAAGATCCTGGCCGACGCGGATACCGATCGCGTGCTCGGGGTCCACATCATCGGGGCGCGGGCCGGCGACCTGATTGCCGAAGCGGCCGCGGCGATGGAGTTCGGTGCCAGCAGCGAAGATATCGCCCGCACCTGCCACGCCCACCCGACGCTCGCCGAAGCGGTCCACGAAGCGGCCCTGGCCGTCGACGACCGAGCGATCCACACCGCGTAAAGGGGAAGTGGATGCGGCGCCAGCCTTCCCTGTCACCCGCCCGCTTGCGGGAGGGTCGGGCTCTTAGGCCCGGGGAGGGTCTCCCGTCCGGCGTTTCCCCGCGAACTGAGCGAACTTCACCCCGCAGCACATTGCCCCTCCCCGCTCGTTCCTCGCGACCCTCCCGGGGGGAGGGTGAGAGTTAGGGGGGAGGCAATCTCCTTATGAGGATGCTCCACGATGCTCCGCCATCTCGTGCTGATCGGGCTCTGCTTGTGGGCGACTAGCCTGCAGGGGCAAACTTCCGCGCAGACCCCACCAGCCACGGCGGAGCGCGCACCAGCGGAGCAAGTCCCGCCGCTCTCGGTGCGGACGCTGTTTCATCCCGACGACCGCTTCAATTACTTCAGCAGCCCACCTCCGGCGACGCAGTGGACGGCCGATTCCCAGCTGGCGATCCGCGGCCGCGACCAGTGGCGAGTGATGGATCCGGGCAGCGGTGAGACGCGGCCCTGGGATCTGCCGGAGCGGCTCCGCGAAGAGCTTGCGAAGATCAGTGGCCTCTCGGCGACCGCGATTGAGGCCGCGGTCCGCGCGGCCGCTCAGCAGATCAGCCGCATCGACCGCCCGGTGATGATCGAGGTCGGCGGCGGGCTGGCGGTCGTCGGTGGCGGCAAGGCTCCGCGGCTGGTCACGCGCGATGCGGCGAGCTGGCAAACGCCCACGCTCAGCCCGGACGGATCGGCCGTGGCCTTCGTCCGCGAAAACGACCTGTACGTCGTCCGCGTCGAGACTGGCGAAAGCCTGCGGCTGACCCACGACGGTTCGCCAACCCGGCTCAATGGTCGCCTCGACTGGACGTACCAAGAAGAGATCTACGGCCGCGGCAACTTCAAAGGCTTTTGGTGGAGCCCCGACAGCCGGCGGATCGCGCTGCTGCGAATCGACACGAGCGACGTGCTCTCGTTCACCGTGACCGGGAGCGAGACGCCGCGCGGCAGCACCCACGTCGTGGCCTATCCCAAAGCGGGCGATCCGATTCCCCGCGCCGGGCTGTGGGTCGTCGGCCTCGACTCGCTGCAGCTGACGCCGATCCACCAGCCGCGAGGCGACGAAGCCGAGACGTTGGTGGTGCGGGTCACCTGGCGGCCCGACGGCGATGCCCTGACTTACCAGATTCAGAACCGCATCCAGACGTGGCTGGAGCTTCGCGAGGCCGATCCGGCGAGCGGCTCGCGACGCGTGCTGCTCCGCGAGCAAGGTCCGGCGTGGATCGAGATCCTCGGCGAACCGCGCTGGTTGCCCGGCGGCGATTTCCTCTGGCTGAGCGACCTCCCCGCTGGCCGTCGCCATCTCTGGAAAGTATCCGCCGACGGCAGCCGCCGGACGCCGGTGACCAGCGGCGACTGGGACATTCGCGAGCTGGTCGCGGTCGTGCCCGAACAACAGGAAGCCTTTGTCACCGGCGATCGCCAGCGGGGCGTCCGCGGCCAGCAGCTGTACCGCGTCCACTGGCGCGACGCGGCGGAAGGGCAGGGCTCCCGCCGAGGGCCAGCACTGCCGCTCGGCGAAGTCACTCCCCTGACCACTGCCCCCGGCTGGCACGCCGTCGACGTCTCACCCGATGGCGCGTGGTTCACCGATACGTTCAGCACGCTGCGGAGTGAACCCGACAAGACGCTCGTCGGCGTCGACAGCGACGTTCGCCGCCCACTCCAGAACGCCACCCGGGAACCGCAGCCGACCGACCCCCATGCGGCAACCGAAGAGACGCCCACCGAAGAGACACCCACCGAAGAGACACCCACCGAAGAGACACCCACCGAAGAGACACCCACCGAGGAGACGAGCCCGAGTGCGGCGGCTTCGGGCGGCGCCGACGAGCCTGCCGCGGCGACCGATAAGGCGGCGACCGATGAGGCGACCGACGAGGCGGAGGCCGACGCGCCCGCTCCTTGGCAGACGCTGGAGCTTCCCCAGCCCCAGTGGGTGGAGATCACGACCCGCGACGGCGTTCCCTTGCCCGCTTACCTGATCCCTCCGAGCCCGCTGGCGGAGGCTGGAGGGGGTGAAGCGGCATTGGGCGAGGACTCGGATCGCGAAAGCCCCGGCGGCGATTCGGAGCGCCGCTATCCGGTGCTGGTCTACACCTACGGCGGCCCGCAAGCGCCCGCGGCGGTCGATCGCTGGAACGGCCGCAATGGGCTGTACCACCAATTCTTGGCGTCGCGGGGGATCGGGGTGTTGGTCGTCGACAACCGCAGCAGTGGAGGGCGGGGGATCGCCGACACGTGGAGCATTCACCGGCGGTTGGGCGTGCAGGAGTTGGCCGATCTGCTCGACGCAGTCGCGTGGCTCAAGTCGCAGCGGTGGGTCGATGGCGAGCGATTGGCGATCCGCGGCTGGAGCTACGGTGGGTACTACACGGCATACGCCCTGACGCACAGCGACGCCTTTGCGGCGGGGATTGCCGGTGGCAGCGTGACCGATTGGCGGAACTACGATGCGTTCTACACCGAGCGGTACATGGACACGCCGCAGAACAATGAAGCGGGGTATCGCGACGCGAGCGTCACGGCCAGCGCGGCCGATCTGCACGGCCGGTTGCTGCTGATCCATGGCGAGCTCGACGACAACGTCCACCTCGGCAACACCTTGCAGCTGGTCGCCGCGCTGCAGCGAGCGGGCAAGCAGTTCGACCTGATGCTCTACCCGGGAGAGACGCACGGGGTGGCCGACGCCAAGCAGCTGTACCACCTGTACGAGCTGATGACGCAGTTCCTCGAGCGGGAGCTGCTCCGGACTGGTCTTTCCTCGACTTCCGCCTCCGGCATACCCTCGGCGGCCGTCTCGCGCTTTGCGGGTTTCTCCCCGAGTTCGTTCAAGGATGAATGACCATGATGTTCCGTCTGATCGCCATCGTGCTCCCGCTGTCGATCGCCGCTTCGCTGGGCTCGCTGCCGTCGGCCTCGGCCGCCACCCCGGCCGTGGCCTCCCCCGCTGCGTCGAAAGAGATCGTTCGCTACCGGCTGGCCGACTGGCGGGCGGTGCATACCAGCAACGAAGCGCAGGCAAAGAAACTGGCCGCGACGCTGAGCCAACTCAAATGCGAAGTCCAGCAGTCAAGCCACGGCAACCACATCGACGTCCGCTACCGCTGCAAAGGGTGGCAGGAGCTGCAACTGAAGGATCACGCTTCGGCCCACCAGTGGGAACAGTGGCTCAAGAAGTACGGTTTCGAAACCACTCACCATCACTGAAGTCGCCGCGCGATTCCGCGAGCTAGGTTATCTGTGCGGGCCCTTTGAGCCGAAGGCGCTAGCCTCGGGCCCAATCCGGTCCGCGCCGTGGAAGAACGTTGCGCCGCAGCGGCGTTCCACCACAAGCTCGATCCGCTCGGCAGCGCGTCGGAACCCGCGGCTAGCGCCGTCGGCTCAAGAGTTGATGAGGTTGATGGTGGGCGCAGGTCCGCTGGGTCCGCGCGACGGAACCCGCGGCTAGCGCCGTCGGCTGAAGGCGTGGCGCTCGTGCGCTACAATGGAGCCCTTCCTGCTTCCACCTCTCGAGCCGACGAGCGAACCGATGCAACAGATCGAGCAACTGAAGAACCTGGTCGTGATGGCGGTCGCCGATGGCTCGCTCGGCGAACCCGAGTTGGCTTTGCTGGCCGAGCGATGCTGCGAGCTGGGGCTCGACGAGAACCAATTGCAAACGGCGATCGCGTTCGGGTTATCGAACCAGGCTGCAATCCAGTTACCACAGGAGCCGGCGGAGCAAGAAGCACTGCTCGCCGACTTGATGCGGATGATGGCGGCCGATGGACGCCTGAGCGAACCGGAAAAGCGGTTGTTCTCGGTAGCGGCTGCGAAAATGAATTTTGATGCCTCGCGTGTGAATGAGCTGATCGACCGGCTGACCCATTGCCCATGACTGTTCCCTGTAGCGATCGAGACCTTTTCCGGAGTACCGAAGATCACCGCCTTGCGCTGAGCGAGCACCGCGAGGAGAACTGGCAGCGGTGGGGCCCCTACCTCTCGGAGCGGCAGTGGGGAACGGTTCGCGAGGACTATTCTCCCCACGGTGATAGCTGGAACTATTTTCCGCACGACCATGCCCGCAGCCGCGCGTACCGCTGGGGCGAAGACGGGTTGCTCGGCTGGAGCGACCGCGAGTGCCGGCTGTGCGTCTCGCTGGCCCTCTGGAACGGTCGCGATCCGATCCTCAAGGAGCGGCTGTTCGGGCTCAATGGTCCCGAGGGAAACCACGGCGAGGACGTCAAGGAATGCTACTACTACCTCGATAGCACTCCCACCCACTCCTACGCCCGCGGGCTCTACAAATACCCGCAAGCTCGGTTCCCCTATGAAGATCTGACCGAGATGAATCGGGCGCGAGACCGGAGCGACCCGGAGTACGAGCTGACCGACACCGGGCTCTTCGATGGCGATCGCTACTTCGACGTGCTGATCGAGTACGCCAAGGCGGCGCCAAACGATATTCTCTTCCGCTACACGATCACCAACGCGGGACCGCAGGCCGCGATCCTCCACGTCTTGCCGCAGGTCTGGTTTCGCAACACCTGGACCTGGGAGTGCACCGAGGAGGGCCGCCACGAGCGGCCCCGGATGTGGCTCGACGGTGACGTGGTGCGGGGCGAGCACCAAACGCTTGGCGGCTTCGAAGTTTTTGCCGAACCGCCCGGCGGTGCCAGCAGCACCGAGTGGATCTTCACCGACAATGACACCAACCCGCACCGCCATCCAGGGCTGCCGAGCGGTTCGGAGTATTTTAAGGACGCCTTCCACCAGTACGTGATTCGCGGCAACACGGCGGCCGTGAATCCGCATCGCCGGGGCACCAAAGCCGCCGCGTACAGCCTGCTGGTGATCCCCGCTGGCGAGCGGCGTCAGATTCGGCTGCGGCTGCGGGCCCAGGAGTCGCTCCCCAGCGAAGCGCCCAAACCGAGCGGCGAACCGAACGGCGAACCGGCCCTCCACGTCCCCGCGATCGAACGCGAACTGGACCACGAGCCCTCAGCGGAAACGGCTGTGAAAACGGCTGTGAAAACGGCCACTCCAACGGCTGCCCAAGCCTCTGCGGTGAAGTCCTCGTTGGGGCCGCTCTTTGGAGCCGAATTCGAACAAGTTTTCACGCTTCGGCAGCGAGAGGCGGATGAGTTTTATGCGCTGCGAATTCCGGAGACGCTCGACGAAGAATCGCGGCGGACGATGCGGCAAGCGTATGCCGGGATGCTGTGGAGCAAGCAGTTTTATTACTACAGCATCGAGCCCTGGCTGGAGGGGGATCCGGCGGGTCCCGAGCCGCCGCCGGAGCGAAAGCATGTCCGCAACTCCGACTGGCGGCACCTCTTCAACCGCGATTTGCTGGCGATGCCCGACAAGTGGGAGTATCCCTGGTACGCGGCCTGGGACAGCGCTTTTCACATGGTGCCGATGGCCGACCTCGATACGCACTTTGCCAAGGAGCAGCTGATTCTGTTCCTTCGCGAATGGTACATGCACCCCAACGGTCAGATCCCGGCGTACGAGTGGAAGCTCTCGGACGTGAATCCGCCGGTGCATGCTTGGGCGTGCTGGCAGGTTTACAAGATGACCGGGCCTCCCAAGCAGCGCGACACGCTGTTCCTGGCCCGGGTGTTTCAGAAGCTGCTGCTGAACTTCACCTGGTGGGTCAACCGCAAGGATCCTCGCGGGCGGCACGTCTTCACCGGCGGCTTCCTGGGGCTCGACAACATCGGGATTTTCGACCGCAGCAAACCGCTCCCAGGCGGCTATTTGGAGCAGGCGGACGGCACGGCGTGGATGGCGTTTTACTGCGGCTCGATGCTGCGGATCGCCCTCGAGCTGGCCGACGGCAACCCGGCGTACGGCGACATGGCGAGCAAATTTTTCGAGCACTACATCGCGATTGCCGAGGCGATGAATTCGCTCGACGGGACCGGATTGTGGGACGAAGAAGATGGTTTTTACTACGACCATCTGTATTTGGAGGACCACGGGATCCCGATGCGGATCCGCTCGCTGGTCGGGCTGATTCCGCTGCTCACGTCGGTGATCATCGAAGACGCGGTGATCGAGCAATTGCCCGGCTTCAACCGCCGCACCGAGTGGTTCGTCGCCAATCGCGGGCATCGCACCCAACATATGACTTACATGGAGAGCGAGGACGCAGGCCGCGAGGGGTTCCCGCGGCGGCGGTTGCTCGCGATTCCCTCGGAGGATCGCTTCCGGCGGTTGCTCGCAGTGATGCTCGACGAAGCCGAGTTCCTCTCGCCCCACGGGATCCGCAGCCTTTCGGCGGCCCATTTGCACGAGCCGTTCGTGTTCGAGCTCGGCGGCCAGCGGCACGAGGTGCGGTACGTTCCGGGGGAGAGCGACAGCGGGATGTTCGGCGGTAACAGCAACTGGCGAGGGCCGGTTTGGTTCCCGCTGAATTATCTGATCGTCCAGTCGCTCCGCCGCTACCACAGCTTCTACGGCGACAGCTTCCAGGTCGAATGCCCGACTGGCAGCGGCAACATGATGACGCTGCTGGAGGTGGCTCACGAGCTGGAACGGCGGCTGATCTCGATCTTCCAGCCGAACGCCGAGGGAGATCGTCCGGCGCATGGCGGCGATCCGCGGTATCGCGACGATCCGCGGTGGAAGGATTTAATTTTGTTCTACGAGTACTTCCACGGCGACGACGGTCGGGGGTTGGGGGCGAGCCACCAAACGGGGTGGACGGCGCTGGTCGCGACGCTCCTGCGAAGCCAGGGAGCGGTGATGAGTTCGCACGACCATATTCGGCCGACACCTCCGCCGCGGCGGCGAAAGTCGGACCGCGTGGCGGGTGCGAATCGGGGATAACTGCCTCGCCCCGTCTCGCCAATCACCCTCGGCTACCGTAAAACAAAGGCTATTCGTCGCACTCACTCAATTGACGACTGGCTAATGGACAAACCCGCCGGACCAGAACCGACGCGGTTCGCGGACCTCGATCTTTCGCCGATCATGCTCAAGGCCCTCGCGCGAGCGGGCTTCGAGACGGCCACGCCCATTCAAGCGGGGCTGATCCCCCTTGCGCTCGAAGGCTACGACGTGATCGGCCAAGCGCGGACCGGGACGGGCAAGACGGCTGCGTTCGGGATTCCGATCCTCGAGCAGCTCGATCCGCTCGAGGAATGCCACGATCCGCAAGCCTTGATCTTGGTTCCGACCCGCGAGCTGGCCGACCAGGTGGGCCGCGAGCTGGAACGGCTGGCCTGGGGCGTGCCGACGCGGATCACCGTCCTCGCGGGCGGCAAAAACATGAACAGCCAACTCCGCGAGCTGAAGGCGGGAGTGCAAATCGCAGTCGGGACGCCCGGCCGCGTTGCCGACCACCTCTCGCGGCGGACGCTGCGGACCGACTCGCTGTGGTGCTTGGTCCTCGACGAAGCCGACCGGATGCTCGACATCGGGTTTCGGCCGCAGATCGAAAAAATCCTCCGCCAATGCCCGTCGGATCGCCAGACCTTGCTGCTCTCCGCCACGCTTCCGCCGACGGTGCGGAAACTGGCCGAGCGGTACATGACCGAGCCCGAAGTGATCGACTGTTCGACCACCGGAATGTCGGTCGCCACGATCGAGCAGCACTACTTCACGGTCGCTCCGGATCGCAAGTTTGAGCTGCTCGAGCGGCTGCTCGAACGCGACCAGCCCGAGCAGGCGATCATCTTCTGCCGCACCAAGCGGGGCACCGATAAACTGCAGCGAAAGCTGAGCAGCCGCTGGAAACGCTGCGATTGCATCCATGGCGACATGAACCAACGCGATCGCGACCGCGTGATGCAGAGCGTCCGCGACCGCAAGCTGCAGATCCTCGTCGCCACCGACGTCGTCGGCCGCGGGATCGACGTGAGCACGATCTCGCACATCATCAACTACGACGTGCCGCAAGACTCCGACGACTATGTCCACCGCGTCGGACGCACCGGGCGGATGGGACGCGAGGGGGTGGCCTACACCTTCATCGCTCCCGGCGAAGGGGACTTTTTGACTGGCATCGAAGCCCGGATCGATAAACTGCTGATCAAAGATTCGATCGAGGGCTTCGATCCGCTCCCCGAAGTGACGGCCCGGCGGCAAGCCGAGGCCGAGCGGCAGGCGTCTGCAGACTCCGAGAGCGCGACGCCAACCCGGCGGACGCTCAATCCGATGATGCGGAAAAGCACCCGGCGACGCCGCTAAAGTAAGCTTCACCCCACGGCGGCGGCACCGCGTGCTGCCGCCAGAGTCATTTGTTTAACGGCAAGCCGCAGGCGACTGCTTTTCAAAACACAGTCGCCTGCGGCTTGCCGTTAAACGACTTTTCCGCGTGAGCAAGTGTCGCGGGCCTGCTACCGCAGCTCGAAAATGGCTTCGATCTCGACGGCGATTCCGCCGGGAAGGGCGTTGGTGCCGATGGCGCTCCGAGCGGCCACGCCTGCGTCCTCGCCGAAGACTTCGCGGAACAGCTCGCTGCAGCCGTTGATGACTGCCGGCTGGGCATCGAACTCGTCGGTCGAGCGGACCAGGCCGAGCACTTTCACGAGCCGGGCGACGCGATCGAGGCTGCCGAGATTTTCGCGAAGCGTGGCGAGCAGCGCCAACCCGGTGGCGCGTGCCGCTTGATAGCCAGCTTCGACATCCATGTCTTCGCCGAGCCGCCCGGTGATCAACGTCTTGTCGGGCTTCAGCGGTCCGTGGCCAGAGAGATAGGCGAGGTTCCCGATGATCACGATCGGCTTGTACACACCCATCGCCTTCGGGGCTGGCGGCAGCTCGAGCTGGAGAGCGGCAAGTTTGGCTTCGGCAGACATGGCATCCCACGAGTAGGAAGAAGCAAGGGGGAAATCAGGCGAATCGCCTCCGAGCCTGGTGTTGTCGTCGAAATGAGCCGCCCTGCAAGGGGGAGCTCGCTCTCAAGCCGAGCCGCTCAGCCGCGGCTGATTGATGACGACCGTTCCGTCGCTGTCGATCGTTCGAAAGAAGCAACTGCGGTAGTTCTCATGGCAAGCCGCACCGGTCTGCTCGACGCGCAGCAGGATCGCATCGGCATCGCAGTCGATCCGGGCCTCGATGACTTGTTGCGCATGGCCGCTGGTGTCCCCTTTTCGCCACAACCCATTCCGGCTGCGGCTGAAATAGGTCGCCCGGCCAGTGCGGAGCGTCGCCTCCCAAGCCTCGCGATTCATCCACGCCAGCATCAGGACAGTGCCATCGGTCGCATCTTGAGCGACCGCTGGCAAAAGCCCCTCGACGCCGCGAGAAAAGTCGGGAACCGAGACGGTAGCAGGATCTAAATTCGAAGCAGGCATAGCCACGGGCTGGAATGGAATGAGCTGGAATGGAATGGAATGGAATGGGAGGTGTCAGGGGTCGCCCCAGATCGGTCGCTTCCGGATAGATCGATTATAGGGCAAGGCCGCGCGAACCATACGACGGGTATAGGCAGTCACCGCTCGCCCCGCACTGCAGCCGATGGCGCTGGCGGGCCGAACGAAAAGGAGATCGCGGAAAGCGAGCACCTCCCCCCGCTGCGTCCCCCGTTCCAGGAAACCACTCTATGAGCCGCACCGCCAAATTGAGCGTCGTGCTTCCAGTCCACAACGCCCAAAGTCGGATCGCAGCCGAAGTCGAGCGGGTTTTGGAAGCCCTGTCCGAGCTGACGCATGGTGCGGTGGAGATCATCCTCGTCGACGATGGCAGCCGCGATGCCACGGCCGAAGTGCTCGACGAACTTCGCACGCGCTATCCCCAAGTCCGGATCGCAAGGCACAATCGGCGTCTCGGCATGGAAGCGGCCGGCCAGACCGGGCTGGAACGGGCCACCGGCGACTTGGTCTTCATTCAAGAAGACGACAGCCCGGTGCGGCTTGCCGACCTCCGTCAGCTGTACCACGTCGGGCGGGACGAAACGGTGGTCGCCGCGAGAGCCCAAAGTCAGCTCCAACCGTCGCAGGGACCGCTCCTCCGGCGGCTGAAAGCGTGGGGCGCCGCTGCCGCCGAATCGCTCCGGCAGGACGCAGCCGCCGAACCGATCGCCGCCTCCTCCACGCGCGGACTGCAGATGGTGCGGCGGCCCCATCTGCAGCTGCTCGCCAGCCGCTCGGGCTCCCATCTCCGCCTCGAAGCCGAGCACCTCACCACCTCCCAGTGCTTGACTCCGGCCACCTAGGATTTGCTAGCAAAGCAACGGCTCGCCGAAAAATCATTTAACGGCAAGCCGAAGGCGACTGTGTTTTAGAAAGCAGTCGCCTTCGGCTTGCCGTTAAACGACTTGGTAGCCAACTGCTGGGCACGACTGACGTTATGGCAATTCAGCGTGAGAATTTCTCATCTCATCAGCCGCCACGCGCTAGCGTCCGGTTCCCACGGCGTTTTCGAGAACCGGGGGCTAGCGCCCGGCGGCTGATGAATAATCCGGGCTAGCGTCCGGTTCTTGCGGCGTTTTTCAGAACCGGGGGCTGATGAATAATCTACCTCGGCTCTGTCAGACAACGCGCAACGACACCCTCCCCCCGGGAGGGTCGCGAGGAACGACCGGGGAGGGTAATGCGCAACGTAGAGCCTCCATGCGGCGCGATGCAGCAGGCCCTCCCCGGGCCTAAGATCCCGGCCCTCCCGGGGGGAGGATGATACTGAGAGGGGGTTTGCTAACAGAGCTAGCCCTCGGTTTCGTCCAGCACCCCTGACACAGCTCCCGTGGCTTTCTCCTGCGTGCTTCTCTCAATCCGCCTCTGGGGCTCCCCGGCGCGATTTTTGCCCCCAGCTTTTTTTCGAACCATTGAGGGCGTTTGCACAGTAATAACGTCTGATCTAGCGAACTAGAGTACGTCTGTTTTGCGGCCCCTGGGGTTGGGAGAGGTTTGATGCGAAGACAATGGAACTTTCTGAGCGTGGCACTTGCTGCAATGCTGACTGGCTCGCTGCTGACCGGCGTCGTCCTGAGTCTGCCCGAAGGGCTGCGGAGCAGTGACGCCTACGCCGTCCAAGTCGCTGCGGCGGAGGAGGCCCGAGGCAATCTGCAAACCGCGCAGGATCTATCGTCAGCTTTCCGCAACGTCTCCAATGCCCTTCGACCGAGCGTCGTGAGCGTGCAGATGACCCGCCGAGCCCGCGCGATTCGTGGCGGTGGGGGGACGAATGGGCTCGAGGGAATCCCTCCACAGATGCGGCGGTTCTTCGAGGACAACGGCATCGATCCGTTTGGCGGCCGGCAAGGCGGAGGGATGCAGCGTCCCGAGCAGTCGGGCATCGGCAGTGGAGTCATCATCCGCGACGACGGCTACATTCTGACCAACAATCACGTGGTCGAAGGTGCCGATGAGCTGGTGGTGCAACTGAGCGACGGCCGAGAATTCGAAGCCGAGACCGTGGGCACGGACCCCGAAACGGATCTGGCCGTCCTCAAGATTGAAGCCGAAAATCTGGAAGCGGCGGTCCTTGGCGACAGCGATGCCATTCAGGTCGGCGATTGGGTGCTGGCGATGGGCAGCCCCTTCGAGCTCGAACAGACGGTGACGGCCGGGATCATCAGCGCCAAGAACCGCGTGCAGGGGATCGTGGGCGGCGGCGGCGGGTTTGAAGACTTCCTGCAAACCGATGCCGCCATCAATCCCGGCAACAGCGGCGGTCCGCTGGTGAACCTCCAGGGCGAGGTCGTCGGGATCAACACGGCCATTCTCTCGCGGAGCGGAGGCTACAACGGGATTGGTTTCGCAATCCCCTCGGGACTCGCTCGCCCGGTGATGGAGAGCATTATTGAATCCGGGAGCGTGCGGCGAGGATTCCTCGGCGCTCAGCTGAGTGAGATCCCCAATGAAGTCGCCGAGAAGCTCGACCTCAGCGCCCGCAGCGGTGCTTACATTCGAGACGTGCTTCCCGGACAGCCCGCGGCCCAAGGGGGTCTGCAGGCCGGCGACATCGTCCAATCGATCAACGGCCGCTCGATCCGCAATTGGTCGCAGTTCCGCAACTTGATCGCTTCGCAAGGGCCTGGTGCACGTGTGCAAATGGAGGTCCTCCGCGACGGCAAAACCGTGGATCTGGAAATCACGCTCGGTGAACGGACCGAAGCTGCCTTGGCACAGTTTGCCCCGGGAGAGCCAGGCATCTTCCTGAATGCTCGCGTTCAGCCGCTCAATCCCGAGTTGGCCAAACGCATGGGCTTTGAAGGCATCGACGCCGGACTGCTGGTGACGCAGGTTGCTCGCGGACCGGAACGCTCTCCGCTGCGGGCCGGGGATGTCATTATCGCTGCTCAGGGACAGCCGGTTTCGACCGTTGCAGAGCTCCTCGCCGCCAAGACCAAGGCGGATCAGGAGGAGGTGGCTCTTCGCCTGACCGTTCTGCGAGGCGATGAGCAAGAGCTGGTGATCATCGAGTAGAAGCCTCTCCGCAACTCATCCCCGAGTTGCCATCCAAGCGTCGCAACACGCCATCGAACCCGCGGGTGCCCATGCGGCTCCCGCGGGTTTTTCCATTTCCCGCTACAATTGCCGCCTTGGGTCCGCTCCTCTCAAGGTGCTTTCGATGCCTGATCTTCAACGGCTTCGCCGCTGCGCGTTTTTGCAAATTGCTCTCGTCCTCGCCACCACCGCCGCCCTGAGCTCACCTGCCTTCGCCCAAACCCGCGCAGACGCCGCTGAGCAAGGCCTCGAAAAAGTCTCTCAGAAAGCCTCCGAGGCGAGCCCGGCTCGCCTGCCGACGCGCTTCATTCCTGATTCCGCCCTGAGCTGCGCTTTCCTCTTCCCCGGTCCGCTGCTCGGCGCTGAAGAGCTGAAGCTGATGCCGACCGAGATCGTCCGGGCCTGGGGCGTGGAGAATATTGGAATCGACTTCGCCGACGTGGACTATGTCGTGGCCGTGGCGGGAGCGCCGAGCCTGCAACAGGTCGACTTTGGCTTCGCCGTTCGGCTCACCAAAGATTTCGAAGTCCAGCAGCTCAATTCCAGCCTGTTCGCAGGCCCCGCCATCGAAATCGATGGCTATCGGGCACTGCCCCTGGCCCACACCCCAGATCTGTACCTGCACCAGAACGGACCCCGCACCGCGGTGGTTGCGACCCGCAACTATCTGATGCCGATGATCGCTGCCAACGAAGGGCAGGGCCCCCTTCCGCGGCTGGTCGCCGACCTGCCTCAGCTTTCCCCCGTGATGGCGGCGGCGGTCGTCGAGCCGGTCCGTGAGCAGCTGAACGCGATGGCCGTCCAAGTGGCTGACCAGCTGCCCCCACCGCTGGCCGGCGCCACCCAAATCCCCAAGCTGCTCGACGCGATCGTCGTCGCCGCCGATGTTCGCCCAAGCGGGAAGCTGCGAGTGATGCTGCTCGGCCGCAATGAAGATGCAGCGATCGAGCTGGAGAAAGTCGTCGGCGAGGCGCTTCAGTACGCTCGCGAAGCGGCGACCGCCGAGAGCCTGCAGCGAATCGACGGAAGCGACCCGATCACCGAAGCCACCCGCCGCTACATCCAGCGGCTCGCCGGTGAAATCGTCGCGATGTTGAAACCTCGCCGCAGCGGCCGGCGGCTGACAATCGAGGTGGACAACCAAGGGCTCGCGACCACCGGCATCGTCGTCAGCTTGCTCTTACCCACCATCCAGGCCAGCCGTGAGGCGGCACTGCGGAGGAGCTCAGCAGACAACCTCAAGCAGATCCTGCTGGCGCTGCACAACTACCACAACGCCTTTGAACAGCTTCCCCAACCGGCTTCCCGCAACGCCGAAGGTCAACCGCTGCTCAGCTGGCGAGTCGCCATCCTTCCCTTCGTCGGCGAGGCACAGCTGTACCAAGAGTTCCACCTCAACGAGCCATGGAACAGCGAGCACAACGCGGCGCTGATTCCCCGCATGCCGGCGATTTTTAAACATCCCGGCCAGACGCTTCCTCCGGGTAAAACGGTCTACCAAGCTGTCGTGGGCGAGGGGCTCGGCTTCGAACCGGACGGCGTGACCCGATTCAGCGACTTTACCGACGGCCTGAGCAACACGCTCGCCCTGGTCGAAGTCGATGCCGACCACGCCGTTCCGTGGACCCAGCCCGCCGATGCGGTCATCGATTTCGATGCCCCGCTCGCGAAGATGAACAAGGCGAATCCGCGAGGATTCAACGCCGCCTTTATGGACGGAGCTGTCCGCTTGATCACTCACACGATCGAGCCCGCGCTGTTCGCCGCTATGCTGACTCGCGCCGGCGGCGAACGGCTCCACCGCTGAGCGGCCATTCGCAGCCGACCGGCAGCGGACTCGGCTCGTTTGACCGCCCAAACCGGCCAGTCCTAAAATGCGATCCCTGCCTGCCAGTCCCCTGCCACCGACGGCAGCCGCCCTCGAACGGTTGCTGGACATCCACCATGCCCGCGCTCCCAGGTTTACCGCCGCTCTCGCTTCGACGGGCGGTCTCGTTTCTCGTGGTGTTCGCTAGTCTCGTGTTCGCGGTTCTCGCGTTCTCGGGTCTCATGTTCGCGGGTCTCGTGCTCTCGGATCTGCTGGGGGGCGAGCTGAGCTCACTTCGAAGCGCGGCTGCGGCCGAGCCCCGAGCGTCGCAATCGTCTGACGAAGTGCTCGACCGCGGCGAAGCGATCTACCGCTCCCAGTGTGCTGCCTGCCACGGCGCGGAAGGCGAAGGCTCTGAAGCCTCCGGCGGCGAACCGCTCCATGGAGACCATCCGCTTCCCGAGCTCGCGAAAATCATCACCGACACGATGCCCGAAGACGATCCCGCAGCAATCGTCGATGCCGACGCGGAGGCCGTTGCCGCGTACATCCATCAAGCCTTCTATTCGCCCGCCGCCCAACTCCGCAATGCACCGCCGCGGATCGAACTCACGCGACTGACGGTCAAGCAGTATCGCACGAGCGTCGCGGATATCGTCGCCGGTTTCCGAGGCCGCGGAGTCTGGAAAGGGGGCGGTGGTTTGGACGGGGAGTATTACAACGGCAAAAACTTCCGGAGCAATAAACTGCGTCTGGAGCGGAAAGATGCAGAGATCGACTTCGACTTCGAAACCGCCAGTCCGCTGCCGGACAAGATCAGCGACAAAGAATTTGCCATCCGCTGGCGGGGCGGTCTCTTCGCCCCGCAGACCGGATTCTATGAATTCATCGTCGAATCGGACTGCGGATTTAAATTGTCGATCAATGACACGCGAACACCGCTGATCGATCGATGGGTCAAGTCGGGTGACGCGACCGAGTTTCGCAGCACCCTGTTTTTGATCGGCGGCCGACCTTATCCAATCGAACTCGAAACTTTCAAATACAGTCAGAAGACGGCTCGAATTGCATTGCGATGGAAGCCCCCCGAGGGAACCGAGGAAGTCATTCCCCGCCTCTATCTCGGCTCTGGATCCTATCCCGAAACACTCGCCGTAGCGACGAAGTTTCCACCGGACGATGAGAGCACCGGCTACGCGCGAGGCACATCGATCTCCCGCGAATGGGACGAAGCGGCGACCTTGGCTGCGATCGAAGTCGCGGACAAAGTCATCGCCGATCTCGACCGTCTGGCGAATCTCAAAGCAAAGCAAGGAGGGTCGCAGGAGGAGCGACTACGACGATTCGCCCAAACGTTCGCCAAACGCGCCTTCCGTCGGCCGCTGAGTGATTCTGAGAAAGCCTTCTTCGTCGATGCTTCGTTCGAGGCCTCCGAGGATGACCTGACCGCCGTCCGCCGCAGCATCTTATTGACGCTCAAATCACCGCGGTTCCTCTATCCTGGGCTCAGCACCCATCGGCCCTCCAATCCAGAATCCTCCGCATCCTTGGAGCCGACCAGCGAGAGCGCACCGCAGCTCGACGGCTATGCGGTGATGTCTCGGCTTGCCCTGACGCTGTGGGATTCGATTCCCGATGATGCAATGCTCGAAGCGGCGGCCGAAGGCTCAGTCGATTCTCCCGAAGCGGTTTCCGAGTGGGCCGAGCGGATGCTCGACGATCCCCGGACTCGCGCCAAGACCCGGGAATTTTTTGAGTGGTGGTTGATGTTCGATCACTTCGCGGAACTGCCCAAGGACCGCGACAAGTTTGGCGAATTCAACGCTGCGGTCGCGACCGATCTCAAGCGTTCTCTCGAACTCCACCTGGACGATTTAGTTTGGGAAGGGGACGCTGACTTTCGCAAATTACTGACAAGCGATGAATTGTATGTGAATGATCGCTTGGCCAAGCTCTACGGCATCGAACTCTCCGAGAATGCGGGATTTGAGAAACGAGAGGTCGATCCCCAGCAGCGCGCCGGGATTCTCTCCCACCCCTTGCTGATGGCCGGTTTTGCCTATCAAGACGACACCTCGCCGATCCACCGCGGCGTTTTTCTCACTCGCAACGTGATCGGCCGCACGCTCCGCTCGCCGCCGCAGGACTTTACTCCCCTGCCGGCCGAGTTGCACGCGGACCTGAGCACCCGCGAGCGAGTTGCATTGCAAACCGAACCGGCTGAGTGCCAAAAATGCCACGCGATCATTAACCCGCTCGGCTTCGCGCTCGAAAATTACGACGCGATCGGCCGGTATCGCACCTCAGCCGGCGACAAGCCGATCGACGCGTCGGGCTGGTACCAAACGCTCGACGGAAAGAAGGAGACGTTCACCGGGGTGCGGCCGCTGGCCGAGTTCCTGGCGAACCACCAGGAAGTGCATGACACTTTTATCCATCGCGTCTTCCAGCACTTTGTCAAACAACCCCTTCCGGCCTACGGGAAGGAGAGCTTTGACCGATTGCGAAACGAATTCGCCGCGAGCGACTTCAATATTCGGCAATTGTTGATCGAAGTAGCTACGGTGTCGGCAACCGAACCCTCAGAAATGGAGTCCCTGCGTTGATGAATACTTTGCGAGTTCTGGTTGTGATGACATGCTGCCTTACCGGATCCCTGAATCTTCCACGCATCAGCCAAGCAGACGAAGGGATGTGGTTGTTCAATGAGCTACCACGGCAACTCTTGAAAGAGCGGCATGATTTCGACGCCACGGAACCCTGGGCTCAGAATCTGATGCTGGCCTCGGTGCGTTTCAACTCCGGCGGCTCGGGGTCGTTTGTCTCGAGCGACGGACTGGTGCTCACCAATCACCACGTCGCCTCCGACACTCTGTTCAAGCTGAGCACTCCCGAACGGAACATCATGGAGGAGGGGTATTTGGCACGAACTCGGGAAGAGGAGCTCAAGGCTCCCGATCTAGAGCTGAATCAATTGGTGGAAATCATCGACGTCACCGAGCGGGTTGCCGAAGCGGTCACCGGTGAGATGGAAGTCGAGGAGGCCGCCAAGGCCCGCCGCGGCCGGATCGCGGAGATCGAAAAAGAATCGCTTGACCAGACGGGACTGCGAAGCGACGTGATCACGCTGTACGGCGGCGCTCGCTACCACCTCTATCGCTACAAAAAGTTCACCGACGTCCGACTCGTTTGGGCTCCGGAGACGAAGGCGGCATTTTTTGGCGGCGATGCCGATAACTTTGAGTACCCGCGTTACAACCTCGATGCGACGCTGGTGCGAGTTTATGAGGACGGCGAGCCGGCAAAGATCGAGCATTTCCTCAAGTGGAGCGACACCCCGGCCACCGATGGAGATCTGGTATTCGTCTCGGGCAACCCGGGGCGGACGCAACGCATTTTCACTGTCGCGGCTCTCAAGTACCTGCGAGACCATCGGCTCCCCTATGTGCTCGATTACCTCCGCCGCAAAGAAATCATGCTCCAGCAGTTCGGACTCGAAGGCCCCGAGCAGAAGCGACGCGCCCGCGATGAATTGTTTGGGATCCAGAATTCGCGAAAAGCCTACACGGGAATGCTGGCCGGACTACAGGCACCGGTCACGTTCGAGGTGAAGCAGCGCCGCGAGAAAACCATCTTGGAAAGAATCGCCGCCGATCCCGAACTCAAAGATTTGGCATCCGCTTGGGAGACGGTCGCGAGCCTGCAGGACGAACAGCGCGCAATGCTCGGCGAGGTGACATCGTTCCGAAGTCGGCTTTATGAGATCGCCCAGACGCTGAACCTGATGGCCGCCGAAGACGCCAAGCCCAACAACGAACGGCTGCGAGAGTTCGGGCAAGCCGGACGCGAGTCGCTGATGCAAGATCTGTTGAGCGAGGCTCCGATCTACGAGGATTTGGAACAGGCCAAGCTGGCCGATGAGATCGCCTACCTCGTCGAGCGCCGCGGTGGAGATGACCCGTTGGTCGCCAAAGTCCTCGAAGGCAAGGGCCCCGCCGAGCGGGCTGCGGAGCTGGTTGAAAAGACGAACCTGGCGGACGTCGCGGTTCGCAAGCAGTTGGCCGAAGGTGGAGCGACCGCGATCGAGGCTTCGGACGATCCGCTGATCGCCCTGGCGAAGATCATGGAGCCGGCCTACCGCGAGGCCCGCCAGCGACGAGAACGCGTCGAAGAGGAACTCCGCCAAGCCTACGCGAAGATCACCGAGGCGACCGTGGCCGTCGAGGGAACCGGAAATTACCCTGACGCGACGTTCACGCTCCGTTTGGCGTTCGGACTCGTCAGCGGGTACCAGGAAGACGGCCGGCAGATTCCGCCCTCGACCGATTTCGAAGGCGCCTTTGCCCATGCCGCGGGGCATGACAACGAAGGGGACTGGGAGTTGCCCCAGAGCTGGTACCGGGCCAAGGACGAGCTCGATCTGTCGACGCAGCTGAATTTTGTCTGCACCGCCGACATCATCGGGGGCAACAGCGGCAGTCCGGTCGTCGACCGTGAGGGAGCGCTCGTGGGGCTGATCTTCGACGGAAACATCCAGAGCCTGTCGTCAGACTATCTCTACAGCGATGTCCAGGCGCGAGCGGTCTCGGTCTCCGGCGTCGGGATCCGCGAAGCGATCAAGACGATCTACAACGCCCCCGAACTG
Organism: Candidatus Laterigemmans baculatus; assembly: GCF_010367455.1. Taxonomy (GTDB): domain Bacteria; phylum Planctomycetota; class Planctomycetia; order Pirellulales; family Pirellulaceae; genus Laterigemmans; species Laterigemmans baculatus. The sequence continues at coordinate 9,678 of NZ_WRPR01000007.1, read as the reverse complement.
GCCGCGTCGCTCGGGAAGTGAGCAAGGCGTTGCCAGAAAACCGCTCTTCGACGCCACCCTCCCGGGGGACATTAGTCTCTACACAAGTCGCACAACCTGACCTCGACCCTCCCCCCGGGAGGGTCGAGCGTCAGCGAGGCGAGGGAGAGCAATCCCTGACGATAGCCCCAAATGAAACTCACCGTTGCGGAAACCCTCCCCGCTCGTTCCTCGCGACCCTCCCGGGGGGAGGGTATTGGCTGTGCCTTTCGTAGCCCTTGGACTTGTGTAGAGGCCAACGCCCGGGGGGAGGGTATCGAGCTAGTTTTCTGACAAAGCGCCAGCCTCAGGCCTCGCAGCGCCGGGATTTCCGCTGCGGCACCCGCGGCTAACGCCGTCGGCTCGAGTGGGCGAAGAGACCGCCGTGAAGAAGTTTCTCGTGAGTCGCCGCGGCGAAAGGTATATACTGGAAAGGACTTTTTCCCGCCGACGATCCCCGTCTCCTACCCGCCAAAGTCCGATGCCGCGCACTTCGCTGTCGATCTGGATGCTGCTGTTCTCGGCCAGCCTTTGCTTCGGGCCCGCGATGGCGGCTTGGGGGGCCGAGCCCGAACCGGCCGCTTCGAGCACCCCAAAGCCCACGGCCGAGGAGCTCGCCGAAATCGATTTCAATAGCGACATTCGACCGATCCTTTCGGACCACTGCTTCGCCTGTCATGGTCCGGACGAGGCCGAGCGGCAGGGGGGCCTGCGGCTCGATCAGGCCGAGAGTGCTTTTGCCGAAGCCGACAGTGGCGAGCCAGCGATCGTTCCGCGGGATGTCGAAGCCAGCCCCCTGGTCGCGCGGATCCGCGCAACCGAGCCCTACGAGATGATGCCGCCGCCGGAGGCGAACAAGCCGCTGAGCGAAGCCCAAAAGGTACTGCTCGAGCGGTGGATCGAGGGGGGAGCGCCGTACGCCGCCCACTGGTCCTTCGTGCCACCGGTACGGCACGAACCGCCTCCCAGTGACGCGCCCCCCAGCGAACTGGACGCAGCGACCTCTTCCGCGACCGATCCGCCCGACCCGATCGATCCAGCTGACCCGATCGACGGGTTCATCCTGGCCAAACTCCGCAAGGCGGGGCTGACCGCAGCCGGACCGGCCGATCGGGAAGCATTGCTGCGGCGGGTTACGTTCGACCTGACGGGGCTGCCCCCGACGCCCGGCGAACTCGACGCGTTTCTCGCGGATGACTCCCCCGAGGCGTACGAGCGGGTCGTCGACCGGTTGCTGCAATCGCCCCGCTACGGCGAGCACATGGCCCGCTTTTGGTTGGACCTGGTTCGCTACGGCGACACGCACGGGCTGCACCTGGACAACTACCGCGAGATGTGGCCCTACCGCGACTGGGTCATCGCCGCTTTCAACGACAACAAATCGTTCGACGCCTTTGTGACCGAGCAGCTGGCCGGCGACCTGCTTCCCGATGCGACCCTGGCCGACCAGATTGCCAGCGGCTTCAATCGCTTGAACGTGACGACCAGCGAGGGTGGCTCGATCTACGAAGAGGTCTTTGCCCGCAACGTGACCGACCGCACCGACGCGTTTGGGACCGTATTCCTTGGATTGACCACCGGTTGCGCCGTCTGTCACGACCACAAATTCGATCCCATCTCGCAGCGCGAGTTCTATTCGCTCTCGGCTTTCTTCAACAGCCTCGACGGCAAAGCGCTCGACGGCAACGTTAAGGACCATCCGCCGGTCGCCCAGGTCCCCTCGGAGCAGCACCTCCAGCAGTTGGCCGAAGTCGACGCGATGCGGGCGGATTTGGAGAAGGAGATGAACGGACCGCTCCCGGCGGTCGATGAAGCGGAGCAGGCGTGGGCGGCGCGACTCACCAACCGCGAATCGGCCACCACGACCGAGTGGATTCCGCTGGTTCCCGAGAAGGCCACCAGCAGCGGCGAAAGCACTCAGGAAATCCTCGCAGACGGCGCGGTCCGCGCCGGCGGCGAGCTGCCCGCCAAAGAGGCGCTCACGATCGAGGGGACGCTGCCGAGCGGCGGGCCGTACCAGTTGATCCGCCTGGAGGCGCTGACCGAGAAGGGAGACGAACCGGCCGGCCGAGCCGAAAATGGGAACGCCGTGCTGAGCGAAATCGAAGTCGCCGTCCGCCCCTCTGACAGCGAGGGAGACTTCCTGCCGGTCCGCCTGATCTACGGGGAAGCCGATCACGAGCAACCCGACAGCCCCAAATTCGCCCTGAGTTACGCGATCGACGGGAAAGTCGAAGCCGACGCGGGTTGGGCGATCGGGGGCCATCAGAAACCGGGCCCGCGAAGCGCCTGGTTCGTCGCCGATAGCCTGCTCGGCAGCCCCGACCGTGAGACGCAGTTCCGCGTCACGCTCAAGTACGAATCGCAGTACGCCGGGCACGCATTCAAGCAAGTCCGGCTGGCGGTCTCGAGCGATCTGCCGCTCGCCTCGCCCGAACGCCAGCTGAAACTCGGACCGTGGCACCAAGTCGGGCCGTTCGAAGTCGAGAACGCGGCGACGGGCTACTACCGCGAATTCGCCTCCCAAAGCCGGGCATTTCAAGCGGACGAAAAATTCACCTACCAGGAAAAAGAGTTCCAGTGGAAAGCCCTTGAGGACTTCCAGCCGACGGCGGTCCACGAACTGCCGACGGTCGCTGATCGTTCGTCGGTGATGCTGCTGCATCGTCGGATCACTGCGGCGACTCCGCAGAAGCTGACCGTGCTGCTCGGGACCGAAGACGGGGTGCAGGTTTGGCTCGGCGGCAAGAAAGTCGCGGAGTCGAGTGGGGAGCGGGGAATGATTCCGCTCGGTGATGAAATTACGGTCGACCTGAAGCAAGGGGATAACGACCTTTACATCAAGACGATCAACCACGAAGGACCGGCTGCCTTCGCCGTCGCCTTCCGCTCTCCCTCGGCTCCGCTTCCAGAAGCGATTGGCGAGATCGCCGCCAAGCCCCCAGCGGAGCGCACCGACACGGAGGCCAAAACCCTCCGCGACTACTACCGCCGCGTCGTCACGCTTCACCCCGATTGGTTGGTGCTGCAGGACATGGTGCAGGGACTTCGCAAGCGTCGAGACGAGATCCTCGCCACGGTGCCGACGACGCTGGTGTGGCGCGAGCTGGAGACGCCGCGGACCGCTCACGTGCTGATTCGCGGCGAATACGACAAACCGGGCGAAGCGGTCTCCCGCGGAGTCCCCGCGTCGCTCCCGCCGATGGCCGAAGAGATGCCCCGCAATCGCCTCGGATTGGCGCAGTGGCTGACCGCTCCGGAGCACCCGCTGACGGCCCGCGTCGCCGTCAATCGCTTCTGGCAACAGCTGTTCGGCACTGGACTGGTCAAGACGAGCGAAGATTTTGGTGCTCAGGGAACGCCACCCTCGCACCCCCAGCTGCTCGACACCCTCGCGGTCGATTTCCGCGAGGGAGGCTGGAACGTCAAGCAGTTGCTCAAGCGGCTGGTGATGACCGATGCCTATCGCCGCACCGCCGTGGCCACGCCCGAAATGCTCGCCAAGGATCCGGCCAATCGGCTCCTGGCCCGCGGCCCCCGGTTCCGCCTCGATGGCGAAATGCTCCGCGACCAAGCCTTGTTCGTCAGCGGCCAACTGGTGGAAAAGCTCGGCGGCCCGAGCGTCAAACCTCCCCAGCCGAAGGGGCTGTGGTCGGCCGTCGGGTACAGCGGCAGCAACACGGTTCGCTTCGTCCCCGACGAGGGGGAGAAGATTTATCGACGGAGCCTGTACACGTTCTGGAAGCGGACCAGCCCGCCGCCTCAGATGACGACTTTCGACGCACCGAGCCGGGAGAGCTGCACGGCGCGGCGCGAGCGGACTAACACGCCCATGCAGGCCCTGCTGCTGATGAACGAGCCGCAGTACGTCGAGGCCGCCAAGGGACTTGCTCGAGAGGCGGCCGAGGCGGCCGGCAGTGACGAAGCGGAGCAGATCCGCTGGGCCTTCAAAGCCGTCCTCTCGCGAGCTCCGGACGCGTCGGAGCTGGAGGAACTGCAAACGCTGCGGCGAGACGCCGAGCAACTCTACGCGGCGGAGCCCGAGCTGACCGAAGCGCTCGGCGTCGACTCCCCGGCCGCGGCGGCCGAGACGATCGTGGCCTCGACGATCCTCAATCTCGACGCCGCCCTGAATAAGTAGAAAGCTCGAACGAGTAGAAAGCTCACTTTCACAGGACCCCCTTTCGATGAATCCTCTGACCCGACGCCACTTTTTCGCTGGGACTTCGGCGGGTCTTGGCTGCGCGGCCCTGGCCGCGCTCGACGCCCAGCACGCTCCGGCCGCATCGGCCCCGGCACGGGTCGGTGGACTGCCGTCGCTGCCCCACCATGAACCCCAAGCCAAACGCGCGATCTACCTGTTCATGTCCGGCGGTCCGAGCCAAATGGACATGTGGGACCCCAAACCCGAAATGGGCGAGTGGTTCGACAAAGACCTGCCCGACTCGATTCGCCAAGGCCAGCGTTTGACGACGATGACCAGCGGCCAAGCTCGGTTTCCGATCGCCCCGAGCATGTACAAGTTCGCCCCCCACGGCGACAACGGGACGATGGTCTCCGAGCTGCTGCCGCACACGGCCAAGAAAGTCGACGAGTTGGCGGTCGTCAAATCGATGTGGACCGAGGCGATCAACCACGACCCGGCGATCACCTACATCTGCACCGGCAATCAGCTGCCGGGCAAAGCGAGCCTCGGATCGTGGCTCTCCTACGGCCTCGGAACCGAGAACGAGGACCTCCCCGCGTTCCTCGTGATGACCGCCTCCTGGACCGGACGCCAACAGGCCCAGGCGCTCTACAACCGCCTGTGGGGGAGCGGGTTCTTGCCGAGCAAGTATCAAGGCGTGGCGCTCCGCAGCAGCGGCGACCCCGTGCTGTACTTGTCGAACCCCGAGGGAATCGATCCGAAGATCCGTCGCCGGATGCTCGACTCCCTCTCGCGGCTGAACCAAGAAACCTACGACCGGACGAACGATCCGGAAACGGCCGCGCGGATCGCCCAGTACGAGATGGCGTTCCGGATGCAAACGAGCGTCCCGGAGCTGAGCAATATCGCCGACGAACCGCAGCATGTGCTGGATCTGTACGGTCCCGATGTCGAGACTCCCGGAACGTTTGCCAACTGCTGCCTGATGGCGCGGCGAATGGCCGAACGGGGCGTGCGGTTCACGCAGATCTTCCATCGCGGCTGGGACCAGCACGGAAACCTGCCCGGCGACCTTCCCAAACAATGCCGCGACGTCGACCAACCCTCGGCCGGCCTGCTGACCGACCTGCGGCAGCGCGGCATGCTCGACGACACGCTCGTCGTGTGGGGAGGAGAGTTCGGGCGGACGATCTACTGCCAAGGGAAACTCAGCAAGACCATGTACGGCCGCGACCACCATCCGAAGTGCTTTACGATGTGGATGGCCGGAGCCGGCATTAAAGGAGCGACGGTGCATGGCGAAACGGACGAGTTTTCGTACAACATCACCAAAGATCCCGTCCACATCCGCGATCTGAATGCCACCATCCTGCACTTGATGGGGATCGATCACGACCGGTTCGTCTACCCCTTCCAGGGCCTCGATCAAAAACTCACCGGCGTCGAGCCAGCCCATTTGATCAAGCCGATCTTGGCGTGAGGGGGAATAGCCCAGCCGCGTAGCGGCGAAATAAAATAGCCAGGGGCGTGAGCCCCTGGTCTCGGGGCAAGGGCCCCCCGCGAAGCCCCAGCGGGGCGACAGAGCATTCCGCAATAAATCGATGTCGCCCCTCCGGGGCTTGCCCGCATGATTTGTTGCATTCCTGGGGCTCGCGCCCCAGGCTACTGTATGTCGCCGCTACGCGGCTGGAGCTCCCCCCAAGCGACAACCTCAATGCCCTTCCTCGCCTCTGACGCCGATGTGGAGACGTTTGCCCGCGACGGGTTTTTGCTCGTACCGGGTTTGCTCGACGCCGCCGAGACCGAACGGCTGGCGGTGACCGCGCGTCGCGACCGCTCGATGGAGCAGGGGGCCACGACGCGGAGCGACGCTGCCGGCGGCAAAACCATCCTGGCGGTTCGCGACTCGCTCAGCGACGACATCTATTCGCGGCTCGTCCGCAGCCGCCGGATCGCCGAGTCGATGTCTCGGCTGCTCGGCGATGAGGTGTATCACTACCACCACAAATTGATGCTCAAAGAGCCGCGCGTCGGCGGTGCGTGGGAATGGCACCAGGATTACGGCTATTGGTATTCCTACGGATGCCTCTATCCTGCCATGGGATCGTGCTACATCGCCATCGACCGAGCTACCCAGGCGAATGGCTGCCTGCAGATCGTCCCGGGGTCGCATCATTTCGGCCGCCTCGAGCACGGCAAAGTGGGAGGGCAGACCGGGGCCGATCCCGAGCGGGTAGCGGCTGTCCTCAACCGTTTGCCGTTGATGTACGTCGAGATGCAGCCGGGCGATGGATTGTTCTTTCACAGCAATCTGCTGCACCGCAGCGATGCGAACACCAGCCCCGATCCGCGGTGGTCGTTGATCGCCTGTTACAACACTCGGGGCAACGACCCTTATGAATTGAAACGCCACAACCGTTATCAGCCGCTCGACCTATTGCCGGACGATGCCCAGCTGTAGGCGAGACTGTTACCTGCTAGCAATCGTTTAACGGCAAGCCGAAGGCGACTGCTTTTCGTAGGATCGCCCTCCGGTTCGTCCACTGTAGTGATTCGACGGAAGAGGACTCCGTCTTCCGGTAGAAAACACCGTCGCCTGCGGCTTGCCGTTAAACGAATCAACCCACGTCCCTATTGCACTGAAAGCACTGAACCGAATGTCGACCGCGACTTTCTCGACTCTCCGCACCCAATTCGCTGGCCTTCCGATCGCCGACTTGGCCCGACAGTTTGGAACGCCCACCTATCTGTACGACGCTAAGGTAATCGCCGAAAAAGTTGCCGACTTGGCGGCTTTCGATGTGGTCCGTTATGCCCAGAAGGCGTGCAGCAATCTGGCGATTCTCGACCGCGTGCGCCGCGCCGGGGCGTTGGTCGACGCCGTCAGCGCGGGAGAAATCCGCCGAGCCCTGGCCGCCGGCTATCAGCCGGAGGAGATCGTTTATACCGCGGACATCTTCGACGCTGCCGCCCTGGAGTTGGCCGTCGAGCACAAGCTGCACGTGAACTGCGGCTCGCCCGAAATGATCGACCAATTGGGCGACGTGCGGCCGGGGGCCGATGTCACCCTCCGCGTGAACCCTGGCTTTGGGCACGGCCATAGCCAGAAGACGAACACCGGCGGACCTCAAAGCAAGCACGGCATCTGGCACGATCAAGTCGACGACTGTTTGCGCCGAGCCGACCAGTATGGGATCACGGTCACTGGGCTGCACATGCACATCGGCTCGGGGACCGACCTGGAGCATTTGGCTCAGGTCTGCGAGGCGATGGAGCGGATTGCCCAGGTCGTCGGTCGCACGCTGACGACGATCAGCGCCGGCGGAGGTCTCCCCGTCCCGTACCGGTCGACCGAGACGTATGTGAACATCGAAGACTACTTCCGCTTGTGGGACGCGACTCGCAACCGCTTGGCCGAGTCCTTTGGGCACGCGCTCCGTCTGGAGATCGAGCCGGGCCGGTACCTGGCTGCCGAGGCGGGGTGTTTGGTCGCCGAAGTCCGCGCGGTCAAAAAGATGGGAGACAATCTGTTCTTCCTAGTCGATGCCGGGTTCAACGACTTGGCGCGGCCGGTGATGTACGGGGCCTATCACCCGATCGCAATCGCCCCTCGCGATGGTGCGACCGATCGCCCGGAAGTCGACGCCGTGGTCGGTGGCCCGCTGTGCGAATCGGGAGATATCTTTACGCAGAAGGAAGGGGGCTACGTCGATTCGCGGCGGCTGCCGATCGCTCGCGTGGGCGACTATCTGCTGCTCGAGAATGCCGGCGCTTATGGCTTCGTGATGGCCAGCAACTACAACAGTAAGACGCGTCCGGCCGAAGTCCTGATCGAAGACGGCGAAGCGAAACTGATCCGCCGCCGAGAGACGTTCGAAGATCTGATCCGCGGCGAAATCATTCCTGAGTGAGAACGCGAGGTTCGCGCCGCTTTCCGCTGTGTCCGGTTTTTAGGGAAATGAGTCTATGACGGTCCGCCTCATCCATCGGCTGTCCGCGCTGGCGGTCGCCTCGCTCCTAGTTGCCGGTGCGACGTCGCGGGCGGCTGAGCCGCGCAGCCGCGACGCGACCGAGCAGGAAGCGGCGGCGGTCGAGGATGGCTTCGAGTTCCCCACGACCGACTGGCCGTGGTGGCGAGGGCCTCAGCGGAACGGCCACGCGGCAGCCGATCAATCGGTCCCGCTCGAGTGGAGTGAGACGAAGAACGTGGCCTGGAAGGCGGAGATTCCTGGCCGCGGCCACGGCTCGCCCACGGTCGTCGGCGAGCGGATTTTCCTGGCAACCTCCGACGAGACGAGCGGTTCGCAGTCGGTCCTGTGCTTCGACCGCGGCAGCGGCCAACGGCTCTGGCAGACCGAGGTGCATGCCTCCGGCGGAATGCAGAAGAACGTCAAATCGTCCAATGCCTCGAGCACCGTGGCCTGCGACGGCGAACGGATCTTCATCAATTTTCCCAACAGCCAAGCCGTCTACACGACGGCCCTCAGCCTCGATGGCAAGGTGCTGTGGCAAACAAAAGTCACCGACTACCAAATCCACCAAGGCTACGGATCTTCGCCGGCCCTCTACCAGTCGCTGGTTCTCGTCTCGGCCGACACCAAGGCAGGCGGAGCGATCGCCGCTCTCGATCGGCAGTCGGGGGAAGTCGTCTGGAAACGCGAGCGAGCGGAAAAGCCGAACTATCCCTCGCCGATCATCCTCCACACCGCTGGCCGCGACCAGCTGCTGATGACCGGGACCGATCTGGCCACGAGCCTCGACCCGCGGACCGGCAAGACGCTGTGGGAAATTGACGGGGCGACGACCGAATGCGTGACCTCCACGGTCACCATCGGCGAGCTGATGTTCACCAGCGGCGGCTATCCCGAGAGCCACATGTCGGCGATCCGCACCGACGGCTCGGGAGAAACGCTGTGGCGAACCAACACGCGGGTCTACGTGCCATCGTTGCTGGCGGTCGACGGCGTGCTGTTTGGCGTCATGGACGCCGGTGTCGCCGCGTGCTGGGATCCGCAGACCGGTGAAGAGCTCTGGAAAGAGCGGCTTGGCGGCACGTTCACCGCCTCGCCGGTCCTAGTTGGCGACAAGATCTTTGCGACCAACGAAGCGGGCGAAACGTTCATCTTCCGCGCCGATCCACAAAAGTTCGAGCTGATCGGCAAGAACCAGCTGGGAAACAACGAAGTCTTCGCCACTCCGACCTTCTGCGGAGGTCGGATCTACATGCGGGTCAGCGAGCGCGAGGGCGATCAGAACCGCCAGAGGCTCTACTGCCTAGCCGAGCAGCCGTAGGTAGGGATGCCGATCGTCGATTCCATCAGCCGCCACGCGCTAGCGTCCGGTTTCCCCGGCATGTTTAGCAACCGGGGGCTAGCTGGACAGCGCTACTTTGGATTGGCTCGGAGCAGGACGGCTCGCTGAAAAATCGTTTAACGGCAAGCCGAAGGCGACTGCTTTTTAAAACACAGTCGCCTTCGGCTTGCCGTTAAACGACTTGGTAGCCAACTGCTGGG
>NZ_WRPR01000097.1 GCF_010367455.1 Candidatus Laterigemmans baculatus | reverse complement strand
GTGTAAGCACGGTAACGTGTTGAGCTAACCAGTACTAACGGGCGAAAGTTTGACCATCACTATCTTGCACTCGTGACGGACGCCTCCGCGTTCGATCACCGCTTCTTATAAGAATCGCAATTTACCCAACAACACACGGCTGGTGCCGGGTGAAATACCCCGGCACCCGTCCTTCCGGTGAACATATCGGAAAGGTGACACCTGTTCCCATCCCGAACACAGCAGTTAAGCTTTCCGAGCCGATGATAGTGCATACCAGCGTGAAAGTAGGTATCGCCGGATTTTAAAAACCCTCTTGGTCTTTGGCCTAGAGGGTTTTTTCATGCGCCGCTCGCTCACTCCCATGAGCGTTTCGCCACAGAGGGCGGCAGCGGACCGCGGATCACTCAGATATCGCGGATGTTCAGCCCTCGATCTTCGCGCTGCTGGTGGGCCCGCCCTTCGGAGTCAGCCACAGAGGGCACAGAACCCACAGAGGCGGAGGGAGTGATCGTGAAAACACTCTCGTGAGTGAGTTGACGCTGTTTTGCGATAGCCATCACCCTCCCCCCGGGAGGGTCGCGAGGAACGAGCGGGGAGGGTCCGGTCGGCGCTCGCGTGATGAGTGCGTGTGCCCCTTTTGGCTCAACGCTTTGGCTCGTTTTCCTACGGCTCAATCGTGAGTTCGTGCCGAAACCCATTGCCCTCCCCGGGCCTAAGAGCCCGACCCTCCCGCAAGCGGGAGAGTAATATTTTGAGGTGCCGTTTCTCCTTCTGGCGACCTTTTCCCTCCGGCGCCTTTCACCATCCCAGGCGGCGGGAGTGATTGGCGAAAGCTCAAGTCCTTCACTTCGGTCGTCCTCGGTGCTCTCTGTGACCTCGGTGGCTTCCCAGCTCCCGCCCCGTCCGGGGCTACGCCATCTATGATGCGGAGTGCCAACAAGGAGTCAGCCACAGAGGGCACCGAGCTCACAGAGGCGGAGGTAGTGATGGTGAAAACGTTCTCGTGAGTGAGTTGACGCTGTTTCGCGTAGGACACCACCCTCCCCCCGGGAGGGTCGCGAGGAACGAGCGGGGAGGGTCCGCCAGACGATCGCGTGATGAGTGGGTGTGACCCTTTTGCTCCACGCATGGGCTCGTTTTCCTACGGCTCAATCGTGAGTTCGTGCCGAAACCCATTGCCCTCCCCGGGCCTAAGAGCCCGACCCTCCCGCAAGCGGGAGAGTAACATTTTGAGGTGCCGTTTCTCATTCGGGCGGCCTTTTTCTCCGGGCTTTTCACCATCCCAGGCGGAGGGAATGGTTGGCGAAGCTCAACTCCCTCACTTCAGATTTTCTCGGTGTCCTCTGGGTCCTCGGTGGCTTCACAGCTCCCGCCCCCGCCCGAAGCGATGTGCCGCGGGAACGCTGCAATCAGGGACGCCGACGGCCTTGTTGCCTCTGGACGCCGTACCGCTTTGACGCGAATCCGCCGCGACTTCGCAGCACCTGCGGCAGCAGCTGCAGCTATGTGTCCAATTTTTGCAAAAACTTCGCGGAGAGCTCTTGCGGATTTTCGCTTCAGATGCGATTCTTCCCGGACCGAGTTAATGAGCTCCGACGCGACGCGAAGGATCGTTCAGCGACTCGGTTTCGAGCCCTTTTTGGATGCCCTGGCTGCCCAGGGCGAGCAAAAAAACCGGGGCTTCGAAAAAGCGAAAACAGCCGTTGACGACCTGGTTCGGAAGCCGCTAAGATTCGCAAATCGCCCGAAGGTGACCAAGTGAACAGCCATGCCACACGGCTTGCACTGTTCCCTTGGCTGCTTTCCAGCGGCACCTGATCGCTCCGGTGATCACTGATATTTGACAATTTGGTTGTTGGGTAAAAAGCATCTAAGAGCACCACATGTGCTTGTGCTTTCACTTGAAGGTTCGCCTTTGAGTGGCACGAGCAAAATGTAGTTCTTCAAGAAGCGTTTGAGTGAAGCCCGTCGCTTGAGAGGCTCCTTCGGGAGCGGATCGAGGGAGTGGCTTCGCTCGAGATGAGCTTGCAAGGATTCGATGTAGCCCGCTCGATGCATTCGGGGATCGGCTTTGCCGGTTGCCGAGTGTGTGGTAGTGGGATTTATCGTCTGATGGTTCATCGCGATCGAGATCTAAAGTGACAGCGGAGCAATTCGCAGATCACGAGTTTGAGATTGTGATGGTCAAACTATCAAGGGCACATGGGGGATGTCTTGGCGTCAGAAGACGAAGAAGGGCGTGGAAGTCTGCGAAA
>NZ_WRPR01000096.1 GCF_010367455.1 Candidatus Laterigemmans baculatus | reverse complement strand
TGTTCTGGCATAACCATGAAATTCACGGGAGCGACCGATGGGGTCCTCTCTGCGGCTCTAGCTCGTCGACGGTCGCCCCGTGATTTCCGCCGTTCGTCGGATCCAATGTCCCTGAACCCACGCCAACGTGACATCGCGATCCGAGGCCTAGCCTTTTCGCTGCGTTTCCTCGTACATCTGGATGGCCGGGCCAATGCTCGTGCTCAGATGCCGGAGCTTTCGGACGCAGCAATCTTCCATCGACTTGTGGGACTGACGTGGGCATTTGACGTACCAGAGGCCGTGGCGATCCTCACGGCCGATGAACGGCTCGCACTTGAACGGTTTCATCGGCTCTATCGAGCGCTCCCATGGTTGCCAACGAAGACGCACGATTTTATCTCTGAAGTCTCCAACGAAGATTTAACGACACTCCTTCCTTCCGCTAACGATCTTCTGCATCTTTTAGATAAACGGCTTGTTGCGATAGAAACACAGTGACTTGAATGGCAGCGTCGTCCGCAAATCCCACTAAATCGCCTGAACGGCCGACGAACCATTCGATGAACGCGAGCGGCGGACAGCCGTTTGCTTCAGACTATCCGTTCGGCCGCCGCCGCGTTATCGACCACGTTATCCGACACAGAAAGTCCTCGCGCAGGTTCCTTCCGCGATGGTTCTGCCTCGACGAATTCGACCGCTTACATCCGCCGAACTCGGGCACCTCACTGTGGACCGTCTTCTGGCGTATCGGAAGCAGGCGCTGTGTCTCGAAAACTCCCTCGCCGCCTCTGACTACACCGACCTTACTCATAGGCTCGACAACACGTACATCTGGTTCAAGGATGACCCCCGATGGCTGCCACTCTACACCTCGATACTTGACGAACTTGCGAGGAAACAGAATCGCGACGATGCCGTATGAACAAACCAAAATGGCTCGAATTGCTTTGGCTCGCGCTATGGACGATGCCGCCCGTCATCTTGGCGGCTATAATCAGCGGACACTTTGGCCTCAACTTCGTCGCTTATTGTCTCCTTTCCCTCGTGTCGCTCTCTTTCTGGCTGGAGACGGTCTTCGTTTGGTGTTGGCTTACGTCGGCGACAAGCGAAGGCACGCGCACCGACAAGAATGACGGATAACAAAGCGTCGAACCCGAGCCGCGGATGGGGCGCTTCTTGTAGACTTTCCACTCGGCCGCCGCCGGGTTAACGCCCCCGTTCGCGGAGTCGACCACATACCACCCTCGCGGCGACTGAGTGGATTCTTTCCCACTCACGTCATAAATGGTGCGCTCGAATTGTTGATGCCAACCGCTCGGTGACACGATTGGTTTGATGCGCTCGGTTCACTACTTTCGTTTAGTCGTAAGTTCGATCCCGTAAGAGGTGCCCGCGAATTGACTGTGCTCCCGGAACCGCGGCTTTCTGAATTTGACCGCCGGTACCCAATTCGTGGTTCGGTTCGCGCGGCTCCTCCTGATTGTTCAACGCCAGGTGCGCGCGAGAACTGATGCGCTCGAAGATTGGCTCGGCCATTGCTCGCCGCTACGCTTTGTGGTTCCGGCTCGTCGACCTATCGAGCTGCCGGCTCCACAAGGGCTCCGCGAACCATGCGTCGAACCCGAGCGGCGGATGGGGCGTGTCCTGAAAACCATCCATTCGGCCGCCGCCGGGTTAACGCGGCCGTTACCCGACTGACCGATTTCCGCGCGAGGTCGTGCTGACATGCAACTGCGGCGGAAGCTTTCGGTCGGGTTCCTGATGGCTGGCATTGTGGCCCTGGTTTGGGCCGCAGTTGTGATCGCGCCATTCCTGGTGGCCATGAGTCGACTCGCCGACGTCCAAGAACGTATCTTCATGCCGTTTGCGGAGCTACGAGCTGAGTTCCTCCACAATGGGTTCGGGGTCTTCTACCTCGAATTCCGTGAGCACTCACTTCTGTCAGACGATAACGTTGAACGCCTGCTCCTCCTGAATGAAATGCCTCCGAAATACGAGCTGACGCTGATGCTGGAGACGCCGGGCGTCACAGACAAATCCATCGACACCCTGGCGAAATTGACAACTGTGGACTACTTATTCGTAGACAAATCAGGTATGACGGCAGATGGCGTTGCTAAACTTGAGTCGCTTCTACCTCCAGGCACAGTTTCGCACTACACTTGGGAACAGGACGGCGGGTAACCACGCGATTGACGTGAGCCGCCGATGTCCGCTCTCTTCAACTCTATCCACAATGCGGCGGCCACGTCATCGCCGCCGTTATGGCAATCACCGACGCTATCCGTTCTCCGCCTGCCGTGGTGCGCTCGAATCAGCCCCTATGTACAGTGAACCGCCACCCGCATTAGTTTCTGACTGTCGTTTGTGGCGCCACTAACTTCCGTGCTCGAGGATTTGACGTCATCGCGATCCGAGGGTTCAATCGGGGAGCAGGTGCGCGTGAAGGTCAATCGCATTGGAGAGTCGTGGGGCCGACAACGTTTATGAAGCACTTCGCTCACGCGACACCGTCGTTGACTGTCTGGCGTTCGATGATCACTGAACCTGGTACGCGGGGCTTGGCCCAAAGAGTGATACGTGAGTTCCGGCTTTCACGATTGATGCCACAGAACCGGCTGATTCAGGCATGCTGACGCCGAGTCGATCGGTTACACTCGATTCCCACGGTGCTACATCTGCGGTCCTGGCTCGCCGGGCACTGCTGCGGAGCCATAACAACGCGTCGAACCCGAGCGGCGGATGGGGCACTTACTGAAGACTATCCACTCGGCCGCCGCCGGGTTAACGCCACCGTTCGCGGCGTCGACCACCATGCCGTTCTCGCGGCGTCTGATTTGGTCCTTTGCCTCTCGCATTACAAATAGTGCGCTCGAATTACTGATGCTCGCCGCTCGGTGACGCCATCGGTTTGATGCACTCGATCCACGACTTTCGTTCTGCCGTAAGTTCGATCCCGCAACAGGTGCACGCGATTTGACTGTGCTCCCGGAATCGCGGGTTTCTGCATTCGACCGCCGGTCACTCCGCATCGAATGGCTCGGTTCGTGAGGCTACTCCGGATTATTCAACGCCAGGTGCGCGCCAGAACTGGTGCGCTCGAAGATTGGCTCGGCCATTGCCCGCTGCTATACTTCACGCGTCTGGCTCGTCGGTTCACCGATCTGCCGGCTCCACGAAAACTCCGCGAACCATCGGATGTACGGGAGCGGCGGGTGCTCGTGTTTTCGAAACTGTCTTTGTGGGCCGCCGCCCCGTAATCCGTGCCGTTCTGCCACCTACAACTTTCATCCTTCACGACCCCGACGACAACCCCGCCATAGATGCCCAATCGTTCTGAACAACTGAGATCCCTAGTTGAATTGCTTCGGCAACTCACATCGATCTTGCGAGAGATTCACGGCTGTCGGTGGACTGCGCATTTTCAGTCCTGTCTCGCTACGGCGGAGTATCTCGATGCCGTTGGTTTCGCGCAGAGTGACCTCAACGAACTTGCGTCTCGTGTTGGCTCTGTTTACGGTGGGTCGGGAAGTTTCAATGACTACGTTCCCTTTCATGAAGGCCAAGAGTTGATGAACAAGGTTGATGCGCTGCGAACTAAAGTCGCCGACAATGCGACGGAGCTGCGGGTGATTAGTAGACACTAAATGAGGCACTCGCAAAACCGAACCTGGCAGAACAATGGCATGAACACGGAGCGGCGGTTGACGCGTTTTTCTGTAACTTCCCGATTGGCCGCCGCCCGGTTATGCCTGCCGTTATGCCAATGAGTCCTATGCATATTGACCTTCGCAGTTTCGTCGCACCTTTAGTGGAAGCGATCACCACGTCCGTTCAAACATTCCATCCGCACAAGCTCACCGGCCCTGGTGATCCTGGCGGTGCCATCCATCAAATTGTGCTGGGCTACCAATTCGATCAGTCTGCATGGGTTTCGCTGGTCTTCGACATGAGGCAGGACGCCGATGTGGTGTATGACGGAGAATGGCAAAGCTACATCGAGGAGAACGTCTTGGAATGTGACGTGTCCGAATGGATGGACGCAGTGACTGAGATCTACGACAATGGAAATGCCGTTGCTTTCACAGCGATTGACGGCACATCGGTGAGTTTAGGGCCGTTCGACGATTCGCCAGAATCTGACGAGCAACTATCTGAGACGCTTGCTGCCTACTTCGGGTCAGTTGTTCGCGAGGCAGCCATAATTGCCAAGAATGGTGGTGTCTTCAAGCCATTGCCGCTTGCCTCTGTCTGTTACCTACGTGTGGATGAACACCAATGCCAGTACGCATGGCCGGAGTATGAGGATCGTGGCGAAGCTACGGACGACGGAAGGCTGATCGCGGAATAGCGGCATAACAAGGCGTCGAACCCGAGCGGCGGATGGGGCGCCTCCTGAATACTATCCACTCGGCCGCCGCCGGGTTAACGCGGACGTTATGGCAATCACCGACGCTATCCGTTCGCTGCCTGCCGTGGTGCGCTCGAACAGCCCCTATGCACAGTGAACCGCCACCCGCATTAGATTCCGACTGTCGTTCGGGGTGCCACTAACTTCCGTGCTCGAGGATTTGACGTCATCGCGATCCGAGGGTTCAATCCTGGAACAGGTGCGCGTGAAGGACAACCGCATTGGAAAGTCGTCGGGTCGACAACGTTTATGAAGCTCTTCGATCAGGCGGCTCCGTCGTTGACTGTCTGGCGTTCGATGATCACTGAGCCTGGTTCGCGGGGCTTGGCCCAAAGAGCGATACGTGAGTTCCGGCTTTCACGATTGATGCCAGAGAACCGGCCGATTCAGACATGCTGACGCCGAGTCGATCGGTTACACTCGATTACCACGGTGCTACATCTGCGGTCCTGGCTCGCCGGGCACTGCTACGGAGCCATAACAACGCGTCGAACCCGAGCGGCGGATGGGGCACTTACTGAAGACTATCCACTCGGCCGCCGCCGGGTTAACGCGGACGTTATCCGGACTGACGTCGAAAATGCTCGATCTGCGGAACGGCGCTGACAACGACGACCGTGTGGTCACAGACGAAACATACACTGACCGCATCGCCGAGGGGTGTCTTATGATGGGCGTTCGGCTCACTCGCGTGACGTTCATCAGATGCGATCTTTACTGGTCTCTCTGGTTTCTCGCTGAATTGACGGAAGTCGTCTTTGATCGATGCGACCTTCGAGGTGCGGCGTTCAACGATGCTACGTTGACCCGGTGCCGCTTCATTGACACTGACGTCGGAACCGATGCTTTAGGCGGGCTGACTGACTGGGGGAATGCTGATCTTTCAACCACGACATTCATCCGTTGCCGCGGCCAATAGTTTGGGCTACGCGTTCTGCGCTAACATGAGGGATCGCCGGATAACGAACGGATTCACGCGAGCGGCGGGTGACGCGTTTTGTTGACTCGATCCCATGGGCCGCCGCCGCGTGATCCTCGCCGTTCTGTCGCTTAACCGACACCGTAATTCGACATGGCACTATTCGTTCATCTCGCACCTGAGAAGGAGACCGACTCGATACGTCGGGGCGGGATCAAGCCGCGCCGACTTAAGCAACCGCTGGCCGACGGCTACGATAGAATCGTGTTCGCTATGCCCGTGACCGACAATTTCTATGTTTCACATCAATGGCTCCGCGAGCTCAAACGAATTGGTCAAAGGACAATTGTCGGAGTCTACTTCCGCATTCCGGACGAACAGAAAGTGATGGCTGGGCACGCACTACAGTCAGAACCATCAAGTGCTATCTGCCTCTGAAGCTGTTGGGGTCGTTTTCAACGCTGAACAACCTGAAGGGTTCGAGGTGATCATTTCTCGCAAGATTGAACCCGCCGAAATACAAAAAGTCAATTCTGTGCCTCAGGTCATGGAATGGCGATATTACCCTGACGCCAAAGGCAAAAAGCCGTGTGGATGTCCATACTGCACAAAGGGAGACATCAACTCCAAAAGGATTCGTGAGGTCTACGAGAAGTCATTCGGTGGGTGATTGTCGCTTGCCAATGGTAGATACGACAGAACATAGCGATGCAACGGAGCGGAAATGGCGTTCCGGCTTTTCACTGAAATCAGAATCACTGGCGCCATTTCCGCCCGCTGATCGCCGCCGTTCCACGAGCCATATCCAATCTTTTCTCACGCCGCAATGATGCGGACCTGCCACGCGGTCCCGATCTTCACGCGTCAGCTCGTTAGCTGAGCCAACTCCACAGATCCAAACATGCTTTACCGAATTGACGAAGCACGCAGGAACGCTCTGTTCGTGCTGGCCAAACGCATTGGTTTCGCTGTGGGGGTGATCGCGCTCGGCGCTGTCGTCGATTTGATACCCGAGAGATTCGCGGAGCTGTCGCTAGGAATTGGCGTCTGCGTATTGCTCGCGGCGGCTGTACTGCCCCTCCCGCTACTCGGTAGAATGACGGGGGCAAGTTCGGCGGGTGCTACACGTACCGGTGACGCCTAGGATTAGCGGACCCTCAATGCATCAACGCACGGCTCTCCCGCTAACGGCCGCTGCAGCTGAGGTCGTGGAACAATGAAATTCACGTGAGCGACCGATGGGCCCCTCGCTGCAGATCTAACTCGTCGGCGGTCGCCACGTGATTTCCAACGTTCGCGGCGCCGACCACATACTGCCCTCGCGGCATCTATTCGGTTCTTGCCCTCTCACTTCGTGAATGGTGCGCTCGATATATCTGCTACGATCCGTTCCGTGACCCGATCGGCTTGATGCGCGCAGTGCACTTCCATCGATCCGCCGCGGGTGCAATCGGGTTCCAGGTGCACATGACCTGATTCTGGTCTTAGATCGCGGCTGCCCACGATTGACCGCCGGGCCCCATTTTGTGACTCGATCGGTTGATTCGCTCGGCCCTCCGGATTGTTCAACGCCAGGTGCGATTGAGAACTGGTGCGCTCGAAGATTGGCTCGGCCATTGCTCGCTGCTACACTTGAGGGCCAACTCGTCGGCCTATCGAGCTGCCGGCTTCACAAAGACTTCGCGAACCAGGCGGATGTACGGGAGCGACGGGTGGGCTTGTTTTTGAGTCTGTCGCTATGGGCCGCCGCCCCGTAGTCCGTGACGTTCGGCAAGTGAGTGAAGCCGTGGGAGATCAGCAGCACGAAGTCCATTCCAATGCACTCGGTGGTGAGTCACTCTACCTTTCGCCTGGCGCCGATTTGCAGACCGTTCCGTCTTCTTTTCTGAAACTGCTGACCGTCCACCATGCCGCGATCTACCGATACCCACGCGAGTACTTCAACTGGCTTGCACGACGAGCACGGCTTTCAGGGATGAAGGCGTGGCTTTCGACTATGGCGGCGGCAGATCGATGTGGACTCTACCTCCATCGCGCGGAAATGGGGCGAACTCTTCAGACGGACGTAACCGTCCGAGGCTTTTTAGCCGGCCCACGAGGCTTCAGCGATTTTCGCCTTAGCTCCAGCATGCCGCTTTTTGAATTGCCGACCCCGTTGCAAGACGTCTACGAGCTCATTGATGGGACGGTCGAGGGAAATGCATTTGAAGCAGGCGGGTTTGAACGTTTCTCCAGCCTGCGGTTCGACGCTTCATCATTCGCGATCGTCAATTCCCACCTCGTGCCCGATCTCGGTCGCACACTGTGTTTCTATTCCACTGGCAATGGCGACCACCTCATCGCCGCCAACGACAAAGCATTTTGGTTTCTCCATGAAAACTCCAGCCTCGTCGAAGCTGGGAATTTGGCCGAAGTGGTTGACTCGTATTTCATGTCGCTCTTGTCCGGTTCCACGTGGCTTCGTGATCCATACGGATCTCTGCGGTAAATCGCCGAACCAATAAGGCTTTGACTTTGCGAGGTACGAGCCGAAGCTCAAGGCCTCTGTTTAAGAGGCCCGGCTGACCCGTGGTCGCCGTCTCGGGTATTGTTTCCGTCCGTCCATCGTTCAGGCGGCCGGATTGGGGGCGAGAGAACGAACACTGGGGGCGTAGAACAAAGTGGACGCTCGAGAGAATGACCGTCGAGGCCGGGCGCAGCTTCGCAATGGCGCGGGTAAGGCTGCCATTGGGGCGGATTTATTTGGATCAGTGCAGACGCTCAGCGAGCCCCCTCCACCCTCCTGTTAGTGGCAGTGAGTGCTGTAGGAAATCGCGGACGGACTTGCTGGCCGCGACGGTGCAGGGGCTGGGAGCATACATAGGTTCGGATTGGCGGGCGAGGTTCCCAACACGTGCCGGCGGCTCTAGGGTACTCGCCGCGGCTCGACTCCTGCCTGCTCGAAGTAGGGAGTGAGCCGCCGTGACAGCTCCGCCAGATTGTGACTCGGGACCTGCGGGTAGAGGTGGTGCTCGAGGTGGTAGGTCAGTTCAAGAAATAGAGCCGGGATGATCCTCCCCCGCAGCGTGTGCGTCTGGGTCAGCGGCGTTTCGCCGTAGCTCCGGTGCGGCAGGTGGACTGTGAGCAACGCGTAGGTCCAACTGCCGACGACCACGAGCACCACATAGACCAGAACCGCCGGGGTCACGGGCCACAGCACGACTCCAAAAATAGCCACGGCGACTGCCCAGGCGGCTTCTGCAAGCAGCCATCGCCGCTGCCGGGCGTCTCCACGAGTCCTCCGGTACGCCCACCACCATAGCCGCGGCAGAAAGAGCGGGCCGTACAGGACCGACTGCCAGAAGGTCATCCGTGCTGGATCGCCTTCGGGGTCGTCTTCGCCTGGGAACACCCGGTGATGCTGGGTGTGTGTGAGCCGATAGGCGTGGCCGCTCTCAAGCAGAACCGCACCGAGCCAAAACAGCGCCCAGTCCGTCTGGCGGCGATTCAAGCCGAGCGAGCCATGGACGACGTCATGGGTGACCGTGACGACTCCGACAAAAACTAGAAACACGAGAAAGGGCGTGAGCCACCACCAACCGGCATACGCTGCTAGACCACAAGCAAGCAGCCCCAGGAAGGGCCGGGCCAGGGCCAAGCGGCGCTGAGCCGGTGTCGTCAGCAACAGCTCGTGGCCCAGCTCCGATAGATCCGGCTGTGGAGGCTCGGCCGATTCAAGCGTATGCATCGCCAAGGCTCCCCGACGGTAGCTCTTGACGACTCGCCGGACTCCAACGGCGAGCCCGATGCAGCACTCTCTCCGCGACCAATCGGCTGCCCAGTACGCAGGCCACGGTCCCTAGTCCCGGCCACGTGGTGTCGCCTGCCAACCAGAATCCGGGCACGCCCAGTTCGTGCGGAATAGCCTTCTGGTTGGAGTTGGAAAGCATCTGCCGCACTCCCCCCACGGCTCCCTGCGGCCGATGCGTGAACCGCTCATAAGTTCGCGGCGTGCCGACCTCACAAACTTTTGCCGCCGTCCCCAGTCGTGGGTAGACCCGGCGAGCGAGCGCGATCAGGCGTGTTCCGATCTCGACTTTAAGGCAGTCGTACTCCTCCGGCGAAAGCCCCTGCCAGCGAGCAAGCTCGCAGTGCGTCGAAATCATGACGGCACGGTAGCCGCCTGGGGCGCTCGCAGTGTCGCCGGCTGCGGAGACGGAAATGAACATGTTGTTGCCGTTGCCCAGTGGAGCGTCGTACTGCTGGACCAACTGGTGATGGGTGAACTCCTGGCCGTCGACTTCCTCCTCCGGCACTCCCAGGAAAACGACGACGGCTCCTCCGCCAGCGTCCGCATCGCGGCTTAGGTACGGCTGCAGTCGCCGGGACACTTCCCCCGGAGCCAGTCGGCTCGTCAACTCCACTGGCACGGCGCTGACGATCTGCCGAGCTTGGATGGTGCCTCGCCGCGTCTCGACCAAGAACTCTCCCTCCCGTCCGGTGACCCGCCTCACAGGACAGCCGACTCGCAAATGCCCACCCAGCCGCCGATAGTGGTCGACGAAAGAGCGCCAGAAGCCGCGCATGCCACCCTCAGCACGCATCAGCCCGCTTCCGCGGATGGTGATCCCGAGAGCGGCATTGATCAGGGGAGCTTCATCCACCGTGCTGTGGACCGTGTCCTCCACCAGCATCGCGAGCAGACCGACGAGAGCCTGGTCGTCACGCAGACCGTGGGCGCGGAGCGCGTCCCCCATCGTCCAGTTCAAGTACCGCGACAGCGGCAGGTTCGCCAGACCGACTGAGCGAACTGCCCGGGCAATGTCGGTTGGCGTGCGAAGCGGGAGCCGGACGCCTCGACGACTGGCTCGCCAGAACACTCCGGCGATGTGGTCGAGTCGTCGCCAGAACTGGCGATGGGCTGGAGTATCACCCAGCATCTTCGCGCGTTCAGCCTGCCATAGCTGGGAGTCGCGATAGAGCGTGACCCGACGATCCGGCAGCCATGCGACGTAGCCCGGCAGTACTTCACCGGCCACGGGGCTCATGCCGATCGACCGCAGCAGTTCACCGCCGACTCCTCCGGGCTCGAAGTCGACGAGTGTCGTCGCGCCGACGTCGAAGGAGAACCCTTGGCGGCGGTAGAACCCAGCGCAGCCACCGGGCTGGCCGTGAGCCTCGAGGACGATTGTCGAGAGCCCTTGCGACTGGAGGCGCGCTGCCGTAGCCATTCCGGCAATGCCTCCGCCAATAATCGCCACATCGTCCACCGTGAAGTCCTGCTCATGGGGTCCGCTCCGACTATACCGCGGCAGTATCGTAGCCGAAGAAGGTTGCCTCCGTCTCTTTAACCACGGCAATCTGCCGGCAGCGGTGGTAGACTGATTATTCTGCTCTCAGCGATCACGCCCGTTTTTCGACGTGTGCAGATACAGATGTTCCAGACAGCGCTCCGTGCAGTAGCGATCGTTGGAGTCGCCGCCGGCGTCGCAGCAGTCAGCTACTGCGTCAAAAATGATATTCGGTCGGCAGACGATTGGCGGAACTTCCGGGCGATGCGTTCGGAGAGCGCACCGATTATGGTGGCGCTCGCTAATGGTTCGCTGACCGCTGGCGATAGCGTTCGCGAGATGCTCGCCGTCGAGAGGCCGGTTCGGTCCGATGACTACGGGCGATGCGTGATCTACCGCTTTGCTCCAGAGCGAAGCTACGACTACAGAACAGTTGTGACCGTGGACGGTTTTGTGGTTGCCGCGCACGCAGGAAGCTGCACGTGGCGCTGGACGTTTTTTGATCACACGCCAAGCGACATCGCGGCCTCGGTAAGCTCGGTGAACGGCTTGCGCTCGACCATGGATCAAATGCCCACGTTCAAGCACCTGCTACAGCCGATGCTCGATGCGGAACTCGCGAAGCTGGCCGTCCAGCCCGCCGCGCCGTAAACGGGGGACGCGTCTTTTCCTTTCAAGGCCTCCGATACCCAGCGGCTACAAGCAACCAAGATGAGGTGGATCAATGCTCGGTCACCGTCGCGCTGGAATCACGCTGCTTGAAGTACTGGTGGTGATCGCCATCATCATCGTCCTGATGGGGCTGCTGATGCCGGCGATGCACTCGTCCCACACGGAATATTCGAGGACCGAGTGCGCAAATAACCTCAGGAACCTCGCTTTGGCAGCGGTTGAATACGAGGTGGCCAACGGTGAACTACCTGGTTACCTTCACGATTTTGGCACATTCCCAGGTGGCCCCGATCCGTCGGAACCGTTGGGAGACGAGCATCCGGTCGGAGCTCATGCAAAGATTGGAACCTGGGCCATCCCACTGATGCCGTATTTGGGGCATCAGCCCATCTACGAGCACTGGAGCGAAGACGAGTATCCACTGCTGAGCAGCGTGAGCATGGTGGACGGGACGTATAACCGCCGGGCGTTGCCAAACCTGCCCACCTTCATCTGCCCAAAATCCCCCGGCGAAGCCAAAGGAATCGCTCGCAACAGTTACGTCGCCAACTGTGGCGTCACAGGCACCACGCCACTTCCATTCGCCGAAGCGTCAAAAACGGCTAACGGAGCCTTCAATAACAAATACGGTGGTCCCAGCATGTTGGGTGATGTGACTCCGACTGGTCCGCCGATTCGGATCGATGACTTCAGAGATGGCACGAGTACCACGCTCTTGTTCACCGAGAATTTGCAAGCACAGCCATGGCATTGCATTAGCTTCGAACCGATGCGATCCAACGCGGCCCCATCGCAGGTGATGCTCAATCCACGCAAATTCTTGGAGCCGAGCCTCGCCAAGCACTACACCGGGATTGTCTGGCACCACTACGATGAAGAGTACTCGAATCCGCCCCCGCCGCAGGTCTTGATCAACAGCGATAGATCGACCGCAGCAATATCATTCAGCGGAACTGACCAAATGAACGCTCTCTACGCCCGGCCTTCCTCCGCCCATCGATCGGGCGTAAATGCGTCCTTGGCAGACGGCAGTGTTAGGTTCTTGAGCGACGACATCGACTACCGGACTTATCAGGCGATGCTGACGCTCCACGGGAAGGGCAGCAACGTGCCGAATCCTGGTTTTGTTCCCAGCACTGATACTCTATGAACGAGCCAACGGAAAAGAGGTCTACGAGCGGTCTCGCTGCATTGTCTCGCGATGGAGCTCGGTGCGAGCTTCCCATCCATCTCGGTTGCTATCTCATTCTTCCGCTCTTCTTGCTGTGCTTCACGTGGACGGCGGCATCGACTTGTGCGGGAGCGGAAGATGATCCGCAATTCGGGGGCAAGTCGGTCAGCCAGTGGGTCGAAGTCGCTCGATCGGACTCGGACGCGGAGCAGCGCCGCAAAGCTGCCTTTGCGTTCGGCATGCTGGGCCCCCAAGCAGAGCAGGCCGTTCCTGCACTGATCACATTGCTTCAAGACAGTGACGATGAAGTGCGTGAGGCGGCCGCACGGGCGCTCGGCAGCGTCGGTCGCGGCCGCCCATCAGAAGTCGCGGCGCTTGTGAAATCGCTCGACGACGAGCATCCGTCTGTCGTTGAGGCGGCTGCCGCTTCGCTGGGCGAGTTTGGCCCCGCCGCTCAGCCTGCCATCGAGGATCTGATCGACGCTGCGGATCGATTCATCGATTTTAGGGTTCCCATCGAGTCGCTGTGCCGGATTGGTGAACCAGCATTCAAGCCGCTCGTTCGAGTGTTGATGGATGCTCAACGGCCGGAACGACTCCGCATCCACACCGCTACCGCACTGCCTCGCTATGGCGAGCCGGCCGTCGAGCCGCTCGCCGAGCTCGCAAGGACTGCAACCCCGGCCCTTCGTAGCAAGGCCCTTTACGGGATCGGAGAGATCGGACCGGTAGCAAGCGAAGTTGTGCCGACGTTGATCGAGGCAATGCAGGCACCTGACTCCGACGTGAGACACGCGGCGGCCTATTCAATTGGGAAATGCGGCCCTGAAGCGAAGGCAGCGATCCCACTATTGATCGACGCCCTTGACGATGCCGACCGCCGCGTCGGGGACGACGCCGCCGACGCGCTTGCTGCGATGGAAGCAGAACTCGAACCTTTCATTCCGCAGCTCATCGAGTGTCTGCTTGAAGAGGACGCCTTCGTCCGCCACCACGCCGCGAAGGTGATCGGCACAGTGGGTCCAGCGGCTCAGAGCGCAGTACCAGCTTTGGCGGAGATGTTGCGAGAGCATCCGGAATCGGAAGTCGAGGCGATCACGGCTTTTGGGCAAATCGGCCCAGGAGCCGTATCGGCACTGCCGGAAATTGTTGAACGGCTCGAGCGACATCCACGCGCCGCTACCGCCGCCATTGCCCGGATGGAGTCGGCCACTCCGAAGGTCGTCGATCGCCTCGTCAAACTTACGTCGCGTGAAGACCCACGGGCTCGTGTCGAGGCGATCGAGGCACTGGGCGAGTTCGGGGAAGCAGCGACGCCGGCCCTTCCCGCACTGCTTCGCCTCCTGGAGGACACTGGCAGCTATGAGGTGGAACGCTGGGGATCGCATGGTATTACGAAGCGTATCGAACGCGTGACGGTCGCCGAGTCGGTACCCGCTGCGCTGGAGAAGGTTGGAGCCGCTGCGATACCGGGTCTCATCCGCGCACTCTCGCACGAAGAGAAGAGCGTTCGCCGTTTGGCCATGGAAGCGCTCGGGCGGATCGGTGGACCACGAGAAGCTGCCACCGCACCATTGGTCGTGGCACTTTCCGATGACGATGCCGACTACCGTGCCGCTGCGGCACGCACGCTCGCCGCCATGGGCCCTGATGCTGCGGATGCTGCCGACGCGCTCGTGCAGATGTTCCTCGCCGATCCCGAACGCAACAACCGCGTCGAAGCCGCTCGGGCCCTGGGGCAGCTTGGCGAGGAGGCGGTCGTTCCTGTCTTGGCAGATGGGACTCAGGATCCCGATCCAGAGGTCCGTGCGTCAGCGATTCAGGCACTCGGTGAACTCGGACCGATCGGGGTGATGAGCGTCCCCGCGCTCGTGGCCGCACTGGAAGATGACGGTCATCGCGCAGAGTGGATATCCGATCACTTTGCCACGACCGCCCCGATTCGCCTCGATGCGGCTGAAGCACTTGGGAAGATCGGTCCTCCTGCTCGGGAGGCGACCGAGGCGCTCGCGGAGACGTTGAGTGACGAGGACGGGTCAGTCCGAGTGGCGGTTGCCCTCGCCCTGTGGCGCATCGATCGCGAGAACGAACTATCTCTTCCCACGCTCAGCGCGGCGCTGACGGATTCGCATCAGCGAACGCGAGAGTTGGCTGCACGCGACCTAAGCGCACTGGGACCTGCGGCCTCGCCAGCTCTTTTTGCGTTAATCGCCGCCCTGGATGACGAAAGCTGGATCGTCCGTTCGGAAGCGGCTGAAGCGCTCGGCGCGATTGGCCCTGCGGCCGCGGATGGGACTCTGGAACTGATCGAACTGCTACTGGACGACGAAGAGTACTTTGGCGATGACGTTCGCCGCTCCGCCGCCGGCGCCCTCGGGAAGCTGGGCGCGGGCGCTGTGCCGCACTTGGTCGCGGCGCTCGAGCATCCACGGTTAGCCGTCCGAGTGGCTGCCGCCGATGCACTCGGGGAGATCGGTGCACCTGCCCGACCAGCCCTCTCTCGCCTTCAGGCTCTCCGCGAAGAAGACTACGTCACCCTCCGCAACGCGACTGCCAAAGCTCCACAGAGCATCCGCGGGGCGTCGCCCGACCGATTCTGAACGATTGCGGATGCGACTTTCGCCAGTTGCCGTGCCCAGCCGCAATTGTCGGGCGATACCTGCGAAACAGTATCCCGCGCGCCACAGCACCCTCGACGGCTGCGCGTGCTGAGGGAAACCGCAGACGAATACTTTGCCCGCTACATTGTCTACCCATAACTATGCTGGGGCAGCCCCGAGGATCTCGTTCGCTGCAGGTGACGCCACTGCGGCGTTCGCGTCGCGGCCCTGCTCTTGAAACCGGCTGGCCTTCTGTGCCTCGTGGAGCAGACCGTGCGGGGCAGTGCCAGTGATTTCCAGATACTCGATGGCACGCGTACAGCCAACGTAGAAGTTGGCTCGCCCCAAGACGTCTGTCGGGAACTGATTCGCAGACGCGAGCAATACACAGTAGGCGTCGTAGCCCTTGGCCGATGCTACAGTCGAGAAAGTCAACCGGCCGCGCTGCCCCAGATGCGTGTCTCGATCGTCGAAGGCAAGGTGAATGTCCTCCACGCCCTGGATGCTGGCGCGCCGCACCCATTCGGCAAGTCTCCGGACTCGCTCACGGTAGTACGACAAAACGAGGATGTCCTGGGGACGAACTTCCTGGTCCTCGATCAACCAGCGAAGCCGCGACACCACGAGTTCGTTCTCTTCCCGTGTACCACCCGCCACCGTCACCCTCGGCGGCATGCCTTCACGGCGAGCAAACTTGACCCTCCAGACCTGGTCGACCTGCTCCAGCAGCTCTTTCTCGACCAGCGTGGCGACATCGCCAAAGGCTTTGGTGGGAATGTTCGCCGTGTGCGGTGCGAACGAGCCATAGAGCACATTGAAGGCTGTGTCGACGATCTGCCGGGTATTACGAAAGCACTCGGTCATCACATGGGACCGGCCGCCGACGACGTTGAGCCCCAGTGACTGCCAGTTGGGCCGCTTCCGTCCGTAGAGGTTTTGGGCGTCGTCATAGAAAACAAACAGGCTTGGCTCGCCCTCTCGCTGCACACAAAGCTCGCTCAGTAGCCGGAAATCTTCCTCGGCAAAATCCTGACCTTCGTCGACGTAGATGGCATCATACGCATACCGCTCAAAGGTCTGTGGTTCGTGCTCCTTCACGTATTTTAGATCTCGAGTGTAGCGGGCTGCTCGTTCTTCGTCCGTCAAGTCAGCGATCCTCTGGTACCCCCACAGACCGGCTTGGGCCAGGTGCCACATGAGCCTGTTATATGCAAAGACATCCACCGCTCCTTTCGGTAGCTCACGGCCGGTTCGTTGCCGATAAGCGACTCCGATCTTCTTTTGCAGGAATGGAACGAGCGTGCGATTGAAGCAGACCGCAAGAATCCGAGGTGGGCGAACTGGCTCGTCGAACAGCGAAAGAGAGCTCTTCTGCCCCCGTTCGATCCAGCGGGCAAGGTTGTTAGCCAGGACGACCGTTTTGCCGCTTCCCGCCACCCCACGGATGAGCCTCGGCCCTCGCTCCCAAATTTGGGCAGACAGTTTTTGCTGTTCATCCGAAAGCGTCTTATAAGTTTCCGCGGCTTCATCGAACAACTCGCCGAGAGTGGTCTCTCGCACTTGTCTCGGGGCGCGATCCTCTGGGGCGGGGAACAGTACCGAGGAATCACCGAACCCGCTGTACACGGCCTGCAGCTCGGTGACGTTCCACTGCTCAAGATCGCAGGCCTGAAGTTGCTTGCGTCCGGCCTCGGACAGTCGGTTCGCCAAACCGGCCACATCTTCTTGGAAGAGAAGCTCCCGAGGCAGAACGGCATTGCGGCCCCACCGATCCTGCCACGCCACTCGTGTGATCTGGGCGAGGACGACCCAGTACCGGATCGGAATCTCCAGGTCGCCAAAGTACGCTCGCTGCGCCGCATCGCGAATGTCGAACATTGCGTTGCGAACCTGGACGAACGGGTTCTTGCGCCGCGTCCCCGTTGCGTAGCGAATCGCGAACTGGCCCCCCGGTTCGATAGCCGCGATCTGGTCGAGACTAACCCCTTTCACCTCGATCACATGAATGCCGGCCCTCGGGCATACGACGACAATGTCTGGCGGGCGGGTGGTGCTGCGAGCGAGGCTCGGTTCGCAGAGAACGGTCGAGGATTCACTTTTTAGCTCCCGGATGAGCGAGGCGAGCACGGACCGATGAGCATGGTTGCTGGCGTCCTGCCAGCCGATGACTCGGCAACGAGCGTGCTGAACAGTGCGTTTGAGCTGGTCCAGAGACATGGGGTCCTGCAGGCTTCTGTTGCAGACGGTCGGGAGGGAAAGAGTTCAGCGGACGATCTACCGAAGATACTCGCTCCGAATGCAGCTCGCCCGCAGGACGATCGAAGGTTGAGCGGTTCACGCTCCGGGTCCTCGCCGACGCAGGGAATCAGCCGCACGCGATCAGCACTCCCGCCACGCCCCATCACCGCCGCAGCGACTCGACAGCTACTACCGGATTTGCTCGGGGCAGGGGAGGTTGCGCACCGTTATTTGCGGTGATTTCGCATTTCTCGGTGTGACAGCTTGTGAGCGGCAAAAGGGCTCGATATGGTGGTTTTTCCAGGGAAAACGTGAGATTTTCGAGTCGCAGAAAATTGTCTTCGGAACCGAGGGTTAGGGGTTCGAATCCCTTCGGGTGTACATTTGACCCGCTCCGATGCCATTAAGAGCCATCGGAAGCGGGTTTTTTCGTGGTTTCTCAGAACTAATGGTGGCTTCTGATCCCTTACAATCGGCAGCGACGTTACCACCTTTGTCACCCACAGCTCGCTCAGCCAAGAGCAGCGGCACCAGGCGGAGCAGGCCTTCGCCCCGCGTGAAGACTGTGTGATCGTCGCCACGAGCGTCTTGGAGCTCGGCGTCGACGTCGGCAATCTTGACCGGGTGATCCAGATCGACTCGCCTCCAGCTTCTTGCAGCGGATGGGCCGCACCGGGCGACGAGCGGGCACCGAGCGGAGCTGCCTCTTTCTCGCCACCAAGGAGGCCACCCTCCTGCAAGCGGCCGCGCTGATCGATCTCTGGGCCGGCGGCTATGTCGAGCCAGTCCAGCCACCGCCGGCGCCCTACCACATCCTTGCCCAACAGCTGATGGCCTTGGCCCTCCAGGAAGACGGCATTGGGCGACGAGGCTGGTTCGGCTGGGTCCGCGGCGTCCCTGGGTTCGCCGAAATCCCGCGGGAGACGATCGAGGAGATCGTCGACTGGATGCTGGTGCAGGAAATCCTTTGGGACGACGCCGGCATTCTCTGGCATGGACGAGAGGGCGAAAGCACCTTCGGCCGAAAGAACTTTCTCGAGCTCTTTTCCGTTTTCACCTCGCCGCCCCTGTTCTCTGTCCTGCACGGATGTCAGCGTTTGGTGGGGGAGGATTGTAGAGGGCGGCTGTCGCACGTTCGCCGCCACGGGGGGGGCCGTTTTCCGCAGCCGAAACCCGGCTAGACTGAGTTGGCCGCACCTGGTGAAGATGACGGAGTCAAAGAAGCAGATGACACTGGAAAACACCCCACTCGATCGAGCTTTCGCAGTTTTGGACGCACTGGACCAGCCTGGGGCTGGTTCAAATCGCATCTCGGCAGCGATTCAGTCGCTCAGCGGATTCACGCTCACCGGTGCATCCGACGCCGTTCGCAATTCAATTGAATCACTCGCGCAAAAATATAACGCTATCGTGAGGCGGTATCCGACAGGATCGTCCGTGACGCCTCCCGAACTGAATCATGAAGACTCGCGCGAACTGACGAATTGCCTGCGCAGTGCCGCTGAGATGATCCGTGACGCGGAGACCGAGCGGATCCTGACCCGGCTCCGCCAGCACGATCGATCATTACCCGAAGCCGAAATCATTGAAGCTCGACGACATCAAAGTTGGTTTTCCCCTCATTTGATGCGAGAGTGCTACGAACAAATTTCCAGGCTCAGAAATCTCGACAATGCTGGCGACCCACTGCCTGACGATCGGCACAGCTCGATACCATTTTTCTCACTTTTTCTGTTCTCCGAATGGCACGTCGCCGACTCGGTTCCGGTCATACTGGAAGGCCTGAGACTGCCCGGCGAAGCCCCCTTCGATCTTCTTGGCGACGCTGTCCACGAACAGGTGCCCCGTTATTTGGCTCAATTTCTGTCTGACGATCTCGATCAAATCGATGCGATGGTCCGCGATCTCCATACCAACCTGTACGTGCGATGGTCCTCGGCCAACAGTTATAAGTATGTAGTGCGAGACCAGAAGATATCGGTTGAAGCCGCGGTCGCTCGCCTGGATCGTCTGTTTCACGAAACGAAAATCGCAGACAACGACGGACGCCCGGGACGGGGACACTGCTACGAATTGAGCGCTGGAATTCTGGACGCCATCTGTTCAATCGGTGGTTCATCCTCCTCCACGGTTTCCGCTGATCATCAAAACTGGAACTTCGTTGACGAGTCGATCATCCGCCGAGAAGATTTTGATGAGCCGTCGGGGTCGGCTGATACTTGTGAAACGACGGAAGGGTTGCGAAGTCTTCCGCCTACACGCATAGAAGATTGCTTAGCAGAGCTTCGTCCCTGGGGGGCATTTCAACCTGTGCCCGAACCTATGCAGCGGTCTTCTGAGCCCAGACCTAGGGAGCGGCCCAGGATCCCAGTTCCACGGCCGACGGTCCAGCCGTTAGCACCGGCAGTCCAAAAGCCAAGCCGGCGAGCGGCGCGAGTGCCTCGCAACGCGCCGTGTCCGTGTGGAAGTGGAAAGAAGTACAAGCAGTGCTGCCTGCGCAAAGTAACCTGAGATCCAACCACCCACCCTCAGGCGTCACCGCTGGGGTTCAGGCTCGTGCAATGGCGGGAGCGGATGGCATGTCAAGCGGCAATGCCGGCCTGGTGGTCCAGGGTCACCACCCCGATCTCGATAACCCGATCGCTTTTCCCGAAACCCGTTGTCTCGACGTCGACAACGACGAATTCCACATCTCGATCGCTCATTACTGCTCGCCTGGTTCGTGTGCACGAGAGGGGGGGGGGG
>NZ_WRPR01000095.1 GCF_010367455.1 Candidatus Laterigemmans baculatus | reverse complement strand
CGCCGGCTCATCGATCTGCCGGCTCCGCAAAAACTCCGCGAACCATCGGATGTACGGGAGCGGCGGATGCCCGTGTTTTCGAAGCTGTCTTTGTAGGCCGCCGCCCCGTAATCCGTGCCGTTACCCCACTTAAATCAAATGCGCTGGGATGATTCCATATTCTCCGGAACACACGGCAAATGGACTTGGATCGTCGTGCGCCAAATGATCCGCGACCTTCCCGCTCTGACGCGGGAACACCACGCCGGCCAACGCCTCTGCATCACTGCGTTTGACTCTGGGCCAATCACTCCAAGTGCCGATGAACTATCGCTCGGATGGACGCT
The DNA here is from genome assembly GCF_010367455.1 of Candidatus Laterigemmans baculatus. GTDB lineage: Bacteria > Planctomycetota > Planctomycetia > Pirellulales > Pirellulaceae > Laterigemmans > Laterigemmans baculatus. The sequence continues at coordinate 7,653 of NZ_WRPR01000095.1, read as the reverse complement.
GGTGGGCGATGTCATGGTTAGTCCACCACTAACGCCGCAACTACAAATTCCGTTCGACACACACGACGAATGGTACGTGTTTCGATCACTGCCCGACTCACTGACCGTCACGGATCGCTACGTCAACTATTGCGGCTTCAACCTAGCCGATCCGCACACGATGGCTGGATCGCAAGACGCTTCGTGGGATCGAACGAACTACGATTGGCTCATCCCGATCCAACGACGATTCTGGGCTGACATCGAGCGCCTTGATCCGTCATCATATGTGTGTAGTGGTGACGCCGACACCGTCGTGACCCGTGATCAAGAATTTGCTGCGCGGTTTCTCGACATCGCTCGCGCAATCGCGGGGTAACAATCCAATGCACCCGAGCGGCGAAGTCGGGCGTTTTCAAGTGGACAATCTCTCGTCGCCGCCGGGTGATTGGTGACGTTCGCGGAGTCGACCACATACCACCCTCGCGGCGACTGAGTGGATTCTTTCCCACTCACGTCATAAATGGTGCGCTCGAATTGTTGATGCCAACCGCTCGGTGACACGATCGGTTTGATGCGCTCGATCCACGACTTTCGTTCTGCCGTAAGTTCGATCTCGCAACAGGTGCACGCGATTTGACTGTGCCCCCGGAATCGCGGGTTTTTGCGATTGACCTCCGGTCCCCCCATTCGTGATTCGATTGGCTCGGTTCGTTCGGCTACTCTGGGTTGCTTAACGCCAGGTGCGCGTGAAAACTGGTGCGCTCGAAGATTGGCTCGGCCGTTGCTCGTTGGTACACTTTGTGGTCCCGACTCGCCGACCTATCGAGCTGCCGGCTTGACAAAAACTCCGCGAACAATGCGTCGAACCCGAGCGGCGGATGAGGCGGTTTTTGAAGAATGTCCACTCGGCCGCCGCCGGGTTAACGCGGACGTTCGCGGACTCGACCACCTTGCCGTTCACGCGGCGTCTGATCGGTCCTTTTCCTCTCACATTACAGATGGTGCGCTCGAATCACTGATGCGTGCCGCTCGGTGACGCCAGCGGTTCTCGATCCACGACTTTCGTTCTGCCGTAAGTTCCATCCCGTAACAGGTGCACGCTATTCGACTGTGCCCCCGGAATCGCGGGTTTCTGAATTTGACCGCCGGTCCCCAATTCGTGATTGGCTCGGTTCACGCGGCTACTACGGATTGTCCAACGCCAAGTGCGATTGAGAACTGGTGCGATCGAAGATTGGCTCGGCCATGGCTCACTGCTACACTTTGTGGACTTGACTCGTCGCACCATCCAACTTCCGGCTGCACAGAAAATCCGCGAACCATCGGATGTACGGGAGCGGCGGGTGCCCGTGTTTTCGAAGCTGTCTTTGTGGGCCGCCGCCCCGTAATCCGTGCCGTTATGGCAATCACCGACGCTATCCGTTCTCTGCCTGCCGTGGTGCGCTCGAATCAGCCCCTATGCACAGTGAACCGCCACCCGCATTAGATTCTGACTGTCGATTGGGGCGCCACTAACTTCCGTGCTCGAGGATTTGACGTCATCGCGATCCGAGGGTTCAATCGGAGAGCAGAGGTGCGCGTGAAGTTCAATCGCATTGAAGGGTCGTGGGGCCGACAACGTTTATGAAGCTCTTCGCTCACGCGATACCGTCGTTGACTGTCTGGCGTTCGATGATCACTGAACCTGGTTCGCCGGGTTTGGCCCGAAGAGTGATACGTGAGTTCCGGCTTTCACGATTGATGCCAGAGAACCGGCTGATTCAGGCATGCTGACGCCGAGTCGATCGGTTACACTTGATTACCACGGTGCTACATCTGCGATCCTGGCTCGCCGGGCACTGCTGCGGAGCCATAACAACGCGTCGAACCCGAGCGGCGGATGGGGCACTTACTGAAGACTATCCACTCGGCCGCCGCCGGGTTAACGCCACCGTTCTGTCCATGAGTGATTGATGGGTCGCGGCTACACGCAATTCTCGTTTCCTGACACCGAGGCGGAGGACGAATATGCGCTGTACTCTGCATTTCTGAACTACAGGATGCCAGACGGCAAGCTGCTTCACGTGCGTCAAACCGAGTGCTGGTGCCCGAAATGCAATCGAATTGCCATGGCAGAACGTGTCGAGACACTCGCTGAGCTGGAAGATGAAATTGAACGATTGCGTAATCCCGACGAAGACGAGTCACGGATGATCAAATTCATCGGGAAACCAATCAGTGAACGAATTGCGGAATTGGAATTGCGAACCAAATGGCGACGCAATCGCATTTCACCAGCCAAATGCCTACATTGCGGGTCGACACAGGTAATTCCGATCCCACGCAAAGACGAGTTCAAGCATCCCAAAACCGGCGAACGTGTTGTGGTTGTTAGCCGTGGCTTCATGTCAACTGACCAGTGGCATGCCGAGTACACACCCGAAGGTGATGTCGTATCCTCATCGTACAGATAGGACAGAACAATGCCGTGCACACGGAGCCGCCGACCGCGCGGTTTGCCGATAGAGAGCGTTTCTCCGGCGGCCCGGTGACGGCTGGCGTTATGGCAATCGCCGACTCCACACGTTCTCCGACTGCTGAGGTGCGCACGAGCCAGCCGCTACGCACAACGGAACGCCAGGCCGATACAATTTGCTTTTACCTTTCGGGGTGCCACGAACTGCGGCGCTCGAGGATTTGACGTCATCGCGATCCGAGGGTTCCACCGGGGAGCAGGTGCGCGTGACGGTCAACCGCATTGGAGAGTCGTGGGGCCGACAGCGTTTATGAAGTTCTTCGCTCATGCGACAGCGTCGTTAACTGTCTGGCCTTGGGTGATCGATGAACGTGGGTCGCGGGGCTTGACCCGAAGAGTGATACGTGAGTTCCGACTTCCATGGTTGACGCTGGAGAGATCGCTGGTTCAGACATGCTGACGCCCAGTCGATCGGTTACACTGGATTGCCGTGGCGCGACCTCTGCGGCCCTGGCACGCCGGGCACCGCTACGGAGCCATAACAACGCGTCGAACCCGAGCGGCGGATGCGGCGTTTCCCGAAAACTGTCTACTCGGCCGCCGCCGGGTTAACGCCACCGTTCGCCGACTTAGAATAGCTGAGAGTATAGTCAACTCCATGAGTGAACAAGTAAAGCCGCTTCAGTCCCAGTCAGGACACCGTCTTAGGATCTCTCTCACTTCGGTGTTTTGCTTACTTTTGATCGCCGTCCTAGTGATTACCAATCTTGTGACAGGATGGCGGTTGTTGCGGATCCAACGGGAACTGAGTGCATATCGTCCGCTTCCCCCAAAAGAGGTTGCGCGGCAGTTCGAAGAGAACACTACACTCGGCCGGATTTCGACCAAAGTCGTAGACGTCCGGTATTCGGCTGATAAGGATGCTTACCGCGTGGCATTTTCTTGGCGTGATACAAAAGCTGCCGAGACATGGTATTCTGAGGTAGATTTGGCTTCGAATGGCTACGGGTTATATGGCGGCGTAATCAGATCCGACGCCTTCGTTCAGCCACTCGAGAGGGAGTCGTACTCCGTAGCGGTGCAGACGCCCTCGCCTCTATCCGATTGAACCCGGGCCCTCGGCGAACAACGCGTTTGACACGGAGCGGCGGATGACGCGTATCATGAGTACTACCCGACCGGCCGCCGCCCGGTCAACGCCACCGTTCGTCGACTAACCCGAATTATGCAGACATTTGAGATCAAACCAAAAGTTGGTGTCGGCCCGATTCGATTCGGGATGACACGAGAAGAAGTTCGCAAGCAGTTCGGTTCTCCAGAAGAGGGCGATCAAGACCGCGAATGGTATCTAGACGACATGGCCATTGACTTTGATGCTTCTGGGCGGGTGACATTCATCGAACTGGCTGAGTCCGAGAATTTCCGGGCGATTCTGGACGACAAGTGTCTGCACGAATTGGCCGCAGAAGATGCAGTGGCGCACGTGCAGCGGATCGCCGAATATGATCCAAATGCGCCCGAGGTCGGATACGCCTACGTTTTCCCCGCGCTGCAGCTCAGCCTCTGGCGTCCTGTCCTCCCAGAGAATGATCAGGATCCCGATGACCCTACTGGACGCCATTTTGAAGCCGTTGGGGTTGCGGCTGACAACTACTTCCCCGTTACCAGTTCGCAGTGAACGACGAACAACGCGATGAACGCGAGCCGTAATGACCGGATTGCTCGCTTCGCTCGATATCCTTTTCCACGGCCGCGTTATCGCGGACGTTATGGCAATCACCGACGCCATACGTTTCCCCTCTGCTAAACCGCACTCGGATCGCTGGCCGCACTCATGAAAGCGGATTCCCGCCTCCAGGGTTCAATCGCCCATGGCGGACTGCATTGGTGCGCGTGAGGGTCGGCCACATTGGAGAGTCGTCAGTCCGACTGCGTTTATGATGCTCTTCGCTCATGCGACAACCTCGTTAACTGTCTGGCCTCGGGTGATTATTGAACTCGGTTCGCGGGGCTTGGCCCGAAGAGTGATTCGCGAGCTTCGACTTCAATGGTTGACGCCGGAGAAATTGTTGACTCGACATGCTGACGCCGAGCCGATCGGCTAAACTGGATTGCTGTGGCGCGGCCTCTGCGGTCCTGGCTCGCTGGGCAACGCTACGGAGCCATAACAACGCGTCGAACCCGAGCGGCGGATGAGGCGTTTCCTGAAGACTATCCGCTCGGCCGCCGCCGGGTTAACGCACCCGTTCGCCAATGCTTTCACCAAGGGAATCTCTAATGAAACGGAATTTAATCGCTCTCGCTTCGGTCGCACTCGTCTGCATCTCGAGCCTACTCCTGGCATCCGAAAATCGCAGATCAGAGGATATCTCGCTCGCACTAGCCGTGGAAGAATTTAATATCAGTACTCTTCGCCAGCGTGAGGAGGCGGGGCAACCACCGTTAACGGAAGATGAGGTGATTGCCGCAATTCGATTGTGGCACCTAACCGATAAAACTGAGCTACCTACGGAGGTTCGGGACCGAGTCCGAGAGATTGCAGAGTCGCGGGTGGTACCTCCCAACGCAGTTCTAGGCCGAGTCGCGGGTTCCTACGAGCACGGATACCATTTTTACGTGTACCGCGTAATTCTGAATATCGTTGGGCCTGGAGAACAGCCTCCGGTAAATGTTGTGATTCGAGATCGGCTTATATCCTCACGAAGAATCAGGCCGGAAGAGCAACGGGAGCTCGACCGAAGGTTCTCTGCAAGGACGCGCAGCCAAAGCCCGTGAGCGGCGAACCATGCGATTGACGTGAGCCGCCGATGGCCGCTCGCTTAGACAACATCCACATTGCGGCGGCCACGTCATCGCCGCCGTTCCGAAGGCGCAAGAATAGCTACAGGGGGGAATGCGATGTTTCGCGTCCCCCCATCGTCCGTATGGAATAGAAACAATGCTCACACACATCGATGAGACGAGGAAGGCTTGGCTCAAGCAGATCGCGCGTAAGATCTTTATCGTCGTGGCACTGATTGCGATCGCGGGCGCGATTGACTTGGTGCCCGGGAAGATTGCAGAACTGTCTGTGTGGCTTGGAGCGGGCCTTTTTCTTCTGGCCGCTGTATCGCCGCCGTGGTTGCTTGAGCGGGTGGCGGGGCAGCCGATAACGCGTAACGGCGCTGAAGGCAACACTTGACGAATCGTCGGTTCGTGCCGCTTTGCCACAGCACCGACTCAGGCCACGTCCCCCGAATAGCGGAACCAAGCCATTCACACGGAGCACTCGAAATCGCGGTTTCGCGGTGGTTGCTTTTCCGCTCGTGCCCGGTGATGGCTGGCCGTTCGTCGTCCTCGTCTTTCGCAAATTGATCGTTCGGCCAACAACGCTTTCCTTCGCTGACAGCGACTAGCTCGCGTGCTGCCCCGGAACGACCCCGTGCTGCTATTGCCTGTCTCTTGGGGGCCTCATCGGCCATGGCGTCCTTTGTCGCTCCCCTCCGCCGCGAGGCCTGGGGCAATCAGAAAATTGATCGCCGCTGCTGGGCCGGATACGCTGTTGGCAAATCGTGGGGCCGCCAAACACGTTCACCTTCGGTAGCCGACGAACCATTCGATAAACGCGAGCCGCCACGGTCGTCTCGCCGCGGGTAAAAACTTACAGGTGGCGGCCGCGTTATCGTGACTGTTCGTCGTCCTCCTCCTTCGCAAATTGATCGTTCGGCCCGGCACGCTTTCCTTCGCTGACAGCGAATAGCTCGCGTGCTGCCCTGGGACGACCCGGTGCTGCTATTTCCTGTCTCTTGGGCGGCCTGATGGCCGATGCGTCCTTTGCCGCTCCCCTTCGCCGCGAGGCCTGGGGCAATCAGGAAATTGATCGCCGCTGCTGGAGCGGATACGCTGTTGGTGAGTCGTGGGGCCGCCAAACACGCTCACCTTCGGTAGCCGACGAACCATTCGATAAACGCGAGCCGCCACGGTCGTCTCGCCGCGGGTAAAAACTTACAGGTGGCGGCCGCGTTATCGTGACCGTTATGGCAATCACCGACGCTATCCATTCTCCGCCTGCCGTGGTGCGCTCGAATCAGCCCCTATGTACATCGAACCGCCACCCGCATTAGTTTCTGACTGTCGTTTGGGGTGCCACTAACTTCCGTGCTCGAGGATTTGACACCATCGCGATTCGAGGGTTCAATCGGGGAGCAGGTGCGCGTGAAGGTCAATCGCATTGGAGAATCGTGGGGCCGACAACGTTTATGAAGCTCTTCGCTCATGCGACGCCGTCGTTGACTGCCTGGCGTTCGATGATCACTGAACCTGGTTCGCGGGGCTTGGCCCGAAGAGTGACACGTGAGTTCCGGCTTTCACGATTGATGCCAGAGAACCGGCTGATTCAGACATGCTGACGCCGAGTCGATCGGTTACACTTGATTACCACGGTGTTACATCTGCGATCCTGGCTCGCCGGGCACTGCTGCGGAGCCATAACAACGCGTCGAATCCGAGCGGCGGATGGGGCACTTACTGAAGACTATCCACTCGGCCGCCGCCGGGTTGACGCGGACGTTATCGCACCAGCTATGTCGTCTGTGAAATTCAAAACTAGCTCGAGCGACGGAAAACTGTTCCACGCAGTTGGAATATCGGCCGTCGCCACCTTGATGCTCGCGGTACTTGCGATGTCGCGCAGCGAGGCCGGCTTATGGCTCTGGCTTCCACTTCCATTTGTAGTCGGCGGTTGGGTTCAGTACTTCTACACCAAAAAGTATCCACGCGTATGGACAATTCAGATCACAGACGACTCGTTGCGGTATCTTATGGGTGGGCAATTAGTGGAAGAGCTTCAACGTTCACACGTGATCAAGGTTCGGCGTGACCATGGAGAGCATTGGTGGTCGCGACAAGAGTTCCCCTCGGTAAAACTCGATCTGCGCAACGGACAGGTGCATCACGTCTCGGGATTTCGCTTGGCCTTCAATGATCAAGAACGCTTTGTGGATTCTCTGCGGAAAATGTGGTCCTTACCATGATCACGCGTTGAGGGAATAAACCGGGGCGATAACCATTCCATCCACCGGAGCGGCGGCAGAGCATTTTTCCCAGCGGTTGCCATTCCCGTCGCCGCCCGGTGATGGCCGCCGTTATGCCAACGGTGCAGTCCGGATCTTTCGACCAACCGGACAACGAATGCTAGGCAACAACAATCCTTATTCGCCGACCACCAAAGGTCACCT
>NZ_WRPR01000094.1 GCF_010367455.1 Candidatus Laterigemmans baculatus | reverse complement strand
CCCGCGTTGGGCCGCTGAAGTGGTGATGTACCTCAGCAGGATGCGCCGCTTTTTTCACTCAATCAAGAACACGACTTTCGACAATAGCTCGCGTGAGAAAGTGGCGCTGTCCAGCTAGCGCCTGCGGCTCACCCGAGGCTAGCGCCTGCGGCTCAACGGGGGCGGAGGACGATTCGGCGGAGGTCCATGACTGCGGGGCCGGGTTTGGATTGCGGTTTGACTGCCAAGGTTTGGGGGCCAGCCGCAAGTTCGACGGTGCCCACAGTCCGCAAAATCATCTGCTGGAAGTGGCCGGTTTCCTGAACCGTGAAGTGGAGGATTTCACCGCCGACCTCAATCGCGACTTCGGCTCCTCCACTTCCCTTTCCACATCCCTGTTGGACTTCGACCTCATAACGTCCAGCGGCCGGAACGTCGAATTTCCACTCGGCCCAGTCAGTGGGATCGATCCAGTACCCCAGCACATTCTTGTGCGGCTCTGGTTCATACCGCATCGTTTTGGCGTGGACGATGGCATCTCGGGCCAGCAATCGGACGTCGCCTTGCGGCGGAGTCACGCGAGCGCGGCGTCCTTTGATCGCAGCATTCATTGCGGCTCGCCAGGATTTCCACTCTGGTTCCATCGCGGCCGCCGTGTCTTTGGCACGCAGTTGCGACGGGTCTTGTTCCACGTACAGCTGGCGGTGGAGGGCTGGATCGAAGTCGGGATTGGGAGTCGGCATTTGGGCTCCGACGCGGGTGCGCCACTGGCTCAGCTCCGCTTGGAGCGCTTCGGCGGTGTCGGCATGGGTTCCGGCAAGGTTGCGGGTTTCGCCTGGGTCGGAGGCGAGATCAAAGAGTTCGACCGAGCCATCTTCGAAATGCTCAATCAGCTTCCAATCCCCACGGCGGATCGCTCCGGCCGGGCGACCGCCCTGATTCGTATAGTTGGGGAAATGCCAATAGAGCGAGCGCTCGGGCAGCGGCTGGCCGCGAAGCAAACCGAGCAGGCTCGCGCCGTCGAGCGGGCCTGCCGTCTTTGCCACATCGACGCCCGCTGCCTCGAGCAGGGTCGGCACGAGATCGGTCAGGACCACCGGCGCGTCGCTGGTCGTGCCGGCTTCGATTGTTTCCGGCCAGCGGATGATCAAGGGCTCGCGGAGTCCTCCTTCGTAGACAAACCCTTTGCCCGCTCGGAACGGTGTGTTATGAGTCGCTGGCGTGCCGGCGGATTCCAGCACATGGAGTCCACCATTGTCGCTGGTGAAAATGAAAATCGTCCGCTCTTCGAGTCCTAATCGATCGACCGTATCCATCAGCCGACCAACGGTGTCATCCAGCGTTTCCATCATGGCGGCATAGGTGGGATGAAATGCGGAAGCGTGTTTCTCGACCAATTCTGGTTTTGCCGCCAGTCGGATGTGCGGCGTGTGGTGCGGCACGTAGCAGAAGAACGGTCGATCGTGGTTCTCTTCGATGAACTTTTCGGCCGCTGCGGTGATTGCATACTCATGCTTGCCGCCTTCGGTTGCCGAGGGTTCCGAATTGGCAGGCGGCAGAAAGACAGTCTCAAAGCCTTGGCGGTCGGGACCAAAATCGCGATTCCCGAGATGCCACTTGCCGAACAGACCCGTCGCATAACCGGCTGCGTGAAGCCACTCGGCAATCGTCGGCTCCTCAAGCGGCAATTGCCCTTCGATCACCGGTTGCAGTAGCTTTTGCGATGCCGCGTCGGGACGCCCCGGCAAGTAGTTCGTCAGATGCAGGCGGGCTGGAGATTTGCCCGTCATCAGTGCCGCCCGCGATGGCGAGCAGATAGGCTGTGCGGTGTAGGCGGAAGTGAACCGCAGCCCCGCTTCGGCCAAACGATCGAGATGCGGAGTCGGCTGATCTCGACGGCCGTAGCACGACAGATCATGGATCCCCAGATCGTCGGCAAGGATCAAGACGATGTTCGGCTGCGTGGCAGCCCGCTCGGGGTCGCTCGGTCGAGCCGGTTCCGCCGCAGCGGTGGAAGCGAGAGCCGCCAAGAGAACAAGCAACGAGAGCGGACAGAGTCGGGTCATGGAAGAAGGTCCACAAGTGGCACAACGGGGAGAAGTGTCGATCGCAACAGACCAGTGCTGGCCAAGGACCGCCAGCATAACCCACAAAGCCAACTCCAAATTCCGCGGCGGCATTTGGTGGATCCCGCCGAGTGGGAGTCGCTGCTGCGGCTGGTCGATCTTCAACGTGCATAGTCGCCTTTCGCTCCGCGAAAGTAGCGTGAGCAGCACAACTCTCGCGGAGCGAAAGGCGACTATGCAGACGCTGCTTTCGCGGAGCGAAAGGCGACTATGTCAGGCTGGAAAGCCTGACGTACGAGGGGCTCGGGTGAAGAGGGCCATTTGCGTCGGGGGGCCGAGCACCAGGTCTTCTTCTCCGATGCCGCGAAAGCAAACCTGGTAGCCGTTCCGCTGGGCGACGCCTCGCGACCAATTACGGAACTTTTCACGATCCCACTCAAAGCGGTGGTCGAGCTGGCGAAACTCCCCCGGGGCGAGTCCGAGGAGCTCGTTGTACTCCACGTTGGGAGTCGTCAGGACCACCGTCTTCGGTCGGTAGTAGCCAAAGACCGACTGCTCCACGCTGCCCAGCGTCCCCGGATCGATGTGTTCGATGGTCTCGATCATGGCGCAGGCGTCGAACCCGCAGAGTTCGGCATTGCGATCGGTATAAGAACCGACGATCAACGACAGGCGCGCCGGCTGCTTCGCCGATTGAGAGCCGCCGAAGTCTTGATGGCCGCCGCAGTCGTGATGAATCGCTTGCTCAGCGTGCCACAGCGTCGCGCTGCATTTGTCGACGCCCACAATCCGCTGGAACTGGGGCACCTGGACCAGCCGCCGCAGCAGCCCGCCGGATCCGCAGCCCAGATCGAGCACGCTGCGAGCGCCGCTGTCGCGGAGCGTTTGAGCCGCCACGTCGAGCCGCTCTTCGTGCAGATCGGTTTTGTCGTACAGCATCGCGAAGCGGACAGGCGGAATAAAACAGGCGAATGCGGGCGAGACTTGAGTGAGGTATTCTAAGGGCCACCGCTGTAACGCAAGTCGCCTCCGCACGTGGCTCCCGCAATTCGCTATGAACACTGCCCCCGCCCGCCTCACTTGCGCTCTCATTTGTTGGCTTGCGAGTTTGCTCGTCGGGGCGCAGACCGCGGCGGATGAACCCGCCCAAGCACCCGGTGGAGAAGCCGGTCGGTATCCGCGATCTGCAAGCGACGATCCTGCACGTCCTGGGGCTCGATCCCCACCGATTCCACTTCCCTTACCAAGGGCTCGACCAACGCTTGATCGGGCCGACCGAGGAGGGACGCGTGCTGCAAGACATGCTCGCTTAAGGCCGCGGCAACTCTTCGTTAAATGGGGGGGCGCAATGTGGGGCGGATTGTCCTAAAAGGGGGCCTTAGGACGGGTGGTTGGCATGATGGCTGCAGCCGGCAAAGTCTCGGTGACTGTCACATCTCTCCCTCCCTTCCCAGGAGCTGACCCATGCTACGTCCAATTGCTCTCCTTGGCCTTGCCGCTGGATTGCTCACCTTCGGCGCCCCTTCGGCTGAAGCTGGCGGCTGCGGCTACTACAGCCCGAGCTACGTCGGCTATTCGAACTACAATTCGGGCTACTCCCCCGGCTACTACTCGCGTTTGAACTACGGAGTGCGGACGACCAACCCTTACGCGTATGATGTGGTTGGGCGGCGAGTCGGTAACTACGACGGGTATCGCGGCTACGGCTACCGCAGCTATGGCTACCGCAGCTATGGGTATCCGAACTACGGCTACCGAAGCTATCGGTATCCGAACTACGGTTATCGCAGCTATGGCTATCCCGGCTACGGCTATCGCGGCTATTACGGGCGCAATCCCTACTATGGCCGCAGCGGCTATGGTTTCGGTCGCGGCTATGGCTATGGTGCCGGGTATGGTTATGGCCCGGGCATTTCCATCGGCATTGGCGGCTGGTGAAACCTCCGGAAGCTCACCTCGCCCTCCGCCATAGTCGCCTTTCGCTCCGCCATAGTCGCCTTTCGCTCCGCCATAGTCGCCTTTCGCTCCGCGAAAGTAGCGTTTCTGCACAACTTTCGCGGAGCGAAAGGCGACTATGCACAACTTTCGCGGAGCGAAAGGCGACTATGCGCAACTCTCGCGGAGCGAAAGGCGACTATGCACAACTTTCGCGGAGCGAAAGGCGACTATGGCGCGAGCGGCTTCGTATAGAACAGCGTCCGATCTTTCGCTTCGGCCGAGCCCCCGCGAAAACCGGCCGCTTCGTAGATCCGTTTTGCCCGCAGGTTGTTCTCCAGCACCTCCAAGGTGATGCGACCACAACCGCGCTCTTGGGCTTTTGCTTCAGCCGCTTCGAGCAGCGCTCGGCCAATGCCGCGCCCTTGGAAATCAGGCAGCACGGCCAAGTCGTGGATGTTCAGCAGCGGACGCCCAAGGAAGGTGGAAAAGTTCACGAAGCAGGTCGCGATTCCGACCGCCCCCGCATGTTCCTCGCCACCGGATGCTCGCTGCTCTTCGTCGCCCTGCTCCCGACGATAGGCGAGCAGGATCAGCGTGGTCGGATGAGCTCGCAGGCCGGGTATCAGCCGCTCGAGCACCTCTGGGGAAAGCGGGCCGCCATTGCCCATGGGCTCTCGGGCGTAGGCCTCGGTGAGGGCAAGCACCTCCCGCTGATGCGTGGCGAGCGAAAGGTCCGCCTCGACGATGCTCACCGCAGCCTCACTACGGCTCTTCATCGCTAAGAAACTGCTTCATCCAGTTGTTGTTCTCGGTCCGGGTCTCAATGAACCGTGGCGTCTTCCAAGTTTCCAGATCACCGTAGTAGCCGGTGACGGTGATGAGATAGAAGTCGGAGACCTGCGACATCAACATCCAACGCTGGGGTTTTCCAGTACCGAAGGAAGGTTGCCACTCGACGTTGATGATTTTCTCATCGTCGATCATCACCAACTGCGTGTATTGTCGTCCCTTCGACTGCGTGTGGTTGAGGACGATCAAGTCACAGCTCCACCGATCTTCCATGGTGGGCGTCGGCAGAAAACAAAGCGAGAGCAGGATTGCAATCATGGCAAACAAACGCCTCAATCTTTGAAAGCGTGTATTGGGAGTAGACCCCCGACGGGAACAGGCCTCGATTACGCGGTGGTAGCTAGCACCGGGAATTGGAATCCCCAGCATCTAAAGCGATAATCGACCGAAATCTAGACGTTCCCCAGCTGAAACAATCTCGCCTGCGACCGAAACCCCCAGAGCTTCGGCACAGTTCCGCCCTTTTGGTGGAGGGCTTGCAGCGGCGGATTTCGCGGGTTTTTCCGGAAATTGAGCAGTTCGGCGGACTCCTCGCGCACGGCGAAAACGCCGACCGCGATTATTTTTCGACAGCGGAAATCCGCAGGCCCGATCGGGCCTGCGGAGGTCGCCTCCCTCCGTGGGCTGGTTTAGAGGTAGCCCATCGCCCGCATCCAGCTTTCGCACAATTGTGGCCACTGGCTGACGGCATCTTCCGAAACTCGCAGCCCATATCCATGACCACCGCGGACAAAGATGTGCAGCTCCGTGGGCACTTTTTGCTTTTTCAACTCGATCATCAATAGTGCTGCACCGACCGCACGGTCCGCGTCATCCTGAGTGACAACCATGAAGGTAGGAGGCGTCCGCGAGTCGAATTGTAAGGCCGGGTCCAACTGGGGACGCTCGCTATTGCTGTCGGCGAGATAGGCGGGATAGATCGGGATCAGGAAGTCGGGCCGCTCAAACGCTGCCTGCGGGCTGTCCGCCGCAGACTCCTCGGGGACCGTCGCCGAACTCACGGCCAGATGCCCACCGGCGGAGAAGCCAAGCACGCCGACCTTGGTCGGGTCGATCTTCAATTCGTCAGACCGCTCGCGCACCAACCTCAACGCTTGCCGGAGATCTTCCAGAGGCCGCTCGCCAGGTTTCTCCTCTTCGGCTTTGGGAACGCGGTATTTGAGGACCAGTGCGGTGACGCCGATCCCCTGCAGCCAAGCGGCGACTTCGGTCCCTTCGAGGTCGTAGGCCAGGATCCGATAACCGCCGCCGGGACAAACGATTACGGCGGTGCCGGTGGCTGTGGCGGGATCGGCCGGAAAGACTTCCAACGAGGCTCGGCTGATGTCGGTGAGCCTCAGCACAGGACGGCCAGCGACTTCACGGCCCTCGATGCGGCGCGGTTCGGTGGACGACTCTTGCACGTCTCCCTCGGCGCCTTTCACTGGCAAGGGCCAGACCTCTCGCTCGTCCGCCCCCGCCGCGGGGCCGCCAAACGCGGCGCCGCAGACGAGCAGGACGGGCAGAATTATCCACGACTGATGCGTTCGAATCATGAGCTCACTCCGGGAGGGTTTCGCATGCAGCGACCGATCAACGTGCCGGTCTCCGTATCAAGAGATCCTAGAGAATAGGCAAAACGTCGGCCGCTGGCGCTTCGATCGGAAACCGGCGGCTAGCGGAGTGCAGCGCATGCAGCCACGCTGTTGAACGCGATCATCAGGGCGATCACGATTGGTTCGACGGTCCACATGCCTATTCCCATGCTTCCGAAAGAAACCCTCGCTCCCTTAGGATGCACCTCCGGTCCCATCCGAACCAGTAGGGATCGCGGTGGCCACTTGGTCGCTTTACGAACCCTAGCGTCGTATCCAGCTCCAACCCCTCAATGCAACCTCATGAAGCCTTTTGTTCTCCCCTCCCGGCTGCTGAACCCCTCCATCGGTCGCGGGTTGTGTCTGCTCGTGGCGGCCACGCTCCAGTTGACCCAGCTGCAAGCCGAGGACACCTACCAGCTGAAAGTCGTTACCGAACCCGCCGAGGCGATCTACGAGGTCGGCCAGTCGGCGAGGTTCCTCGTCACGCTACTAAAAGATGGCGAAGAGGTGAGCGAAGGAACGGTCTCCTATGCCATCGATGATTTCATTCCCGACAATCCTCCCTCGCCCGAACACTCCAGCGGCACGGTCCAGCTCAGCGGCGAGGCAGCGATCGAGGCGACTTCCTCAAAGCCGGGATTCCTACTCCTGCGGGCTTCGTTTCGCACGCCCGAAAATCAAACCCTGGTGGCCACCGCGGCCGCCGGATTCTCGCCGTTGAAGATCCAGCCGAGTCTGCCGGTGCCGGAGGACTTCGACCAGTTTTGGGCGGAGCAGAAAGCTCAACTCGCCCGCGTCCCGATGGATCCAAAGCTTACACCCGTCGAGCAAGCCAACGCAGATGTCGAATGCTACGACGTCCAACTCGCCTGCTTAGGAGGAGCTCCCGTCTCTGGTTATCTGGCGAAACCGAAAAATGCCGCTCCCAAGAGTCTGCCAGCCATCCTCTGGGTGCATGGGGCGGGTGTGCGAAGTTCGAGCTTATACGCGGCGATCTCCGGCGCTCAGGCCAACATGCTGTCGATGGATATCAACGCCCACGGCATCCCCAATGGTAAGCCGGCCGAGTATTACCAGGATCTGGCGGCCGGGAAGCTGAAAAATTATCGCCATGAGGGACGCGAGAGTCGCGAGACCAGTTACTTCCGAGGAATGTATTTGCGACTGGTGCGGGCGATCGACTTTCTCACCAGCCAGCCCGAGTGGGACGGTCGTATTCTCGCGGTCAATGGACACAGCCAAGGAGGCGGGCAAGCCCTGGTCGCCGGGGGACTCGACGACCGTGTAACTTTTGTGGCTTCGGGAGTGCCCGCGATTTGCGATCACAGCGGCCGAGTGGCAGGTCGCATCAATGGGTGGCCCAAACTGGTGCCCACCGGCGAGGATGGCAAGCCCGACCCGCAGATCCTGGAAGCTTCGCGGTACGTCGACGCCGTGAATTTTGCAAGCCGCTGCCGAGCCGATGCCATTTTAAGTGTCGGCTTCATCGACCAAACGTGTCCCCCGTCGAGCTGTTATGCCGCCTACAACCAGCTGACCGGTGACAAGCAGATGATCAACGAGCCGCTGATGGGACACGCCGGACCGCCGCACATCAAGCAAGCTTTCTTCGAACGCATCCAACAGCACGTCAAAGAAATGCAAGAGTGACAGTGCTCGGGCTTTTTGGCAGTGTTAGAAGCTTGCCCCCACCGTCACCCTCCCCCCGGGCATTGGTCTCTACAGAAGTCCAAGGGCTAGGAAAGGCACCGCCATCACCCTCCCCCCGGAGGTCGTGCAGTTTTCCGGTCCCCTCTCCCCCGCGGCTTGGCTGCGAACGAAAGTTCCGCAGCCAAGCCGTGGGG
>NZ_WRPR01000093.1 GCF_010367455.1 Candidatus Laterigemmans baculatus | reverse complement strand
CCCTCACCCCTCACCCCTCACCCCTCACCCCTCACCCTTCACCCTTCACCCTTCACCCTTCACCCTTCACCCCGCCATGCTTGATTCCGCCGAACAGTTTTTCCGTCGCGCGATCGAAACGCCCAGCCCGTCGGGTTACGAGGAACCGATCCAAGCGCTCGTCCGCGAATACCTGGGACCCTCGGCCGATGCGGTTCGCACCGATCTGCACGGGAACGTGATCGCGGTCAAGAACGAATCGGCACAGCCGCGGCTGATGTTCGCCGGGCACTGCGACCAGATCGGCATGCTCGTCACGCACATCGACGACAAGGGCTTTGTCTACGGGCAGACGATTGGGGGCTGGGATCCGCAGCAATTGATCGGCCAGGCGATGACGATCTGGACCGATTCCGGAGCGGTCCCGGCGGTGATCAGCCGCAAACCGATCCACTTGCTCAAACAGCAAGAGCGGCAGCAGGTCGTCGAGCTCGAACAGCTGTGGTTGGACGTGGGCGCCAAGGACCGGGACGAGGCGGCCGCTCGGATTCGAATTGGCGATCCCGTGACACTCCGGCTGAAGTACGAGCCATTGATGGGTCGTACGGTGAGCGGACCGGGAATGGACAACAAGACGGGGATGTGGGTCGTCAGCGAAGCGTTCCGGCGGGCGGCCGAAAAGAAGCTCGAATGCTCGCTGCACAGCGTCTCGACGGTGCAGGAAGAGATCGGTTTGCGGGGGGCCAAAACGGCGGCCGGATCGATCGATCCGCAGGTCGCGATCGCGGTCGATGTGACCCACGCCTCGGATTGCCCGACGATCGACAAGCAGCAGCAGGGGGACATTCGGATCGGTGGCGGCCCGGTGATCTACCGCGGCCCGAACATGAACCACGGCGTCGTCCGCCGACTGATCGAGCTGGCCGAAAAAGCCTCACTCCCCTACCAGATCGCCGCCTCGGGCCGCGCGCTTCCCAACGATGCGAACGTCCTGCAGCTGCACGGCGGAGGGGTCGCGACCGGGCTGGTCGCGGTCCCCAATCGCTACATGCACAGCGCTGTCGAAACGATCTCGCTCGACGACATCGATCACGCTGCCGAGCTGCTCGCCCTGTTCGCCGCCGCGCTCTCGCCCAAGGACGACTTCACGCCCCGAGTGGGGTAAGACTGTATGCTCGTACTCAGTACTTAGTACTCCGCTGGCCGGTGGGATCTTCCGCTGGGAGGTTGCCGGCGACCGGCGTTCGCCCCCACTCGCAGCCGATCATCACGCTGTTGATCCCCGAGCCGATTCCGAAAAGTCCGAGGTGGTCCCCTTCGCGGAGATGGCCGTAGCGGGCGGCGGCGGCCAGGGTCAGTGGCAGGGCGACCGAGCCGGTGTTGCCGAGCCAGGGGAACGTCACCACATCCCGCTCCGGGGCCAGCCCCATGGCTGCGAGCATCGTCGAGCGGTGTCGCGAGCCGACTTGATGGCAGATCGAGCGGTCGATCTGCTCCCGGGTGACGCCGGTCTCGGCGAGGAAGGATTCGAAATTCTCGACCCCTGTCGCCACGCCCTCGGCCATCAACCGTTCGGAGTCGGTATCCATCAGCGGTGCCATCGACGCCCCGGCCGAATCCTGGTCGCTGCGACAGAGATCATGAAACGCGGTGCGGGCGGTGGCGACCGCCGCTCCGAATCGCGTCTTGGCGCTCGAGAGGCGGCGATGGACGAGCAACCACGCGGAGCTCCCCGAGCCAATCGTCAGCGAGGCGAAGGCCGGTTTGACGCTCTGCCGCGTCAATGTCGAATCGCCACAGAGCGTTGCGATCGTCTGTTCGAGCAGCGGCCGGCTGTTCTCGGTACCGACGACCAATCCCGCCTCGATTGCGCCGGACTCGATCAGCGTGGCAATCTGCACCGCTCCGTTCATCAGCCCCAGGCAGGCGTTCGATAGGTCGTAGACCCAGCATGCCGGCGACAAGCCGAGCCGATGGTGCACCCGGGAGGCCGTCGCGGGCTCTAGAAAATCGCGGCAGACGCTGGCGTGAATCAAGCACCCGATGCGGTCCGGATCGATGCCCGCCGCCCCAATGGCTTCACCCCCGCTCGCCACGCTCGGGCCGCTCGGCACCGTCCCGGCCGGCCATACCCGCCGTTGGCCGATCCCGCTCATCAATTCCAGCCGGCCTTCCGGCAACTTCAGGCGATCGTACAGCGGTGCAAGCCGCTGTTCGATCTCGCTGCTGGTCCATACCTCTTCGGGCAGACAGACCCCGATCGATTCCAGACAAACGTTTTCAAACCGCAACGGACGAACCCTCAAAAATAATCGGACCTGCAGCGCGCAGGGGATGGCCCTCCCAACATACACCGTCGAACCCGGCGACAGGATATGGGCCGGCTCGCCCGAGACCGAGGGGGCTCCGGGGACCTGGAGGGGCACCCGAAAGTGACGCGCCTGTGAACCGATTCGGCTTGCCCGCCACCGACCCGCTGCCATAATGTGAACAAATGATAACTGCGGGAGGGACTTTTCCCGCGCAGGCGCATTAGGGAGTCTTATCGTCCCTTGGGGGATCGTCGGATGTCCGCACGGCGCGCTGCGGAAATTTTTTTTCCGCGGCTTTTGCGGGCTCCCCCGAGAGCCGGGAGGGGCGGTCGATGAACCCCCGAGGGTCGCGGAGCGTCTTTAACGTGGGAATGGCTCCCATTCCTCTTGCTGCCGCCGATTTGACGACCCAATCTCTGCCCCTTTCTAGGGGTCCGGCGCGGCGGCTGCGCCAATGCTAGCGTCTTTCGTTGTGCTAGCAACTCGCCGGTTGCGGAAATAGCGGCTCTTCGTTGCGGTTCGTGGAGGGGGCGTTAATGTTTCGCCCATCACAAGTCCGGCTCACGTCGAGCCGGGCAACCGAGACACGATCGGAGGGAGCAGACCGGTTTCACTCACCCCCTATGCGGGCCCCACACTTCGTCGCTGCGGCTTGACTTTCCATTTGACGGAACGAGTCGGAAATCGCCGAGCCGAGTGGGGTTTTGCCGGGTGGGCTTGTCCGCCAGTCGTCTCCTTCCCCAGACCCGTGTTCGCGCCGCCGCAGATGCGGCGGGCGAAACCCCAGCGATCATCCAAAAGGGATATTTGAATGACGTGCAAGCCATTGATCGGCCTGAATGCGGATTACCGGCCCGCCGCGGGGCAGACGCCCGCGTTCCTGTACCAAGCGGCAGGCTACTACCGTGCGGTCCAGGCGGCCGGCGGAATTCCCGTGATCGTTCCGCCCACCGATGATTTGGAATCGATCCAGACGGTGCTCGATTCGCTCGCCGGCTTCGTGCTGGTCGGCGGCGGCGACCTCGATCCGCGGAACGACGGATTCATGTTGCACCCGAGCATTCGCCCGATGGACCCGATTCGAGAGCGATTCGACCGGATGCTGATGGCCGAGATTTCCGAGCGGCGGATGCCGGTCTTCGGAATCGGAGCCGGAATGCAGCTATTGAATGTCAACGAAGGGGGCAACCTGTTCCTGGACCTCAAGGAAGATCTGCCGACCGCCGTTCCCCACCGCGATCCGCAAGATCCGAATCACCGCCACACCTTGCAGGTCCAGCGCGATTCGCTGGTCGGCCGGGTTTACGGAGAAGGCGAGATCCGCGTCCACAGCCGCCACCACATGGCGATCGACGAAGTTGCCCCCGGCTTCCGGGTCACGGCGATTTGTCCCGACGGTGTGATCGAAGCGATCGAGAGCGAAATGATGGATTGGTTCGCGATCGGCACGCAGTTCCACCCCGAGTCGGAAGCCGCTTCGGCGCTCGATGGACGGCTGTTTGAAGAATTCGTCGAAGGCGTGGCCGCTCGCAGCCACGGCGATTTGCGACTGGTCGCCTAGAGCGATCTCGGAAGGCATTGGCCGCACACGGAAGTGCGGCACGGAAAGTTTGGCTGCACACGGACGTGCGGCATGGAAGGCAAGGGCTGCACAGGGACGTGCGGCACGGATGGCATTGGCTGCACACGGAGGTGCGGCACGGAAGGGCGAATGGATTCGCCCGAAACGACGTTGGTCGACGCGTAAGGATTACGCCTTCGAGCCCAGGCTTAGGGGCTCGCGGGTCACCAGGGACGGTGTGTCGACCAGCCTATTGGCCCCCCGTGGGCCGACTGGCCTTCGAAGGATCGAGGGCCCAAAGCGGAAGACGGAGCGAGATTGCACTGGTCCGATGGAGCGGACACGGACAGCCAGGGAAGACGGAGCTTCCACCCCCCATAGCCGGACACGTTCCTTCCGCGGGACGTGTCCGGCTTTTTTTTTGTCGCCCCTTACCCGCGTCCTTTGAGCCGTAGGCGCTAGCCTCGGGCCCCATCCGGTCCAAGACGCGGGGCAATGTCAGGCCGCAGCGGCACTCAACCACCGATTCGATCCGTTCGATAGCGCGAGGGAACCCGCGGCTAGCGCCGTCGGCTCACCCGCGGCTACAGAAATTCTGCGACGATCGCGTCGCTGAGGACGAGGCCGCGGTCGGTGAGCCGGAGGCGGTTTCCTTCGCAGGTGAGAAAGCCGTCCCGGCAAAACCGGTCGATCGTTTTCGCAAACTGCTCGCCGACTGGAACGCCTGTCTCGGCGGCAATTCTTTCGAGATCCACGCCGTCGATCATCCGCAGCCCAAAGGCGATCCGCTCGCGAGCCCAGGTCTCGCGGTCGATTGCGTCGCACTCGGCGATCGCCCACTCGCCGGCGAGCAGCCGCCGAATGTACGTGGTGGGGCTGCGGTGGTTGACTTCTCGGCGGCCGCCGACGAACCGTGCGGCGCCGGGGCCGAAGGCATACCAGCCCCGCCCCTCCCAGTAGGCGAGGTTATGGCGGCACCGCCGCCCGGGCTTGGCGAAATTGCTGACTTCGTAGTGCTCGAAGCCTGCCGCGCGAGCCACGTCGATCGCCATCCGGTACATCGCCAGCTCTGTGTCTTCCTCGAGCCGGTCGAGCTGACCGCTCAGCAGCCGCGACCAGAAGGCGGTTCCCTTTTCGAACGTCAGTCCGTAGGTCGAGAGGTGGTCGATCGGCAGCGACGTGGCGGTGCGGAGGTCGGCGGCAAACTCAGCGACCGTTTCTCCGGGAGCGGCGAAAATCAAGTCGATCGACACGTTGCCGATCGCGGCCGCGGCGGCTTCGATCGCGGCGGTCGCGATCCGCGGCGAATGGTCCCGCTCAAGAACCCGCAGCTTCTCCGCTCGGAACGATTGGACGCCGAGGCTGATTCGATTGACACCGGCGGCGGCGAGCACCTCGAGCCGCGCGGCGTCGATGTCCGACGGATTCGCCTCGACCGAGAATTCACCGCCCGGGCGAAGCCGAAGCCAGCGGCCGACGAGTTGCAGCAGCGATTCGATCCAGGCGGGAGAAAGATGCGTGGGAGTCCCGCCGCCAATGAACAGGGTGTCGAGCTCGCGCGGTTCGCCGAGCCTCCGCAGTTCGCGCTCGAGGGCGTCGAGGTAGCTCTCGGCGTAGGCCTGATCGCGACCGGTCAGGACGCTGAAATTGCAGTAGCCGCAGCGGTGTCGACAGAAGGGAACGTGGACGTAGGCCGACTGCGGAGTCGGCCACGGTCGGTCGCTCACAGCCACAGCCGCAGTCGCCCGTCGAGCATGTCGGGTAGGGCTCGCTCGACCCAGCGGCGGATTTGCGGGTCGCTGTAGCGGGTGCTGAAGTGGGAGGCGATCACCAGTTCGTTCTCAAAGTGGTCGCGGCGGGCCACGAAATCGTCCAGGTGCATGTGGCCGTGCTTGTGAATTTTATCCTTGCGATGCTCGGGGGCGACAAAGGTCATTTCGGTGATCAGCACTTTCGCCTTGAACAGCTCGGGGTTCTGGTCGAGCCCGGGGGGCGAAGTATCACCGGTAAAGCCGAGGATCGGGACGCGGATCTCGTGGGTAATCTCCACTCCGTCGAGCTTCAGCTGGCGAATTTCCGGCCCCGAAAGCTCCAGGTACTGCGGCTTCAACTTGTGTCGCCGCTGGCTGATCAGATAGCCGACCGAGGGAATCGTGTGGCGGGTGGCGACGACTTTGACCACCAATTCTCGGCTCAGCTCGATTTCGTCCCCCGGCTCGACGCCGATGATCTCGCAGGGCATCGAGCCGCGATCGAGCTGGGCGAAGGTCTGCAGCAAGCGATGGCTGCCGGCGACCGCCGAGGCGGGCATGTAGATCGTCGGCGGATCCATCTTCATCATCCGTCGCCGCGAAACGTAGACCGGCAGAGCGGCCAGGTGGTCCAAATGGGCGTGGGAGATGAAGGAGCAGGGCGTCCCCATGAAATCCCACGGCTGGACACCCAAGTCGAAGTTGACTTTCAGTTCCGCGATCCGCCAGCACGTTTGGACCGCCGCTCGCGAAAAGCCTTCGATCGTGAGGTCGCCATGTTTGTGAGAGATGAGCGGGACATTGTGGAGCATGCGGACAGCGTGGCGAGCGGAAGGAAGTGAGGCGATCGGAGCGGGCGGCACCATCCCCGGGGTCAGCGGCCGGGAACCGGCAGGTTGCTAGCCGCCATGGCCGCCGCATCGTAGTTGTCGACTTCATGGACCTGCAATTGGGCGGAGAATCCGCTCGCTTTGGCGATGCGAATCTCGCCCGACCGCGGATCCTGTTCGGCTCTCACTCCGTGGTGCCGGGTCAACTCGAGCATGGCCAAAAAGATGCCGATCAACGCTGTTTTGTGCATCCCGGGGGTGAACAGGTCGTTGAATTCCACTTCCTCTTCGCTGCAGATGCGGGCGTGGATCCGCTGCATGTGGACGTGGATCGGCGTGTCGTCTTGGATCACCGCCGTGGGGGCCGGACCTTTGCTCTCCCGCATGATGCGGCCGAAGGCGCTGACCAAGTCCCACAATTCCAGGTCGGCAATCGGCTGGTCGCCGAGCTTGTTTTGCCGCGGCGGCAGATCGTCACTCATCCGCGGGTAGCGCTGCTGCCACCGCTCGCCCATCTCCTCGAGCACGCTCGCCGCGTCGCGCAGCCGCTTGTACTCGAGCAAGCGTTCGATCAGCTGTTCCTGCGGATCTTCGATCGCCGGCTCTTCTCCCTCCTCGACTTCGGGACGCGGGAGCACGGCTTGGCTCTTCAGTTCGACCAAGGTCGAAGCGAGGTCGAGGAAGTCGCCGGCGCCGTTGACGTCCAGCTCCTGCAGCACCTCGAGGTACTCGAAGAACTGCTCGACGATCTTCGCCAGCGAGAGGCTCGTCAGGTCGAGCTCGTGCCGCCGCACGAGGTACAGCAACAAGTCGAGCGGTCCGCGATAGGCGGGCAGATCCACGCGAAACGCCATTGCCGGCCTCTTTCCTCTCCCCGCAGCGACCCTCTCCCCGCAGCGACTCGTCCAACTCGATGGGCCCGGATCGCGGTCAAAGGCCCGGGTCGCAGTGTAAAGGATCGGCCGGCTGAGGACCAAGAGCCAACGCGAGCTTCACCCCGCCCCGCGAACGCGGCGCCAAGCCGAGCTTCGGTGGGCGGGCTTCAGCCGGTGGGCGAGTCTCAGCGGTGGGCGGGCCTTGTTGCATTGGGGGAGCGAAACTATGATTCGCAGTTTTCCGCCCCGGCCGGCTTGCCCGCGCCGGGATTGCTCGTTCCAGCGATGGACCCATGCGACACGTCTTGTCCGCCCTCGTGCAGAACGTCCCGGGAGTGCTCGCGCACGTCTCGGGGATGCTCGCCTCGCGAGGCTACAACATCGACTCTTTGGCGGTTGGTGAAACCGAAGATCCGCACCTCTCGCGAATGACCTTCGTCGTGGTCGGCGACGATCATGTCCTCGACCAGGTCCGCAAGCAGCTGGAAAAGATTATCACGATCGTCCGCGTCGAAGACGTCAGTTCGTACGACTACGTCGAGCGCGATTTGATGTTGATGCGGGTCAAAGCGCCTCCCGGGGGACAGCGGAGTGAGATCCGCGAGCTGGTCGACATCTTCCGGGGTCGGATCGTCGACGTCGGTCCCGATGAGATCATGATCGAGATCAGCGGTCGGGAGTCGAAGGTCCAGGCATTCATCGAACGCATGCGGCCGTATGGAATCTCGGCACTGGCCCGCACCGGTCGGATCGCGATGGTGCGGAGCGCCGAGGCGACGGCCGACGAATCCGAACCCAGCCCGGCCGAAGCCCGCGGCTGAGTCCCACCGCTGCGGAGCGGCCCCTAAAAAAAGTTTGCGGGGCGACCGCTGCCTGCGGGGTGATGGCTGCCTGCGGGGTGATGGCCCGAGCGTCGTCTTCCCCGGGGGCCGTCGCTCCATGGGCGGGCCGATGGTCCCCTCGAAGCTGCTCCATGGACACGGCAATCGCGGCGCTCCAATCGCGCGGCCGCTTGCTATACCGACCCACCCACCCTGAATTCCGCTTTGGAGAACCGCTCAATGGCCGCCACGATTTACTACGAAGACGATGCCGATCTGTCGCATCTGAAGGACAAGACCATCGCCATCATCGGCTATGGCTCGCAGGGACACGCTCAGGCCCAGAACCTTCGCGACAGTGGTTGCAAGGTGATCATCGGCCAGCGTCCCGGCGGTGCGAACTATGACCTGGCCAAGCAGCACGGCTTTGAGCCGATGTCGGCTGCCGAGGCGACCAAAGCCGCCGACGTGATCAACATCCTGCTCCCCGACGAAGTTCAGGGCGACGTCTTCAAGGCGGAGATCCGCGACAACCTGAAGCCGGGCAACATCCTGATGTGCTCGCACGGCTTCAATATCCACTTCGGGCAAGTCGAACCGCCGAAGGGCGTCGACGCGCTGCTGGTGGCTCCCAAAGGCCCGGGGCACTTGGTCCGCAGCGAGTACGTCAAAGGGGGCGGGGTTCCCTGCCTGATCGCCCTCGGCGACGGCGCCTCCGAAGCGACCAAGCAGGTCGGTCTGGCCTACGCCAAGGCGATCGGCGGAACTCGCGGTGGAGTGATCGAAACGTCGTTCGCCGAAGAGACCGAAACCGACTTGTTCGGCGAGCAGGTCGTGCTCTGTGGCGGCGTCAGCGAGCTGGTCAAAGCCGGTTTCGAGACGCTCGTCGAAGCGGGCTACCAGCCCGAGATGGCGTACTTCGAGTGCATGCACGAGCTGAAGCTGATCGTCGACCTGTTCTACGAAGGTGGACTCAGCTACATGCGGTACAGCATCTCGAACACCGCCGAGTACGGCGATTACACCCGTGGGCCGCGGTTGATCACCGACGAGACCCGGGCGGAGATGAAAAAGATCCTCAACGAAATCCAAACTGGCCAGTTCGCTCGCGACTGGATTTTGGAGAACCGCGCCGGAGCCGCTTCGTTCAAGGCGGTCCGCCGCCGCGAACGCAAGCTGCAGATCGAAGAGGTCGGCCGCAACCTCCGCCGCATGATGAGCTGGATCGACGAAAAAGAAGTCGACTGAGCCCAGGGGCCGGTAGGCACACAGCGGCGATTAGCACCCTCCCCCCGGGAGGGTCGGGCTCTTAGGCCCGGGGTGGGCCAGCTGAATCTCTTCGCGATGAGAGCTCTCTATCGCGCGTTGCCCTCCCCGCTCGTTCCTCGCGACCCTCCCGGGGGGAGGGTGACGTGCGAGCTGCAGGAACCGGACGCTAGCGCGTGGCGGCTGAATTCACGGCGCCCCAGCTGCGGCTGACGCCCCTTCAGTCCTCTTCTTCCTCGCGGTATTCCACCGGCGTTTCGCCCGGCTCGCCCTCGAACGGCAGTCCTTGATCTTCGTCGAGCCACCGCCCCAGGTCGATTAATTGGCACCGCTCGGAACAGAACGGTGGGGTGGGAGTTTCGTCGATCAAGAACCGCCGACCACAAGTCGGGCAGGTCATCCGAGCATTGGGTTGCGGAATCGGCACGGCAACAGGCTTAGGCCAGCGGCATGCGGTAGCGACCCGGGTGCGGAACTTCCGACGGCGGAGCGTACTCGTCGGCGAATTCGTACTTCGCCGGGCGGAGGTCCTGCGGGCTGTTGACGACCTGCTCCCAGCTGATCTCCTGTCCCGAGTAGCAGACTTCGCGACCGAGGATGCCCATCAGCGTGCTGTCGCACATGTAGCCGCCGTTGTTGATCCGCGGGCGCTTCCCTTGGATCGCTTCGTACAACTCCTTGTGCTCTTGGACGTACATCGAGATTTTGTCCCCCTTGAACTGCCACGGCTTGGGGCCGTCGATCGTGTGGGCGAGCAGTTTCGACGTCCCCTCGCTGCCGAAGATGAAGTCTTCGGTTTGATTCATGCAGCCGCGGTACTGCCGCGTGGTGGCGAAGGTTCGCGTGCCGTCGGCCCACTCGTAGCAGATCGAGAAGTGGTCGAAGATGTTGCCCTGGGTCAAGTCGTCGCGGAGTTCGCGGCCCCCCGTGCCGTAGGCTTTGGCGGGCGGCACGTCGCCGCGGATCCAGATCGCTTTGTCGAGGCTGTGGATGAACTGCTCGAGCACATGGTCGCCGCTGAGCCAGGTGTAGTAGTACCAGTTGCGGCACTGATACTCCATTTCCGACTCGCCGGGCTGTTTGGATTTAGTCCACACCGGCCCGGTCAGGTAGTCAGCCTGAGTGGTGACGATGTCACCGATTGCGCCGTTCATGACCTGCTCGACCGTAGCCCGCACGCCCGCGTCGTACCGCCAGCAGAGACCGCTGACGATGTTGAGGCCTTTCTTGTCGGCCAGCTCACAGGCAGCCCGCACGCGGCGGACGCCGACCGGATCGGTGGCGACCGGTTTTTCGCAGAACACATGGAGCCCCGCATTGATCGCCGCCTCGAGGTGGTCGGGGCGGTAATGCGGGGGCGAAGCGAGGATGATCGCGTCGAGCTTGTTCTCGGCGATCATCTTTTCACAGCAGTCGAAGCCGTCGTAGCAATTCTCGGCCGTCGCGTCGAACCGCTCGGAGTACTTCTTGTGTTTGCTGAAGCTGACCACGGTCTCGTGGAGGCGGTCGGCGAAGAGGTCGGCGAGGGCGACGATGTGCACGTCCGGATTGGCGTCGAGCGCGTTGGTCAGAGCTCCCTTGCCGCGGCCACCACAACCGACCACCCCGACGCGAATCTGTCCGTTTTCCGAGGCATGGGCGCGTCCCACGATCGATCCGGCCGCCAGGAGGCTCGACCCGGCGAGGGCTCCGGTCTTCAGAAAATTGCGGCGGGCTTCGCGGGAGGATTTATCGTCCTGAGGCTTCATTGGCTCTGTTCCAAACGGGTGTAACTGCAAACGTATTTTCGGGCGGATTGCGGCTGTTCGCGCCGACGCGGTATAGGCGTCCGCTGCAGACCGCTCCACAATGGTACCCATGATCGAACCGCGACACCAACAGTTAGGGCAATTTGCGCTAGCCCACAAGCCGGACCCGGCGGTCGTGCGCGCCAAGCAGAAGCAGATTTTCGATGCCACGCTGGCGCTCAGCCGCCGCATGGACGGCCCGAATTTTACTCGCATCGGCCCGGACGACCTGCAGCGGATGGCGATTCAGTACGACCAGTTGTTCTTCGACTCGCAACTGGTCGGCGGTGCTCGCCGCGAGGGGATTCGGTTCGGTTGGTCCAGCCGGATGACGCGGAACGCAGGCAAGACGGTGACCCACTACACGGGATCGCGTCACAGCCAAGGCGCCCTCGCCAAAGGCACCCGCGGCACCGCCGCGCGGAACGCCGCCGACGGCAGCCCCGAGGGCCGCGGCAAAGGAACCCGGAACTTCGAGATCATCCTCTCCTCGACCCTCCTCTTCCAAACCTTCGCCGACGTCAAACGCCCGGTCGAAGTCACGGGGATCGTCTGCCGCAACCGCTTGGAAGCGATGCAGCGGATCGTCGAACACGAGCTCGTGCACTTGCTCGAAATGCTCGTCTGGGATGACAGCTCCTGTTCCCAACGCCGATTTCACGGCATCGCCCAGCGGTTCTTCGGACACCGCGAGCACCGCCACGATCTGATCACGCAGGCCGAACGGGCCGCCACCAAGTTCCAACTGAAACCGGGCAGCCGCGTGCGGTTCCGCTTCGAAGGGCAAGTCCTGACCGGGCACATCAACCGGATCACCCGCCGAGCCACCGTGCTGGTCGCCGACCCCCACGGGGAACGGTTCAGCGACGGGCACCGCTACCGACGATACTACGTCCCGCTCGAGCAATTGGTTCCGGTGAAGTAACGCAGAGACTGCGGCTGCTCAGTAATTCGTACTCGTACTCAGCGAAGCGGTACTCGTACTCAGCGAAGCGGTACTCGACCTCCGGCTACAGTTTCCGCGAACCAGCTACCTTCTCATTCGCGGGTGCAACGTCTTGAATGAGTCTCACGCTTGAGGGCCTATCGATGCCCCCTCCCGTCTTCGATCACGAGCGACTGGACGTTTACCGTCTCTCAATCGACTCTGTCGCGTCCTCGTATCGGATTGCTAGGTCGCTCGCGGGAATTGATCGGCCAGTTCGCGACCAATGGATGCGTGCCGCGCAGTCAATCTCGTTGAATTTCGCTGAAGGGAATGGCAAGCAGAGCTGAAAGGACAAGAATCGGTTTTTCGAGATTGCCCGAGGATCGGCATTAGAATGCGCTGCCATTCATGATGTATTGACGGTTTGCGATGCCGTCACCGCGGAGTCAAATATTCGCGGCAAGTCGGATCTGAAACGAATCGTAGCGATGCTCACTCGCCTGATCCAACGACGGGAAGGCGTTCAGGAGGATTCGGTTGCGTACGATTGCAAGTACTGATTCCATCGGCCGCAATGAGCAGCATCAAACGGACGTCGAGTACCGCTGAGTACGAGTACCGCTGCGCTGAGTACGAGTACCGCTGCGCTGAACACGGAGTTAATTGTCTAACCACTCCGGGCGAGGATGCCGCGGAGGTCTTCGCTGCCGGGCGGCTTGATCAGGTGCTCGTCGAAGCCGGCGGCTTTCGAGCGGCGGCGGTCCTCGACCGAACCGTAGCCGGTCAGGGCGACGATCCGGGTGGTTTGGAATTCGGGCCAGCTGCGGAGCTGGCGGGCCACTTCGTAGCCGTCGAGGATCGGCAAACCGATATCGAGCAAAATCAAAGCGGGACGGTGCTCGCGCGCCTGCTGGATCGCGGCTCGCCCGTCATGGGCGGTGAAGATCTCGTGGTCGCCGAGCTTGCTCAGCAACAGGCTCAGCAGCGTGACGGCCGGGACGTTGTCGTCGACGATCAGAATCTTCAGCCCGGCCGCTTCCCCGCGCGTCTCGGGCCGCTCGGTGCGCGGCTTCTCGAGCGGTTCGATCGTGGGCAGCCAAACGCCGAATTCACTCCCCTGGTTGGCCCCATCGCTGTGCACCGCAACGCTCCCACCGTGCCCCTCGGCCAAGCTCTTGACGACCGTCAGCCCGATCCCGAGACCGCCTTGGGAGCGATCGAGCGAGCGGTGGGCCTGCGTGAACAGATCGAATACCTGCTGCATCGTCTCCGCATCGATCCCGATCCCCTCGTCGCGAATGCGAATCAGTACCCCCGCTTGCTGCGAGCTACCCGTTTCCTGCGAGCTACCCGCTTGCTGCGAGCTACCCGTTTCCTGCGAGTTGGCTGATGCTTGGGAGCTGGCCGGATTGTGGAGGCTCTTCGCCTGCAATTCGGCTGAGAGCCAGATTCGCCCGCCGGTCTCGGAGTATTTCGAGGCGTTGTTGAGCAGGTTGGTCACGATCTGGGTCAGCCGCACCGGGTCTCCGCTGAGCCAAACGGGTTCGGCAGGCAGGGAGATCGAGAGCGGTTGCCTGTGGGTTTCGAGCATCGGCCGCATCGTGTCGGCCGCACGGTCGACGATGCTCGAAAGTTCGACCGGCTCTTTCCGCAGTTCGACCTTACCACGCATCACTCGCGAAACATCCATGAGGTCGTCGACCAGACGAATCAGATGCTCGACCTGTTGCTGCATGATCGCGACGATCTCGCCTTCGGTGTCGAGCATGCTGAGCAGATCGGTGCCGCTGCGGATCGAGGCGAGCGGATTGCGAAGCTCGTGGGCGAGCATCGCCAGAAACTCATCCTTGCGGCGTCCTTCGGTCTGCAGCTTGGCGTACAGCCGCGCGTTTTCGGTGGCGATCGCCGCCCGGCGTGCGAGGTCTTCGGCGAGGGAGAGGTCGGCGGTCGTGTAGCGGCGACCTGATTCGGCCGCGATGAACATCATCACCCCGATCGTCTCGCCGCGGATCACCAGCGGCATGCACATGTACGACTTCAGTCCCAACTGGCGAAGCGCGGCCAGGTGCTCTTCGTCGTACGCCGCCGCGGCGAGCAGCTCGTCGGTGACCTCTTCGCCGAGGATCGGTCGGCCCGTTCGGAACACCTCGGAAATGCCCCCGGGGGCACTCGGGTCGCTCGGCCACCGCGCAGCGTACTCCTGGGCCAGTTCGACTTTGCTCGGGTCGACATGGGCGACGGCCAGCTGCCGCAGTTTGTCCCCCTGCTCGGGCAGATAGATCGCGCACCAATCGGCGAAGTGCGGCACGGCCAGCCCGGCGACTCGCTGCAGCGTGCTCTCGTAGTCGACCAAGGTCGCCAGCGAGCGGCTCGCTTCGGCCAAGAACCGCAGGTCGTGCTCGATCGTCTTCCGCGCCGTGACCTCCATGCACACGCCGATCATCCGCGCCGGTTGTCCCGCTTCGTCGTGGAACAGTTTCCCCCGCGACTCGATCCAGTGGACGCTGCGATCGGGCCAGACCAAGCGGTATTCGATGTGGTAAGGCTTACCAGTCGTGACCGCTTCGCTGATCGCTGCCAGGACCCGCTCCCGATCCTCCGGATGCATGTCCTGCTGGTAAGCCTCGAACGTTCCGGGAAACGTCCCTGGAGCGAGTCCGTGGATCGCTTCGAGTTGCGGCGACCAATTGACCTCGTTGGTGCGGATGTCCCAGTGCCAGCTCCCCATCCGGCCGGCGTCCAGAGCGAGGCTGAGCCGCGCCTC
Source organism: Candidatus Laterigemmans baculatus (assembly GCF_010367455.1). GTDB lineage: Bacteria > Planctomycetota > Planctomycetia > Pirellulales > Pirellulaceae > Laterigemmans > Laterigemmans baculatus. Next base: position 6,374 of record NZ_WRPR01000093.1, on the reverse strand, counting down.
CTGCTCCCGCAGTGCGAGCTCCGCCTCTTTGCGATGCGTCACGTCCAGCATCACGCCCTCCCAGAGCAGATCGCCGCTGGCAATCTGGTGGGGTGCCGATTGGTAGTGGATCCAGCGTCGCTGGCCGGTATCGCGGCGCTCGTAGGCGAACTCTCCGTCGGCCGGTTCGCCCGACGGTTGCCGCCGCGCCTGCTGCCTCGCTTCCTCCGGGATGCACTGGGAGAGGATCTCCGCATCGCGCATCACCTCCTCGCTGCGGATGCCGAAGATCGCTTGCACGCCGGCGCTGACGTAGGTGAAGCGGACTCGGTCGCTGCCCGCTTCCTGCAGCGCCTGGTAGACCGCTCCGTGCGGCAAGCGGTCGAGCAGCGTCTGCAGCCGTCCTTCGCTCTCGCGGCGGGCCTCCTCGGCCAACTTCCAGTCGGTCCGGTCGCGGAGAATTTTGGCGAACCGCTGCGGAGCTCCCGCCCCTTCGTGGAGCGGCGTGAGCTGACCACTGACCCAGATCTGCGAGCCGTCTTTGCGGAGGTGCCAGCGATCGTCTTCCCCGCGTCCGGTCTCGATCGCCGCGGTGACTTCGCGTTGCGGCGCGTTCCGTTGGCGGTCCTCCGGCGTGAACAGGATGTCGGCCGAGCGTCCGAGTATCTCCTCGGCCTCGTAGCCCAGCAATTGACTGGCACCCCGCGTCCAAGTCCGCACCCGTCGTTCGGCGTCGATCACGAAGATCGCGTAATCCGCAACATTCTCGGCCAGCAATCGCAGCAGTTCGCCCGGGGCAGCCTCCCGCGGAGGCCCATTTTCCCCTTGAGGCCCATTTTCCCCGTGAGGCCCATTTTCCCCGTGAGGCCCATTTTCCCCGTGAAGCTCGTCCTCTGCTCGCTCTTGGTGCATGCTCGACTCCGAGTCTTGGGTCCAATGCTGGCCGCCAATGGTTTTTCGTCCCGAGAAGATAGCGGGGAAAGCCGTTTCCGGGGACCGCCGTTAGACCCGGCCCAGAGCGAATATCGCCTCGGGCCTCTGTCCCTTGAGCCGTAGGCGCTAGCCTCGGGCCTCTATCCCTTGAGCCGTAGGCGCTAGCCTCGGGCCCCGCGACCCGCCGGATTTCCGCTGCTGAACCCGCGGCTAGCGCCGTCGCTTTCGGCCGCACGCACCGTGGACCGAGGAGCAACGACGAGGGCTGCGGCGAGCCCGAGAATCACGAGGCTGATTTTCATGGATCTAGAAAGGGACGATGGAGATCGGGGAAGGAGATGAAGTCAGAGGTGGCGCGTTTCAGTCGTTCGCTGCCGCGCGAACCACCTCGATCTCTGAGAGGAACACCCACCCGGAGGAGCCGAAGACGTGCAGCCGCAACGGACCGGCGAGCGGTGCGGAGAATTCGAGCCGCGTACTCCGTGGATCGATCTGATACTGGCCCAACTCGTCGTCATGGTCGTCGAACGAGTCGAAGACCTGCTCTGCTGGGATCGAGGCCGACGAATTCGCCGCGTGGACGACCACCCGCCGCGGGGCGTGGATCCCGCCCGGCGTGTGGTTCACGCCGTAGTGCAGGACGATCGCCTCGGTGCGGTTCTCCGCGGGAATTTGCAGCTCGATCGTGACCGGATCTCCGCTGGCCGCGAACCCGACCCAGCTGGGCAGGTCAAAGCGGGCTTCGCCCCCCTGCCTGTCGGTCAACCGCCCTCCCGCATCGGGATAGCTGGCGTGGGGAGTGACCGAGCCGGAGTAGGTGTAAGGGACGGCGGTCGGTGGCGCGGCTTGCAGGTAAGCGATCAGGTCGGCCATCGCCTCGGGTGGCAGCACCCGCTCGAGTCCCTCGGGCATCAGCGACGTGCCGTGGTTGATCAGCTCGGCAATCTCACCGCGGCGGACCGTCGTCGTCTCGGCTTGCTGTCCTTTGAGCGTGATGCTGGTGTCTTGCTCGGCCGACAAAATTCCGCTGACCATCCGCCCGTCGTCGGTCACGGCAACATAAGTCGCGTACCGCCCATCGACCGCGCGGTTCGGGTCGAGGATCTCGGTCAGCAGGAATTCGGTCGATCGATCGCTGAGCGCCGCCAGGTCGGGACCGACTTCGCGGCCGACGCCGTTGAGGCGGTGGCAGGCCGAGCAGTGTTCCTCGAACAATTTCGCTCCGCGGCTGAGATCGCCCCCGGTCGGGTCGATCTTTTGGTACTGAAGCAGGATCTCTTTGCGGCTTTCCTTGGTCGCCATCGAAGCATGGGCGGCGGCGCGCTCGCGGATCGCTTGGTCGGGATGCTCGCTCAGCGCCCGCCGCTGGGCCGCATCGAGCTGGGCCCCGCGGATCGTTCCCGCTTCGAGTGCAGCGACGAGTCGTCCGGCGGCCGAGCGCCGCGCAATCAGCCCGTTGAAAGCTCGTCCACGCATCGCCGGAGTCAGCTCGCCCCACTGCGCGAGCAACGCATCGTGAGCGGCGGTCGAGTCGGCCGCGGCCAGGGCATCGATCGCGCTCTGCTGCCGGTCCGGGGACTGCCAGGGCGCGAGGAGTTCCGCAATCGCTTCCAGGTCTTCCTCCTCGGCCGACCAGCGGAGCATCGCCGCGGCGAACGCCAGCGTCGCTCGCAAACTCGCTGCCGAAAGCTCGTCGTCGGCGAGCCGCTCACGCGATGCTTGACGCAGCTCCTCAAGCGAGGCGAGCGTCTGGGGCGACTCCTTCAAATCTTCGGGAGTCAGCCGCTGGACGAGTGGCGGAAGCAAAGCCAAACGCCGGTCGAGCACCGCCGGGTCGTCGGACTGTCCCTGCGCCTTGGACCCTTCCTGCTCGAGCACCTCCGCGAGCACGCGGCCGATCAACGCTTTGTCGCCACTGACCGCGACCATCGAAATCAATTCGTCGACTGCTGGCTGAAGATTCGCCGCCGCCGGCTGGTCGAGGACCACGGCAGCGAAGTCTCCGAGATCGTCGACCCGCAGTCCACTGAAGATCGCCGCGCGGAGATCGAGACGGTGCGCGTCGCGGCGGAGCAATCGCAGTAGTCCTTCCAGTCGCTCGGCTTTGGGCCACTCGCCGACGGTATAGGCCAACTGCAAGCGGACCAGCGGATCCCGCTCCTGGTCGATCAGCTGGTCGAGCCGCAGGGCGAGAGCCGGCGCGTTTGGGGGGCTGCCGGTGGGTGGCTGCTCGGCAAACTGTTCGGTCAGCCGAATTGCGTGGGCGCGAACTGCCGGTTCGTCGTCGCCGAGCCCGCGGAAGAGGTCTTCGGCAGTGAGGGATTCGAGAGCGGCTAAGACGCAGAGCGCCTGCAGCCGCACCTGCGGGTGTTCGCTGGAGCTGGCGAGCTGGCGGATCGACGCGACAATCGACGGCTCGAGGCGCTCGCGCTCCGAGTGCCACAGCAGTTCGGCGTGGGCCATGTCGCGAAGCGTTCCGTTGCGGCTGGCCAAATGCCGCGCCCACTCCGCGGCGGTCGGCGGCTCGCCCGCGGTCGGCGGCCAGGTTGGCGAGGGGGCGTCCGGCGAGGCGGCGTCGGGCGAAGACTCTTCCGGCTCCCGGGGGACGATGCGGTAGATCCGTCCCTGCCGGTCGCCGCTGCGGATGTCGAGCCCGCGGCGGACTTCGTCGGAGATAAACCGTGGGTGCTCGATCACGTAGCGGTACATGTCGACGACCCATAGCGCCCCATCGGGACCGGTCCGGACTTGGACGGGGCGAAACCAGTTGTCGGTCGAAGTCAGGAATTCGCTGGCCTGTTCCTCCGCCGCGCGGTGGCCTTCGAACGTCACCCCGCGGCGCTCGAGGACGAGCCGATGGACGAGCTGATTGACCGGCTCGCAGACGAACGCGTTTCCGTCGAAGTCGCTGCCCAGCCGCACGTCGCGATAGATTCCCAACCCGCACACCGACGTCGGTCGCCCGGTCGGTCCGCTCTTGCTGAACTGCACCAGCTCGCCGCGGGGGAAAAGCTGCCGCGAGTCATCGCCGCGGGGGACGTATCGCTCGGGCGGCGGAGGGACGAGCAGCGGGTTGCGGCGCAAGTAGTGGGCCGTCTGGGGATAGTGCGAGAGCACGACTGAGTTGGTGCAGCCGAACCAGTTCCCCCAGTCGTCGCGGACGCGGCCTTGCTGGGTACGCCCCGTCACCGGTTCGACGATGCCCTCGTCGGGAAGCATTCGCAGGTCGCGGTTGGTGGCGTCGACGACTTCACCGCCAGGCGTTTTGAGCTCGCCCCCAAACAGTCCGCCGGCCGCATGGACCCAGTTGTCCAGACCGAGCGAGAGGCTGTTGACGCGGGCCTGGTAGTTGTGGGTGGCAAACCCACCGAGCACGTCGGTCCGGCGATCCGCGCGGCCGTCGCCATCGGTGTCTTCGGCAAAGAACACGTCCGGGGCGGCGGCGACGAGCAAGCCGTTCCGCCAGACCATCAAGCCAGTCGGAAAGGGAATGCCTTCGAGAAAGGTTTCTGCGTGGTCGTAGCGCCCATCGCCGTCGGTATCTTCGAGCACGCGAATCCGCCCGCCCGGTTGGTACTGGCCGTCGAGCCCCTCGGGGTAATCCCGCATCTCGGCGACCCACAGCCGTCCGTCCCCCCCAAAGTCGATCGCCACGGGGTCGATCACCAGCGGTTCGGCGACGACCAGTTCGACTCGCAGGTCGTCGTGCGTCTGCATCCGAGCCATCGAGTCGGCCGGCGAGAGGGGCCGCTTGCCGCCGGTTTTCGCCGGATCGTGCGGAGCTCGATAGGAATCGGGAAGCTGGCGGTCGACCGCTGCGAGGATCTTGGCTTCGAGTCCCGGGGCGAGCGGAGCTGGCAGATCGTACCACAGCATCGAAGACCGTCCTTCGTAGCCTCCGACCTCGAGCACGCGCTCCGAAGGGATATAGCAGCGGACATCGTTGGCGTAGGCGTTGACCCACAGGTTCTCGCCATGTTTCGCCTTCAGCGCCAGCGAGTATTCGGCGACCGCCTCGCCGCCAAGAAACGTCATCGCCAAGCTGTCGCCGAACGTCCACGTTTGGATGGGGTAGCGGATCGAGGTGGGAAGCGTCTCCCCGGCGTCGAGTCGGCGGAGGTTTTTGGTCGCGTGCAGCGCCTCGATCCCGCTGCCCGCGGCTCGCCGCTCCCACTCTTGGCGGTCCGGCAGCGTTTGCAGTGGGAGCTCGATCTCTTCGAAGTCGACTCGCAGTTGAGCGGCGACCGGCTTGAGTGGCTGGTCGATGCGGCGCTCGACGGCATCCGCCAGCGCTTGACCATGGAGCCGCGGGACCGCCTGCTCAGTGGCCCCGGCGGGATTGGGATTCTGGTCCGCTCCGCAGCCGATCACGACCAGCGCGGTGGCCCCCGGGAAATCGGCTTCGATCGCCTCGACTGCCGAGCCGGCCCAGTCCCCGGAGATGAACGGGACCGGTCCGAGCGTCACGCAGTGGCAGGCGTAACTGCAGACGACCGCCAGCGGCTGGTCCTGAGCGTCGCGAGCCAACAGGATCGGCACTTCGTGGTCGACCGGGCCGTTGGCGCTGCGACGGTTGATCGCGAACTGGGCGCTGCTGGTGCCCCAGCCGAGTCGGGCGGGGACGCGGTCGCGAAACGCGGCGTCGACCGCGGCGATCGTCTTTTCCACAACCGAGTCGGTATAGCGGTCGATCGTCTGTTGCTCTTCGGCCGTCAGCTCGCGGCCGGCAATATTCTCCAGCAAGTCGTCGACCATCGGAGCACTGTGCGTGTGCGTGGCGCAGATGGCCAGATGCGAGCGGGCCACCGAGTGCCGCTCCTCGACCGCTGCGGCAATCCGCTCACTCAACGAGCGGGGGACGCCGCACAGTTCCAGCGAAACCAGCACGACCGGCTCTGATCCCGCTGATTCACTGGTTGCTGGCTCGATCACCAAGGCGCGGGCCGAGATCGGTTGCTCGACGCGGTCGGTTAGGGCTCCCTGGCGGGCGGCGTAACCGCTGAGCATGACCGGATAGTCGGGCGTGATGTCCTGTTTCGCCACGCCGACGCGAAACGGTAGCGCGTCGCTCGCGGCAGCGGTAATCGCCCAACCGCTGGAAGAGCCGAGCCAGAGTGCGGTCAGAACGAGCAGCAAGCGGGGGAGCATCATGGGGCGCACCACAGAGGATGGCGAATGTCGGTGGAGGGCGAGAATCGACCTCCTACGATAACACGGCCGCGATCCCTCGGGAGAGCGTTGCAGCGGTTCAGCGAAAGTCACACTTCCACCGGGACTCTCCAAGTCACCCTCCCACCGGGAGGGTCGGGCTCTTAGGCCCGGGGAGGGCCACCCGTTCCCTCCGCAGAAGCCCTTCCCGCTCGTTCCTCGCGACCCTCCCGGGGAGGTCGTGCAGTTTTCCGGTCCCCTCTCCCCCGCGGCTTGGCTGCGAACGAAAGTTCCGCAGCCGAGCCGCGGGGGAG
>NZ_WRPR01000092.1 GCF_010367455.1 Candidatus Laterigemmans baculatus | reverse complement strand
GATCGGTTGTCGCGGCCGCTTGGGTCGCGAGCTGATTATCTTTTCGATTTCCGCTCGCCGGGTCAAGCCCGAGAAGTCAGAAATTTCTGAGATCAGTTTCTCGCCGGGCGAGCGGCGGGTGAACTTGAGAAGTTCGTTTGCCGCTCGTTGCCAGCGATGGGCCAGAGAATAGGGGCGAGCCCCCGAGTCCGCAAGTCAAGCTCGCGAGTTTTTTCTCGGCTTTTTAATCTTCGGCCGTTTTCCCGGGCGAAACGAGGGAAAAAAGGCTTTTTCTGTTCGAAAGTTCACCGGGAGCCGGGAGCCGGGAGCCGGGAGCCGGGAGCCGGGAGCCGGGAGCCGGAAGGCAGGGGGCCGGAAGGAAGGGGGCCACGGAAGGACACGGAAGGGCACGGAAGGATCTGAAATCTCAGATCTCAGATTTGAAATCTCAGAGTCTCAGAGTCTCAGAGTCTCAGAGTCTCAGAGTCTCGGAGACCGGAGACCGGAGACTGGAGACCGGAGACCGGAGACCGGAGACCGGAGACCGGAGACCGGAGACCGGCTTTTCGTGTCATTCGTCCCGTTCGTGGCTGTCCCCTACTAGCTTGGAAAGAAAGCCACAGAGAGCACCGAGGGCACAGAGATCGCATGCAACCGGTCCTCGCAGGCCTTGCTTCCCCTGCCTGGTAGCCCGGTTTGCTGAAATCTACGCACTGCCACCGTCCCTTTTTCTCCCTCGGTGGTCCCTGTGCCCTCTGTGGCTCCCTTCTCCGTTACCTCCGCTTCCTCCTGTTCCTTCAACTCCTGCGGCGGTTTCACGGAAACGGACACAACCACGAGTCACACGAATTGCACGAATAAACGGCACGGAAAGCCTGACGTATGGGGGGTTACATCACCGAGAAGTAGTTTTCGACGGCGAAGTCGAAGTACTCGTTCTTCAGTTCCACCGGCCGATCGTGGTAGAGGCAGTAGTTGCGGACTTGCAGCAGCAGGTCGCGGGGTTGGCAGTTGCGAAATGGCCGGTTGACCGGCTTGTAGTGCGTCTCGACGACGTGATCGATCGGCTCCGCTCGGTAGGGGATCTTGAGCACCTTGCACATGATCTCGAAGAGCTTGCGAAAGTCTTCTTCGGAGGGGTTGGTGACTTCGATTTTGTACGGAATTCGCCGCAAGAAGGCGTCGTCGACGAGGTCCTTCGGCTCGAGGTTGGTGCTGAACACGACCAGCTGGTCGAACGGCACCTGGATTTTCTTGCCGCTGCTCATGTTCAGGTAGTCGAACCGCTTTTCGAGCGGCACGATCCAGCGGTTGAGCAGCTGATCGACGCTCATCTTCTGCCGCCCGAAGTCATCGATCACGAGCGTCCCGCAGTTGCTTTTCAGCTGCAGCGGGGCTTCGCTGATGTTCGTCTCCCGATTGCACTGGACTTCCAGCATGTCCATCGTCAGCTCGCCGCCGGCCACGATCGTGGGGCGGCGGATGCGGACCCAGCGTTTGTCGTACCCCCCGACGTCGAGCAGTCCTCCGTCCGATTCGGGCATCTCGGCGACGTGGTTCATCGGATCGAAGACGCGGAGGATGTCGCCGTCGACGTCAACCGCGCGGGGGATCCACACGTATTTGCCAAAGGCCGCGGTCACCCGTTCAGCGATGCTGGTTTTGCCGTTGCCGGGGTAGCCGAACAAAAACATCCCGCGGCCGCTGTTCACCGCCGGTCCGAGGCGGTCGAGCATCGCTGGGTTGATCAGCAGGTCGGCGAACGCCCGTTGCAGTTCCGAGCGGCGGGGCTGCTGCCCTTCGACCGTCTGCCGCCGCACGCTGGCAATGTAGTCATCCAGTGGGACTGGGCATGCCCCGTAATAAGTGCAGTCGGCGTTGTAGTTCCGGGCCAGCTGCCGCCCTGCTTCGCTCAGCACGTAGACGTAGTCACCGGTGGCGGTGCCCCGTTTGTGGGCGATCGTCTGGTCGCGTTTGAGCCGTTCCAGGATCGGTTCGACGAGCCGGAAGGGGAGTTTGATTTGATCGGCGATCTGCCGCCCTTCGACTTCGCCGCGGGCCAGCATGTACCGCATCAGGATCTGCTCGACCATCGATTCGCGGGCCCCGGATTGCTCGAGGGTCTGCGGTTCGTCGGGCCGCCACGGTTCATCGCGGCCCGCCTGGAACGGGCCCAGGGCAGCCGCCGAGCCTTTGTCGGCCGACCGCATGCGGGGAGCCAAGCTGCCGACGATCGCAGGCGAGTCGGGGACGGCTGAGCCGCCGCGGGCCGCAGGCGACGAGGCGGCCAACCGAGAGGCCGCGGGCGAAGCGGGAGTCGGCGAAGTTTCGTCGTCGGCCTCCGAAGCTCGCCGGCCGTCGGAGCCGAGTTCGCTGGCCGCAGCAAAACGGCTCGCCACGGAGTCAGCTCCTTCGCTGGGCCGCGGCACGTCCCTCCGCTCGTCCGGTGCGGCTTCGCCCTGGGCGGAGCGGACAGCCCCGGAGAGTCCATGGATGCGGGCGATCAGGGCATCGAGCTGGTTGTCAGCGGAACCGGCGGATCCGTGCGACATAATCGGGTACCCGAGAAGGGGTCGAGCGGCAGAGACGTTCTGATGGCGAGATCGGTTGCGGGGCGAGCGAACATCCAGAGAAGTTCCGATTCCAGCGGCTGTAGGGGGAAACGGTGCGGTTTTTTGCAGGCGAATGGTTATGCTGGGAAGAACTTTGCAAAGTGCTTGCTGAAAACAGGAACTCGAACGTGTCCCGCGATGGCTGACCTGGAGCAGATGACCGAGTTACCGCCTGACTTCGACGGCCGGGTGCGGTTATTCCCGCTCCCCGAGTTGGTCGTGTTTCCCCACGCCATGCAGCCGCTGCACATTTTTGAGCCGCGGTACCGGGAGCTGCTCGAGGACGCCTTGGCGGGCGATCGGCTGATCGCGATGGCGACGCTCGCCCCGGGGTGGGAAAAGTCGGGGGTGGAGTCGGTCCTCGGCGAGCCGCCGCCGCTTGAGCCCCACGTCTGCATTTGCCGAATCGTCTCGCATACGGCCAGCGAGGATGAGCTGCATAACATTTTGTTGATCGGGATGCGGCGGGCGGTGATCATCGACGAGGAGGAGACGGCTCGCCCCTTTCGGACCGCCAAGGTCCAGGTGCAGTCGGACATTTATCCAGCCGATGGGACTTTGCAGCGGGCTCAACTCAAGCGACAGTTGCTCGACGCCTTTCGCGAGTTGATCCCCAACGTGGCCGAGGTCCAGAAGAATCTGCACGAGTTGATGGCCAGCCAGATGAAGCTCGGTGCGATCACCGACATCATCGGCTTCACCATGCATTTTGAAGTCGCTCAGAAGATTGCCTTGTTGGCCGAGAGCGACGTCGACGGCCGGGCGCGGATGCTGATCAAGCTCCTCGGCGAACGTGTTGTCGAGGGGCAGGAATCGCCGGGTAAGGGCGAAGATGGGGGCTTTCCCCCCGCTTTTAGCCTGAACTGACCCATTTCGCCCGAATTCACTCGGGGGATGGAGAGGGCAGCCCGCTCCGCCCCACGCCCTTTGCTACTTTCTACTGCGCATCGAGAATTTCGAATTGGATTCAGACATGAGTTTTGAGACGGTCGCCACCAGCTCTCGACCGAGCGCCCTGCACGTCGATCCCAACGAGCCGCGGTCGGACGAAGTCGATCTGCCGCGGATCGAAGCCGCGGTGCGGGAGATTCTCGATGCGGTCGGCGAAGACCCGAACCGCGAGGGGCTGCTGGAGACGCCCGCGCGGGTGGCGCGAATGTACGCCGAGATGTTCGCCGGGCTGAAGCACGACGCCGGCCGACACCTCTCCAAAGTGTTCACCGAGAAGTACGACGAGATCGTGCTGGTCCGGGACATCAGCTTCTGCAGCATGTGCGAGCACCATCTGCTCCCGTTCACCGGCACCGCACACATCGGCTACCTGCCGAGCGGCAAAGTCGTCGGGCTGAGCAAACTGGCTCGCGTCGTCGAGGAAATCGCCCGCCGGCCGCAGGTCCAGGAGCGAATGACCGAACAGATCGCCGATTTGATCGAAGAGCGGCTCGAGGCGCGGGGCGTGGCGGTCGTGTGCCAAGCGACCCACAGCTGCATGACGATGCGGGGGGTTCGCAAACCGGGCAGCCTGTGCGTGACCAGCGCGATGCGAGGCGTCTTCCGCGACGATGCTTCCTCCCGCGCCGAGGTGCTGAATTTGATCAATCGCCAAGCGTAGCAATTGTCAGAACACCTGAGCCGTAAGCCGTTAGCCGCGGGTTCAAGCCCGTCGGCAGCGCAACGGAACCCGCGGCTAGCCCGGATTATTCATGCATTTGGATAGTTGTGTTGTAAGTTCTTGTGGTGTTTGAAGTTGCGACAGACCCTCGCGAGACAGTGCGCTAAATCAGCCGCCACGCGCTAGCGTCCGGTTATCACGGCGTTATCGGGAACCGGGGGCTAGCGCCCGGCGGCTGATGAATAATCCGGGCTAGCGCCTTGCGGCTCAGGGAGAAATGAGTGTTGAAGACGTTCTCTGACAGAGCCTGACGTATGGATCTGGACCAAACCCGAGTGCAGGACGACCTGCGCGGCGCCCTCGAGGGCGACGTGCTGTTTGGCGACCTGTACACCCAGATGTACGCGACGGATGCCAGCATCTACCAGATGCGTCCGTTCGGGGTGGTCCGGCCGCGGAGCGTCGAAGACGTCGCGGTGGTTGTCCGCTATGCGGTCGAAAACCAGCTCTCGCTGCACGCCCGCGGGGCTGGCAGCAGTTTGGCTGGCGAAGCGCTCGGCCGGGGGATCGTGCTCGATTTCACCCGCTACATGCGGCGGGTGCGCGTCACCGGCGACCAGAGCGTGCGGGTCCAGCCCGGGGTGGTCCTCGCCGCACTCAATCGCGAGCTGGCAGGCTACGGGCGGATCTACGGACCCGACCCGGCCACGCGGAGCGTCACGTCGATGGGGAGCGTTATCGCTCAGGACGCTTCGGGGAGCCATTTTCTCCGCTACGGTTCGGCTCGAGGGACGGTCGAATCGCTGCAAGTGGTCACCGGGACCGGCGAGATCGTCGAGCTCTCGCGGCACGAGCCCGATGCGCCTGGGATCGGTGGACGTTTGGCGGCCGACGTCCGCCGCGTTGCCGAGCGGTACCGCGAGCACCTGGGGCTGCTCGGCGGTAACGGAGCGATCGGCCGCGGCGGCTACCGGATCGATCTGGCGACGAGCCTGCCGCCGCTGGGGGCTGCAGGTCAGGCGAGCGGGGGACAGGCGAATGGGGGACAGGCGAATGGGGGACAGGCGAATGGGAGGCAGGCGAATGGGGGGGAGTTTGACGGATCGGTCGATTTGGCGCGACTGATCGCCGGCTCCGAGGGGACGCTCGCGCTGGTCACCGAAGCGGCGCTCCGCACCGAGCCGCTTCCCAAGCACCGGGGCGTCGCCCTGCTCTTCTTTCGGCGGCTCGAATCGGCGGCACGCGGGGCGCTGCTGGCGGTCGCTCAAGGGGCCGTGGCGTGCGATCTGATGGACCGCCGCCTGCTGGAGATCGCCCGCGAGACCGATCGCCGCTACGACGACCTGATCCCCCGTGAAACCGAAGCGATGATCCTGGTCGAGATGCAGGGGGAAGGGCTTGCGGAGTTGCGGAGCCGGTTGCGGGCCGTGGTCGCCGAAGCCTGTGAGACGCAGGGGATGGCTTTTGCCGCTCGCACCACGACCGAGCAGGCCGAACGCGATTTCTACTGGAGGCTCTGCCGCCGAGTCATCCCGCGGCTCTATCGCCTCAAGGGCAATTCGCGGCCGCTTCCATTCGTGGAGGATCTTGCGGTCCCCCCGCAGCGGCTGCCCGAATTCTTGGTTGAAGTCCAAGAGGTTCTCAAACGCCAGCATGTCACCTCGACCGTGTTCGCCCACGCCGGTCACGGCCAATTGCACCTCCGCCCGTTCCTGGATCTCGGCGACCCGGAGGATCAAAAGCGGATCGCTCCGCTGGTCGACCAGTTGTTCGAGGTGACGACCAAGTTCGGCGGCTCGGTCTGCGGCGAGCACGGAGCGGGCCTTAGCCGCACTGCCCTGCTCCGCCGACAACTCGGTCCGCTATGGCCAGCCATGGGCGAGATCAAACGAGCTTTCGATCCCTTCGGCGTGCTCAACCCGGGCAAAGTCGTCGCTAGCCGGCTTCCCCGCCCCGACGAGAATCTGCGTTCGGTGCGGGCCACGATCGCCCTCCGCCCCTTTGGCAATTCGCCCCCCCGCGGCAAACCCGCTGCAGCCAAACCCGCTGCGGGTCCCGAATCAGCGAGCCCAAAGCAGACCCCGCCTCCAGCGGCAGCGAGCGAACTTGCTGGCCGAGCCGCGCCACTGCCCCCGGGGGCCCGCCAATCGACCAGTTCCCGCCAGCCGGCCAGTTCCCGCGAATCGGCTGGGGCGGCCGTTCCGGGGCGCCCCGGAACGAGGCATCGCGAGGACCCAAGGGGCGGCGAGGGAGATGGCGGCGGACCGGGCGAAGCGGCTGCGTGGGGCCGGAGCGGCGCGGCGGTGGCGATGGCCGAAGCGGTCGAGGAGGAACAGCGGAGCGAGCGAGCGGCCGCGGTGACCGATTCGCTCGTTCCTGAGGCGGAGTCGAAGTCGACGGCAGCGGTGGGCTCCCGGGAAGCGGTGGGCGCCGAGGAGGTCGTTGGGACATCGGTCGCTGCTGCCGAGCCGGCTGAAGTGGTGCTCCCGTTGCTGCAGGTTTGGGAGTCCGAGGGTGGGCTGGAGCGGGTAACGCGGGAGTGCAACGGCTGTGGACGCTGTCGCTCGACCGCACCCCACGAGCGGATGTGTCCGGTATTCCGGGCGATTCCCGCGGAAGAAGCCTCGCCGCGAGCGAAGGCGAACGTGATGCGGGGGATTTTGACGGGCGAGTTGCCTCCGGAAACGCTCGTCAGCGATGAGATGAAGAAAGTGGCCGACCTGTGTTTTAACTGTCACCAGTGTCGGCTCGAGTGTCCCGCTTCGGTCGACATCCCCAAGATCGTCAGCGAGATCAAAGGCCAGTACGTCGCGACGAACGGGCTGCCGCTGTCGGACCTATGGCTGTGCCGGCTGGACACCGTCGCCTCGATCGCCTCGCACATGCCGAGTCTCGCGAACTGGATCATCCGCAGTCCGGTGATGCGGTTTTTGTTGGAGCGGACCGTGGGGCTTACCCGGGCGCGGCGATTGCCCGAGTTCACGCATCGCAGCTTCATGCGGTATGCGACGCGAAATCGCTTGACTCGCCAGAGCCGCAAGAGTGGCGAGAAGATCGTCTACTTTGTCGACCACTACGCCAATTGGCACGATCCCGAGCTGGGGCGGGCGTTGGTCGAAGTCATGCATCACAACCGGATCGAGGTCTTCGTTCCTCCCCGGCAAGCACCGTCGGGGATGACGCGGATCGCCGCGGGAGATTTGCGCGGCGCTCGGCGGCGGGCTCGCCACAACGTCCGTTTGCTGGCTGACGCGGTGCGAGCCGGTTACACGATCGTCGCGACCGAACCGACCGCCGCCCTGTGCTTGCGGCACGAGTATCTCCATTTGCTCGACAACGAAGACGCGCGACTGGTTGCCGAGAATACCTACGAAGCGTGTCGCTACTTGTGGGACCTCCACTGTCGCAACGGTTTGGCGCTCGACTTCCAGCCCGTGCCGACGGAAATCGCCTACCACCAGCCGTGTCACGTGCGGGCGATCGATCCCGGGCAGCCCGGTCCGCAACTGATGCGGCTGCTGCCGCGGGTCAGCGTTGAAGATGTCGACGAGGGCTGTTCGGGGATGGCCGGCACCTGGGGTTTGCAAAAAAAGAATTATCGCAACAGTCTCCGCATCGGCTGGCCGTTGCTGTCGCGGCTGAGGAAATCCGACGTGATGACCGCGGCTACCGAGTGCAGCACCTGTCAGATGCAGATCGAGCACGGCAGTGGAGTGACCACGATCCATCCGGTGAAGCTGCTCGCCTACGCCTACGGAAAGATGCCCGAGTTGGGGAAACAGTTGGGACTGTCGAGGTAGGATCGATGCAGGTGGTGGTTCAATTGTTCGCTGGGGCTCGGCAAGCGGCTGGCTGCGAAAGTGTCGCGGTCGAAGTCTCCCCGCCGGTCACCGCCCGCCGGGTGCTCGATTCGATTCGTCGTGAGCTGCCCGAGCTGGCTCCCCTGGCCGCTTCCAGCCGACTGGCCGTCGGAGGACGCTACGCAGCCGACGATGCGGCGATCGGGGAGGACAGCGAGATCGTGCTGATCCCGCCGGTCAGTGGGGGGTAGGAGGTGGCAGGTGGGAGCAAGAGGGGCCACGGAAGGACACGGAAAAGCAGGGAAAAGCACGGAAAAGCACGGAAAAGCAGGGAAAAGCAGGGAAAAGCAGGGAAAAGCAGGGTAGGGGAGAACCACGGATATCGCAGTTAGCGCTGATAATCCGTCTTCAACTCCCGAACAGGAGGCAACTGAGTAAACAGAGCCCCCCTCCGTTACCTCTGCTTCCTCCTGTTCCTTCCACCCCCGCAGCTTTCATCCGCGTTCTCCGTGCTATCCGCGGTCTCTCTCCTTTCCGTGCTTTTTCGTGTCATTCCGCGGGCCCCGTTCGCGTTGTTCAAGTTATTCGTGGTTGTTTCCCCGGCCGGGTGCGCACTTCGATATCGCTAGAGTCAGGAAGTTTGAGATTTAAGATTTGCGTGGAGGCGGGGTGGGTTGGGTATGAATGATGGTGTTCGTTGCCGGATTGAGGTGGCTTTGGTCGAGTCGGCGATCGACTGCCAAGCGATGCTCGATCGGATCGGCGATGACGAGTGTGGGGCGCGGATGGTGTTCGTCGGCTGCACGCGGCGGACGACTGGCCAGCGCGTCACCGAGCGGTTGGCCTACGAGGCGTATCGGGCGATGGCCGAGACGGAGCTGCGGGGGCTGGCTGCCGAGGCCGCCGAGCGGTGGCCGCTGCGAGCCGTGGCGATCGAGCACCGCTTGGGCGTGGTCGAGGTAGGGCAAGCGAGCGTGGCGGTGGGTGTCGCGAGCAGCCATCGCGGCCCGGTCATGGAGGCGATCCCGTGGCTGATGGACCGCTTGAAGGAGCGGATCCCGATTTGGAAACAAGAGACTTACGCGGACGGTACGACCGAGTGGATTCATCCCTGAACAAGCCTGCCCGGATTTACCTCGACCATGCCGCCACCGGCTGGCCCAAGAGCGAAGCGGTCTATCGGGCAGTCGAAACCGAGTTGCGGGAGCACGGCGCGGCGGCCGGCCGCGGGGCCTACGGTGAAGCGCTGCACAGCAACGCGGTCGTCGAAGAGGTACGCCGGTTGGCAGCACGGCTGGTCTCCAGTTCCGCGACTGCCGCCCACGCCGCGGTGGCGGGTGAGTCGGTGGTGCTGACGGCCAACGGGACGGCGTCGCTGAACCTGGCGATCCACGGCCTGCTGCGTCCGGGCGACCACGTGGTGACGACTGCGGCCGAGCACAACAGCGTGCTGCGTCCACTGGAGTGGTGGCGGAGCCGGCAGGGAGTCGTCGTCGAGACAGTTCCCTGCGACGCTTCGGGGCGGGTGCGGAGCGAGGATGTGTTGGCGAGGGTCAACGGTCGCACGCGGTTGGTCGCGGTCGTGCATGCTTCGAATGTGACCGGAGCGGTGCAGCCGGTGGAAGAAATCGCCGCGGGGCTGCGGCGAGGTCCGGCGGCCGAAGCGATGTTGCTATGCGACGCGGCTCAAACCGCTGGCTCGCTTCCGATCGGCCTCTCGGAATTGGGAGTCGATCTGTTGGCAATGCCGGGGCACAAGGGGCTCGGCGGACCGCTCGGCACTGGGCTGCTGTGCTTGGGACCACGCGCCGCCGAGCAGATTGAACCGCTGATGCAAGGGGGAACCGGTTCTCAGTCGGATCGGTTGGAGATGCCCACGAAGCTTCCCGAGCGGCTGGAAAGCGGTAATTTGAACGTGCCCGCTTTGGCGGGATTGGCCGCCGGTCTGCGAGAGACGCTCGAGCGGGACCTGGAGGCGACCGCTCGCCAGCAGCGGGACCGAACGGTGGAGTTGGCCAGCCGCTTGGCGGAGTTGCCGGGAATTCGCGTGATCAGCGGAGGCGAGCTGCCGATTCTGAGCTTGGTGCTTTCAGAGTTCGACTGCCGCGAGGCGGCGGCGGTGCTCGACACTGCGTTCGGAATCGAAGTCCGCGCGGGCTTGCATTGTGCTCCGCTGATCCATCGCTATTTGGACACGGCTCCGAGCGGGACGCTTCGGATCAGCTTTGCCCCCACGACCCCCCAAAGCGAACTGGATCAACTGGCCGAAGCGCTCGAAGAAGTCGCCGCGCAGTGCTGAGCCGGGAGTTGGGAGCCGGGAGCCGGGAGCCGGGAGCCGGGAGCCGGGAGATTGGAGCTGGGGGAACCACGAAGGACACGAAGAGCACGAAGAAATTTCAGATCACCGGCCACCGGCCACCGGACACCGGCCACCGGACACCGGACACCTAAACCCTGAACCCTGAAACCTGAGCGATGTTGGAGAAGCAGACGGACGAGCCTTGGTACCGCGATGGGCTGCGGTTTGAGTGCACGCAGTGCGGTGATTGCTGTACTGGGGAGCCGGGCTACGTGTGGGTCGACGAGCAGGAGATTGCGGCCTTGGCGGCGCGGCTGGAGATGGACGTCGATGCGTTTGAGCATCGCTTTGTCCGTGCGGTCGGGCTGCGGAAGACGCTGGTCGAGTATCCCGACGGGGACTGCATCTTCCTCGACCCGGAGACGCGTGGCTGCACGGTGTATGACCTGCGGCCGGTGCAGTGTCGGACGTGGCCGTTTTGGGACAGCACGCTCGAGAATCGCCGGGCGTGGAAGGAGACGTGTGCGGTGTGTCCGGGGAGCGGACGCGGCAAGTTGTACACGTTCGAGGAGATCGAAATTCGCCGCAAGGAACGCGAGGTTTAGCAGGTTGATTGAAGAGTCGGGGCTGGTGGGACGATACCGGTTAGGTCAGCTCCGCGGATCTTTCACGGGCGAACCTCCATCGGAAACGAGCGGATTGGCTTGACGCAACCCCTGGGCCGCCATAGACTTGCCACGCAACTAAGTTGCTTGGCGTAAAGGGTTTAGAGCGTCCGTCAGGCGTCGCGAGGGAGCCGGGAGTGACGAAAAAAGACATCGTTCGCACGATTTCTGAAGAGGTCGGTCTGACTCAACAGCAGACCAAGCGGATCGTTCAGAAGACGTTCGACGCGATCATTGACTCCCTGGTGAACGAGCGTCGGATCGAGCTGCGCAACTTCGGCGTGTTCGAAGTCAAGCAGCGTGCGGCCCGCAAGGCTCGCAATCCACGGACCGGTCACCAGGTGGACGTCCCGGAAAAGTACGTCGTGACGTTCAAGCCTGGCAAGGAGATGGAGGCGCGGGTCAAGAAATTGAGCGACGAAGCTCATGCGGCTCGCGTGGCTCAGCAAGAAGCGGCCGAACGGCTCCGACGGCTGGCCGCTCGCGAAGCGGTTGCCGAGGATGAATCGGCATAGGTCATAAAGTCGTCCTATCTGGACCGCTTTTGCTGGCGAAACCGCCGTCGATGAGCCGAATAACCCGTACAGTCAACTGAGTCGTTCACGGAGGAACGAGCGATGCGTCGCTTTTTGCAACTTGCTGCCCTAGCTGTCTGTCTGAGCTCGACCGTGGGCTGCTTCCTGCCGATCTATTCCGCTCGTCCGGAACGACGTGTCCAGCAATTGCTGTACACGTCCGAAGATTTGCGAGCTTTGGTCGCTGAGTGGGAGCGGTTCTGGTTTCTCGACCAGCCGAGTCACATGACGCCGCTGCGGACGCACGGCGGGATCATTTAGCGGCGGGATCATCTAGAGCCTTGCGGCTGCAGAAGGTCGATCGCGGCGGCGGACATGGTCAAGAACCCGGTCCGCAGCGTGGGATCCAGATCCGGATAGAACAGCGGGGAGTGCAGCGATGGTGCTGGCACGCCGAGTTGCTCGAACCGCTCCAGCCGCTCGGCCGAGACCGAGCCGAGCCGGTACATCAGGATCGGAACTCCAGCCCGGCCGTAACGGCTGAAGTCCTCGCCACCCATCACCGGTTCGGCCACCAGCACGTTCTCCGGTCCGACCGCTCGTCCAAAGACTTCTTTCATCCGCGCCGCCAACGCGGCGTCGTTGTTGAGTGCCGGAGTCCCCTCGCTGATGCGGACTTCTGGCTCCGGAGCGTCATAGGCGACCGCGATGCCTTTGGCTCGCCGCTCGATGGCCGAGAGCACCTGGGCCCGCACTTCGTCGCTGTAGCTGCGGACGGTCAGCTGCAGATGGCAGCTGTCGCCGATCACGTTGTGTTTGGTGCCCCCCTGGATCGCTCCGACGGTGACCACGGCTGGCTGTAGCGGTTTCACTTCACGACTCACGATCGTCTGCAGCGAGAGCACGAGTTCCGCCGCCTGGACGATCGGGTCGATCGTCGTGTGCGGGGCTGCCCCGTGGCCGCCGCGGCCTTTGACGACGATGTCGACGCTATCGACGTTCGCCATCACGAAGTCGGGGGCGAGCGAAACGGTTCCAGCCGGGGTGTTGCTGTTGACGTGCAGGGCGATCGCGTAGTCGGGTTTGGGAAACCGCTCAAAGAGACCCTCCTCGAGCATCGCGCGGGCCCCTGCCCCGCGTTCCTCGGCCGGCTGGCCGATGACCATCAACGTTCCGCTCCAAGTGTCGCGGCTGTGCGCCAAATAGCGAGCGACGGCGACGAGGTTCGTCATGTGCACGTCGTGGCCGCAGGCGTGCATCACACCGGTCGTCCCGCCACTCTCCAACTCGACTCGCTTTTGCGACGCATAGGGAAGCTGCGTTTGTTCGCTGACCGGTAGGGCATCGAGGTCGGTCCGCAGCATCACGGTCGGCCCTTCACCGTTCTTCAGCAGCCCCACCACCCCGTGGCCCCCGACCTTCTCGGTCACCTCGAAGCCCGCTTCCCGCAGCGCCGCGGCCAACCTCGCGGCCGTTTCCTCTTCGGCGAACGACAGCTCCGGGTGGGTGTGGAACCAGCGATACAGTTCGACCAGTTCCGTTTCGTGCTCGGCGAACCAGGCGGCAGGTCCAGCTTTGGCAGTCCCATCGTCGGCCGGTTCCGCCGCTTGCAATTGACGAGGTGACTCGACGAGCGAGAAGGGGAGGGAGACCAGGGCGAGCACCAAAAGGGGGCGAGTCCACATCGGAGTAGCTTTCCACCTGCAGGAGAATCAAACAGAAATCCAGGCCGCGTCAAACTTCGCTCATCTTAACCATACCTGGCACGCCAAAGCGGCCTCATGCGGTCCGGCCTGAGATCCGATCTAAAACAGGAATGTCGCCGGGCGTAAGTGATCAGCAGTGATCAGCCGCCGGGCGCTAGCCCCCGGTTCACGAAAACGCCGTGATAACCGGACGCTAGCGCGTGGCGGCTGATGCGTCCGAAGAGAAACCGGATGCTAGCGCGGTGGCGGTGTCGTCGAGATGCATCCCAGTAGGAAAGAGCAAACCGAATGAAACGACAGCTCACCATCGCGGTCGTTGTGGGATGGGTGGCGACGTGTCTCGGGCAAGCACCGTCGCAGGCGCAAGCACCGTCGCAGGCGCAAGCACCGCGTGCGGCCGCCGACGCTTACTGGGCTTCCGCACCGGACGACGCCCACGGGATCGACGCCCACGGGATCGAGGCTTACGGGATCGAGGCTTACGGAATCGAGGCTTACGGGGCCGACGCTTACGCTTACGAGTCTTCTCCCTCGGATGCGTTCTACGCTGGCACCGGCGGGGGCGAGCCGGAGAGCATGCCTGAGCCGCGAGCGTTTTACGGCGCGGCGGCTGGAGCTCACCTTCACTCGGGCGACCACCCACCGCATGCCCACCACGCTCATCACTGCGGCGGCGGATGCTGCGTGGATGAGACTCCGCTGCAGCGGTTTCGCCAATCGGCTTACCAGGGCGTGTCGCTTTCCGGCGGCGTGATCAGCGATGGAGGGAGCGATGCGCTGACGATCAGCCACTACGACGTGGCGGCGCGGTTCGCGGTGCCGATCGACGGAATGGACAACGTGCTGCTGATCACTCCCGGATTTCGCCAGGAGATGGTCGACGCACCGCCCGGAGTCGATATCCCCGACTCGCTGTACGTGACGGGCGTCAATCTGATGTGGATGAAACGGTTCTCCGAGCGTTGGAAGTCGACCGCCATGGTCGCCCCGACCGTCCGCAGCGATTTTCAAACCAGCGAGGAAGCGGTCCGCATCTTCGGGTTGGGAATGCTGACTTATACCTATGTTCCGGAAGTGTTGGACGTTTCCTTCGGTGCGGTCTATCTCGACCGCGACGACATTCCGTTGCTGCCGGTCTTGGGTTTCACATGGACACCATCGCCGGTATGGAAATTCGACATTAATTTTCCTCGCCCACGAATCTCGCGACGGATCACCAAGTGCGGAGGAGTCAGCGAATCGTGGGTCTACACCGGCGTTGGCCTCGGCGGAAACACTTGGGCGGTCGAGCGGGCTGACGGCAGCGACGATGTGTTGACGCTGCGGGATTACCAATGGATTTTCGGCTGGGAGCATCTCCGCACTGGCGGCCGGGGGATGTTCGTCGAAGGGGGAGCCTCGTTTGGACGCACCCTCGAGTATGAGAATACCAACGAAGAAGTCGATTTCGACGACGCGCTATTCATCCGCGCCGGAGTGACGTTGTAAGAGGGAGGCCCAGTCGAAGTCAGTCGCGTAGTGACGACATAGAATAGCCAGGGTCGTGAGACCCTGGTTGCGGGGCCACCTCCACCATAAAGCGGCTATTTCGCCCCTCCGGGGCTGATGGGGATTGTTATTGCACAAAACCCAGGGCTTGCGCCCTGGGCTATTGTATGTCGTCCCTCCGGGACTGGGGCTGACGCCCCCTTTCGTCAGTGATTGAGACGTTCTGGTGAGCTCTACCCCCCAATCAACTCCTCGAACTCCACTTCGCTGAGCACCTTCACTCCCAACTGCTTGGCTTTTTCGAGTTTGCTGCCGGCTTTTTCTCCGGCGACCAGGTAGTCGGTGCTCTTGGAGATGCTGCTTGAGACGCGGCCGCCGTGTTGTTCGATCAGCTCTTTGATTTCTTCACGCTTATATTTTTCTAGCGTGCCTGTCACCACGAAGGTTTTTCCTTCGAGCGGTTTTGCTTTCGAGCCCGCGGCTGGTGCGGGTTGATCGGTGGTCAGTTTAACGCCGACGTGGCGAAGCCCGTCGATCGTGGCTTGGCCATGTTCGCTATGCATGAATTCATAGACGCTGTTGGCGATGATCGGACCGATCTCATCGACCGCTGCGAGTTCTTCGGGCGTGGCGGCGGCAAGCGCCTCGATCGTGGGGAATTGACGCGTAAGCACACGAGCGACTCGCGGTCCCACGTGGCGAATGGCGATCGCCGTCAAAACGTGCGCCAGCCCGCGGTCTTTGGAATCTCGGATCGCCTCGATGAGTTTGTTGGCTTTCTTTTCTTTGACCAAGTCGATTCGCTCGACCAACTCCTCTGCCTTCAGACGGTAGAGGTCGTCATAGTTGCGGACCATCCCAAGGTCGACCAATTGGTCAATGATCTTTTCGCCGAGCGTGTCGATATCCATTCCCGCGCGGCTGGCGTAGTACTGCAGACGTTGCCGAAGCTGAGCGGGACAGGCGGGGTTGGTGCAGCGGATATAGACGCCCCCTTCATCGCGAACCAGTTGGGAGTCGCACTGGGGACAGCGGGTGGGAAACTCGAATTTCGGCAGCTCCGATTCTCGTCGGTGCTTTTCCACTCGCATGACTTTCGGGATGATCTTTCCCGCTTTTTCGACGACCACCCAATCGCCAATGCGAACATCGAGGCGCTCGATCTCATCGGCGTTGTGCAAGCTGGCGCGGCTGACGGTGGTGTCGGCGATATTCACCGGCTGGAGGTAGGCGACCGGGGTGATCGTGCCCGTCTTACCGACTTGGACATCGATATTTTCTAGCCGCGTGACCGCTTCGTATTTTTCAACCTTATAAGCGATCATCCAGCGAGGGCTTTTGGACCGCGTGCCCAACTGGTCGCGAAGCTCGAACTGGTTAACCTTGAACACCAATCCGTCGACTTCGAAATCCAACTCCGTCATCTCCTCTTCGCTGGCGTCGACCGCTGCCAGGGCTGCGGCGGAGCTGTGGAACAGGCAGACGCCGGGAGTGGCGGGGATCCCAAGGTGGCTGATCTGCGACAAGAATTGCATGTGCGTCTTTGCCGCGAAGCCTTCGGTGTAACCCACGCCATGGCAAAAGAACCGAAGATTTCGCTCGGCGGCAATTCGGGCATCGAGGGTCCGCATCGTCCCGGCGGTGACGTTCCGTGTATTTTTGAAGGGTTCGAGCCCTGCTTCGGCCTGACGGAGATTGAGATCCGCCAGGTCGCTGTTGGTCATGTAGACTTCGCCGCGAACTTCCAAATACCGGGGCGGTTTGCGGGTCAGCAGTCGCAGCGGCACGTCGCGGATTGTGCGGAGGGTGTGCGTGACGTCGTCGCCGACCATCCCATTGCCTCGGGTCAATCCGCGAACCAGTTGGCCGTCCTCGTAAATGAGTGATGCGGCGACACCGTCGATCTTGAACTCCCGAACCCACTCGATTGGCTGGTCTTCGAGCAGCTTGTCGGTCCGCTGGAAATAGGCGGCCAGTTCTTCGCGGCTGTAGGTGTTGTCGATTGACAGCATGGGGATGCGGTGAGCCACCTGCACGAGGTGCGGTACCGGGGCATCGCCGATCCGTTTGGTGGGGCTGTCGGGTGTGATCAGCTCCGGATGTTGAGCCTCGAGCGCTTTGAGCTCGTCGATCAGCCGGTCGTATTCGCGGTCGCTGATCTCGGGAGCCGCTTCCACGTAGTACTTCTGGTCGTGGTGGCGGATCAGGTCGCGAAGTTGCTGGAGTCGTTCGGCAATGGCTTGGGGGGCGGAACTCGGCATCGCGGGGCAAATCAGCGAGGGGGGGAAGAGGATGGCGACGGACGAACCAAACAGTTTGGATAACGGTTCGAGCGGTAACGGGGTCCTACTGTACCGGCGGTCGGTAGGGATATAGTGAACCGTTTGCCAATGGCCCATCCTTCCAATTTGTAGAGCAGCATTCGTGCAGGAGCGACAGAGCCGTGCCATTCGGCTGCGCGGCGTCCGCGTCCATAACCTGAAGGACGTGGACGTCGATATCCCTCGTCATCAGTTGGTGGCTGTGTGCGGAGTTTCGGGGAGCGGCAAGACGAGCCTTGCGCTCGATACGTTGTACGCCGAGGGGCAGCGCCGCTACATCGAGAGCTTTTCGGCCTACACCCGGCAATTCCTGCAGCGGTTGGACAAGCCCGATTGCGACTCGATCGAGGGACTTCCGCCGGCGATCGCGGTCACCCGTAGCGGCGGCCATCGGGGCAATCGGAGCACGGTGGCGACGGCGACCGAGACAGCCGATTACCTGCGGCTTTTGTACGCCAAGACGGCCCAGCTCGTCTGCTACTCGTGCGGTCTTGCGGTTCGCAGTTTCGATCCCCAGTCGACCGCTGTGGGGATCGCGGAGTTACCCCCTGCGTGCCGGCTGATGATCGCCTTTCCGGTCCCCCTGCCGTCGCGGGTCGAGGCCTCAGAAATCCTGCAGTCGCTGCAGCAGCAGGGTTATCTGCGGTTGATCGTGGGGGACGCGACGTTCCACCTTTCGGATGAGGATCGTGGGCGGTTGGCCGAGTCGATCGGGTCGCAGGGAAGCCAGGCCCTGGTCGTGGTCGATCGCGTCACGGCTGGCGACGATCCCGCGCGGATCACCGAGTCGCTCGAGACGGCGTTTGAAGAGGGGGAAGGACGTGCGACGCTGCTCATCGAACCCTTTGATGAGCGGGAGGCACCGCCGAGCGGGTTGCCGATCGCAGTGGACGGAAAAGCGCAGCTGCGGACGATCGACCGACGGGAGTGGATTGAGTGCGGCCTGAGCCGGGCTCGCCGCTGTGAACGGTGTGACATCGAGTACCCCGATCCCGAGCCGCGGTTGTTCAGCTTCAACAATCCGCTCGGCGCATGTCCGGAGTGCGAGGGTTTTGGCGACATCATGGAGATCGACATGGATCTGGTCGTGCCCGACCCCTCTAAGTCGCTCCGCGAGGGCGCGATCGCGCCGTGGAACACGCCGTCGTACAAGCACGAGTTGAACGAGCTGGTGGCGCTGGCTCGCCGCCGCAAGATCCCGCTCGACGTCCCCTACTCGGCGCTCGATGCCGAGTCGCTGCGGATCATCGCCGAAGGTTCGCCGGCGGATAACTTTGGCGGGCTGCGCGGTTTCTTCGCTTGGCTGGAGCGGAAGAAATACAAGATGCACGTCCGCGTCTTTCTCTCGCGGTGGCGAAGCTACCGGCAGTGCCCGACCTGCCAGGGCAAGCGGCTCCGCCCGGAGGCACTGGCCTACCGCGTCGGCGGGAGGACGATCGCGGAGGTCTCGGATCTGCAAGTCGACCACGCGGCGGATGCTTTTGGCAAGCTCCAGCTTCCGGCCCGTGAACAGCAGATCGCCGCGGATCTGTTGACGCAGATCCGCAGCCGACTGTCGTACCTGCAATCGGTCGGGCTCGGCTACCTGCAGCTCAACCGAACGTTGCGGACGCTCTCCGGCGGCGAGAGCCAGCGGGTGGCGCTGACCGGGGCGCTTGGTTCGAACCTGGTCAACATGCTGTACGTGCTCGACGAGCCGACCACCGGGCTGCATCCCTACGACGTGGGGCGGCTGAGCGAATCGATCCTGGCCCTCCGCGATCGGGGCAACACGGTCGTCGCCGTCGAGCACGACGAGGCGATCATGCGCGCATCGGATTCAATCATCGAAGTCGGGCCGGGGGCGGGAACCACCGGCGGCCGAATCGTGTTTCAAGGGACCGTCGCCGAGATGATGGAGTGTTCCGAGAGTTTGACGGGCGACTTTCTCGCCGGTCGCCGCGGCACGCTCTCCTCGAGCGGACACCGCCGCGAGCCGCGGGGTCGGTTGCAGCTGAGCGGGGCCTCGGGAAACAACTTGGCCAACATCGATGTCCAGTTTCCGCTCGGCGTGCTCTGTCTGGTCACCGGCGTCTCGGGGAGCGGCAAAAGTTCGCTCGTCCAACAAACGCTCTACGGGGCGATCTGTCGACGCAAACGGAAACCGGCTGTCAAAACGCTCCCCTACCGCGATGTCATCGGGGACGGCCAAATCGACGACTGCGTGCTGATCGATCAATCGCCGATCAGCCGCAGCCCCCGCAGCAATCCGGTCACCTACATCAAAGCTTTTGACGCGATCCGCAGCGTGTTCGCTGAGACGATCGAAGCCAAGACGCGGGGCATGACCTCCAGCTACTTCAGCTTCAACAACGAGCTGGGCCGCTGCGAGGCTTGCCAAGGCGACGGCGTGCTGTCGATCGACATGCAGTTCTTGGCGGATGTCACGATGCAGTGCCCGGAGTGCAAAGGAACCCGTTACCGCCAGGAGATCCTGCAGATTCGCTATCGCGATCTGACGATCGCCGAGGTGCTGAATCTGACCGTCCGCCAAGCGGCCAGCTTCTTCCGCGGCAACGCTAAATTGCAAGCCAAGCTGCAGCGATTGATCGATGTCGGACTGGGCTACGTCGGGCTGGGACAAAGCGCGACAACGCTCTCCTCCGGGGAAGCCCAGCGGTTGAAGCTGGGCGGTTTCCTCGCCTCGGCGACGCGCCGCCGCACGCTGTTCATCCTCGACGAACCGACCACCGGTTTGCACTTCGCCGACATCGTCCAGCTGATCGATTGCTTCGATGCCTTGATCGCCGATGGCCACTCGTTGATCGTCGTCGAGCACAATCGCCAGCTGATGCAAGCCGCCGACTACATCATCGATCTCGGCCCTGGGGCAGCGGCCGAAGGGGGACGAATCGTGGCCGAAGGAACCCCCGAGCAAGTCGCCCAGGTCGCCGAGTCGCGAACCGGCCAGTGCTTGAGGGCTTAGACGCTACTTTCGCGGAGCGAAAGGCGACTGTAGGGAACGCTACTTTCGCGGAGCGAAAGGCGACTGTAGGGAACGCTACTTTCGCGGAGCGAAAGGCGACTATGTCAGGCTGGAAAGCCTGATGTACGGTTGGCTATTCGACCGGCCGGAGGGTGACTTGGAGCTCGAGCGTTTCACCGTCGCGGATGACTCGTAGCGGCTGAGTCGAGCCAATCGCCTTCCGCTCGATCAACCGCCGCAGCTCGGCCGGTCGGCGGACGCGGGAGCCAGCGAATTCGGTGATCACATCCAGCGGCTCGATTCCCGCTTCGTCGGCCGCCGAGTCGCGGGTGACCTGGTAAGCGACCACGCCTTCGAAGGGCGGAACGTCCAACCGCTGGGAAAAGGCCTGGGTCAGCTCCACCAGGCTGATCCCCATCTTGGCGCGGCGGACTTTGCCATGAGCGAGCAGCTCGTCGGCGATCCACCTCGCTTGGTCGACGGGGATGGCGAAACCAATTCCCTGAAACGATCCGTTGCGGGTGGCGATCGCAGTGCTGATCCCGATCACTTGGCCGTCGATGTTGATCAGCGGTCCGCCGGAGTTGCCCGGGTTGATGACCGCATCGGTCTGCAGCAATTCGGCCCGGCGAATCCCGGGAATCGTGCGGCCTTTGGCGCTGATGATTCCCGCGCTGACGGTTGCTTCGAGCTGAAACGGGCTGCCGATGGCCAGCACCCAGTCGCCGATTTCCATCGCTTCGGAATCCCCGAGCGTCGCGGCGACTAGCGGCGAAGGGCTGTCGATTTTAAGCGTCGCGATATCGCTGTCACTGTCGCCGACGATCTCCCGAGCGACCAACTCGCTGCCGTCGTGCAATTTGACGACGATCCGGCTGGCATTGCGAACGACGTGGTGATTCGTCAGGACGATGCCCGCCGAATCGATGATCACTCCCGAGCCGAGCCCCGTGGCCGGGAGCTGCGCGTCCGCATTCTCCGGCGCCGAGTCCTTTCTCGGAAACAACGGTGAGAGTCCGCCCGGTTCGGCGGCGGATTCATCTGGGTCCGCTTGGCCAAAAGCCACAATCGTCACCACCGCGGGCGTCGCCGCGCGGGCAGCGCTGCGAAAGGCGCGGGCGAGCACCCGGGCGCCCGCGGTCACGTCCTCCGCGGCGAAGCCCCCGGCCGCAGCAGGACTCGCTTCGGCGGCTGTGCTGGTTTCGGCGGCTGCGTCGGCTTCCGCAGCCTTTCCGTCTTCCGCAGCATGAAGTGGCGACGCGACGAGGACCGCGAACAGCGTCGCCACCCGCAAGGTGGCGGCGGGAACTGAGCAGCGAAGCGATCGGAACATCAGTGACTCGGTGGAGAGAAATGTGCGGCCGGGAGTTTCGGAGCCGTTCAACCAATATAGGCCAGCCAAGCCCCAGATTACGACTGCGGCTCTAAGGCTGCGGCTCTACGAGTGGGGCTCTACGACTGCGGCTCTACGAGTGGGGCCACGCGCGGTTCAGGCAGTCCTCGCACACGACTTGCCATTCGAGCCACTGAGCCTGCCTGCACGCCTCGCGTGCGTCGCCGCCGCGACGGACCGCCGCGGCACAAGCATCGACGAACGCCAGCGCATCCCAGGCGGCATCGTCGCTCGCCGCACGGGCCAGCGGATCGGCCGCGACGGCGGCGGCGAGCCGCGGGTAGGCGGGATGATGGCCGGTGCGGCGGAACCAGTACTTGGCGTTGCCAAAGTCCCCTTCGCGGCGATGCATCACGCCATGCCAGAAGCTGCCGTCGGAGGAGTCGAGCGATTGGCTGAGGTGGTGCGAGCGATCGAGGTCGCCGGCCAATAGCCACAGGGCCGCTTCGCAGGCCTTGGCCGCGTCCGCATCGCTCGGCGGCTGGCTGGGCAACCCGCAGCCGGGCTGCTGCAGCTGCTCCAGCAGCGCGGCTGAGTCCCTCCCGGCAGCTGAGTCCCTCCCGGCAGCTGAGTCCCTCCCGGCAGCTGAGGAATCGAGTGGCGGCAGGGCGGCCCCGCGAATCGCCTCGCGGAGCTCCCGAGGCAGGCGATCGAGCGAGGCGGAAGTGGTTTCGGGCATCGGAAGGTTCTCCAAGGAGGGCGTCACGGCGCGGTCGCGGTTGTGCGGCGGGAGAGTGCTGCGGCGGCCGAGGCGAGACTATCTTCGCCGAGTAGGGGTTGATAAACTGCCAGACTGCTGAAAGGCGGCAGCTGGGCCGCCCGTTTCGTTACGCGACCGTTTATAAGAGATTGATGAGTTCCGGCGACCCCCAAGCCTCCGAACCCGCTTCCGACTCCCCCTCCCCCGAAACCGCTCAGCCCGAAACCACCCCGGCTGAGACTCCTCAGGCGGAGGCGGCTCAAGCGGAAACCGCTCAGCCGGGAACTCCACCGCCAGCCGAACAGGCGGCCGAACCGGTCGCCGAACAGGCGGGTGAGTCGCAGCCGGGCGAATCGCAGCCCCAAAGCTCCCAGCCCGAGAGCTCACAGCCCGAGAGCTCACAGCCCCAAAGCTCACAGCCCCAAAGCTCACAGCCCCAAAGCTCCCAGTCCAGCTCGCCCCGCACGCCAGTCGCGCGGGGGGCCGGGCCGCTGGCCGCCCGTGGCCTGGGGATCGCCAAGCCGAGCTCTCCGGCGGTGACCGCCCCAAAGCAGGCGGCGAAGCAGGCCGCGAATTCGGGAGCCAAGGGCAAAGGGGCCAAAGCGGCTGGGAAATCCGACGTCTCGGCCAAGCCGGCTTCGCCCGCTGCGGAAAAACCCGCTGCGGAAAAACCGGCTGCGGAAAAACCGGCTGCGGAAAAACCGGCTGCTGATAAAACCGGCTGCCCCAAACCGGCTGCGGCGAAACCGGCCTCCGCTCGACCCTCTGGTCCGGCTCTCGGGCCGCTCAAGTCCCAACCGCTCAAGTCCCAGCCGAAGACGAAACCATCGGGCGTCGACAAACCGCAGCGGGGCGAAGCGGCCGAAGAAGGTGGCGAAGCGGCCCCGCGGCCTTCGGCTCCGTCGCAGCGGGTCAGCCTACCGAACCTGCGGCAACCGCTCGCCGACGATCTGCAGAGCCTGCTCGAAGCCGAGCTGGCGGCGGCCGACGTCGATGCGATGCTCGGCGGTTCGGCCGGGATGGAACGTCGCGAACAGCTCGAAGAAGGAGAACGGGTCCGCGGCAAAGTCCTCAAAATGGACGAGGACAGCGTCTACGTGGCTCTTGGCGGACCCGATGAAGGGGCGGTCTCGCGGCTGCAATTCGAGGAAGACCCGGAAATCGGCAGCACGATCGAGACGATCGTCCGCGGGTTCAATCGCGAAGACGGGCTGTACAACCTGGTCCTCCCGGGCCAAGCGATGGACGTGAGCGACTGGGAGGATTTGGAAGAGGGGACGATCGTCGAGGCGCACGTGGCGGCGGCGAACACCGGCGGACTCGAAGCGACGGTGGGCAACATCCGCGGCTTCATCCCGATTAGCCAGATCGCCCAGTACCGCGTTGAGGACGCTTCGGAGTTCGTCGGCCAGCGGCTGATGTGCGTCGTGACCGAGTGCAATCCGCGGCGGAAGAATCTGGTGCTTAGCCGCCGTGCGGTGCTCGAGCGTGAGCGGGAAGAGCAGCGCAAGGAACAGCTCGAGAAGATGGAGCCGGGCGATACGCTCGAGGGGACGGTCCGCAGCGTCAAAGATTTTGGCGCGTTCGTCGATCTTGGCGGCGTCGATGGCTTGATCCACGTGACCAAGCTGAGCTGGGATCACATCAAGCACCCGAGCGACGTGCTGGAAGTGGGCCAGAAG
Source organism: Candidatus Laterigemmans baculatus (assembly GCF_010367455.1). GTDB lineage: Bacteria > Planctomycetota > Planctomycetia > Pirellulales > Pirellulaceae > Laterigemmans > Laterigemmans baculatus. The sequence continues at coordinate 37,065 of NZ_WRPR01000092.1, read as the reverse complement.
GTCAAAGTGAAGGTCGAGAAGGTCGACAAGCAGACCGGCAAAATCGCCCTCTCCTACCGCGATCTGCTGGAAAACCCGTGGGACTCGCTCGAAGCGACGCTCGCGGTCGGCTCGGTCGTCAAAGGCACCGTCTCGCGGATCGCCAACTTCGGCGCGTTCGTGCGGCTCGGGGCGGGGATCGAAGGGCTCGTGCACATCTCGGAGCTGGCCGGCCACCGCGTCTCGAACGTCAGTTCAGTGCTCAAAGAGGGGGAAGAGGTCACGGTCAAAGTGCTCTCAATCGAGCGCGACAGCCAGCGGATCGCGCTGTCGATCAAGCAGGCCCAGTCGAAGGCCGCCGAGGTGGGGGCAAAGTCGCTCGAAGAAGAGGAAGAAGAACCGCCCCGCGAATTGGCGGTCAAACGGCAACACCAAGGTCCGCTCAAGGGTGGCGTCGGCAAAGACTCCGGCGGTGCCCAGTTCGGATTAAAATGGTGATTCCGCTGCCCCCCGCGGGGCCCCTCGGTTTCCAACCTGCCCACGATTAGGAAACGCGAAATGACTTTGTCGCTCTCGTTCCCTGGGTGGTCGCTCGCGACCGCCCTGCTGCTGGTCGCAAGTCTGGGCCATCCCTTGGCGGCTCAGGACCGCGGGGTGAAGCCGAGCGGCGCTGCAAACGCGAACGGCGCTGCGAACGCGAACGGCGCTGCGAAGCCTGCCGGCAGGTCGCAGGCGAAAGCCAAGGGCGAGGAGCTGAAGTTCCGGCTCGAGACGATCACGACCAAAGACGGCGTCCCGCTGATGTGCGGGTTTTTCCCGTCGGATCAGGGCAAGGAAGCGGTGCCGGTGATTCTGCTGCACGAGTGGCAGGGCGCGGCTCCGCAATACGTGCCGCTCGCCCAAGCGCTCAACCAAGCGGGGTGTGCGGTGATCACGGTCGATCTGCGGGGGCACGGGGGAAGCCGGACTTACACCGACCCGCGTGGTCAGAAGCGGCCATTCGGCGACGTCTCGCGAATGGGGCGTCGCGACGTGCAAGCGATGCTCAGCCGCGACCTGGAAGCCGTCAAAGGTTTTCTCAAAGACCTCAACGACCAAGAAAAACTGAACCTGAACGCGCTGACGCTGGTCGGATTCGGCGAAGGAGGCGTGTTGGCCGCCAATTTCGCCGTGATCGACTGGAACTTTCCCGATGTCGGCGTTCACAAGCAGAGCAAGGACGTCAAGGCTCTGGTGCTGGTCTCGCCGGTCCGCGTCCTGCACGGCTTTACGCCCGATTTGGCCACCCGCCACCCGGCCGTTTCTCGTCTCCCGTGGTTGATCGTCGCGGGTGAGCAGAGTTCGCAAGCGGACGAGGCCGAGCGACTGTATCGTCAGCTCGAGCGGATTCGCCGCAGCAATCCGTCGGTCGGTGTGGCCGAAATGAAGTTGCTCGCCACACCGTTCTCCAACGCTCGGCTGGTCCGCGAACAGGGTGAAACAATTCCGCTCGTCGTCGATTTCGTCAAGCAGAACGTGATCGACAAACAAGAGCTGTTCCCCTGGGAACACCGCAGCGAGTGAGGGGGGGCGTTAGATCAGCCGCCACGCCCTAGCCCGGATTACTGATCAGCCGCGGGGCGCTAGCCCCCGGTTTCTGAAAACCCCGGGACAACCGGACGCTAGCGCGTGGCAGCTGATATAAGCTGGACGCGCCTGCGGAGTCGCCCCGCCTGTGCGACCCGACGAATTGCTCTTTTGACCAACGTCCCGAAGTTGCTAACGTTTCGCCGCTGAGGACGATGCGCTTGCTGGTTGCTTACTACTGGATGGATCCATGTTTGCACGGATGTTTTGTCGAACCGCGTTGACGGCGCTGCTGGTCGCGACGCCGACGGTCACCTTGGCCCAATCTCCTACCCAGCAGGGAGCGGCCACCAATCAGGCCGCGAACCAAGCCACGGCCGGTGGCGGACGCCAGCCCGGTGAATTGGCTCCGGCGGTCCAGCCCGGACAGCCCTTCCCTCCCCTGTCGACCGCTGCCCAAGCGCGGCTCGACCAGTTGCTGCAGAAATGGGAGACCGAAAGCCAAGGGACGAAGCTGCTCTCCTGCGACTTCACCCGCTGGCACTACGATCTGGGAGCGGCTCCGGCGGGAATCCACGCCACCTGGGCGCAAGGTGTGATCAAATACGCGGCTCCCGACAAGGGAATGTTTCGTGTCGACACGCTGAAGTTCTACAAAGGCCAAAAAGAAGGCAAAGCGGTCTACGAAGCCGACCCCAAGCAGCTTGGCGAGTACTGGGTCTGCAATGGTGCGGAAGTGCTTGAGTTCGACCGCTCCAAGGAAGAGTGCATCATTCAGGTGCTGCCCGAGGAGATGCGGGGCCAGCAGATATTCGAAAGCCCCCTGCCCTTCGTATTCAATCTCGACGCCAAGAAAATCCATGACCGCTACTGGGTTCGCGAAGTCCAGCCGCCGGCGGGCAAGACCGGCGTGTACCTGATCGAGGCCTGGCCCAAGCGGCAGGAAGATCGCTCGCAGTACCGCTTCGTGCAGATCGTGATCAGCGCCCAGACGTTCATGCCCGACGCGTTGATCATGTACGCTCCGAACTTCGACCCGCAGACTGCACCGATCTGGGATCACTACGAATTCACGTCGGTTTCGCGGAACAGCCTGGTTGCGAACCTGCAGCAGTTCACCGATGGCTTTATCAAGGCTCGTCCGCCGAGCAACTGGAAAGTGATTCGGCAGAAGTTCGGGGCCTTGCAGCAAGCGGCCAACCCCGACGCCAACCCCGTCCGCTGAGGCGGGGGCTCTGAATGTCGCCCTTCTCCGGGAGGGTGTGGTTTAACGGCAAGCCGAAGGCGACTGTGTTTTCAAAAAGCAGTCGCCTGCGGCTTGCCGTTAAACGATTTTTGGAGGCTGAGGCTCTGTCAGAACACCCTGAGCCGACGGCGCTAGCCGCGGGTGAGCCGACGGCGCTAGCCGCGGGTGCTGCAGCGGAAATCCCCGAGGCTGCGAGGCCCGAGGCTAGCGCCTACGGCTCAAAAGGTTGCAATCGCTGGGTCTCTAGCTCGCCCGCGGCTGAGGTTCTCTTCTGCCGCGCCATCGACTCGGCAGCTCGCTAGACTGGGGGAGGTCTATTCTCTGTCGATGTTCGTCGAGCCGACTCCATGCCTACTCCCGCGGTTGAACCGACTCTCCGCAGCCGGCTGCTGCCCCAGCTCTCTTTTCGCTCGGCGATGCTCGCCGTCACCGGCACTGTGTTCCTCGCCTGGCTTGCGCGGCTGGCATGGCAGGGGCAAACTCTCGCCCAGGTGATCTGTTTCACGCTGCTCAGCTTGGCCGGGTTCTATCTCATTTCCATCGCGTTGTTCTTCGCCGCGTGGATCCCGGCCATCCTGATGCGCCGCTACCACGATTCGACGCCCGCCGGGAATCCGTTTGCGGCCGAGCAGTTGCCGCCGCAGATCCTGCCTCCCAAAGGCACACCGCAATGAATCACCCGATTTTAACCCGCTTTCCGAAGGTCGTGACGTTTTTTAGCCCCCTCTCCCCCGGAGAGGAATCGCGGCGACCGCTCGACCTTCACCTTCAAGTTCTTTCGCGATTCTCTTTGGGGGAGAGGGCGGGGGGTGAGGGGGCCGAAGCGGCCGGCAAACGGCTTGCTGGGACCGCCGAGTGCGTCACCTGGAAGCGAACGGAGCGCGACGCGTGGATCGCAAAACCTGCCTGTTCCCGGCCCCCTCACCCTAACCCTCTCCCCCGCGACTTGGCTGCGGAACTTTCGTTCGCAGCCAAGCCGCGGGGGAGAGGGAACTGCCTCTGGCTGGCGATCTGCGTCTGCGGCCTGGCACTGCTCGCAGCCGTGTGTCCGACGCCGGCGGCCGCTGAAGGAGCACGCTGGACGCGGCACCGGTTGCCGATGCCGGGCAATCCTTCGGCTGGCTTCGGATGCGAAGTGCGGATGCTCGACCCCGAGAACTACGGCTATCTGCCGGTGCAATTGACGGCCACAGCGACGACCGGCCAGTTTCCGGCGGACCGCCAGCTGACCGTCGAAGTCGTCCCGATCGACGGCGCGAATTGGCCGCAGCCTCGTACTCGCTACCAATTCCTACTCGAGCTGCCGGAGGGGGAACGCACTGTCACGGTGGAGCAGCATTTGCCCAAATACTTCGTGGGGGCGAATTTCCGGATTCAGCTGTCCGAAGGGGGGCGAGCAATCCAGGGTTACGTGCTGGAGCACCACAGCGGCCGCGGCGATCGATGGCTGAACGTCGCGCTCCTGGAGCGGACCACCCGCTACACGGTCATTCTCGCCGATCCCTCCGTGTCCTCAGCCGAACCATGGGCAAGGGTTCCCGACGTGCGGACCCTCGGCTCGATGGCGTATCCCAGTCCATCGTTTCTGATGGCTTCCGAGGTCGATCGACTGAGCGACGCCGACGCGTTGCTCAACCTGCGAACGGATCTCACCTCGGTGCGGCAAGTGATGCACGCCTCGGAGACGCATACCTCGTGGCTCGGTTATGAGTCGACCGACGTTGTGATCGTCAGTTTTGGGGTTCTAGAGCGGATGCGTGATGAGCATCCTGAGCGGTTCAAGGCGCTGAGTGATTGGGTCGCCTGTGGCGGCGCGGTCTGGACCGCCGGGGTGGAGAGTCGCGAGGCGCTAGCGGAACTGTTTGGGACCACCCCGCTCGCCGCGGGCGATCCGACGACCGCGCACGAAGTTCGAGCGACTCTGTCACGGTTTGCGCTCGATCGAGTGCTGCCGCCGAACGACTGGTTTTTACAGCAGATTCGCCAGCACGATTTGACCACGCTCGAATCGGCTTACATGAATCGCACGCCCGAGGAGCGGTGGAACACATGGTCCACGAACGGGCATCCGGTCGCGCAAACGCTGACCGAGCGAGAACTGGAGCAAGCGATCATTCCCCAGCCGTTGATGGCGGGGATCGTAATCGGCTTTCAAGATCCCGACCCGTTTCCCGGCTCTTTTCAGCTTTGGCACGTCGCCAAGCATTTCACGGCGGCGCGTCAAGTCTGGTCTCTCAAGCACGGGACGATGTTCCTGCAAGGGACGGAACGTTTTTGGGATTGGACCTTGCAAAATGTTGCTCGCCCTCCCGTCTACGCGTTTCTCGGTGTTTTGACCGGATTTGTAATTCTTGTTGGACCAGTCTCCTATTATTGGACTCGCCGCAATCATCGCACCTATTTGATGTTTCTCATCGCGCCGGTGTTAGCAACCGTGGCCACGTTGATGTTGTTTGGCTATGGCGTGCTCGCCGACGGCTTGGGGACTCAGGTCCGCGTGCGGCAGATCACTTGGGCCGAGGGAAGTTCTCCGCGTGCCGCCCGCATGACCCGCGCCACCTACTTCGCTGGGTTTCGCCCCTCCGGCGGGATGGAGTTTTCTCCTGACGCCGCGGTCTATCCCATCATCGACCTGGAGGAAGCGCAGACGAATGGAACCATCGATCCTCCGAACCTGGATCGGGTGGTCACTCTCAGCGACGACCGCCAGCGGCTCGGTGGCGAGTTTCTGCCCGCCCGCCGCCAGAAGCAATTCGTTGCCACCGAGCCAATCGACGACGCTGGCGGAATCGCACTGGTCCAATCGGCCCCGGCAAACCTGGGCCAGCCGCCCAAGTTGCAGAACGATTTCGATGTGGAGGTTTACGAGCTCATCGCGCGCGATTCCGCCGGTGAATATTACACCGCGACGGGACCGATCGCCGCTGGCGGTGTCGGCCAGGTCCGCCGCGTTCCGGCAACTCAAGCCGCGGGGATTCTCCGCCGACTGTACCAGATCGAGACTCCCGAACCTCCACTCGGTTACCAATCGAGTGGAGCGAGGAGCCTGTTTGGGAGGCAGCCGTATTATCACTGGGGTGGCACCTCGCTGCAGAATCATGCTGCCTCGTGGTTGGCTCCGGCGGCGGAGCTGGGGATGTTCGAGGCCAAGCTGGGAGGGATGCTGTTCGACCGCGGCGAGCTCCCTCCCGGCTGGTTCGTGGGGCGTGCCGCGTTGACTGCGGATGCGATTGTCGTCGAGGGAGCGGTGCCCGTCTCCAGCGTGCACTTCATCATGGGAGGGCTGCGATGATTCCGACCGTCGGCGAAGGGGAAGCGGTGATCGAGCTCCGTCGCGTGCACCGCTTTTTCGGCAAGACTCGGGCGGTTGACGACATCTCGTTCGCCGTGGCGCGGGGGAGCGTGTTTGGTTACATCGGTCCCAACGGGGCGGGTAAGACGACCAGCATGCGAATCTTGGCGACGCTCGAATTGCCCAGTTATGGTGATGCGATCGTCGACGGATTTTCCGTGGTCAACGATCCTGAGATGGTGCGAAAGCGTTTGGGATTCATGCCCGACGCTTTTGGAACTTACGCCAACGTTAATTGCGCCGAGTACTTAGATTTTTTCGCGCGCTCTTATGGTCTGGTCGGCCGCGAGCGAACGCAGCGGCTCAAGCGAGTGTTGGAGTTCACCGGAGCGGCGGGAATCGCCGAGAAACCGATCCGCGGCTTGAGCAAGGGGATGAAGCAGCGGATTTGTTTGGGGCGGGCTCTGATGCATGATCCCGCCGTGCTGATCCTGGACGAGCCGGCTGCGGGTCTCGATCCTCGGGCGCGGATCGAACTGCGAAAGATGATCGGTGCCTTAGCCGCTGAGGGCAAGACGATTCTGATCAGCAGTCATATTCTGACCGAGCTGGCGGAGATGTGTGATGCGGTCGGAATCATCGAACAGGGTCGGCTGCTGGCGACCGGTTCGGTCGAGGAGATCCAGCGGCAGCGGCAGCAGCATCGCGAATTGACTCTGCGAGTCATGCATGGGGCGGCCGAGGCGGCTGAGCGGTTAGGGCAGCGCGACGATTGCCTTGAGATCCGGGTCGAAGGGGATTGGGTGCGGACCGCCTTCTCGGGAGATCTCGCCGCTCAGGCCGACGTGCTTCGCGATTTGGTCGAAGCGGGACTCCCGGTCGCGGAGCTGACCGCGCGAACGAAATCGCTGGAAGACGTGTTTCTGCAAGTCACCGAGGGACTCGTGCAATGACAGGCCGAACGATGGAGCGACTCGACCGCTGGACCGAGCGGATGGGCGACTGGCTCAATCCGATCCTGGTCAAGGAGACGCGGCAGACGTTGAAGAGCCGGCAATTCATCGTCACCTTCTCGTTGCTGCTCCTCGCTGCGTGGGGCTGGACCGCGGCGGCGATTGCGATGTCGATGCCGCGGATCTACTACGTGCCATCGGGCCAGCCGATGCTGGTCGGTTACTACTTGGTGCTGGCGGTGCCGATGCTGCTGGTCGTGCCGCTTGCCGCGCATCGTTCGCTGGCCGCGGAGGTGGACGATGGGACGCTCGATTTGCTGAGCGTGACGAACCTCTCCCCGCTGCAAATCATCACCGGCAAGCTGGCCAGCGGCGGTTTGCAGATGATGTTGTACTTCGTCGCGCTGATGCCCTGCGTTGCCTTCTGCTATGTGTTGCGGGGCGTCGATCTGATGACGATCGGGACGTTGCTCGGGGGGACCGCCGAGGTGGCGACGCTCCTGACAGTGGTGGGGCTATTTCTTGCAGCCCTGCCGAGCGGTCGCGGCGGGCAATTCGTGATGATGGTCGTGATGCTGATTCTGATTGGGATCGCGGAGTTCGCGTTTGGCGGGTTTGCGATCGGGATGATCACCCAAGGAGGCGGCGAGGCATCGGGCGAGTGGATTTTTGGGATCGTCGCCTCGCTGCTGTTCACCGCCACGGTTTCGGCGATCTTATTGATCGCCGCCGCGGTGCAACTCGCTCCCCCGAGCGAGAACCGCTCGACGCCGCTCCGGCGGGCGCTGTTGGTCCACCAGACGGCGATGACGGGCTGCTTGGCGTATGCGATGCTGGTCCTCGAGGCGGATTGGCAGGTCATCGTGCCCTGCGTGTACTATGCGGCTGCACTTTGGGCAGTGATCGGGGCGCTGATGGTGGGCGAGTCGGGAGTGTTGACGCCCCGCGTCCGCCGCGACCTGCCGGGCACATTCCTGGGACGCGCCTTGGCGGTCTGGCTGACGCCGGGGCCGGGGACGGGGCTCGTCTTCAGCGTCAGTTGTATGTTGTTATTTTCGCTTGCGGCGATCGGCCTGCTCATTCTCAGCCCGTCGGCTCCCGGCGACGCGATCGATCGGACGTTGCCGCACGCGTTGACGCTCGGCGGCTACCTGATGCTGTTTCTTTCGGTGACGCGGTGGATCATGCAGCTGATTCGGCTGCGGAGCGTGACGCACCCTGGCGTCGCGGTCGCGGTCCTGGGGCTGGTCGCCTCGGTCGCTGCGATCGCCCCCTATTCGGCGGCCCTACACCTGCACGACTACCGCTCGTTTCCGTGGTCGCACTGGCAGCTGACGAATTGGGCGTGGACGATCGTCGAGCTCGAGAGCGGTTTGTCGTCGGACGTTCCCTACCTGGTGTTTGGAAGCGGTGCGACGCTGTTTGCGTTGAACGTGGTTTTGCTCGGCCGCGCGGTGTTGCCGCAGCGGGTGGCGACCCCCGAGCGGGTGTTGGCCGAGCGGGCCGCGGCGGAACGGGCGGCGGCCGAGCGGGCGGCGGCGGAGAAGAGTCTGGCTGAGGGAGCGACTGTCGGTTTCGATTCCGGAGCGATGCGTTAGACTCAAGTGGTCCGCACCCCAGGACGATTCGTCGGTTCCCGGAGCGTGCCCGGTTTGCTACTCGCTGCTGTGAGGATTCCCGAAACATGTATGATGGTCCCACGCCTTCGGAAGATCGCGGCGATCCGGCCGACCGACCCGCCCAGCTCCGAGCGCGTGTTCCGGACCACGTCAGCGACGGCGTGTTCAGCACCGGGGTGATCGTGATGACGGGACCGAGCGAGTTCGTGCTCGATTTTTTGCAAACCGTCGGACGGCCGCATCGCGTGGCGGCTCGCGTGGTCCTGCCCCACCCGGTGATGCCCCAGTTCATCGACGCGCTCCGCAAGAACCTCGATCTCTACCAGCAGCGGTTTGGGCCACCGCCGACGCCGCCAACGGCTGCGAAGCCTGCGGGGGCCGCGGGCGCTTCGGGCACCGCGGACGCTTCGGGCGGTTCGAACGCTTCGGGCGGTTCGAACGCTTTGGGCGGTTCGGGGGCCGCGGCCACTCCGCCACTGGAGCCCTCGCCCTCGCCGCGTCGGCCGACGCCGCAGGAGATCTACGACGACCTGAAGCTGAGCGACACGATGCTCAGCGGCGCCTATGCCAACGGAGTGATGATCGGGCATGGAGCATCGGAATTCAGTCTCGACTTTTTGACGAGCTTCTTTCCCCAGTCGGCCGTCAGCGCGCGGGTTTATCTGGCCGCCGGCCAGATGCCGCGGTTGCTCGAGTCGCTGCAGAGCGCCCAGCAGGGGCTGGTGCGAAGCCGCAGCGGGGACGCCCACGGCCGCGATCCCCGTGGTCCCGACGCGGGCGGCTCCAGTGCGGGCGGCTCCGGCTCCGGCGGCTCCGATGTGCGTGGCTCCGATACCGCTGGCGGCGGGGGAGATGCGCCCGGCTCTGGGCCCGATCCGAATTCTGGCCCCGATCCGGATTTACACTGATGAGTGGTGAAGGTTCTGCGTTCGGTCCGCTGCCGCGGGCTGCGATTCCTGGCGACCGGCCCTTGATCCTGGCCAGCAGTTCGCCGCGGCGGCGGTTGTTGCTCGAGGCAGCCGGTTACGCGTTCACCGTCCAGGCTCCCGCCGATTCGGCCGAGTGCGGGATTTGCAGCCGCGAGACTCCCCCCGAGTTGGTCGCTCGGCTGGCGATGCAGAAAGCCGCGGATGTGGCGCAGCGAGTCGAGGCGGGAATGGTGCTCGGGGCGGACACGGTGGCCGAGTGCGTCGGGCAGGTGCTCGGCAAGCCGGAGAATCGCGAGCACGCCGAGGAGATGCTAAGGCGGCTGAGCGGCCGAGTCCATGCGGTCTACACCGGGGTCTGTCTCTGGAGCCGCCCGGAGAATCGCTGGGTCGTCGACGTCACGCGGACGCGGTTGTTCATGGAGCCGCTCAGCGAGGAGCAGCTGCAGGGCTATCTCGACAGCCGTCGCTGGGAAGGCAAAGCGGGGGCGTTCGGTTATCAGGATGGGGAGGATTGGTTGCGGGTCGAGGAAGGAAGTGAGAGCAACGTGGTGGGATTGCCGATGGAGCGGTTAGCCGAGTTGCTCGAGGATTTCGACAAGCGAGCGCCGCGGCCCGCTACGTAGAGAAGCCCACGAAGTAGAGCGGTTTGCCGCCGATCGTAAGACTCTGTCGGAAAACCCTGAGCCGACGGCGCTAGCCGCGGGTGCTGCAGCGGAAATTTTGCGCGGGCGAAGGCCCGAGCCTAGCGGCTACGGCTCAAAAGACGGAACTCCCCGGGGTCTTCCGGCAGAGCCTAAAGCCCCGGTTTTCGGCTCGAATTGCTCTTGGCCCGTTTTAGCCAGAAGGGGCAGAATAGAGGCCTTCGGCGTCAAGTGGTAAGTGCTTGGCGGTCTATCACTTCAGACGCGAACGGTTGCGGATCCGACGATGAGCCCAGTGTTTGAGGGAAGGCCCGTGTTCAAGGGAAGGCCCGTGTTTGAGGGAAGACCCCTGTTGGGAAGGATGATGGCACTGGGCCTCTTCCTGCTCGCAGCGACCGGTGCAGCGCCTCGAGCCGAGGCGCAGCAGTGGGCGCGAGACATGTTCGAGACCACTTCCCATGATTTTGGGATGGTCGCCAGCGGCTCGAAGACCCACTTCACGTTCGAATTCAAAAACAAGTATCGCGAAGACGTCCACGTGGCGGCGGTCCGCAGCAGCTGTGGGTGCACGACTCCCTCGGTTACCAAGGATCTGCTGAAGACGGGGGAAGTCGGCGGAATTCTTGCAACCTTCAACACGACCAGCTTCAGCGGCCGGAAGCATGCCACGGTAACGGTCGTTTTCGACCGCCCCTACTATGCGGAAGTGCAGCTTCAGGTCAGCGGGAACATTCGCACCGAAGTGATGTTCCACCCGGCCGAGATCGCTTTTGGCGAAGTCTCTGGAGGAGCGGAGCCCGAGCGTGAGGTGAAGGTTACCTTCTCGGGGCGGAAGGAGTGGAGGATCGAGGATGTCCGCAGCCTCTGTCCGCATCTGCGGGTGCGGCTCGAGCAGCCGGTGCGGCGTCCCGGTGCGATCGAGTACACGATGCGGGTCGGGCTCAAGCCTTCGGTCCCGGTCGGCGAATTGCACGAGCGGCTGACGCTGGTGACCAACGACGCCGAGCTTCGGAGCGTGACGGTCGGAGTCACCGGACGGGTCCGGCCGCAGGTCGAAGTCAAACCCGACGCCCTGCACCTCGGCTCGCTGACCGCTGGGAAAATGGCCAGCGAGCGGTTGCTGGTCCGCGCCGACGATGAGTTCGAGATCACCGAAGTCGAGTGCGACGATCCGCGGTTCACGTTCGATCTGCCGAGCGGCGCGAAGAAAGTGCACTTCGTCAAGCTGAACTTCGCGGCCGACGCAAAGTCGACCGGAGCCTTCAAACTGCCGGTCCGGATCAAGACGAGCTTGTCGGGCAACTCGACCGCCGAGTGCGTCGTCACCGGCGAAGTGGTGGAGTAAGAAAGTAGATCTTTTCTGCACGCACCAGCCGCGGAGCGGCGGCATAGAATAGCCCAGGGCGCGAGCCCTGGGACAGCGTCCAATCCAATTCCTTCCCACCGCTCCAGCGAGGCGACACAGTCGCCCCGCTGGAGCGGTGGGAAGGCAGCAGTTGGGGCCTCCGCAACCCAGGGCTCGCGCCCTGGGCTATTTTCTATCGTCCCTCCGGGACTACCTCGGATGTACGCCCTACTCCCGCGGCGGCGAGAGCCAGTTCCAGACGGTGGTCCAGGTGCGTCCGGCGAGGCGACCGGAGAGAAGTTCTTCGGTCCAGGTTTCTCGCTCGGCTTCGTAGTTCCGCCAGACCGCTTCGACGTAGGGGCTGCTGGCCGTGCGGAGCGTCGCGTAGAGTCCTTCGGCGTGGATCGCTGCCAGCCCGTCGATGTAGTGCTGCAGCACATGCTGGTCGAAGAGGTTCCCGGCCACGGTCACGCTCGAAAGCGCCCCGCGAGTCGCCAGCGACAGCCGGTTCATCGCAAACATGGTCATCGTCGCACTCACGTCGAGCAGGCCGACTTCCGCCTCGTTGGCCGTGGCCTCCATTTCGGCCCAGAGGCGATTGATTTCCGATTGGGGCAACAGCTGCGCGGGATCGATGCGACCGAGCGCTTGCCGCGTCTGCTCGATCGTCTGTTGCAGTCCAGCGACGTTGATCGGCGGGCAATCGAGCGACTGGACCGTCTGGCCGCTCGCTTCGGAAAGGGCGGTGACAAAATCGGAGACGTGATCGACCGTGCTCTCCTGGTCGATGATCCCCTGCTTTTTGAGCTCGACCGTCAGCTCTTTGAGCAGATGGCCAGAACCGTAAGCGAGGTCGCTGAAAATCGCTAGCACCGTCACCGGCGAGAGGTGCAGCGTCGACATGCTGGCGATCTCCAGCAATCCGCCTACCGCTTTGCGAGCCAAGAAATCCTCGGCTTGCCCCGCTGGGGCCGACGCGTCCGCCCCACCGGCCGCTGCGTCTCCGGGCTGTGCGGGTTGGGCCACGCCCCCGACGTCGCGGGTCATGAAGTCGAGCGATTGCTGGATGAAGGTCGAGTAGCTCCGCGAGGAGCGAAAGGCGGCGGGAATCAGAAGCGTCGCCGTTTCGCCAGCCAGACCGCCGACGATCGCTGAGAGGCTGCGCAGCGTGCGCTCGGGAACCGAGAGCCCGTACAACAGCGAACCGAAGACGTTGAATCCCTCGGAAGGGACCGACGAATCCTCACCGCCTAGGTCTCGGGACGGGAGCGGCATGGGTCATTTTCGGGGAGCGAGGGAGCGGATGTATCCGGCGTGGAGACGCGGCTCGGAAGCCGTGGACTGCAGCTTCCCCAGAACGAGCACGATCGCTCCTTCGCGAGGCAGTTCAACCTGCTGAGGATCGTCGATGTGCATTCTCAGTGGAGTCGCATCGGACGCCGATTTCTTGAGCAGCAGTTCGTCGCCAGCAGCGGAAAATTGGCCGATCGCCACAGCTCCGGTTTCCGCTTCCCCGTCCGCTTCCGCAATTCGCTGGTTGGTCGCCGCGAGAAGTTGCTTCAGCAGCGGGCGGTCGGCCGCCAGCGAGTCGACCAGCGCGTCGATCCGCTCGCGCTGGTCGCCAAGCTCGCGCCCCGCATCGACCAACTCGCTGCCGAGCCCCGCAAGCGCATCGACCAGCGGCTCGAGGTGAGTTTCCGAAGCGTCCTCGCCGGCCGCCTCGTACTGCTGCCACGACTCGTCGGCCCGAGCGACCGCCTGCTCGAGCGAACTCGCAGCGGGCTCGCCGCGATCCGGCGACGGCTCTGCGTCATTCGGCTCACTCGCCGGTACGGGCTCACTGATCGGCTCCGGCTCCCTTGCCGCATCAGGCTCGCTATTGGGTTCCGGTTCGCTGTCGGGTTCGGGAGCGTTGGCTGGCTCGGGCTCGCGGTTAGCCGGCGAGGCCAGGTCGTCGAAGTCGGGGAGCGGCAAATCGACCGGTGGCTCGAGCCCCTCCTGGCTGGGAGCGGCAGCGGGGGCAGGTTCAGTAGGCTGCCAGCCGCGGGGCGGTTCGCCCGCTTGCCAGCTGCGTTCGGAGGTGTTGGTGCTGAGACGGAAGTCGCTACCGGTCTGCCCCCACAAGCCGCGATTGGGACCGCGGAAGGGCCAGACGCCGAGGTCGGGGAGCCGCCCCAGGTACTGCAGAATCAGGAGCGCGATCACGATTCCGGCGACGCCCCCGGCAGCCATCTTGAGGAGCGACCTGAACGGGGAGCCGGGCCGCGAACGCCGCTGCGGGCTGCGGCGGATCGAGCTATCGCCGAACGAATGGCCGGCAATAGCTCCTTCGCTGTCGTGCGTGGCGACTGGGAAGCCGCCGCTGTCCACATCCGCCGAGCCGAGCGAGGCAGCAAACGCGGAAAAATCGTCCTCACCGGCCGGTTCTCCCCATCGCTCCTCCTCCGCCACACCCGAGACACCTGTGCCGACTTCGGGGCCAACGACTTCCAGCATCGGCGGCAGGGACGCCAGCGCTTCGCGGAGCTCAAAACTCTCCTGGCACCACGGACAGCGGACGGTGGTCGAAGGATCGGCAGCGGGGATCCGAACAGGCTCTGCACAGCGCGGGCAGGCAGCGCTTTGCATGGGGGCGACTCCAATGGAAACGAACGCGAACGGCTGGCAGCAGCAAGTATGCTCGCCACGCTCCTCTTTGTCAGCCAATCCCGTACAACGGCGCGTACCGCTGACGCAGACTTTGGATCAGTGGTCCGCTTTCTGGCGATTTTCCGGTCGCCTTTTCGATCAGCTCCGCCGGGGTAAAGCAGCGTCCGTGGCGATGGATGTTCTGCCGCAGCCACTGGAGCAGCGGAGCGAATTCCCCGCGAGCGAACATCGCGTCGAGGTCCCCCAGCTGGCCAGCGGCCGCCTCGAAGAGCTGGGCTGCGTACAGATTGCCGAGAGTGTAGGTAGGGAAGTAACCGATCAGGCCGGCGCTCCAGTGGACATCCTGCAGCACCCCGTCGGCATCCGAGGGGGGAGTAATTCCGATGGTGGTGGCGTAGGCGGCGTTCCAGGCTTCGGGGAGGTCGCGGGCTTCGAGTTCCCCTTCGAGAAGCCGCTGCTCCAGTTCGAATCGCACGATGATGTGGAGGTTGTACGTGGCTTCGTCCGCTTCGACGCGGATCAGCGAGGGCCGCACGACGTTCACCGCGTGGTGGAAGTCGTCGAGCGAAACATCGTCGACGACCTCTGGAAAAACTTCGCCGAGCCGGGGGTAAAAGTAGCTCCAGAACGCTCGCGAGCGGCCGACCAGGTTTTCCCACATCCGCGACTGCGACTCGTGGATTCCGAGGGAAACGAAAGTTCCTGGCGGCAGGCCGTACCACTCGCCGCGGAGCCCTTGGTCGTAGAGCCCGTGTCCCGCCTCGTGCAATGTTCCGAACAGTCCGCCGGAGAACCAGTTGCGTTCGTAGCGGGTGAGAATTCGGCAGTCGTCCGGACCGAGGCTGGTGCAGAACGGGTGCGAGGTCTCGTCCAACCGGCCGCGTGAAAAATCGAATCCCACGGCTTCGGCTGCCATCCAGCTCAGACGGCGTTGGCCCTCGATCGGGTAGGACCGCTCGAGGATCGAGACCTGCGGCTGGTGGGGCGCTCCGCGAAGTTCGTCGACCAGACGCACCAGCTCGACGCGGAGTTCCGCGAAAACTCGGCTCAGCTCCGCCGCCTTGGCTCCCGGTTCGTACTCGTCGAGCAGCGCGTCGTAGAGTGACTGTCCGGGCCGAGCCAACGCCGCTGCGGCTTCGCGTTTGAGCCGAACGATCTCTTCCAGCGCCGGCAGGAATTTGCCAAAATCATCCGCCCGCCGAGCCTCGTCCCACCGCTGTTGCCCTCGGACGGTCGCTCGCGAGAGGGCTTCGACCAGTTGCTGGGGGAGCCGACAATCGCGGCGGTAGTCTTCCTGCATCCAGCGAATCGTCGCGCCAACGTCGGAGTGCGGGTCGGCCGCCCGCTCCCAATTGGCCAGCGCCGCCAGACGCTCGCCAAGCTGTTCGGTAGTCCGGCGGCGATGGATCATCCCACGGAGCAACGTGACTTGCTCGGCCCGATATTCCCCGGCTTGCGGCGGCATCCCCGTCCGCTCGTCCCACTCCAGCGCGTCGGCGGTCGTCTGCAGCAACGCCGTCTCCCGCGCTTCGGCCACGAGCGCTTCGAATGTTTGCTCAAGATCTGCCATCGGGTTCCTTTCTATCGTTCGTTCTACCGTCACCCTCCCCCCGGGAGGGTCGGGCTCTCAGGCCCGGGGAGGGCCAACGTGACCCAGGGCGTCGCTCTGCGGCGTTGCCGCGGCGCTGTGCCCTGGGCTGGATTGTTTGGGCCCCTGCGGGGCGGGAAGGCTTGGTGTTCTTGTCCTTGCCTTTCGACTCGTGTATCGCCGTGGTCCAGCTACTCCTTGGGACTATCGGCCTTTTCTGCGGGCCTGCCGCGACCGATTTTTGGAGGGGCTGCCGGTCGAGGAGGAGTTGTCCGTCGCGGCTTCATCCACTGGGGAACCTTTGGCTCGGCCGCCCGTGGTCGCCAGCACCATGGCTTCCTCGTCGCTGACCCCGGTTCGCAGCTGGATCAGCTCTTGGTTCAGGATTTCCAACGTGGTTTGGAGGAAGACGACCACCATCGGACCGACCAACACTCCGATCGGACCGAACACTTGGACGCCGCCGAGGACGCTGAGCAGGGCCAGCAACGGATGCAGCTGGGAGCGGCCGTGCAGCACGAACACCTTGATCACATTGTCGATCGCCGAGACGACGAACAGCCCGTAGACAGCCAGGGCTATCGCTGCCGTCCAGCGTTCCTGGACCAGGCCCAGCCACAACACGCACGGCAACCACACGGCGGCCGCTCCCAGAAACGGGATCAGCGCCATGAAGGTCGTGATCAGGAACAGGAGGACGATCGACTCGAGTCCCGCGACGTAGTAGCCGAAGGTTGCCAAGATTCCCTGGGCTAGAGCGCTGAGGACGGTGGCCAGCACCACGGCGCGGCTGGTGCGGTCGAACTCCATCAGCAACTCCTGCTCGTAACGGTCGTCCAGGGGGCTGAGTCGCATCAGGGTGCGAACCATTCCGGGGCCGTCGACCAGGAAGAAGTAGACGGCGAGGATCAGGATGCCCAGACCGATCAACGTCTGGACCAGGAACTCGCCAGTGGCGCTGGTGACGAGCAACAGCCGGGATTGCAGATAGAGCTGACCCTGCTGGATCCAGCGGCTAATGTCCTCGTCGGTCGGGTTGGCCCAAAGCTTCAACTGGGACGAAAGCGTCCCGCCGAGCAGCAGCGTCGTCAGTTCGCGGGTGTGGTCGTCGAGCTGGACCAGCGTCCGTTGGAATCGTTCGACTGGCGAGCGGTAGTCGACCGGGGCCGCGGCTTCGGGAGCGTCGAGAGTTTCGGAAGCGTCTGGATCCTCGAGCTCCACCTCCCCGTCGAGGAAGTGTTCCTCGGTTGCGGTGGTCGGTTCCGGCTCGGGATCGGCCGCGGCACTGGGAGCGGCAGCGGCGCTGGGATCGGCAGCGGCGCTGGGATCGGCAGCGATAGCCGGGGGGGCTCGGCCTGGCGGGAGGAGTCCGCCGCCGGTGGTGGCGGCCTGTTCGGCGGCTTGCTCGGCCGCTTGGTCGGCAGCCAGCACGGCGACGTCGGCCTTGAGCTGGTCGAGGGCGGCGGCGGTCTCGGCGAACGCATGGGCCTGATCATCGCTGAGCGGGGCGAAGTCCTGCTCGAGAGTCCGCAGCTGTTGCTCGAATTCGCGAAACCGGTCCTCCGCCGCCTTGAGTTGTTTGGCGGGAGCGAGGTCGGGGATTTCGCCGAACGACTCGACGACTTGCCGAACGCGGAGAAACGGTGCGATGTTGTCGATCTCCAGCCCCAGTTGCTGTCGCGTTCGCTGGACAGCCAACGCCACGCTGTTGTAATTGACGCGTGAGAGCGAGCGGGTGGCTTGGGCGGCCGCGATGCTGATCGTCAGCAGGGTCGGGAGCAGCACGACCAGCAGGATGGCGCTGGTCGTGGCGAGGGCCGCCGCACGCGGGCGTCCCAGACGCTGGCCCATCCATTCGTGGATCGGGCGAAAGATCACGACGAGCAAGACGGCGAGAAACAAAGGCACGAAGAAGCCCACCATCACGCGGTAGAATAGAATTCCGACCACGACGACGACGATCAACAGCATGATGGTGGATATCATTCGCGACATCCGACAATACCTCTGGGCGGCGAGGAGGGAGCGGACTCCGGGGGAGACGAGCGTGGTGGCGATTGTCGGTGATCGCAGGCGAAATGCCTATAGTGCGTGGCGGGTGATCGTGGCGCTGGTCGTGGCCGTGTTCTTCGTCTTGGCAGCGGTCGATGCGGCCCGCCAGTTGAGCGGCCGGATGATGGAGCTCGACGGAGAGATTCAGGCTCTGCAGCTGCAGCTCGAGAGCGAACCGGCGCTCGACCCGCTCGGCGTGCGGGAGCAGATCGAGGCGCTTTCGGCCCAGCGGCTGACGATTCACAACATCGGCTGGGGGAAGCTGGCTGCCTCGGCGGGCGTTTATACCGTGGCGCTGGTCCTCTGCGCTTGCTTTTGGCATGACTGCTTAGGGGCGTTCGGGGCCCGCATCCCGCTGCACGTCTCGGTGGCCGCTCACGTGCTCGGGCACGTGGGGAAATATGTTCCCGGCAAAGCGATGGTTGTGCTGCTCCGCGTTTCAGCCGTCGGCCGGCACGCGGGGGTGGGGCGAATTCCCGCGGCCTTGGCGGTGTTCATCGAGACGCTCACGCTGATGGCCAGCGGAGCGACGTTGGCGGGGCTCGCGATTCTGATGCTCCCGGCCGAGACTTGGCTGCGGCTTCTGGCCGGCGCTCTGGCGGTGTTGGCGGTGATTCCGACGCTGCCTCCGCTGTTCCGCTTGGTGCTAGCGCGATTGGCCCGGACGCGGTTTGGGCGGGGAGCCGATTTTTCAGCCACTGCGTTTGACTGGTCGCTGATGCTCCGCGGGTGGTTGTGGACCGGGGCGGCGTGGCTGATGTTCGGGCTGGCGTTCTGGTTGATCGTGCTGGCCACTCCCGGCGTGGGCGAGGGAGCGGAGGGATGGAGCGGATATTTGACGGCGGCGGCGACGATCGCACTGGCCATGGTGGCGGGGTTTCTGTCGTTGATTCCCGGCGGTGCGGGCGTTCGCGAGCTGGTGATCATCGCCTTGCTCGCGCCGCTCTCTGGCACTGGACCGGCGCTGGCTGCCGCGGTCCTCGCCCGGTTGGTGTTCCTGCTGACCGAAACAGCCACCTCGGGGATTACGTGGGGCATTCTTCGCTGGACCGAACCGGTCGAATCGGAGGAGGGAATCGACTACAACAGCAGTACGGTGGCTCATTAGCCGCAAAGTCCTGCCCTCCGATCCCCCCCTTGGATCAATGCTGCTCGTTCCCGCCGCCAGTTCTCCAGTTGCCATCGTCATTCCGGTTTTCAACGAGCGGGAATCGCTAGAGGAACTTCGCAAACAGATCGCCGAGGTGGCCGCGGCGCACCAGTTGGATCTGGAAGTGATCTTTGTCGACGACGGATCGACTGACGGATCGTGGGAGATCGAAGCCCGCTTGGCCGCCGAAGTCCCGCGGACCCGAGCGATTCGGTTCCGGAGGAACTTTGGCAAAGCCGCCGCGTTGGCCGCGGGCTTTGATGCGGCGGAGCGGCCGATCGTGATGACGATGGACGCCGATCTGCAGGACGATCCGCAGGAAATTCCGCGGTTCCTCGAGATGCTTGATTCAGGGCTGGATGTGGTCAGCGGCTGGAAACGGGTGCGGCACGATCCGTGGCATAAGACCGGTCCGAGTCGCGTCTTCAACTGGATGGTCGGACGGCTGACCGGGGTGCGGATCCACGATCACAATTGCGGTTTCAAGGCTTACCGGCGAGAGATTTTCGACGAAGTCAAGCTCTATGGAGAGCTGCATCGTTTCGTCCCCGTGCTGGCGGCGGCCCGTGGGTGGCGAGTGGGGGAGATTGCGATCCAGCATCACCCCCGCCGCTTTGGGCATTCGAAGTACGGGGCTCGGCGATTGGTGAAAGGGTTTCTCGATCTGCTGACGATTTACTTTTTGACCGGCTACGCGCAGCGTCCGCTGCACCTGATGGGATCGGTTGGATTGATCAGCTTTCTCGCCGGCGGGCTGGGGCTGGTTTATTTGACCATTCGATGGTGCTTGTCGCGAATCGTCGAAGGTTGGGAGGTCGTGCATTTGCACGAGACAGCGATCTTCTATTACTGCATTCTCGCCTTGCTGTTTGGGGCTCAACTGGTGGTCGCTGGGTTACTAGCCGAAATGCTCGCTGCGGTGGTCCGGCCGCGGTCGGTTCCCTACTCGGTCGCCGAGACGGTCGGCGAGGCATGCGATGCAGTCGGCTGACGCTGATGCGGGCGGAGCCGAGATGGAGCGAAGCGGTGCGACGCAGGGAATCTGCTGGCTGCTGGTCGGTGTGGGACTGGCGATGGTGGCCGCCCGGATCGCGGTGGTGCGTTCCGCGACCGGCGAAGTGCCCTTTCTGGGAGCCAACGATCGCAGCCGCTGGGCGACGGTTTCGGCGTTAGTCGACGACGGCACTTACGCGATCGATCGGCAGCTGGAGATTCGCGACGCGGGCACCGGGCGACGCACGTGGCAGACGATCGATCTGGTCCGCCACCGAGGCCGCGACGGCCGGCAACATTACTACAGCAGCAAGCCGCCGCTACTGCCCACGATGATTGCCGGCGTCTACGCCGCCGTCCGCGGGGCGACCGGTTCGACGCTCGAGGAGCGTCCGTTCTTCGTGGGGCGGTGGGTCTTGGCGCTGGTCAATCTACCGATGCTCGCGGTGCTCTACGGGTGCGTCGTGTCGGTGATCCTCCGCTGCCGCCTTGGAGTAAGCCGTTGCGGAACGGGCCATTTTGGGGGATGGGGAGCAGTCTTCCTGACCGCCGGCACGGTATTCGGGACGCTGGTCACGCCCTTTGCGATCACTCTGAACAACCACCTCCCCGCGGCCATGGCCACCGCCGTAGCCCTCTGGTGCTTTGTCAACCTACACCGGCGGGGGGGGCTGGAAAGGGGTCAGAGCCCTGGAACATTGCCCCGCCAGGGAGGGGGTCCGGAAAAGGCTGTGACCCCTTCGGTGGCCAAAGGGAGGCAGAGCCCTGAAATGTCGCCCCACCAGGGGGGTGTTTCGGGAAGGGCTGTGACCCCTTCCGGGGCGACCCCTTCCGGGGCGGAGAGGGGGCTGAGCTCGTGGGGGACGCTTTGGGAGAGTCTGCTGGGGGCGCGGGGGCTGCCTCGGGCGGGTTGGGGGTGGATGTTTTTGGCCGGTGCGGCGGCCGCGTTCGCCGTAGCCAATGAGTTGCCGGCGCTGTCGATGGCGGCCGTGTGGAGCGTGATGGCGCTCCGCCGCGATTGGATTCGTGGTTTGACAGCATTCGCCCCCGGGGCGTTGTTGGTCGCCGTTGCGTTTTTTGGGACCAATTGGCTCGCGCACGCGACCTGGCGCCCTGCCTATGCCCACCGCACCGTGGGAGCCCCTGTCGCCTCCTTTGAAGCCACCACGGCTGCTTCCCCGTCGAGTGGGCCCCGACCCGCCGACGTTCGCCGCGCTTTGACTGCATTTGCCGAAGGACCTGTCACCGTCGAGCCCTCGCGGACCCCCGACCGGTGGCGAGCCCATTTCCGCGATACCGATCAACTGTGGGCGATCGAACGAGCGGCTGACGTAAACGCCGGAGGAAGGTCGGGGGGAGCGACACGTTTTGTCATCCGCGAGTGGGACGACTGGTATGACTATCCGGGCAGCTACTGGACGGCCGAAAATCTCACGGGCGTCGATCGCGGTGAGCCCTCGCGAGTCGTCTACGCGTTTCACATGCTCGGCGGTCACCACGGAGTGTTTTCGCTGACTCCGCTGTGGCTGCTGTCGCTCGTCGGAAGCGTGCTGTGGCTCGTGCGAGGTGGACGCACTGGCCGAGCTACCGAGGCAGCTGAGTCCGAAGAGGGGGGCGAAGCGGAGCCGGACCCGCTGTTTCGACGCTTGTTGGCTGCCGGAATCGTGGCCGTGACGCTCGTTTGCATGGCGTTTTACGTGGCCCGTCCGCTGATCGACCGCAATTACGGCGGGGTCAGCGTCGCTTTCCGTTGGCTGCTGTGGCTGGTGCCACTCTGGTTGTGGCTGGCAATTCCGGCTGTTGCGGCAATGCAGCGAAGCCGCTGGGGACGGGCGGTCTGCGGGGTCCTGCTGATCGGGAGCACGTTCTCGGTCTTTGCCGCGCTCGAAAATCCCTGGTCCCACCCGTGGATCTATCGCTACCTGGACTATCTGGGCTGGATTGCGGATTGAAGCGGCGGCTAGGATCGACCAGTTGCCCCCGGCAAAATTTGGCCCGCCTCCGAAAAAATCCCGACGCAGATTCCTCCGATGTCGGATCGCCGTTTTTGGATCTCGATTTTCCTGGTGCTCGCCGTAGCCCTGGGGCTCCGCATCGGCGTGGCCTCCTGGTGGCAGACGCGGCTGGACCGACAGGACCGAGCTTTTGGGATGGGCGACTCCGAAGGCTACTGGGTGTTGGCTGGTCAGCTCGCGGCGGGACTGCCCTACCAGTATGGAAGCCCGGACGCGGCGGTTTTTCGAGCACCGGGCTATCCCTTGTTGCTATCGCCGCTGCATGCGCCCGACGATCCTCGGCAGCCGCTGTGGTCGCGCAGCCTGGGGAAGGCGCGGCTGCTCGGCTGCGTGTTGGGAACGTTAGCGGTGGGATTGGTGATCGGTTTGTCGGTGTGGCTCGATGGCCGCGGGACCGCGATCATCGCGGGCACACTTGCGGCGCTCTATCCTGGCGGAGTGACGATGAGCGTGTTGCTGCTCAGCGAAGCGCCGTTCGTTCCGTTGATGTTGCTGGTGCTGGGAGCTCTGGTTGCCCTGTTGCAGAGCGAGCACCATCCCGAGGCGGATCGCCGCCGCGGGCGAGGAATCGTGCTGGCCGGGGCGGCCGGTTGCCTCTCGGGGCTCGCCGTGCTGACGCGTCCCAGCTGGCTACTATTTCTCCCGTTCTATTTCGCGCTTCGTTTGGTGTTGGCCGAGCAGCGCCGCCGAGAATTAGGTTGGGCGATCGTTGCTGGGACGGCGATGGCGGTGACGATGGCGCCCTGGTGGGTCCGCAACTACCGCGTCACCGGCCAGTTCGTTCCGACGACGCTTCAGGTCGGCGCCAGCCTGTATGACGGATGGCATGCGGGAGCGACCGGGGCGAGCGACACGGGAATGGAATTCAGCAGCGAGTTTGCCGCCGAACTCCGTCGCGAAGACGCGGCGGCGGGAGGAGGGCCGCGAGCCAACTTCGAGTACCGCTTGAACCAGCGAATGGCGGCGGCGGCGGTCGCCTGGGCAAGGGAGCATCCCGGCGAGGTGGTGCGGTTGGCGGGAGCGAAGATCGCCCGCACCTGGTGGCCCTGGCCCTCGGCGGCCGAGCTTCCCGGAGGCGCGGTGGTGCGGTGGGCGTTCGCCTTGGGAGCATTGGCGATCGCGGTGCCCGGAGCGATCTACGCCGTCGGGCGGCGGTTCTGGCGGTCTCCGCTCTTTCCGTTGGTCGTGCCGGTGTTGTATTTCACCTTGTTGCACGCCGTGTTCGTCGGCTCGATCCGTTACCGCCAGCCCGCGCTGGTCGCCCTGATCGTCTTGGCGGCACCTCAGTACATGCACTGGTGGCGACGGCTCGCCCCCACGACAGCCACCACCAGTTCCTCCGTTTGAAAGCATCGTTCTGAGGCATGGAAGCCGACGCAACGACGAGACGATCGAACGGGCCGCCACCCACTTCGGGACCGCCCAGCCCGCCGCCCGGCAGTCCCGGGAAGACCGAGGCTGCGAAGGACGCGAAGGCTGCGCGAGAGGCGAAAGCTGCGCGAGACCCGAAAGCTGCGCGAGACACGAAAGGTGCGCGGGGTCCGGGAGCTGCGTCGCGGTGGGGGATGACGCTCGTGGTCATCGTGCTGTTGTTGCTGTGCGGGCGCTTGCTGCTGCCCGATGCGGTGGGCGAGCAGGTCCGGCGCTCGTTCTTAAAGGCGTTGCAGGACCACTACCGCGGCTTGAGTGTGACGATCGCTGGCGGTCGGTATGAACCGAGTGTCGGCGTGATCCTGACGGGAATCGTGATTCGCGACGCCCGGCTTCCGACCGACGCTCGGCCACTGTTGCAGATCGATCGGCTGCTGATCGAAACCGAACTGGGACTCGAGCGACTCGGCGAGGGGGAAGCTCCCCTGCTCGCGCGGCGTGTGATTATCGACGGAGCCGAGCTGAACGCGTGGCCCGAAGCCGGTGGCGGGTGGTCGAGCGAGAAACTCTGGCCGCTGCCGGAGATGGGCCCCGGTTGTCCCTTGGTGATGGCTTCGAACAGCCGCTTTCGTCTGTGCCGCGACTGGCGAGCCGAGACTCCTGCGAGCGAATTGCAGGAGATTTCGGTGGCCGTTCGTCAGCCGGCCGTGGGGGGCGAGGCGGGCAGCCGACAGCTCACGCTCAAAGGGAGTGGCGGGTTTGTCGAATCCTTTGGCGTCTCGGCCGCAATCGCCCCCGATGGTGGAGTGGCAGCCAAAGTCGTGGCCGAGCGGCTGACGCTCGACCGGCTCGTGTTCGCACGCCTACCGCCCGAGCTCCGCCAGCGGCTCGCCCCGGTGCTGGGGCTCTCGGCGATCGTCGATCTCGATCTGCGGATCGGCGGAACCACGGCGGCTCCGCTGCAGCAGTGGGTGACGCGGTGCACGGTTCACAGCGGTCGATTCCAGCACCCCCAACTGCCACACTCGATCGAAGGCATCCGCGGCGTGCTCGCGGCCGATCCCCGCGGCGTGCGAATCGAGCGAGCGAGCTACACGATCGACGGTGCCGAGTGCCACACCAGTGGCGTCGTTCGGGGGCTCTCATGGCCTTCGCCCGTGGCCCTCCGCGTCGACGCCGACCAGCTGATGCTCGATCGCCGCCTCGTGCCGCTGCTGCCGGAGGAAGGGCGTGAGATTTGGGAGCGACTGCAGCCGAACGGTCGCGTCGACGTCCGCGGTCACGTCCAGTTCGATGGCCAGCGGTGGAATTTCGATACCGAGGTCCAGTGCCATTCGCTGGAGCTGGAGATCGAGCAATTCCCCTACCCGCTCCGCGAAGTCAACGGGATCGTCCGCTACCGCAATCGCATCGCCACGACCGAGCGGCTGACGTGCCGCGCCGGCGACGCCCAGCTGATCTGCGCCTTCCAACTGACTCCGCCGGACTCGGGCAGCGAACACTTCATCGAGATCGAAGCGGACAACCCGCTACCGATCGACGAGACATTGCTCTCGGCCCTGACGCCGCGGGGCGAGCCCACCGGCAAACTCGAAACCTTCGTCCGCTCGCTCGCCCCCGGCGGTTCGGTCCAACTGCTCGCCGCCCGCCTGGGACGCGACGCTACCGGCCAACCCACCAAGCGGCTCGATTTGGAGATCCTCGGCGGGCGGCTCCGCTACGAAGGATTCCCCTATCCGTTGTACGAAGTCCGCGGGAGGATCGCGGTCGACGACCGGAGCGTGCGGCTGTCGCACTTCCAAGCTCAAAATGACGGCGGGGCGTCGATTCAGTGCGAGGGAGTTTGGTTGCCGCCCCCTGAACCTAACCCGTCCGCGCCCACGAACCAGTCCGCACAAGCGTACTCGCCCGACGCGACGTACTCGCCCGAAGCGACCTACGCGGGAGGCCGAGCCTCTCGCAGCCCATCCGCGCTGACCGGCAAGCTCGACCTGACTTTCCGCGGCTACGGAATCCCGCTCGACGACGGGCTGCGAACCGCCCTGCCCCTCGCGGCCCGCCAGACCTGGGACACGTTGGCCCCCTCGGGAGTCCTCGAGTACCTGGAAGTCAACTTGGCCGACGGCCCCCAGCCGGGCCCGCCACGGCTGACCGTCGTCGCCCAGCAGTACGGCAATTCGGGCGTGGCCCGCCGCGACGTCAGCGTCACGCCGGTGACGCTGCCGTATCGCTTGAACATTTCCCGCGGCACCGTGCGGCTCGAAGGCGACCGGATCACGATCCGCGATTTGGACGGCTACCACGGTCCATCGCGGTTGTCGGCTGAAGGGCAATGCCACCGCCGCGACGATGGTCGCTGGCAGCTCGACCTCAATTTGCTAACCGGCAGTCGGCTGCGTCCCGATGCAGAGCTGATCGAAGCCCTCCCGGCCGAGATCCGCGGCAGCTTTGCCAAGCTGCAGCTGCGAGAACCGGTCAGCCTTCGCGGCACCACGCAGCTGATCCTTCCTTCGCCGGAGCTGCCGCAGCCCGTCTTCAGCTGGGATGTGCTGTTGCAGCTCGAAGGCAATCGGATCGGCGATGCCGGCCCGGTCCACGATATCCGCGGCGAAATTCTCGTGCGAGGTTCGGCCGGTGCTGAGACAGCGACCGCCGACGGTTCGATCCGAATCGACTCGATGCACGTCTACGACCTGCAGCTGACCGAGATCGAGGGACCGTTCTCGATTCGCGGACCCCGCTTGCAGATGGGCATTCCCACGGTCGAGGACCCTTCGCAGACGATTCCCATCCGAGGGCGAATCTTCGGAGGAGTGCTCGAGATGCGCGGTGAAATGGCGCTCTCGAGCGGTCAGTTCGGCGTCGACATCACCCTCGACCAAGCCGACGTCGCTCAGCTCTTGGCCGACTTGAATCAATCGCACGCTTCGTTGAGCGGCGTTTTTGCCGGCGAGGTGCACCTGGAAGGGATCATGGGAGCGGCCAACCTGCTCCGCGGCGTCGGAACGGCGGAGGTCAGCCACACGAATCTGTACCAGTTGCCGCTGATCGTTCACCTCTTCAACCAATTGCGGCTGACACCGGCCGAGGACGTCGCCTTTACCGATGGAACGACCAGCTTCACGATCGATGGGGATCTGCTGACGTTCAACGAACTGCAACTCTGGGGCGATCTGGTGGCTCTGCAAGGCGGGGGCACGATCAACAGCCGCCACGAGCTGGATCTCACCTTCAACACCCGCGTCAGCCCCCAAAATGTCTGGAGCCGACTGGTGCGACCGCTGAGCAGCCAAAAATATACGCTGTGGACGATCAATGTTCTGGGCCCGCTGGCCGATCCAAAGATTGAGCGAAGGGCCCTCGATGCGGTCGGCGAGACGCTTGAGCGAATGTTCCCGGTGATGGATCGGCAGAGTGAGCAAGGGTCGGCGGAGCTCGGCGAGACGCCTCGCTCGGCAAGCCGTCGAGAACTCCCCTTCGGTGCGAAACGTTAAACTTTGCCACGATGAATATCCTCCCAACCTCCGGAATCGCTTCGCTCGCAGGCACCGCCCGCGCGCAGGCTCATGCAACCGACGCCGAGCGGCGGAGTCCCTCGGCTGAGGCTGCGGTCGATCCCCCGATCCGCGAGGTGGCGGAAATCGAGGCCGGACAGAAATCGCACGACCGCGACGCCGATGGACGGCAGTTGCTCGAGCAGCCAAATGACGAGGCAGCGGACACCCACGACGAGCATGCCCACGACGAAAATATCCGCGACGAGCATGCCCGCGATTCCAGCGGCAAGGATCCGAGCGAGAGCGCGGGAAACCATCTCGACTTTGAAGCCTAGTGCCTAACGCCTAGTGCCTAACGCCTGAAGCCTGAAGCCTGAAGCCTGAAGCCCAACGCCTGAAGCCTAACGATGACAGCACCTGCGATGATCCGGTTCACCAAGATGCACGGCGCCGGCAACGACTACGTGTATGTGAACTGTTTTGACCAACCCGAACCGGCCGATCCAGCCGCCCTGGCGCGTCGGATCTCCGACCGCCGGTTCGGGGTCGGCGGGGACGGGATGATTTTGATCTTGCCGAGCGACACGGCTGCGGCCCGGATGCGGATGTTCAACGCCGATGGCAGCGAAGGCGAGATGTGCGGCAACGGCATTCGCTGCGTCGCCAAGTACGTCTACGACCACGGGATCTGCCAGCAGCCGCGGCTGCGGATCGACACGGGGGCCGGGCCGCTCGAGATCGAGTTGGGGATCGAAGCGGGCAAAGCGGTGACGGCCACGGTCGACATGGGACCGCCCCGGCTGCGACCCGAGGAGGTTCCCACGACGCTGGCTGCGGGGGACAGCATCGTCGATTTGCCCGTCACCGTGGGGGGCGTCGAGTTGGCGGTGACTTGCGTCTCGATGGGCAATCCGCACTGCGTCATCTTCGTCCCCGAAGCGACCGACGATCTCGTGCTCCGCGTCGGCCCGCTGATCGAGAACCACCCGGCGTTTCCCAAGCGGACGAACGTCGAGTTTGTAGAGACGATCGCTCGCGACGAAGTCCGGCAGCGGACTTGGGAACGCGGTTCGGGAGAGACCTGGGCCTGTGGCACGGGGGCTTCGGCTGTGTGTGTTGCCGGAGTTTTGACCGGTCGCACCGAGGCGGAGATCCTCAACCATCTCCGCGGCGGCGACCTCCGCCTGCGTTGGCCCGGCCCCGGCTCGAGCGTGATCATGACCGGACCGGCCACCGAAGTCTTCAGCGGGACGTTTCCGCTGTCGTAACGCGGCGGCTCCCAACCGTCCTGGAGGATGAATTCCACGCACTTGAAATGCGGTATTGCCATGACTCACGCCTCAAAATTTTTCGCCGACCTCGGGGGGCTTTGCTTAGCCACCTTCATCCGCAACTGGATGCGTTCGCTTCGCTACGAGGCGTCGTATTACGCGGTCGAGAACGATCCGTCGCACCCGCGGTTTGCGGGGCCGGCGATCTACATCTTCTGGCATGAATACATTCCCTTCATGTTTTACCTTCGCGGGCACTGCAATATCGCGATGCTGGTCAGCCAGCACCGCGATGCCGAGTTGCTCTCGCGTGCCGCCGGGGTGATGGGGTTCGATCTGGTCCGCGGCTCGTCGCGTCGCGGCGCGGTTGTGGCGCTGCGGAAGCTGATGCGCAAGGGCCGCGGAAAGAACCTGACGCTCACGCCTGACGGTCCCAAAGGGCCTCGTCGCCAGCTCGCTCCGGGTTGCCTGTACCTGTCGGCTAAGCTCGGAATCCCGCTGGTTCCGGTCGGACTCGGCTATGAGAATCCGTGGCGGAGCCGGCGGGCGTGGGACCGCTTCGCCGTTCCCCGCCCCTGGTCGCGAGCCTGTGCCTTGCTCGGCCCGGCGATTCAAATTCCCGATCGGCTCGAGCGCGACGAGATCGAGGATTGGCGGCAGCGCGTTGAAGAAGCGCTGAACCTGTGCACCGAAGCGGCCGAGCGGTGGGCCGAGACCGGGCGGCCGGTGGGACCCCACGCCGCCTATCGTCGAGCGCCCCAAGCGTTACGATTGTTCCATACGCCCGCCCCCCAGCCGCAGCAGTCGCATCAACTGGGTGTCACGGCGGGTCCGGACGAGTCGGCGCGGCCCGCCAGCGACGCCGCACCAGCTTTAAACCGGGTCCGTCTGGCCGCCTGAATTTCGCACTTCATCCCCTCCTCTCGCGATGCCTTCCCCCGATCCCGCCCAAGCGATCTCGGTTTCCGAACTGACGGCGATGATCAAGGGCACGCTGGAGATGAATTTCTCGTCGGTGTGGGTCTCCGGCGAGGTGACCGACATTGCCCGGCCGCGGAGCGGGCACATCTATCTGACGCTCAAGGATGGCCAGAGCCAGATTCGAGGGATCATCTGGCGAAGCGTCGCCGAGCGGCTGCCGTTCGACCTGGATGACGGCCAAGCGGTGATCTGTTTTGGCAGCATCGACGTCTACGCGGCCCGCGGCAGCTACCAGCTGGTGATTCGCAAAGCCGAGCCGCAAGGAATCGGCGCCCTGCAGCTGGCCTTCCGCCAGATGCAGCAGCGGTTGGCCGACGAAGGCTTGTTCGCTCCGGAGCGGAAACGGCCGCTGCCGAATTTTCCCAAGCGAGTTGGTTTCGTCACCAGCCCCACCGGAGCCGCGGTGCGCGATTTTTTGGAGGTCGCGCTGCGTCGTTGGCCGGGGATCGAGGTGATCGTGATTCCGGCCAAAGTCCAGGGAGCCGGCGCGGCGCGGTCGATCTGCGAGGGGATCATCGCCGCCAACGCGTTCACTCCTTCGCTGGACGTGTTGGTCGTCGGCCGCGGCGGCGGCAGCTTGGAAGACTTGTGGTGCTTTAACGAAGAGCTGGTGGTCCGTGCTCTGGCGGCGTCGACCGTGCCCACCGTCTCGGCCGTGGGGCACGAGATCGACGTCACGCTCTCGGACTTGGCGGCTGACGCTCGGGCCCTCACCCCGACCGCCGCGGCGGAGATGGTCGTCCCCGACATCGCCCAGCTGCATCGGATGCTCGACCAGTACGCCGACCGCATGCTGCGGCCGATCCGCAGCCAAATGGAGCTGTACCGCGAGCGGTTGCGGTCGCTCGAGCGGCGCCCGGTCTTCACGCAGCCATTCGATCGCCTTCAGCAACTCGCTCGGCGGTTGGATGAGCTCGATCTACGTAGCCGACGGGCGATCGAAGCGAACTTGCGGCGGTTCCACGATCGGCTGCAACGAGCCTCCGCGACGCTCGCCGCCCTCAGCCCCCTGGCGACGCTCTCGCGAGGCTACTCGGCCACCTATCGCGCGGCCGACCAGGGACTACTGCGGTCGATCCGCGACGTGCAAACCGGCGAGGAACTGGTCACTCAACTCGGCGACGGGCGGGTGCGGAGCACGGTCTCGGCGATCGAAGCGACCGGGGTCGGAAACGGGACGGTTGCCGATGAGGGTGCGGCTTCCTAGCCCCCCTCACTGCCACCGCGGCGGTAAGCGAGCGGGTAATTCGATCGGGGCCGGGCAAGGCGTGGGGCTTGGAATCGGGGCGGTGCGGACCTGCGCCGCCATCCGCTGAAGCCCCTCCCGCAGCTCGACCGATTCGCCGAGAGCTTCGGGAAAAACGCGCGCCGCCTTCTCGTGGTCGGCATGGGCGTGCTGCACCTCGTTCCGCGGTTCGAGCGTTGCAATCTTCCGCTCGACCCCCAGCACCTCGGCGACCGCTGTAGCCAATTCCGCGACACTGGTGGGCTGGTCTCCACCGATGTTGAAGGTCTGGTTTTTGGCGGCCGGTTCGGTTGCCGCTGCGGCGATCGCTTCGGCGACCGGCGTGATGTAGGAGAAGCTCCGCGTCTGGCTGCCATCGCCGAAAATCGGGAACGGTTCGCCCTGCAACCCACACCGCATGAAGATGCCGACGACGTTGCGATAGAGGTCCGCAATGTTCTGCCGCGGACCGTACACGTTGTGCGGCCGGAAAAGAGTGTAGGTAGGGCCGCCGAAGTAATCGTGAGCAGCGCGGATCTGCTGCTCGCAGGCGAGCTTGGCGATGCCGTAGGGGTCGCAGGGATGGCAGGCGTCCGCTTCGCGAAAGGCTCCTCCGCCGGTGGGATGCCCATAGACGGCGATCGAAGAGGTGAACACGAAGTGCCCCGCCGCCGCTCGCTGGCTGGCAGCCAACACGTTGACCGTCCCCAGCACATTGTTCTGGTAGTTGAAGTGAGGGATGTGGTGGCTGAGCCCTTCGGCAGCGTAGGCCGCGAGATGAAAGACCGCATCGGGACGATAGGCTTTGAACAAATCGTCCAGCGGAGCGTTGCAGCTGAGGGGCTCGAAGTCGACCGCCGCGGGGACGTTCTCGCGAAAGCCTCCCGAGAGATCATCGATCCCGAGCACTCGGTAGCCTCGCGCCAGCAGTCGGTCCGCCACATGCGAACCGATGAAACCGGCCACACCTGTTACAATTGCTCGCATCCCCCGGTTCCCTCGTCGCTCGTCCACCTGAACTGCCGCCGACTCGCTCGACTCATCCGTGCCCCCCAAGACGCATGCGTTTTCTGTTCGTCGCTTCTGGCGCCGCCGTCCCCTCGACTCGCTTTCGCGTCTTCCCCTATTTGCCGTTACTTCGGCAGGCCGGGCATCGCTGCGACGTCGCGTGCAGCTTTCCTCAAAAGTATGACTACTTTCCCACGATCGGCTGGCGAGCCAGCCAACTCCTGAAGCGGACGACGCGGCACTGGCATGCGATGCAGGCTCGGCTGCGGCACTACGACGCAATCGTAATCGAACGCGAAGTTTTCGACGACGACAGCTGGAACATTGAGGCGAAGCTGCGACGCTGCACCGGCCGTTTGGTGCTCGACGTCGACGATGGAATTCACTTGCTGCATCCCGAGAAATTCGCCGCGGTCGCACGGATGTGCGACGCGGCGATCGGCGGGAACCGCTACCTCGAAGAAGTCCTCCGGCCGCTGTGTCCCGAGGTGCACGGGATTCCGACGTGCGTGCGATTGTCGGATTACCCACAGCGGCAGCTTCCCCCGACAACTGCGAAACCGACCGTCGGCTGGATTGGGACGACGCACAACGTGGAGTTCCTCGCCGTTTGCGCCGCCGCGCTCCGCCACGCAGCCGCGGAGATTCCCTTTCGATTGCTCGTCATCGCTCCCAGCCCCGAGCATCTCGCCGAGCTCGATCTCAGCGGAGTCGAGGTGGACTACCGCCGTTGGGATCCGAACACCGAGGTAGCGCTGCTGCAAGAGATGGACATCGGCCTGATGCCGCTGCCTGCTGGCCAGCCGTGGATGAAGTACAAGTGCGGTTTGAAGTTGATTCAGTACTTGGCCGTGGGAACGCCGGGAATCGCTTCTCCGATCGGTGTCAATGATGAGATCTTGGCGGGGGATGCAGTGGGGCGGCGCGCGACGACCGAAGCGGAGTGGCGAACCGCACTGGTCGAGCTGCTCAGCGACGCGGAGAAACGGCAGCAACTCGGACGGGCTGGCCGCGAGCTAGTCGCCGCTTCCTACAGCATCGAAGCCAACTGGCGACGCCTCGAAGCGATTCTCTGCGGCCGTTCCAGCGACGGTGTTTCGGGGCCTGACGGCGACCACCGTGATGCGGCCGGCCAAGCCTGAGACCGCTAGCAACCGGGCGGGCAGCAACGATATCCAGTGCAGCCACCGCGGCGTTTCGCCCCGGAAGATCTCCATCAACCGCCGAGGCCACCGGGCTTGCGGAAAATGGGCCATCCCCCAAGCCGCGAGACCGGCATACGAGTCGCGAATCCCCGCCTGGTAAATCACCTGCACCTCGCTGAAGCCCACGCGATGAAGCACGCGGCGGAGCTCGGACGCCGAGAAAACTTGCAGGTGCCGCGGGGGATCGTAGCCCTGCCAGTATCGGCCAAACATCCACCGCTCGAGCGAAGCCGCATTGGGAACGCTCACCGCCAGCACTCCGCCGGGCGTCAGCGTTCGGTGAGCCAGGCTCAGAAACGCGAGCGGATCTGGGACGTGCTCGAGAACCATCCAGGAGGCGATGCAGTCCCGGGACTGCGGCGCCAGCTCCGCTTGGTCGAGCCGCCCGACGAAGACGGGAATGCCGCGCCGCTCCGCCTGAGCGGCTGCCGCCTCCGACGGTTCGATGCCGTCGACGATCCAGCCGAGCGCAGCGGCCCGCTCCAAAAATCCCCCGTGGGCACAGCCGATTTCCAGCATCCGCGATTCCCCCGGCTGCGGAGGCGCAGGGAGAACGGTCGCTCGCTCGTCCCCCAGATAGCGAAGCAGCCGCCGCAGGCCGGTCACCGTCCCCAGAGAGCGTTTCCATCCGGGGCGCCGGGGCGCGAGCTCGCTGCTCGAGGGGCTGGCTCCCAGATGAGGCCCGTAGCTGGCCGGGTAGCAGGCGAGCAGCGACGCGTCGCTTGGACGAGGGTTCAGGAAAACGTGCCCGCACGCTTCGCAGCGGACAAAGCGAAACTCCCCGGGAACCGAGTAGACGTAATCGCGAGCGACGCACAGCGGACGATCCCGATCGCTTCCGCAGATCGGACAGGGAATTGTGATGAGCTCGAGGTCGGCAATCGTCACGGGGCGGTCCCCTCTCGACGCGGCAACAGGTGCAGCACCCGTGGCATGAACTCACTCCGCATCAGCGACTGGGCGGCGACGTAGACCAGCAATCCCACCGCTCCGCCCACCAGAGCTCCTCCCCGGGGTAACAGGCTCACTGGAATCGCTCCGGCGGCCGCGGCGACCAACGAAGCCGCTACCGCTTTGACGAACGCCGGCCAAAGCCCGCCGAAGGCAGCTCGCCCCATCGTCGTGTGGATCAACCACAGAAACACGCTGACGTTGAGCAAGTAATAGAGCGTCGTACCAGCCGCCACTCCGGCGATGCCGAAGGGCCTTGAGAGCGTGAGCTTAAGTACCACGCCGATCGTAAACCCGACGACTGCGATGACCGCGGGGCCGCGCGTGTAGCCGCGAGCGTAGAGCGATTTTGCAGCGATCTCACCAATGCTGGCCGCCGCCAACATCCCCATCAAAATGCTCAGCAGGGCGGCAACGCTGCGGGTCGCTTCGGGACCGAACTCGCCTCGCTCAAAAAGATCCGAAACGATCGAGCGGCCGAAGAGGAGCACGGCCACGATGCAGGGCACCAGCAAAAAAACGAGGAACCGCCACGACAGGGCCAGCAATCCCGCATGCCGCTGCTGCTGGGCTCCCTCACCGTGCGCCACCAGTTGAGGGAAGATCGCCACGCTCAACCCGCTGCTGACGAGCGTCGCCAGCGCCGTCATCAACCGCTGAGCATAGCCCAACTCGGCGATGCTGCCCGGCTCGAGGTGCGAGGCGATCATCCGGTCGACGAGCGGATCGATGCGAGCGTAGATCCCCGCCAACAACAGCGGCAGTACTAGAACGCAGAACCGCCATATTCCCGCGTCGCCCGGCTCCGCTGCGGAGTACCGATGCGACCTCCCGCCGCCCGCGAGCGAGCGGCCGAGCGGCAGCAGGAGCGTCGCAACTGCGACCACCCCTCCAGCGACCGTGCCGTGAGCGATGTCCAGAAGCGTCACCTCGCTCAGCCCGCTGATCCACAGCAGCGGAACGGTGACGCCAAACAGATTCGAGACGGCGGCCAACCGAAAATGTTGCCGCGCATGATGGACCGCCTGCAGCAGCGTGATCGCGACGTTCAGCGGGATCAGCCAGCACAGCCGGATCAGAAAGCCCGCGGCCAGCTCCAGCTCTCCTGGACTGAAGCCACTGAACAGGAACCCGGCCGCACCGAGCGGTCGCCAGGCAATCACCGCCGCTAACAACGTCCCGAGGCTGACAAACAGCCCCACCACCGAAGCGGCGAGCCGCCAGGATGCCGCATCCCGACGGTCCTGGAACAACCGCACCATCTCGGGTATCAGGACCAGCGGCAACGGGGCTGCCAAAACCGCCGAGACAGCGATCGGCACCGCTAGCGCCGCGTTGAACGCATCCACCGCCGGGGACGTTCCAAACCACCACGCGACCAACGTGAGAAGGAGAAACTGGAACACCATCTGAAGAAGGCTGCACGCAGTCAGGAACGCTACATTCCCCAGCGGCAGACGAGCTTCTTTCGTGGGTGCGTCCAAACTCAGTGGCCCAGGTTCCGTGCAAAAAGATGAAGCGTCTCGAATGATACTCTAGCATCCACGCTCATGGCTCTGCCTGGTCCAGCGCCCGCAACGCTCGTTCGTCGCCACCCGCGCCACCCGCACCGCCACGCAACGCTCGCTCGATCTCCGAGCGGACCTCTGCGTCCGCCTCCACCGCCAATCGCTCCCGCAAGATTCCTTTCCCGCCGGCCGCTCCCACTCGACCGATCGCCCATGCGGCGGCGCCCCGCACCAGGGGGTCCGGGTCCAATAGCCCCTTCCGCAGCGCCGGCAACGCTTCCTCGGCTCGCTGGTTACCGAGGACGATCGCCGCGTTCCGCAGGATACCGCTTCGGCGGGAGCGCCATAGCGGGGTTTTGCGGAACCTCGCTCGAAATGCCTCGCCATCCAAATCGAAGAGCTCGAGCAAACTGAGCGACTGCCAAAACGCCTCCCCGCCGGTCCCTTCGTCCGCCGCGGATACCGGCGCCGAGTCTCGCGGCCGATTCCATGGGCAAACCTCTTGGCACACGTCGCAGCCAAAAAACCAGGAACCGACCGCCTCGCGAAGCTGAAGCGGGATCGGCTCCCGACTCTCGATCGTCAGATAGCTGATGCACCGCCGCGCATCGAGCACGCCCGGCTCCGGAAACGCATCGGTTGGGCACGCATCCAAGCAACGCCGGCAGGTCCCGCAGTGGCTACTTTCGTGTGGAAGGTCTACTGGCAGCGCGAGATCGGTCACCAGTGCGGCGAGGAAGAAGTAGCTTCCGGCGAACTTGTCAATCAGCAGCGTGTTCTTGCCCTGCCATCCGAGCCCGGCGAGTCGCCCGAAGTCACGCTCGAGCAGGGGAGCGGTGTCGATCACCCCACGCGTCCGCGACTCCGGATGCGCCTCCTGAAGAATCCGCCGCAGCCGCTTGAGCTTCGGATGGATGACGTCGTGATAGTCGGCACCGCTGCCAAGATAGCGAGCCATCCTGCCCCGCCCCGCCGCCAGTGGCTCGGCCGCCTGCCGCGGATAGGGATAAGTCAACATCACGACGCTCCGCGCCCCCTCGAGCACGCCGCTCGGATGGCGATACGCATCGCGGCGATCGGGGATGTACTGCATCGAGCCGGCGTAACCGGCGGTGATCCAGTCCAACAGCCTCGAGAACCCTCGGGGCTCGACGGCCGCCGCGACCCCACACTGAGAGAACCCTTCGGCCGCAGCGGCCGAGTGGAGTGCTGCAGTCAGATCGGGGGAAACGCTCATGGCAGTTGCTGCGAAGCCACCGGGGACACAGAGGGCACCGAGAGCACCGAGGAAGACCGACGTGAAAAAGTTGAGCTTCGCCAACCATTCCCTCCGCCTCTGTGAGCTCTGTGACCTCTGTGGCTGATCCGGGAAGCGTGTTTATCTACAGCGCGAAGCTCGAGGGCTGAACATCGGCGATATCTGTGTGATCCGCGGTCCAGTGCCATCCCCAGTGGCGAAACGCTCATGGGAGTTGCTGCGAAGCCACCGAGGACACAGAGAGCACCGAGGAAGTCTGAAGTGAAGGAGTTAAGCTTCGCCAACCATTCCCTCCGCCTCTGTGAGCTCTGTGCCCTCTGTGGCTGATCCGCGGGGCGGGCCCACCAGCAGCGCGAAGACCGAGGGCTGAACATCCGCGATATCTGAGTGATCCGCGGTCCGGTGCCGCCCTCTGTGGCGAAACGCTCATGGGAGTGAGCGAGCGGCGCATGAAAAAACCCTCTGGGCCAAAGACCAAGAGGGTTTTTAAAATCCGGCGATACCTACTTTCACGCTGGTATGCACTATCATCGGCTCGGAAAGCTTAACTGCTGTGTTCGGGATGGGAACAGGTGTCACCTTTCCGATATGTTCACCGGAAGGACGGGTGCCGGGGTATTTCGCCCGGCACCAGCCGTGTGTTGTTGGGTAAATCGCGATTCTTATAAGAAGCGGTGACCGAACGCGGAGGCGTCCGTCACGAGTGCAAGATAGTGATGGTCAAACTTTCGCCCGTTAGTACTGGTTAGCTCAACACGTTACCGTGCTTACAC
>NZ_WRPR01000091.1 GCF_010367455.1 Candidatus Laterigemmans baculatus | reverse complement strand
TTTAACGGCAAGCCGAAGGCGACTGTGTTTTAAAAAGCAGTCGCCTTCGGCTTGCCGTTAAACGATTTTTCTGCGAGCCGTCCCGCTCCGAACCCATCCAAAGTGGCGCTGTCCAGCTAGCCCCTGTCACAAAACCCTGAGCCGACGGCGCTAGCCGCGGGTTCTGCGGCGGATGGCCCGAGGCTCGCGAAGGCGGAGGAGAAAAAGGACATCGTCGACACGGCGGTGAGCGCGGGAAATTTCAAGACCCGAGTGACGGCGGTCAAGGCAGCCGACTTGGTTGAGACGCTCAAGGGGGAGGGGCCCTTTACCGTGTTTGCTCCGACCGATGAAGCGTTCGCCAAGTTGCCCGAGGGAACGCTCGAGTCGTTGCTCAAGCCCGAGAACAAGGAGAAGCTGGTCAGCATCTCGACCTACCATGTGGTACCGGGGAAAGGGATGGCCAAGGACGTCGTCAAACTCAAGATGGCCAAGACGGTCCAGGGCTCGTCGGTGAAGATCACCGTCAAAGATGGCAAGGTCATGGTCGACGACGCGAACGTCGTAAAAACCGACATCGGAGCGAGCAACGGGGTGATCCACGTGATCGACTCGGTGATCCTCCCCAAATAAGTTTCAGCATGGCCGCGGAATGGAGCGAGGCCGAGGACTTGCGTCGACCTCGCTTCGTCCGCGCGTCGCAAAGGAAACCGATTTGCCAGCTTCGCTGTTGCCCCGCATCGCCAGCGGTGATTCGACCTTCATTGCCACTCTGGCGCGGCGTCGGCTGATCGACCGGCTGCGGAAGTTCAAACGGGAGTTGGAGGATCCCTACATGTTCGCCGTAACGATCGAGAAGCCAGGCGGAGTGGTGGTCTCCTCCCGAGAACGCCTGCCGCTGATTGCCAAGGTCGAGTGAGTTAGCTGAGGAGATCGCGTACGATCCGGCCGTGGACGTCCGTCAGACGGAAATCACGACCGGCGTGACGGAAGGTCAGCCGCTCGTGGTCGATGCCCATCTGGTGCAGGATGGTGGCGTGCAGGTCATGCACTTCCACGGGATCTTCCACCGCATATTTGCCGATTTCGTCGGTCGCCCCGTGCACGTGGCCGGCGCGGAAACCGCCGCCGGCGAGCCACACGCTGAAGCAGTCACGGTGATGGCCGCGGCCGTTTTTGCCTTCGCGGTGAGGCGTGCGTCCAAACTCGGTGGCCCAGACCACGATCGTCTCGTCGAGCATCCCGCGTTGCTTCAGGTCGCTGATCAGTCCCGCCGTGGGCTGGTCGACATTCGCGGCCAACTCGGCGTGCTCTTTCATCTCGCCATGCGAATCCCAGTTGGGACGCGAGCCGGTATCGATCAGCTCGATGAAGCGGACGCCTCGCTCCACCAGCCGGCGGGCGACTAAGCACTGCCAGGCGAAATCGGCGCCAGGCCCTTTGGTGGGGCGGTCGAGCCCATAGAGACGGCGAATGTGTTCGGGCTCTTGGCTGAGGTCAAAAGCTTCCGGCGCCGCCTGCTGCATCTGAAACGCAGTCTCAAACGCTTGGATGCGGGCGGCCAGTGCGGTGTCGTGCTGCCGATTGCGAAAATGTTTTTGGTTCAGCTTATCGACAAGATCGAATTCCAGTTCCTGAAGCGGGCCGCTGGAACCGGGGGGCTGCAGGTTTGCAATCGGATTGTCGCCGGGTAGCACTCGCGTGCCTTGATGCACCGCGGGTAAAAAATCGCTGGCGTAGACCTGGGTGCCGCCGTAGGGGAGGTGAGGGGCGATGACGATGAAGCTGGGCAGATTCTGATTGAACGTCCCCAAACCGTAACTGATCCAGGACCCCATGCTCGGCCGGGCAAACGTGGGCGAGCCGGTGTGCATGCCGAGGGTGGCTTCGGAGTGGTCGAAGTGGGACGCCTTCATCGAGCGAATCAAGCAGATCTCATCCATCACCTCACGCAGGTGAGGGAAGATGTGGCTCACTTCGGTCCCGCACTTTCGGTTCGGCCGGGCACCGAAGATGTTTCCCATCAGTTTGTCCGCCCCAGTGCCATCGCGGCCGCCGGTGATCGGCTTGGGATCGAACGTGTCGATGTGTGACACGCCTCCCGTGGCGTAGATCATGATCACCGATTTCGCTGGCCCCTTCGTGTGAGGGGTTTTGGGCCGCGTTGGGTGGTCTTCCGCGGCGAGCAGCTCCGACATCACGCCGGGCATCAGCAACGAGCTGCCAAGCAGGGAACGGAGCAACTCGCGGCGGTGCAGAGGGGAGTGAGTCACGGGGGTCCAACCTAATCCAGGTACAGGAACTCGTTTAGACGCAGGAGGCTGCGAGTCAGGCTGGTCCATGCTGCCTGCTGGCGATCCGCGTCCTCCGCCAAACGCTGCCGAACCGCAGCGAGGTGCTCGCCCATCAAAGCGGACTCGTCCGGGGTGGGAGCGCGGCAGAGGATCGTGTGGAAGGCGTGGCGGAGACGTTGCTCGTCGCTCCACGACGGCTCGAGGAGCTGCTGAGCGAATTGATCCGCCCGGTCGTGCACAAACTCATCGTTGACGAAATACAACGCCTGAAGGGCCGTCACCGATTGGTCTCGGTCGCTGGTGCAGGCGTTGCGATTGGGGCCGTCGAAGGTCTGAAAGTAGGAGTCCGCGGTCAGCCGTCGGGTCATCAAGTAGACGCTGCGCCTTTGGCTCGGATAGGCTTCCTTGAACGGATGGTGTTGAGTGAAGCTCCATTTGCGCTGGGGCGGGAACGGATGCGGTTCGCTTTGCAGTGTGCGGTCGAGCGAGCCGGTGATCGACAGTAGCGTATCGCGGATCGACTCGGCATCGAGCCGTTGGCGGTTGAACTTCCAGTACTGGTGGTTCTCCGGATCCAGCTGGAGATTGTCCACGCGGTCCTGGCTGGAAAGCTGGTAGGTCCGCGAAGTTAGAATCAAGCGGTGGAGGTGCTTGATCGACCAGCCGCTACGGATGAATTCGCCGGCCAGCCAGTCGAGCAATTCTGGGTGCGTGGGCGGTTCGCCACGGAGACCAAAATCGCTGCTGGTCGCCACAAGTCCCTGGCCGAAGTGCCGCTGCCAAACGCGATTGACGATCACGCGGGCGGTCAGCGGATTTTCGGGGCTGGTAATCCAACGGGCCAATTGCAGCCGACCGCTGGTCGTCGCGGCTACTTCTTCGGGCAATTGCTGGCCGCCGAGGATCTCGGGGAAATGGCGAGGGACGTCGGCTCCGAGCCGATCGGGTTCGCCCTTGATCTGAATCCGAGCGTCGACCGGGTCGCCGTCTTGCACCGCGTAGGCCGAGGGGACGGGGGGAATTTGTTTGAGGTGGTCGGCGAGCTTTTTGCCAGCATTTCTCGCTTTGAGCAGCATCGCGTCGAGTTCCTCACGCATCTTCCGCTGCTCCGCGACCGTGGCTCGGCTCGACTCGGCCGCGATTTCCAACGCCTTGAGGTCACAGGCGTTCAGTAATCGCTCGAGCTCGGCAGTCAGCTGATCGGACTTTTGCTGGTACGGCCCGAGCACCTCGGCTGCTTGGCGATCCGAGACGAGCGGAACAAAATCCCTTTGCGTCGAGAACAGTTCGATCCCAGGGAACGGATAGCGCGTGCTGGCAAAGATCCCGTAGAGACCGTAGTAGTCACGCGTGCTGATCGGGTCGAATTTGTGATCATGGCATCGGGCACACGCGACGGTCAGCCCCAGCATGGTGCGGCCGAGATTGTCGATCGTATCTTCGATTGTGAGGTGCCAGGGGTAGCGTTCGACGAGCGAACCGAAACGCCGCGCCATGGCGAGGTAGCCCGTGGCGATTGTCTGCCGATTCCGTTGCTGCTGCGAATCGGCAGGCAAGAGGTCACCGGCGATTTGTTCGGTCAGAAAACGGTCGTACGGCAGGTCCTGATTGAACGACTCGATGATGTAGTCGCGATACAGGTAGGCTTGGGGGATTGGGTAATCGGAGTTGTCTCCGGCGGTATCGGCGTAGCGGACCCAGTCCATCCAGTGCCGCCCCCAGCGTTCACCGTAGGCCGGGCGGCTGAGCAGCCGGTCGACCAAATCTTGGCACGCTCCGTCGATCCCGGTCGGTGACTCCGCGGCCGCGAGGAACAGTCGCACCTCGTCCGGGGTGGGCGGCAGCCCAGTCAATCCGTAGGAAATGCGGCGAATCAGCGTTGCCGGATCGGCGTCGGGCATCGCGGCCAAGCCGGCGGCCTCACGGCGGGCTTGGATGAAGCGATCGAGCGGGTTCCGCGGCCAACGCTCGTCCTGCACCGGTGGCGGCGCGGGGTTGGAGAGCGGCTGGAAGGACCAGTGCCGGCTGGTCAATTTCGCGGACTCAGGCTGGCCGGCACTCTCGGGCCACGGGGCGCCCTGGGCAACCCACCGCCTCAACAGCTCGATCTCCGCACTGCTCAGCCGCTCGCCCTCGGGCGGCATCTGGTCGCTCTCGTCGCTCGAGAGGACACGCCGTAGCAGTTCGCTCTGTTCTGGTTTGCCAGCGAGAACCACGTAGCCACCGGAATCCGCCTCATCGAACAGGCTGGACGGGTCGTCGAAGCTGAAGCCGCCGTTTCGTTCTTCGGCTCCGTGGCACTCGGCGCAGTGCTGCTGCAAAACGGGTTGGACGTCGCGGAGGAAATCGACTTTCTCTGCAGCGCGTCCGGCGAGCGGGCAGAGGCCCAGCCAACAGGCGGCGGTGACGATCCAGCAAACCCGGCTCATGCTTTTGCCCCGCGTGACGCCGTCCCGAAGCGCACTGCAGCGATGCAGACGACCGCCGATTGTATCGCGAACGAGCGGGCGAGTAAAAATTCGCCGCGGAATCAAGGGCCGGAGCAACAGCACCCGCGAGACGGCCCGGGCAGCCAGCGAAGAGGGCAATCAGATTTTACGATAGCAGTGGCACGCACTCTTGAACCGAGCCACGGGCGATGATGAAGAAGTTTTTCCGGTCGGCCTTGGTGAAGCGTCCGTTGCCTTCGGCGATGTTGGCCGAGATAGAGAGCGAGGCACGGTTGAGCTGATCGACGAGAAAACCGTAGCCGCGGGAGAATTGCTCGGTGGATGCGCAGATCTGCTCAGCGAAATCGACGGCCTTTTGGTAGACCAGCAGCTTCTCGAACTGGAAAGCCATCCCGCTGCCCCGGGAGAAGAGAGTAGAGCAGTAGAAAGTAGACCGAGTCGAGAAGAGAAAACTGGTTTGCGCCACAAGCGCCGGTCTCTCCGGCAACACGGTCACCGCCACCAGCTCTACTGTTCTACTTTCTCTTCTCTACTCTCTACTTGGGCTCGGTTCTTCGAGCTCCGCTCGAAGAACCGAGCCCAAGTCGGGGCGACTGGATTCGAACCAGCGATCTCCTGCTCCCAAAGCAGGCGCGATACCAGGCTTCGCTACGCCCCGCGGTCGGCCGCAAGTATAGCGCTCCTGCCGCTGGGGCGGAAGCCACGTTGGGGCCGACAGGAGAGGGGGCGGGAAAGTAGCGGCCCCCTCAGCCGCTAATTCAGGCTCTGTCAGAAAATCCGGCGATCTCTCTCTTTTGAGCCGTCGGC